>NZ_JBNNOR010000001.1:0-656398 GCF_050274955.1 Peribacillus sp. NPDC006672
TTTCAAGATTTTTCATTCCTTTCTTATTCAAGAATATGGCCCAAGTGTTGAATAAAGATCAAACAGCACTCTTCAACTAAACTGCCCCGTTAGTTTAAGTACATTTCTTCACAATCTTATAGTGATATTACCATAAATATCCAATAAAAAATCATCTCACCTCTAAGAAACCTATAGAGGTGAGATGATTTTAATCAAACTTTTTTACAAAGCTACATCTATTGCAAAAAGTTTAATGATAAAAATGGATGGTGAGCTTTTTGCCACTTTAAAATCATCAATTTATCATGACTTGTCAATGGAAAAAAGAACGTAGTCAGTTTCTGTTTTCAGGTCGAAAAAGCCCCGAAATCTTATCCGGGGCTTTTTTGACTTTTTATTTAGGCACTCACTGTCCGTTTCCGGGATGAACCTTCTTTTTTATGTGATACATAGCTATGAAGGATCATTCCTATGATAACGATAAAGATACCGAACCACGATAACGGAGAAGGAATCGGTAACGATAGGAATAGTAATTCGCCAGCTAAGGCAAAAAGCACCTCCATTGATTGAGTAGCTTCAACTGAAGCTAATTTCTGCATATTTCCACTTACCAAATCAGTCGCTTTGAAAAAAAGGACCGTGGCAATGACACCAGAAAATAGTGCTACCAAAAGGGATTGAAAACTCTGCATCTTCGTCGGAGCTCCTACTGTATAAAAACCGTACAATGAAAGCAGAAACCAGAAAGGCAGACTCGCCAACGTCATTCCTAGTACACGTTGATAAGCATCTAAACGTCCTTCGGATACTTCCATCATTTTGCGATTTCCCAAAGGGTATGCAAACGAGGCGATGACGATGGGGATCACTCCCAACCAGAGATTGGCCATTGAAATGTGCTTGGTGTGTTCCAGTTGCATCAGGATGATCCCAAGCAGAATGATCATGGACATGAGGAGGCCTTTCATAGAAACCTTACCTCTTTGCTTTTCGAGCCCATTTTTTGTTTGGACATTTTCAAAAAATAGCGGGGCAAGTAAAGCACCCGAAATAATCGTGATTTGCCAAGTGCCGGCGATTAGCCAGCCAGGTGAGTAGGCGGATGCAAAGCATAAAGGAGCATAGAACAACCCAAATCCTACAAAACTCCAAAGCAACCAAGGTCCCGGCCGTTCTCTCATCACCCGTAAAAGAGGGCGCAGGTTTTTTCTGCTTAATACGATACACAGCAGAAAAGGCACCATAAAGATATACCGAAGCGATGCACTCCATATCCAACTTCCACCAGACAACTCCATGGATTGATTTAAAACAAACGTGAATGCAAAAAAGAAAGCAGAACAAATACCTAATATAATCGGACGCAATTGACTCACCTCAATCTGTTTAATGAGCCAGTAATTAGCCAAGACTTTTTAAGTGTGGCAATCGTTTCGGCTTTCTTCTTACTATAAAAGACTTTAAAACATTAAGTATCACGTTCCACTGCATCAAAGGCAGAAGAAAAGGTTTTCAGAATATTAAAATCAATCAATTTAAATTGTCCTTCAAATGCAAAAGAAAATCAACTGGATTCTTTTAGACTAGTGATATTCCTTCCCTATAATTCGACATGGAATGATGGGAGTCGTTGTTGAAAAGAAAATGGAAACGTTGTAAATTTAATTATAAAATTAGTAATAAATACCATTAGTATAAACAGAAAATAGCGGTATGACGGGCTTTATGAAGGATTTACTAAAATATAATATAAAAATGTTATAGAGGCAGATAATATATGAAGATACGAGAATTGACGAATATGGTAGGGAGTGGTATCTTTATAAGTGCAAATAATGTCGAATGTTGACGAAATATATATAGAAGCAACATTCGAAAGAAAATTAGTGAGGTAAATTAAATGAAATCTACAGGTATTGTACGTAAAGTTGACGAATTAGGACGGGTAGTCATTCCAATTGAATTACGCCGTACATTAGGAATTAATGAGAAAGACGCTTTGGAGATTTACGTAGAACAAGAGCGTATAATCCTTCAAAAATATAAACCAAACATGACTTGTCAAGTAACAGGTGACGTTTCCGATGACAATATGAAACTTGCTGACGGTAAATTAATACTTAGCGCTGAAGGTGCTGAACTTCTTATTAAAGAAATTCAAGCCAGCCTGGTAACTGCTAAATAATTAGTTTTCTAGATGAATATAAAAAAGTGTAGGGAAAAGAAAATTTTCCCTACACTTTTTTATATTAAATGGTGAAATGATAAAAATGATTCGATTCACGAACGAAACCAATTTTCTCGTAAAGTTTTTGTGCGTTTACATTATCCTTGCCTGTCTCGAGTAAAACCCCGTTGGCACCTGTTTCCCGTGCGAAAGTGATGGCCGCCTTCAATAACTCCTCGCCAAAACCTTTTTTGCGGGCGGACTCCTTCACGAATAAATCGTTCAATACCCATGACCGCACCATATTTACAGATGAAAAGGAAGGGTATAATTGAACAAAACCAATAGGATTCCCTTCTTCAAATGCCATAAAAACCACAGACTCTCCATTCGTCAGTCTTTCTCTTAAAAACTCCCTTGCACGTTCAGGATCGGATGTTTGCTCATAAAACACTCTGTATAAATCAAAAAGTTCTGTCAGAGATTCAAGCTCAAGTACTGTCGCTTTCTGAATGCTCATATGTGGACCCCCTATTGCTAGAATACTCTTAATTTACCATTTATTTACGGTTTATGATATAGATCCCGCTGAAAAATGAATAGTTCTAACGCAAACTGAATTTTTTCATAACCAAGAGGGCTTTTAAACACAAAATGAGCAGCAAACTCATGAAATAAGAGCGTTTACTCGTGAAAAAAGTCGATTTACTCGTGAAATTGGGTCAAATACTCGTGAAAAAAGAGGATTTACTCGTGAGTTTGAGTCAAATACTCGTGAATTGATGTTTACGCGCATGAATGAGCAGCAAACTCATGAGATAAGAGCGTTTACTCGTGAAAAAAGTCGATTTACTCGTGAGTTTGGGCCATTTACTCGTGAAAAAAGAGGATTTACTCGTGAGTTTGGGTCATTTACTCGTGAGTTTGAATCAAATACTCGTGAATTGATCTTTACGCGCATGAATGAGCAGCAAACTCATGAGATAAGAGCGTACTCGTGAAAAAAGTTGATGTACTTGTTATTGAGCATTAACAATAGTATTGGGCACTACAATCATAAATTCTCTTTTCTTCATTATTGCAGTGGTTTAGCTTCTAAACCTCCAGCGTTAAGGCCAATTGATAAAAAGAAGATGCTAAGGGTTTGTATTGAACTAATAATTTTCTTCATGATGATCCTATCCCATTTCATTGTTTAAAAGAACGGGATTGATTAACATGCCATTATTCATGGATGCTAAATGTGGGAAATAGTATACTGATTATGATATGGATGAATATTCCTGAGCGAGTCGAGATAGGCTGCAGGGTGGATTAATTAGAAAAGCGATCAAGATCAAATTAAGGATTGCAAGTATAAAGGACTTGTCAGCATCGATAAAGAATATATATGGATGCATTGAACATAAAGGGGGAGAATGAAGATGGATTTGAGATACCCGATTGGAAGGTTTCAGTTTGATGGGGAAATTACTAGTGGTGTGGCCGAGGGCTGGATCAAGGAGATTGAAGCTTTGCCTGGAATGCTGCGGGAGGCAGTAGGTAGCATGGATGATGAACAGCTTGACACGGCTTATCGTCCTGGAGGATGGACGGTCCGCCAAGTCGTGCATCATGTTGCTGATAGTCATATGAATGCATATATTCGCTTTAAATGGGCCCTTACGGAAGAAAGCCCGGTCATTAAACCGTATGAGGAGGGGCGATGGGCAGAGCTGCCCGATTATGATTTACCGATTGAAATTTCTCTATCACTAATCGAAGCTGTACATATCCGCTTATACAAACTTTTATCGGTCCTTCATGCAGACGACCTGAGCAGAACATTCATCCATCCTGATTCGGGAGAGGTGACAGTCGGTGAAAATATAGGTATTTATGCATGGCACGGACGCCATCATCTAGCTCATATTACTTCTTTATCAAAGCGCCAGGGATGGTAAATCTTGAAAGGTTGTGATTACTGTGAATGCAAAAGTGAAAATCGAACAATTAACATCACTCCGCGACCACATTAATGAACTTTCCGACCTTTTGGTGCAAGTGGTGGATGATGGCGCGTCCATTGGTTTTTTACCTCCGGTGAAACGTTCTGAGGCCATTGATTATTGGGATGGTGCCCTAAATCCTGATGTGATTCTGTTTGTCGCGAAATTACAAGGTGAGATAGTCGGGAGCGTACAGTTACATGTATGTTCAAAGCAAAACGGCGGCCATCGTGCGGAGATTGCAAAGTTAATGACGCATACTGGTTATAGACGAAATGGCGTAGGGCGTTCACTCATGCTAGAGGCTGAGAAGAGGGCCAAGCAGGAGGGACGGACATTATTGGTCCTTGATACAAGGGAAGGGGATCCTTCGAACTCCCTGTATACTTCATTGGGATATATTCAGGCAGGCAAGATTCCTGATTATGCGAAGTCTGCAAATGGTGAATACCATCCGACCATTTTTTATTATAAAAATAAGATCAAGTAGGCCGGAACATTTGGACGAATTGAATGAGGAGGAATGTATATGCAAGCTGCAATCGAAAAAGAAGGAAATGGAATTATCGCAAGATTCGATCGCCAGCTCGATCATTCGGTGGAAACGGTATGGGGTGCTTTAACTGAGAATGATCAGGTGGAAAAGTGGATGTCCAACTTGGAAATGCAGGACCTTCGAAAAGACGGGACCATAAAATTCAATATGAATGATGGGTCAGGGGAATCCTTTGATATGAAGATCAGGGACTTCCGGGAATCTGCCGTTTTAGATTTTGAATGGGGTGACGGCTGGGTTCGTTTCGAGGTATCCCCTGAAAAGGAGGGTTGCTCATTAGTATTGAAAGAATCCATCCGGCCAGTTAATGATCATACATCAAAAGATTTGGCAGGCTGGCATGTGTGCCTAGATATGTTAAGTGATTTACTGGATGGTCAATATAAGGATTTTCCAATGGATGAATGGGAAAAATGGCATAAGGAATATACGGTCGCCGTCAAACGTCTTGATGGATGAATGGCATGCAAGCTGATACATAAGGATTATAATAGGTGCAATATGTCAGCCATTCCCCATAGGTGGGCAATCGCTTTTATGGAAATGATCAGCATTTAAAATCAGCAGACCGGCATTTCATCAGTCGGTCTGCTTTTATATTAAATGAATTATTTGTTCGGATCATTTTCAATGGTACCCATTTCTTGTTTAATTTCATTCATTCTGTTTTTTCCCCATTCATACATCATTTCAACGATTGGCAGCAAGGTCATTCCAAGGTCGGTCATGGAATATTCAACTTTTGGAGGGATTTCAGGATATACTTCCCGATGAACCACACCATCTTCCATAAGTTCACGCAATTGATTTGTTAAGATTTTATGGGATATTTTTGGGAAAAGCCTTTGGAGATCACTGAATCGGTGTGGGCCTTCTACACCTAAATGCCATAAAATGACGATTTTCCATTTGCCGCTGAAAATGGATAAAGTAAGTTCTTTTTCGCAGTTATAATGGCCGTTTAAGATTTTTTCTTTGATTTCATCTCTTAATGTTTCTGACATGGACTTTAGCTCCTTTTTTATTTTACCAGTAACCTATAGGTAACCTGCGCACATTAAAGTGCGTTCTTCACAGTGCCGATAACCAGCGATACAATATGGATAGTCATAGAGACAATCGAATTTAGGAGGCAATATATATGAGTAAAAAAGCATTACTAATTATACCACCAGAACGCTTTAATGAAGATGAATTATTTCAGCCAAAAGAAGTTTTGGAAAACGCAGGAGTGGAAGTGACGATAGCCAGTACGAAAACTGGTGAAATAACTGGTGACTATCAAGGAAAAGCAACGGCTGAAGTGATCTTTTCTGACGTCTCAGCCAGTGATTATGATGCAGTGGCTGTAATTGGAGGATCTGGTACGAACGATCATCTATGGGGCAACCAAGAATTGCAAAGCTATTTGAAACAAGCGCATGCGCAAAAGGTTCTTGTAACGGGAATTTGTGCAGGATCTGTAACTGTAGCGAAAACGGGTTTACTTTCTGGTCGAAAAGCTGCTTGTTACCCAGTTGATGTTCAAATTGACGAATTGAAGGCTAATTCCGTTGAATATGCTGAACAGCACGTCGTTGCACATGATGATATCATCACTGGTGATGGCCCGGATGGCGCTAAAGAGTTTGGAGAAAGCTTAGCTGCAGCGTTACGCTAATTCCGATTTTTACTGAATAACCCTATTATTACCCATTTGACCCTTGGATTCTACAGAATCCAAGGGCTTTTTTGATGCATCAAAATTGGAAACCGCTTTCAAATCATCATACTTCAAAGCCTTGGATAGATTCGTGAACGTCTAATGGAGTGAAATAATTAGGGCGGAATATGGAAAATGTCAGCGGATTGAAGTCATGAAAATAATAGTGAATTAGTCCAAAAAATCTTGATATAGGCAGTTTTAGCACTATTTGGAACGATTGAATGCAATTGCGGGTGAATGAGGAGTTCTTTGGACCTGTTATTTTATCACGAATTGGTAATTGACAATGGGAAAATAGGTATATAGTATGTTTATATGGAAAAATAAAGTAAATGGCCGTGAATAAGGATGGGTCCATTTTGATCTTAGATTGAACTTTGTTTTCACAGCAAGGTGCTGGTCAAATAAAAGGAGGAAATTATTAATGGGAAGTTCACCGATTAACAAGAAAGAAAAAGTAAAGAGAAGGATATCGCTCCGGATAAAATGGTTATTATTTATATGTACATCCGTTTTTCTTGCTATAGTCGTATCCGTTTCAATAATGGGGGTAAAAGTAACTTCCATTTTTAAAGAAGATAGTATATCCATCAACAAAAGCTCGGCCCAAAATGCAGCGGCGCAAATCAATTTGAGCGTTGCCACGTATGAAAATTCGCTGGAGCAATTATCACAGCTAATTTCCAATCAGATCAAGAATGGTGATTCAGTCAAGGATATCCAAAAAACGATAGGGGCATTTCAAAAGAACAATGAAGATTTAATTTCTGTTTATTTTATGGATGGATCGGATGGTTCCTTGTATGCTTCGCCCCAAATGGATTTCAATCAGGATGCAAGGGAGACTAAGACCTATACGCAGCTAACCGAAAGACCCGAAACGAAATGGATGGATGTGTATAAGGATAATGCTTCAGGGACAATCATGACTTCCGTTGTCACTCCTGTTATATTGGACGGGAAAATGGCAGGGGCCTTGGGTTATGATATTGACCTCTCGACAATCGGGAAAATGAGGGCCAATATCGAAAAGGATTCTACTAGCAATCTGGTAATAATGGATTCACAAGGTTTTATTGTGAGTTCCTTCATCAAGAATATGGACGGAAAGAATGTGAATCCTGAAAAAAGCGGCATGGAAGAGGGGGTGGAGGATTACATTAAGGACACTTACCGATTCAATTCAGAGTTCAAGTGGGTGGCCGACATATATAATGGGGCGGACAAGGAGAATCAATCCTTGAAGTTGGATGAAGAAGATTATACAGCTGAATTGAGTACGGTCCCTGAAGTGAAGTGGAAAGTGTTGGCACTCACTCCAGACAAAATACTGCAATCCAAGCTGGCTGATATTAATAGAATCGTATTGATATCAGGTATTTTAGGCCTCTTATTCGGGACGGTATGTGCTCTTTATCTAGCAGGAAAGTTAATGAAAATCATGGCTGAATTCCAAAAAGTCATAGAAAAGACGGCGAGTGGGGATTTAGTGACCGAATTTGCCTTTAAATCCAATGATGAGATTGGGGACTTAAGTAAAAGCTATAACTCGATGCTGGCGAAATTAAGAGGATTGGTTGCCAAGGTAAACGGCAATGCGGAATTGGTGACAAACGCAAATGCCGGCCTAAGCCAAATAGCTGCTGAAAATAGTACAGCCATTACAGATGTTTCCCGTGCGATAGAAGAGATTGCAGCGGGTGCATCGAATCAATCTGAACAAGTGGAGCACGGGGCGAGTACCATCCAGGTTCTTAGTGAAGAAATCGATGGGTTATCAAAACAATCGAGGGAGACCCAATCCGTTTTGGAACTTGCATCTGTAAAAATAGAATCAGGAAAACAGCAGGTCAGTGGTTTGGAAACTTCATACCGGAAATTGGAAGTGGCATTTACTGCAGTCACCAGCATGAGCTTAAGACTTGTAGAAAAATCAAAAACCATTTCAGATGTCACGAATGCCATTTCGAAAATATCGGAACAAACCAATTTGTTATCTTTGAATGCATCTATAGAAGCGGCCAGGGCAGGTGAGTCCGGCAAAGGGTTTGCTGTCGTGGCAAATGAAGTTCGGAGCTTGGCGGATGATTCAAAAGAAGCTACAAAAAACATTCAAGCAATCATCCAAAGCATTCTATCAGATACAGAGGAATTGCTGAAAACGACCAATGAAACGAATCAAATCAGCAAGGATCAGAAAAATGCCGTAATCACGGTAAGTGAAGCCATGAAAGAGCTGGAAGATTCTGTTGGCAGGATATCCAATTCGATTCAGGAAGAAACACGATCCATTGAAAGCATCAATCTACAAAAAGAAACGGTCGTTAAAGTGATAGAGGAAATAACCGCCGTATCTCAGCAAACGACGGCTTCATCAGAAGAAATTGCATCTTCAATGGAAGAACAAGCGGCTTCTTCCAATGAACTTGCGCAATATACGCAGCAGCTTACACAGTTAATAAATGATTTGGAGCAGACGCTGGGGGGATTCCAGATAAAGAATTAGAAGACCGGAAAACATAAGCTTTGCAAAAAGGGAGGCCACTAAAGTGGTTTCCCCTTTTTCGTGGGTTCGATGGACCGCCATTCTATCATTCTGTAGGCACTTAACCATGAGTCTTGGAAAGGGGCATCTCTCTTTAGTGGACAAAATAACTAGAAGTACAAAGGTACAATTTGGAGGGACTGGTTAAGTATCCATGCCTTTTTTACAAAGGGGAATAGTATATAGGAATCGGACAAGTAGGGTCCAATGGCCCAAGGCCCAAAAAGGGGAGAACAACATGCATTTCGAAATTGGAATGACTATTTTGGTGTTCGTCATGACAATGATAGTTATATTATGGAGGCCAGGAGGAATAAATGAAGCATGGCCAGCTTCAATCGGTGCTGTGATAATTTTGCTGACTGGCATAGTATCCCATGACGATATTTTGGATATTATCAATAAAATCGGGGGCGCATCGATTACCATCATGGCAACGATTGTCATGGCTGTTATCTTGGAAAGTTTTGGATTTTTTCACTGGGCGGCTGCAAGACTTGCCATCCTTGCAAGAGGATCGGGGTATCGCCTGTATTGGTACATTCAATTATTGTGTTTTTTAATGACCCTGTTATTCAATAACGACGGCAGCATCATGATTACGACCCCCATCTTGATCTTACTTCTGAAAAATCTCAGATTAAAACCGCATGAGGCCATCCCGTATCTTTTGAGTGGGGCATTGATTGCAACAGCTTCAAGTGCGCCTATTGGCGTGAGTAATATTGTTAATTTAATCGCATTGCAAATCGTGCATATGACGCTTTATATGCATACTGCCATGATGTTTGTACCTGCTACTGTGGGGTTGGTCTTCATGTCATGGTTGATGTTCGTAGTGGTCAAGAAAAAATTGCCTAAGAAATTACCGAATATTTCTTATGACATTGAGGAAAGTTTCTTCACTAAGAATTTCCATCCTTTAAAGGGGAAAATGACGGTTGAAACAAAAAGGCAACGCACAAAGTTCATGTTGAAAGTATTGCTCTATGTGTTCGTGGTGCGCTGTTTACTCTTTGTAGCTTCTTACTTTTCCATTCCAATTGAGTGGGTTGCTGTACTTGGTTCTTTATCTTTACTGGTCTGGAGATGGTATCATTTACGGACAAATCCTGTCGATATCTTAAAAAAGACCCCATGGCACATCCTGATATTCGCATTCTCCATGTATGTCATCATTTATGGTCTCCACAATGTAGGACTTACAAACATACTTGTAGAGATATGCGAACCGATTGTTAACCAAGGGTTAATGAGTGCGAGCCTTGTCATGGGAGGATTGGTTTCAATCCTATCAAACATCTTCAACAATCATCCAGCATTAATGATAGGCACCATTACCTTAACGGAAATGGGACTTGATCCAATCACCTTAAAAACCATCTATCTAGCTAATATAATCGGTAGTGACATGGGATCATTGTTATTGCCCATCGGTACTCTTGCCTCGCTTATCTGGATGCATATCCTGAAACAGAACAAAATGAAAATAAAGTGGAAAGATTATTTAAGCGTATCCCTGATAGTCATACCCATAACAACAGTGGTGACACTGCTATTATTATATTATTGGGTGCAAATGATTTTTAGCTGAATTAACCCCTAGGAGGAGATAGTAATGAGTGATGCTGCTGCATTACTGGGTAAACAGATTGATGTTCAACTCTCAGGAAAAAAAACTTTCAAAGGAATTCTGACTGATCTGAGCACGGATATTCTAGTGTTGTTCAATGGACAGCGGTATTTGTATTTTCCAATGCTGCATGTCCATAGATTCAATCTGAGTACAGAGATTGATAACGAGATTAAATATCCTATTGAGTCCCCCATGATGGAAGAGATGGCGTCCATTTCCTATCGTAAAACACTAATGAATGCAAAAGGGGTTTTTTCAGAAATCCATGTTGCGGGGCATATTCCTTTACACGGTTATATCACAAATGTTTTCAATGATTACTTTGCGTTCTACTCGCCTGTATATAAAATGATGTATGTATCGCTGCACCACCTTAAATGGCTTACTCCGTATTATCAACATGCCACACCCTACACCCTCAATAAAGAGAGTTTCCCCATCAATCCAACAGGTGTGCCAATGCTTCGTTCTTTGGAAGACCAATTAAAGAAAAATGCAGGAAAACTTGTAGTATTTGATGGGGGAGACGATCCTATGAAAATCGGTGTGCTTAAAAAGGTTGAAAACAACTTGGCTGAGTTAACGACAGCTCCTGGGAATAATGTGTTTTTGAAGCTTTCACATATTAAGACCGTGTATATGCCTTAGATTAATAGAACTGAGGGGGAAGCCAATTATGCTTTCCCCTCAGTTTCATCTTCTGCTAGATGATGGGAGATACCAACGGATTCGGGTTCCTGTAAAACAAGTATTTCCTCTTGCTCCTTTTTAGAGCTTGCCAAGCTTAAAGAGTAGTTCATCTGGTTACAGCAAGGCCTGTTTATACCACCAAACCTCAAATCCGTTTCCTCTCCACTGCTATGTTGCCTATCTTTAATTGCCTGCCGGTCTTTCTCTCTGTCAGTTTTATCAAGATGTTCACTCCAATGCCGTTAGGCTGTTCATAAATAGGGCGAGCGGTATATGTACCACGTTATCATGACTGGGATAAACACCGATGACGTTCGATCTTCACGGTTAAAGGACCGCGGGCGTACAAATAAATAAATAAATTTCGCTGTTCCATAATCCTTTGGATTGCTCCGATTTCCAACGTATTATCCACTATGCACTTTCCTTATCTCATACGCTTTCAAAATACCTCCATTTTTAAAAGGATTATTTTGAAAGCGATTCCATTAAATTGCTCGTATGGGCATAATGGTTCATTTCAGAACGTATTATAGAGTATGATCATAAAAAAATGATTTTATCTTAAAAAAATAGGCTAAAAGTTATATGTGTTTTGTCCGATAACACTATTGTAGTGAGCAAAAAGATTCGCTTTTCCATATGATGGTAGGTCAAAAGATTCACGAAAGGGTTTATTTTACTTTTTTTGAAAATAGTGAATTTTAAAATATTTCAACGTATAAAGGAAGGGTTAAAATGTTTAAAGGAAGATTAAGCTATATGGTAATTTTATTGGTATTTATGGTTAGTTTCACGTTTTTACCTGGTTTAAAGGTCGAGGCGGCAGATCATGTGCACACTGTAATTTCTAACGAAACGGTGGAATCGATTGCCAAGACTTATGATATACCGACGGAGCAATTAATGAAGACGAATGGTTTACCGGATGATCAGTTATATGTGGGCCAAAAGTTGACGATCATTCAAACGGCTTATACTCCTTCCATTTATCAATGGTCGGAGAGAGGAAAACAAATTGCGAATTATGCGAAATCCTTTGTAGGGTTTAAAAAGACAGCAGGAGAAGAAACGCCTGAAAAAGGGTTTGATTCCAGCGGACTGATTCATTGGGTGCTTTCCCGGCAAAGTGTGCCCATCGACCGTTTGACAGTAGATGGCTTTTATAAGCAAGGGATGGATACCACAACTCCGAAAACTGGAGATATTATATTCTTTCTGGAAAAAGACAGCTTAAAAGTTGTGACTGCAGGTATTTATCTCGGTGAAAACCAATTTGTCAATTCCGGATATGGTGCAGAAACGGTTCAGGTGAGATCCAGCACAGAAAATTATTTTGCAAAATATCAAGTTGAGTATAAAACATACACTCCTAAAGGTGAACATATCGTCCAAAATGGTGAAACGCTTAAAAGTATTTCGGAAAAGTATGGCATTTCCATGAATACGATTAAAAATCGTAACGCTTTACCGACTGATGAGTTGATGCAAGGACAGTATCTACAACTATACAGCAACCCGTTGTATCCGTTTTATGTAGACCAAGAAGCTGCATATGATAAAGCATATGATGTCATTAAGTATGGATACACCCTACGCGGATTCCCCTTTGTTTTCGGGGAAGAGGATCCGATGATCGGAATGGATTGCAGCGGCTTCATCTATTGGGTCATGAAAGAGCAGGGCCTTTCAGTAAAACGGGGTTCCGCAGCGAACTACTTCTCATTGCTGCCCAAAATCGAAGAACCAAAGGCAGGGGATTTAGTATTTTTTAGGGATACAGGTACAAGGCTGGGCGTGACCCATGTAGGCATTTTCCTAGGGGATGGCCGTTTTCTCAATACAACGGAAAAAGCAGGCGTTCATATTTCCAACCTTTCGTCAGGTTATTGGGCCGAGAAGTTCGAAGGTTTCGGTCAAGTTGAAAGCCTTATGAACTAAGAAGAATAGGAAGCCTGCTTGATTGTTTCTGGTAGTCTCTTTTTAAAAAAGACGATAGGAAGATCATTCAACCTGTTTATATTCCAGAGTCGCTTTTTCAAGGGCACGAACGAACCGATTAAAAAGATCCAATGGATTTACCCTGTTTTTACTGGTAAAGTCATTACCTTTGAATAAGCTTTTTCTAAGCTTCGTGGAAAGTTCCAATTGCACGCCTGCACCCGTTTTGGATGTGTTGGTGATGTTGTTTCTATTCAAGCCTGAAAGGTGCTGCGGTGCGTCTTCAGTTTGAAATCCAGCTTCATTGAGTGAATGCTGAATCAAGTTCTTATAGGGCTCATTCCGTCCTCCAATGTACACCAGCGCGTTATGTACGTCGTAGTGGCCATGGATGGAAAGGGTGGTCTGTGCGTTCGCTGCCATTGAAACGCCGATCGGTTCATTGAATAAGTTGGATGTTATATGAAGTACCTGATTCCCCCTTGGTTTAAGACCTTCGAATAGGTATGTGCTTGCACAAAGCCTTTCTCCAAGGGCGGCAGCAATTTCGCTAGTGCCTGGTTCGATATTCCCGCCATGTATGGCTAAGACTGCAATATCAGGTATCCTATGATGAACGATGATGCGGTAATCGAGGTATTCGTGTTCATTTTGCTGCAGTTCAGCAAAATCAGTATAGCTTTTCATGATTATCCTCCCGTATTTGTAGCCAATTTACATTCTATACCCTTTGAAAGCAAAAATAAAAAAAGCGGGGTTGCCCCAGCTTTTTTTATTTTTCGATAGTCGTATATTGTTCTATTTTCTGTTGCTCGTCGGGTGTTAAAGTTTCCGTGCGTTTGAACATATTCATGGTTACAAGCAGGGCTGCTATAAGAACAACAGGTATAACCCAGCTTGTTATTTTTTTTACGATATTCATATTCTAAGTCCCCTTATGCATTACTAAAATTCATATGGTGTTCGAAAGGAGAGGCTTGATAAGCATTTTATTACTGCGCTTTCCAGCTTCCATTTCTTCTTTTATCCCCAGCTCCGGATAGTCGTCCGTCTTTCTCGTTTTTAACGAGTACTTGAACCCCGCCATAAAACATGGGGGAAATCTTCTGAATAACTTCATATCCTGAATCTTCCAAGTTGGATATTATTTCATTCGAAAGCCTGGATTCCGTATAAATTTTCTTTCCATCAAAGACGAACCGATTACGGTCGATGATATCCTGAAATGAGCCTTCATTCTCTGTATATGAATAAAGGACCTGCATCAATACTTGAGGAATCCTATCACCACCGGGTGAGCCGATTCCAATCGATTCCTTCCCTGGTTTCTTGAGAATGGTTGGGGCGGTGAAAGTTCTTGACCGTTTATATGCCTCTTGAGAATTCAGGCCGGAACGGAAATTTTTCAATTGATCGTTAAGGAAAAAGCCATTCGTATAGTCACCAGATCCGAAAAAGTTACTGAGCGTATTTGTTGCGGAAACGACAGTTCCATATTTGTCCATGATCACAAAATGTGTCGTGCTTTCATGTTCTTCGGAACCATTCGCTTCTTTATTTTCCCAACTTTCACTTTTGATCTTATTTTTAAGATTATTCAAGTGAATGGGTGAGAGCAACTGTTCAGCCTTAGAGTGACTTATTCCATCACCCGTATGTGCTGATCGATCTTGATAAGCGGTATTTGTGATGCCCCCCAGGATTTTCATATAATCTGATTTGCTTGAAGAATCACCTAGGTTCGTTTCCTCGGCGAGCTTTAACATTTCAAGAACTGTAATCCCGGAAAAGGGAGGAGGGGCGGTAAAAACGTCATAACCGGCAAATGTTCCTTGGACCGGCATACGTTCTTTCACCTCATAGCGCTTTAAATCCATCAAGTCGATGTCTGTTTTTCTTTTAATATCCCGTGCAATTTCCCCTTTATAAAAACCATCAGGACCTTCCTGTTGAATCTTCTTCAATGTTTCAGCAAGTCTTTTTTGGATGAGGGTTTTGCCTGGTTCAATGGCATCACCATCAGGATAAAAAAGTGAAGTGTTATCGGAATAGACCCTTGGCTGAGCTGCTTTTAAGCGTGATGATAACGGCCCGTCCACTTCAAACCCGCCTTCAGCCAAATCTATCGCCGGCTGAAGAAGGTCTGCCATTGGTACGCTCCCATACTTATCGCTTATAACCTGCATGCCGGCCACTAAGCCAGGAATCCCCGCATTGTGTCTTGGACTTGGGTCTTCCGGAGAGGATTCACGATAATCGATAAAAATAGGGTCTCCGGATTCAGGGGCAATCAGCATACCGCCGCCGCCACCCACGCCAGATCCAAAAGGTTCGACTACACCTAATACATAGGATACCGCAATTGCGGCATCAGCCGCCGTTCCGCCGTTATCCAATATTTCCATCCCGACATCTATTGCGATTGAGTTTGAAGCACTGACCCCATATGATTGTTCCGTTTTACTCTTGATCGGATCATTCGTGTCAGAAATAGGGGGTGTCTTCGAACATCCAGCTAAATATATGAGCATGCAAAGGGAAATGAATACTTTTCCCGTCATACTGTTAATCATCGATTTTTCCCCCTGTTAGGTTGAGCTTCCAAGTTGTTTCACTTTTCACATAGTAGTATCCAATCGTTCCTTACTGAATGGGTTGTATGTTCTGTTGTACAGGTTTTACTTCTTTTTTCTCTTGTGCTGCTTTCTTTTCTTTCGCTGCTTTTTCTTCTTGTGCAGCTTTCTTTTCTTTTGCAGCTTTTTCTTCTTGCTCACGTTGAGCCTTATGATCGATTACCTTCTTGTGATCCAATGTAATTTCGATATGATCTTCTTTTTTCGACCATTGGGTTTTTTCACTCGTTTCCTTCGTCAACTGACGGTAAACACGTGATTTGTCGATTGAAGAGGTAGCTGGCCTTGGTGTTGCTTCTTCAATTTGCAGTGGAACCACATCGACTGTAGCTTTTCCGTCTTCCGCTAAATGGTATTGAACCATGGCTGAATCCTTTGTGCGTGTCCAGCCTTGATCGAACACGAAGTTTCCTAAGCTATAGAAAATGATTCCATCTTTATAAACATCAAACGATTGAAGCACATGGGGGTGATGGCCGATGATGATATCAGCTCCTGCATCGATTATCGCTTTAGCCAATTCTGTTTGACGAGCGGTTGTTGATGTTGAATACTCTATTCCCCAGTGAACATTCACGACAACCAAGTCTGCATTGCCTTGCTTGTCATCCTTAGCTTTTTCAATCATTTCAAATAATAAATCAGGGTTGGTATTCAATATCCCGGCTTTATTACTTTTTGGCACGGCATCCTTACCGTAAACATCTGTGAAGCCAAGTGTTGCGACACGCACGCCATTAACATCCGCATAGTCGATGCTATTTTTAGCTTCGGCAGTGTTCGATCCAGCACCGACATAATGCATATCCGCAGTTTTGAATTCATCAAGCGTGTCAAGCAGTCCTCGTTCTTCGAAGTCCATCATATGGTTATTGGCCAAAGTCATCACTGAGAAGCCAGCATCTTTAACGGCTTTCACACCATCATTATTGGAGTTTAACCTGATGGCCGTGTCTGCTTCCTTGTAGTTGGATACCTCTTCTTTTAAAGCGGGATGTTCATAATTCCCACTGACATAGTCTGAATCGGTAAAATAGGGCTTCATATAACGGAAGAGGTAATCATACCCGTGCTTTTCCGTTACTTCATCAACAAAACGTCCCATCATCACATCACCGACCATTGTCATCGTCAATGGTTGATCAGTTTTTGAAGCGTTTGTTTTCACTTCTTCAGCCCGTCCCATCCAAGTGGTAATGACTAAAGCGATTAGTAATATAGGTAGTATGATTCCAGTGTATTTAAGATTCTTTTTCTTCGTGCGTTTAATAAAGATAAGTGTTTTTTCTTTTGCATTTAAAGTTCGTTTCATTTTTTGCACCTCAGAATAGGTAGTACACGTTCATTAATCCGAACGTTAAGCCGGATAATAAAAGCGTGCTGCCAAGTGTCAATGGCATTCCTTGTCTTTGAATGGTATTCGCTATCAAACCGGGTACGATTATACCGATTCCCCGAAACTCGAATATTTCAAATGGCATGACGGGATAGACTAAGTCCAATAGGAGTTTCAAGCAAATCCCGGTCACCATCATGGCTGCGAATTTTCTTCTTCCATATAAAATCACCCATCTTGAAAGGCCGTGAGTGACGATTAAATAAGTTACTATACTAATGGTCAAGATGACCAGCATGATTTCCCATTGATCAAATACTAATGCCAAATAACCTGGCACAATAAGTCCTGCGGGTACGACACCCGTTTTTTCTGAAAATATAAGGCTAAGCGTTACTCCCAGTACTAGGGCTACATATAAATCCGATCCAAACATTAAGGTTCCTCCTACTTAACTTGCTTTTTGCTTTGTTTTAGATTTCATGAATGCTTCAATTAATGGTTCCGCTGCGCCGTGTATATTCCCGACACCGTAGACGATGCGATTTTTCATCAATGGGCGAAGACGGGCCACGATTTCTTCAGTTGACCAGTTTTCCAAATCCCAATATTCTTTTGTATCCAAGTTACCTTGCTCGAATACCCTTGTTATTGGTGATGTGGTTTCACCAATGGCAATGACGATTGTAGATTTAATGTACGGCAATACATCTCTTGCAAACTGCTCTGTACGGTCCACACGGTCAGCACGGCAGTTCATGATGACGATAGGAGGTTCTGGGCTGTATCCGAACGTTTTGACACGCTCCCAGATGTTCAGCGTCGATGCCGCGTCGTTTGCAGCAAAGCCATTGACAAAGAAAGTTGGCTTGATTGGATCTCCAAACCTGGTGATCCGCATGGCCCCTGGATCGGGATGCGCATTTAACATGCCGCGAAAAGCTGTTTTTTCATCAATGCCTAAAGCTTCTGCAACGGCCAAAGCCAGTGATGCGTTATCCGGAAATACCATATAGTCGAATTCGCGCAAGAAATCTTCCGAAATTCTTGAATTATCTGCAACGATCACTTTTGAGTTGCGTTCTTTGGCAATTTTCTTGAAAAAGTCCAAATACTCACTTTCGATGGTAATCAAGTGACCATTATAGGGTATTGTAGCTGTAAAGGCTTCTGCAACCTCATCCATTGTCGGTCCCATGACATCCATATGGTCTTCTAGTACATTCACGATGACCCCAATGTTTGCTTGGATCATTTTATTTTGGAAGATTAATTGATAGTCAGGCTGAACGGCCATACATTCACAAACCAGTGCTTCCGTTCCTAAATCGGCAACTTCTTTAACTACACGCCGTTGTTCTCCAATGTTCGGTCCCTCTGGGCGGCGTTTAATTGGTTTTTCTTTGTCGGTAAACCAGTAGATCATTCTTGCTGAAGTTCCCGTTGTTTTACCTACTGTTTTGTACTTAGCTTCCTGGATCACACCTGTAATTAGACGCGTTACAGTCGATTTGCCTCGAATACCATTTACATTCACACGTACCGGAATGGAGTCGAGACGCTTCTGATGGCGTCTTTGTTCAAAGATGCCATAGCCAAGCAAAAAGATCGCACAAATAAATATTGGTGCCATTTTTTAACCTCTCTTTTTTTAAATATTTGATTTACTGAATACACACTACATGATTTTAAACTTAATAGGCAAGAGGCAATTATTCTATCGTAATATAATTTTTGTAAGCTTTTTGAAAAAAATGTATATAGGAGTGTAATAGTATCTAATGGAATAAAATGTTTTATGAGTACAAAGATATGGCTGAAAGTCGAGTAAAACCTTGATTTGTTTACACTAAATTATGGAAAGTTTAATAAAGACCCATTTTGAATAGAATTAAAATAGTTTTATAGGCATTTGAACCCGATTCTTACTGGCTATATTTGAATAATAAAGTGTTTTTAAAAGTGAGGTTTATTACACTTTATTGATTGTTTATACCCATTAAATTGACCAAAACGTAACAATATTTATGGATTTGTCATTCAATGTAAGATAGTACACCTATCGACTCATTTAGTTGGACTTATTTGAATATGAACAAAGATGAGTAAAAGAACACATCTCTTTTTTTTGAAAGTTTTGGGTTTTTTTCTAGAGAAATACCCATGGGCCTATAATGTGACCTTTACCTAAAACATGAAATAAACTAAAGTTAATCCAATTTTTTAAAAAATACCTAGTTACTTCTATTAATATAGTGTTAATAGAAGAATGAAAAATAAAAAAAGCTCAGAAGTATATCTGAGCTTTTGGCATGTATATTTTAAATGAATGATATGGGTAATGAATCTCCTTTATTCATGGAGAACCTGTGACGTTTGTAGGGTATGAACTGCAACATTAGTAGCTGATCATTTGAAGGGATCAGGTTAACTTGATTTCTTTCTGTCAGAAATTTCAATGTTGGGGCCTTTTTTACCGCCTTCAATCACATAAAGTCTAGGAGCTAATCTCCTTCTACCTTGATTTTCAGAATTCATCTTCATATAATTTTCGTATTCTTTGCGAAAGAAATCGTTGTTTTCCCGTTCGAGTGCTTTTCTTTCGTTAAAATCTGCTATGAATTTGAAAAAACGTTTCATATGAATTCCTCCTTATGGGGTTAAAAGGTCTTGGTTTAATAGTAACACATTATTGGTGAAATTTAACCTTTTTTACAATTTTGGAGTGAAATTTATGTTTTTCTGTGAAAAAAGTTGTGAATTGTTTGATTTTCAAGAAAGCGTGCAATGGAACCTACTGAGTATAAGGGCCCGTGCATTGGGTTGAAATGAGATGTTGGGATTAAGTGAGTTCGTGTACTGGGAATTTCCAGCAAGTGGGTATTGGAAGTGAGAAGTATTTCAGTTTAAATATTTCTAATAAATTCATTATACACTAAATATTCTGAAAACGAAAGAAAATATTCACTTCCAACCACTTTTGATAGTTTTATTTTTTCATGAGTATTTTCTTTTCATGAGTATTAATGTGTATAGTCATCTATACCCTGAATACACGAAAACGAAACAATCACCATGAAGGAGAGAAACAGAAAATTTCCCGCGTTTAAGTGACGGGAAATTTTCTGTATCATAATTGGAATTTTTTGACCTGTTCGGTTAGCAGTTCAGCAGAAGATGCGAGTTCACAGGCATGATTAGTGATTTCATCCATCGAAGAACTGGATTGTTGAGCGGAGGCAGAGACTTGTTCGATTCCTGCCGCGGACTCTTCAGTAACGGCTGCGATATCTTCGATGGCCTGATTGATTTCTTTACTATTTTTGGAGATATAGTTCAATTCAGCTGTAATATGCTGTACTTTCATTTCCATATTCCCGACAGAGTGATTGATTGTTTCAAAGGTTTGGCCGGTGAGCGTAATCTGTTTCGTGCCTTCATCAACCTGTGTATAACCATCTTCAAGGGAGTGAACGACCGTTTTTGAATCCGTTTGAATAGCGGAGACAATATCGGTGATATCCCCAACGGATTGTGTGACCCCTTCAGCGAGTTTCCGCACTTCAGCTGCGACGACGGCGAAGCCCTTGCCATGTTCACCAGCGCGTGCTGCTTCTATGGCTGCATTCAGCGCCAATAGGTTGGTTTGATTGGATATATCCTTGATGACCTGTACTAGCTGTGAGATTTCCTGTGATTGAGAATCGAGTCTTTTCACTTGCTCGACGGCATTTTTGACAATTCCATCAATCATTTTCATTTGTTGGACTGAACTGCGCATTAAAGTGGTGCCCTCCTTGGTCAAGGATAGGATCTCGGTCGAACTTTGAGATACTTCCATTCCTTCAAGATGGGCCTGCTCGATCTTGCCGGTGAAATCATCCATCATGCGAACCATTTCAGCTGCCCGGTTGGCTTGTGACTCCGAACCTTCCGAAAGTTCGTACATGGTAGTCGCTATCTGTCTGCTGCCCTGTTGCACTTCATTTGCTGATTGAGTCAGATCCTCGCTTTGGTTGGAAATGGATTCGGATACAACCAGCATTTTTTCAATCGTATCACGAAGGTTTTTCTGCATTTGGTTGGCGGATACCGTTAATTCGCCCATTTCATCATTTGACTTCTGCTCCAGGGGCTCATGGTTCAGTTCTCCGTCAGCAACCATTTTCATCCTGTCCCTGACTTTAAGGAGGGGGGTGGTAATGAGGTTGGCAGTCACAAGTGCAAGCACAAGGCCGATAAGGACTGCCGCAATGGATATGATGATACTTGTAGACTTAACCGATTCCCCGCTTGCGATGACGGTTTCACCTGAAGCGACAATCGTTTTCTCGCGTTCGGAAGCTAGCTCTCTATACCCATCCATCAATTCAGTGCTTATTGGTGCAACTTCATCCTTTAGTATTTCTATAGCACGTTCTTCATTTCCTTGATCATATTGTGTAAATACGCGTTCTAGAATAATGGTTCTCCAATCCACGCTTTTCTCAATCAATTCCTTCGCTTTTTCAGAATCACTTAAGGCTAAAAGATCCTCCTGAATGGCTTTGCTTTCTTCGGTATATTTTAAGAACTTCTCTTTATTACTTTTGTCGCCAAATAGAATATAGCCTCTTGCAAGTGCGCTTCTTTGTGCAACATTATTGAGTAGTTGTTCTTCATCAATAAGAATCGGCAATTCATGGCTAATAATATCTTTGGAATGTACAAGTGACTTGTTGCTGTTATAAATATTAAATGCTCCTAAGATGATACACAAAGATATGGTCAGTGAAAATGCTACCAATATCTTTCCTTTAATACTTTTCAAATTAATGAACCCCTTTATATTTTATTCACTCTTTTTTTATCGGATAAAAAATGGGCTATTTAAGCAGATGAGAAGTTAACCAAGTTTTCAGTTAGGTATAATTTAAACATCTTGATTTCTTCTTGTTTTCAAGTTACTATTGACTTGGAAAAATATAATAATCCGCGTTATGGCGGAAGAGGTTCTAGCTACCCTCTCAAAAAAACTAAGGAGAAACAGTACTCTATTCTTAGGGTGCTGTTTTTTTCCGTAAAAAGGAGTTTTATAGAAATGAAGAAGAAAGAAAAGGCAGTGGTTGTGTTTAGCGGAGGTCAGGACAGTACGACGTGCCTGTTCTGGGCGATGGAGAGATATGAGGAAGTGGAAGCGGTGACGTTTGATTATAATCAGCGGCACAGCTTGGAAATCGAATGTGCTCAAGAAATTGCCAAAGAATTGGGCGTGACCCATCATATCCTTGACATGTCGCTGCTGAACCAACTGGCACCGAATGCTTTGACGAGAAGTGACATTGCAGTGGAGGACGGAGAAGACGGGGAATTGCCGTCGACGTTCGTACCAGGGAGGAATTTACTGTTCCTTTCGTTTGCCGGAGTGCTGGCCAGTCAGATTGGCGCTAAACATATTGTCACCGGTGTCTGTGAAACGGACTTCAGCGGATATCCGGACTGCCGCGATGTATTCATTAAATCGTTGAACGTGACCTTGAATTTGTCGATGGACCAGTCATTCGTGATTGATACGCCGCTTATGTGGCTTAATAAAGAGGAAACATGGGAGCTTGCCGATCAGCTTGGCGCGTTCGACTTTGTCCGCGAAAAGACCCTGACTTGCTATAACGGGATCATCTCCGACGGCTGTGGAGATTGTCCGGCATGTAAGTTGCGGAAAAAAGGATTGGATGACTATGTAAGCAGACGGAAGGTGCTTTCGTGATGTACGGTTTTACTATAGTAGATAAACTCCAAAAAATAGATCAAGATATTCAGCGCAGCCAATTGAATTATACATCTAAAAGGGTCATGGTCAGTAAGGAATTTACCTTTGACGCAGCACACCATCTACATGACTATGAAGGAAAATGCAAGAACTTGCATGGCCACACGTATAAGGTCATTTTCGGATTGAGCGGGTATACGGATTCACGCGGTTTGATGATAGATTTCGGGGACATCAAGGATATATGGAAAAATGAAATTGAAATCCACCTTGATCATCGTTATTTGAATGAAACCTTGCCGCTCATGAACACTACGGCTGAAAATATGGTTGTCTGGATCTATGAAAAGATGGCCGAAGCCCTTTCATTAAAGGAATATGAGGGTGCTAGGGTCGAATTTGTTCGGCTATACGAAACGCCGACAAGTTATGCTGAAGCCAGACGGGAGTGGATGGAAAGTGAGTAAACTACCGGTTATGGAAATCTTCGGACCGACCATCCAAGGAGAGGGAATGGTCATTGGTCAAAAAACCATGTTCGTTCGGACGGCAGGCTGCGATTATTCATGTGCCTGGTGTGATTCCGCATTTACTTGGGATGGCACTGGTAAGGAAGATACCGTCCAAATGACTGCCGAGGAAATATGGGATGAGCTGAAGCGGATTGGGGGTTCCGGTTTTTCCTTCGTGACGATATCAGGCGGAAACCCGGCACTGCTGAAAAACTTAAACAGCTTGGTAGCAATCCTACATGAAAATAAAATGAAAATAGGTGTCGAGACACAAGGGAGCCGATGGCAGGATTGGTTTCTCGATATTGATGAACTGACCATTTCTCCTAAGCCGCCGAGCTCAAAAATGAATACAGACTTTACGGTGCTCGACCAAATCATCTCGAACCTTGCCAATCGAAACCCTGAAAACCATGTCTCATTGAAGGTAGTCGTCTTTAATGAAGAGGATTATCAATATGCTAAAAATGTACATGGCCGTTACCCCGATATTCCTTTTTATCTGCAGGTCGGCAATGACGACAGCAGTACGGCGGATGATCGTCAATTGATCAGCGGGCTTTTGAGGAAATATGAAGAGTTAATTGATAAAGTGATAGCCGATAATGAATTAAATGATGTGAAAGTGCTGCCACAGCTGCATACCTATATATGGGGCAACAAGCGGGGCGTGTAAAGATAAGAGACAGAAGGCGGTGTGATGCGTAATCACACTGCCTTTTAAGCTTATTACAGCCTTTGAATGTGTGTAGCTTTGAAGGATGATGTGTATTTAAGGCCATACCCAAATAAGCGATCCATCCCAATATGCGCTGTCCAAATTAAACCAATCATCATAAATGCATCAGACTTTAGAAAAATGGCGAGCAAAATCATGAAGATGGACAGGGTATAAGTATGAAAAAAGTTATAAACCTTTGCTCCAACTCGATCATCAATCAGGTAGGCAAACATTGAAACATCAGGGGATAAAATCAATAAAAGGAAAATCAACCAGCTGAATTCATATAACGAATAGATGTAAATCATTGCTAAAAGGACCATGAGTCCTTCGATATGAAGGAATTTCTTTACCATTTTCAAACCTCCCGAAAATTAATTAACCACTGGTCAATAATATTGGTAAAAAATCAAACAATGTTCCTGATGATATTTTTTACGTGAAAATAAGCTAAACCTTTTACATCTGGATAGGATAGTTCAGAATTAATATAAAAAGTTATGAATCCGTGAAGAGAAAGGAAAATGGACCATATGGATGCAGGATTCAGTTTGTTGTCGGTTAATTCTGTCAAAGATTGGATTAGCTTTTCATAGGTTTTATTAGAATCGAATTGAAGCAACTGCTGAATCTCTTTTTCCTTGGATAAAAACATGATGGAATAATGATTCTGTTGGGTTAAACCAAACTCAATGAAGCATAATAAAATCTTTTCAATTTTTTGAGAAGGGTCATTTTCCGACATGATGATATCATCGATTAAATGATTTAAAACGGAAAAATCCGTTTTCACCAAACTATAAAATATTTCTGCCTTATTTTTAAAGTGATAATAAATGGCACCATGGCTGCAATCCAATGATTTAGCCAATTGTCTCATTGAGACGTTCGAATACCCTAAGGTTGCAAAAAGGTTTCTAGCTTCAGTCAATACCATTTCCCTGGATAATTCTTTACCTGCTGATTTCCTTGGCGACATCATTTTCCCCTCCTTTATTTATTGACCACTGGTTAATTAGAATGATACCGTGCTGATTTACAAATGTCAAATATTAGACAATTTTCTAAAGGGTTTACCATTAAATGTAACTAAAATTAAACGATAACGTCAAACATAGTAAATCTGAAACTGAAAGGAGCACTATGAAACTACACAATATTGTAGTACTCATTCTGTTAGTAAGCTGCCCCACGGTTCAAGTGGGGGACAAAGTTGCGAAGGCAGCGGTACGCGATAATGCAGGATCAATCTCCATTTCCCCTAACAACCGTTTAAAACAAACACCAACATTCACAGTAAATGAAAAAGTAAAAGATGTAATGATGCTGTATGTATTGAGGGGGATGAAGCAAAAATTCGGTTTTATCGATAAACCTTTAGTAACGGGTGAAGAATGTGTATTGGAATGGCTTTTTTGGAGGAAGAATGAAAAGCTTCCTTTAGGCGAACTAAAGATAACGGCCGTTCATGCAGGAAGTGGAAGCCGTCTTGCAGCTAATGGAAAGTTGACGATTAAAAGAACTCCAATTAGAGAATTGCCTAAGGGTTATTCCCCGCAACCAGTTAGCTTAAATACAAGTGGGAATGATGTTCCCGTATCCATAGCAACTACGTTAATTACATTCAATGAAACAGGTATTTGGAATTTACAGCTATTTTCAAACGGTGAAATGATAGGAAATATGAATGTCTTAGTAACTGAAAAAAAGAATCCACTATTAACCAATGATATCCTCTTATGGTAAAATGAGGGTAAAGAAAACCCGTTGGAAGGGATGAATAGATGAAAAGGAAATTAGGTATTTTTGCTTCAATTATCATAGTCTTGACCGGCTATTTTTTATTCAATAAACCTTTTAAAAATAAAACAAAACCTATGGAAGACATTATAATGGTGTATCCAACAAATCGAGTAATATCAAATGAAGTAATACTCATTGGAGATAAGGTTGAGGGCAATCTACCTGATATCGATTTGAATGATGAAGAGGAAATAAGAAAATTGGCAAAAAAGCAATATGAGCAAGGTGAAAAGGGGGAAATAATTTTTACAGAAGAAAATCAGTGAAATCACCAACCTGATGAGGGAGGCAGCAGTTATTGCTAGTTTCGGATAGTATCTATGGGAAACACATTGTAGAGGGAGTTCTGGAAGAGCTGATAGTAAGCAAACCGGTCCAAAGACTGAAAGGAATACATCAGGGCGGGGCAAGTTATTTAGTTAATGAGAAGTGGAATGTCACACGATTTGACCATTCAATTGGTGTGATGCTGTTAATAAAGGAGTTTGGTGGTTCATTAGAGGAACAAATCGCGGGCTTGCTTCATGACGTATCCCATACTGCATTCTCACATGTTATTGATTTCGTTCTGGATTGTAAGGATGAAGATTATCATGAAAAGATATATGATCATGTCATTATGGAATCTGAAATCCCATTTATACTGAAGAAATATGGATATGATTGTAAAGCTATTGTTCAATCAAAATGGGAATTGCTTGAACAGCCAGCACCTGAGTTATGCGCCGATCGGATAGATTATACTCTTCGGGATATGCATCAGTATGGATATATCACACTTGAATCCGTTCGTGACTTTCTTGAGCATATAATCATAATAAATGGAAGAATGTATCTGGATGATATTGAATCGGCGGAATGGTTTGTGCAAACGTATTACAGCGAAGTTATTGATTTTTTCATGAACCCGCTTAATATATATGGCTATGATATCTTGGCAAAAACGTTAAAATTGGCTTTGGCTAAAAACCTGATCAGCCTTGATGGCTTACTTGGTACAGATGAAGAAGTCATATCCTTGTTAAGCTCCACTGAAGACGATGAAGTGCAAAATCTGTTAAAAAGGATCCATGGTAACGTAAAGGTGAAAGAAGATCAATTGGACTATGATTTACATCGGAAAAATAAAGTGCGCCTGATGGATCCTTCCGTCATTCAAGGAACCCAAGTGGTGAGAGCATCCAGTTTATCTGAAAAAGTGAAGAACATGGGAATAGAAGCCTATGAAAAAGCTTCCAAGGGCATGTATCTAAAAGTGCTTTCCGATTGAATTTCGGGTCAAACCAAACGGAAAGTGAAAAACTCAAGGAATCCATCCTTGAGTTTTTCTCGGAAACATTACCCGTATAATAAGTCGAAATAATGAATTTAGACTTGTAAGCCGCTTTCTTTGATTTTCGAGTGGTGGCATTTTATTGACATTTACCATTAAATGGCAGATGGTTTATCAGGTGCAACATAGAGGCGGCACGCCCAACTGCCGGTTTTAGAGATCTTTTTTCAGCTGAACCAGCACCCTAAAAAATTAATGACGCTCTCAAATTATTAACGCCATTTTCTAAATAACCCTTTAAACAGGTTAAAGTATAAACCCAGCCTTCTTTTTGTCCGATCATTTTGTTTATTATTTCTGGGTCGTCTTCTTTCAAACCTGACTCGTTTACTTCAATGATTGAACTTGTATTATCCAGCTCTTTTAGTGTAATTGTAACGACTGTTTCTTGGTCGTTGCCTCCCCACGAATACACGATTTTCCTATTTTCCTCGACTTCTAATACATGGATAACCACTTCAGCATCGTATTCGTTATATCTCAATGTAAGAGTCCTGCCTTGCTCCCATCTTTCAGAACTCGATGAGAACCAAAAATTCCCGATTTTTTCAGGGTTTACTATGGCTTCAAACACCTCATTAGTTGGCTTGACTATTTTAAATTTCGTAGTTATTTGAGTATCCATACTATATCAGCTCTCTTTCGATATGTTTTAATAGTTTCCCACTAACACCTAATAAACCCGATCTACATATATTGGCGACAAGTTTTGTCCGGTTCTTCATGTTACTTAGAATAGCTGGCCAACCATAATCTATGCCTTCAAAGGTATTATCACCATATACGAAATCTTTCTCCAATAGCTCATGCGAAAGTGTGAACTTCACAGTAGAATCATCCATTGGCTGCAGTTGAAAAGTGACCCGAGTAGGATGGTCGCGGGGTGTTTTGTCTCCTGCCATGTTCCATGTAAACGAGAGCGGGTGCAACGGCCCACACGATATAAATAGGATAGACAAACGTTGGTTTTTTCATTATTCTTTTGCCTCCTCGCGTTTATATTTCTAGCATTCCTTTTCAAGTCCATGCCAAATAAAAACAATAAGGGCTGCCTCCCCTTAATAATGCGAGGTGCTTTGTTACTGCTTGTCTAGATATCAAAATCGTAACATAACTCTATCAATGATTGTCCGCTTTTCATACAGCCCGTCAAGCAGTTTTCTGCGACAGGAATCGGCAAAAGCTTTAAAAATCCTTTGGCATCAGAGGAACATTTGCTAAGTGCTAAGCTTTGGAAAAGTGGATAATCCGTGGATTCGCGCCATTCCCAGTGACTAAAACGAAATCAAGAAGGCGATTTTTGAAAGGGTATTAGCCTGAATTCATTTTAGAATCAGCCATATGGAAACTTCTTGATTTCCGACCGTTTTCAAGCTACGATAAATAAGGAAATGATAATCCGTTCCGGCGGAAGAGGTTCTAGCTACCCTCTCAAAAAAACTAAGGGGAACAGTGCTCTTTCTTAGGGTGCTGTTTTTTCTGTATAAGGAGAATGAATTAAATGTTAAGAATTCTATTGTATTTAGTATCCATTGTCACGGCGAATGTGGTTACAGCAGCTTTTGATCCATTACATTTGGGCATGTTCATCATTCCGATGGGTACATTGCTCATCGGGGGAACCTTCATCTTTCGAGATCTGGTCCAGAATAAATTCGGCCGTGCGAAAACCTATATGTGTATCGTTACCGCACTTATTTTATCTGCATGTGTATCATTTTTATTAGAAGATACGTTATTGATTGTATTTGCTTCCGCATTATCGTTCGTTGTGGCAGAAACAGCGGATACGGAAATTTATACCCGGTTAAAGCTCCCGATGAGTTGGAGGGTGTTCTACAGCGGGATCGTTGGAGGGTTTTTCGATTCGGTGATATTTGTCGTGATTGGCCTAAGTCCACTAGGTGCCAATATATTGCCATGGGAAGCCGTACCCGCTGCGATTATCGGCCAAATCATCGTTAAAACAGTCATTCAGTCAATCGGTGCCGTACTGTTGGGGCGAATCAACGTAAGGCTGGAGAAGCGCGTAGTCTCCGGTTGAATTCTAGGAGGGATACACCGATGGATGAAACCAAAAAGGAAGAAGAGAAATGCTATTGCCTCGAGGCCTTTCGTGAAAAATACGGTCCGCATGTCCAGGGGGAATGTATGAAGCTCTCCTGCGCCAATTATCGGAAACATAAAGGAATAGACAATCATGATAAACGTAAAACGTAAAATTCAGGATATATTCCATATGGAGTCCATCAAACATTAATATATATAGGAAACAATCGGTTAAATAAAAGAGAATAATTTGAGAAAGAAGGACCAAATTTGGTTCTTTTTTTGTGGGACTGGAGTAACCCATGAGTAAACGCGCGGAATTAAGAAAGAGTGAAGCATGAATTCACGAGTAAATCGTGGTAATTCACGAGTAAAACAGCAAAACTCACGAGTAAAGTTGCGGAATTCACGAGTAAATAGACCAAACTCACGAGTAAATGTGCAAATCTCCGAGAAAACAAGCCGAACCCACGAGTAAACAGCGCGAAATCAAGAGTGTAGCATGAATTCACGAGTAAATGTGCAAATCCTACGAGTAAACAAGCCGAACCCACGAGTAAACAGCGCGAAATCAAGAGTGTAGCATGAATTCACGAGAAACCCCATAAAAAAAGCTTCCGGCACCGTTAATAATTGGTGTCGGAAACCTTTTTCGTTAATTAGGTAACAAAATTTCTTCGGGGTTGTCTCCATCAATCTCCACTTTATATAGGTGATACTGTGGATCGCTTTTGCCGAATTTCTTATCTACCATAAAGTAGACATTTTTTGAGTCGCTGCTGATGACTGGGCGATCTGTGTATCCTTGAAGATGGGTCAGCTGCTTTTCGGTCTTGGTTTTGAGGTCATAGCTATATAGTTCATAAATATAGGTACTGCCTGATTGCTCATTGGAGATAGACTGGAAAATCATCGTTTTTTCATCCGGGGTAATTGTGAAATCAAAAATGTCGACATCACGTTTAGAGTCGGTGACAGTTTCGATACCTGTTTGATCAAATTTCACTTTGAAAATCCGTTGATGCGTTTCGAAAATATCATCAGCCGTTTTAGCATCCGCATCATCATCGGTTTGATAATAAGCGGCTTTTCCATCAACGGTGACATTTAGGGAACTAAGACCATATTTCTTAAAAGAGGTCAGTTGGATGGACTCCTTTTTTTCTATATCAAACTCATAAATATCGAGATCGTGAGGGCGGGGACCCGTGATTGGCGAATAGTTTTTAAACGTACCGGCTCCGATATAAAAGAGAGAGCGGCCGCTTTTTGCGAAATCGAGTTCTGTGACCAGGAAGTCTGCTTTGAATAATTCACTGATTTTCTGTGATTTTATATCAAGAAGGTGAATGGAACTGGTTGAATCTTCTTCTTGGTTTTTTTTAGCTACGATAAAGGCAAGCATATCTCCTTCGTAGGAATAAGTCGGGTCGAGGATTTGTTCATCGTTGCTCAATTCAAGGACTTTTTCTTCAACGGATAATGTAGGATTATAGAGCTTTAATTGTGGTTTCCCCTTAATGTGTGTGACGTATGCAATTGTTCCTTGGGTGGATACGTCGTACTGATTGGTTAAGCCCTGCTGCTTTTCATTTTCTTCTTTTTTAAAGATCAATCCGGCGATGACAAACAAGACAGTCACAATCGCAAGCGTGATCAGAATGAGATAGATGTGCTTCTTTTTCATTTGAAGGACTCCTTAACGGTAGAGTGTCATCATCGTAACAATAATGGCTATAACTAGTAATACCTGTAAAACAGCACATATATTTGAAGTCGCAGGATGCTTTTTTAACAGTTTAATCTGTAGGATATATAACGAAATCCATAAAACGGTCGGGACGAAAAATAAAAGCATAAACGGCTGGACTTCACTTGAGAAGATTAAAAAAGCATATAAGAAAAATAAGGTAACTGACAAAATCACGATGCCGAGTGAAATATTGAAAATGTGCAGAAGTTTTGCTTTTTTTAAAGTCTTACCACTATATCCCGGAAGAACCAAGGCTGTTTTGTAAATGAGGTAAAGGGATAGTAGGAGAATTGCTGCCATAATCAAGCTGAATAAAGGAAATAATGTGAAGTCAAGGGCGGAAGCGATTCCCCATCCATATACATAGACAAGGGCATGGGTCACTAACACGGTGTTGACCATAATTTTCCGGTTGATAGAGACTAGGAGGTTAAGTGTAAGTGAGAGTAATGTTGCACTAGTCAGTATCGAAAAAAGAAGCCAGCCGATGTAAGCATCTCCTTTTTGGAATAGTTGCAGCGCATACACTGAAAACGTAAAAAGAATTGAAACGATGGATAAAGTAAGCATAAGCTCTTTTCGGTATGGAAAGATGGCCTGCTGAATTTGACTGCCGATTTCCCATTCGTCGCCAAAAAGGATTAATGCCATTTTCTCGGCTTCTTTTGGTGTCTTCCCTTGCTTTATTAAATCATCCCGGCTCAACTCCAGATGGAGAAGTAGTTCTTCAGACATATCTTCTTTTTCTTCCTTGGTACAATCGGTTTGGTTGACTATTTTTTTTACATACTTTTCAAATGGTGTTTTCATCAGAAATCCTCCGCGCTTTTCCGAACTAAATTTTCAAGGAAGGTAAAGCTGCTGCGTTTACGTTCAAGCTCGGTTTTGCCGCTGTCTGTGATACGATAATATTTCCTTCGTCCGGATTCAGACTCTTTCCAATACCCTTCTATAAATTCCTTTCTTTCTAAACGCTTAAGAGCCGGATATAGGGTACCTTCACTGATTTCGTATTGCCCCTCGCTCATTTGCCTTAGAATCTTCGTCATTTCATAGCCATACAGCTCTTTTTGTGAAAGAAGTGAAAGCAGGAGGAGGTCAATACTTCCCTTCATCAATTCTTTATCCAAATAATCACCTTCTTTTATCATTTGCTTTTAGTGTAATACGATGTACATCGTATTACAAGGTGTATTTTACTTTTCTTAAAAAAAATGGTTAAATGACGATTGCTAAATAAAATCAATCATAGTAAAATGTGCTTCGGAACGGATGAGTTGTAAAGAGTGTGGTAAGGATACTATATACATGATTTAAATGTTTGAATGAAAATACGGAATAGGATAGAAGAAATCCCACTCAAGGGGTATTAATTGATTTTTTTTTGAAAATCATTTAGATTCTATTTATCAACAAGAGCAGAAAGAAGGTCCTAGATAGATGAAAGTGAAAGCACCTGAGTCATTCACATACAGAGGTGGAAATAGAGCAGTTCTTTTACTTCACGGGTTTACCGGAAGTACAGGAGATATGAAGAAATTAGGGAAATACCTGAATGATCGCGACTATACTTGCCACGGACCCCTTTATAGTGGGCATGGAGTATCAGCCGAGGAACTTGCTAAAACAGGTCCAAAAGAATGGTGGAAAGACGTAGTGGAAGGTTATCAATTCCTTAAAGATGAAGGCTACGAGGAAATTGCTGTTGCAGGAATTTCTTTAGGAGGATTATTCTCATTAAAAGTAGGGATTGAACTTCCCGTAACAGGAGTAGTTTCAATGTGTGCACCGACATACGGAAAAAGTAGCGATCGACAAAAAAACCGATTGCTCAGTTATGCACAGGCCTATAAGAAGTTTGAAGGCAAAGATGCAGACCAAATTGCTGCCGAAGTGAAGCTGTTGGAAGCAGACCCTATGACTTCGCTGAAAGATATGGTGAATATAATAAATGAGACGGGTGAAGATTTAGATTTAATCACATCACCAACTCTTGTTTTACAAGGGCGTTTGGATGATCCCGACTATACGAACAGTGCTACAGCGATTTTCAATGAAGTCGATACGCAGCATAAACACTTGATATGGTATGAAAACTCTGGCCATATAATCACATTAGGAAAAGAACGTGAACAGGTTTATGAAGATGTGTACAAGTTCTTAAATACTCTGAATTGGTCGGAGTAATAAGAGAGTTTTTTTGAAGGTCATGAATATGATATGATCCCCTTTTAAGTTTAAAAGTGTAAAAGCCGACATTTATATGTAGGTTTTACACTTTCTTCTTTAGGGGATTTTATTTTGGCTACAAAAAGATATAACTCCAACTTTCACCGGGAAAAAAGTATTTAGAGAATCAGACACTTGGTTGTTTATATTCTTTCGAGCTTTATTTGTAAAAAAAGACCTTTATGGTATCGTTGTTATCAATGGTTGCTAATAAAATATCGTTCACGTCCGCATTATAAGTCATTTTGAGTCTTTTTTTCAGCCATACTTCGTCTTTACCTTCTCGATTTAATTCTTTGAAATCAATCTTCCCTTCTTTAATGATTGTTTTAGGAAAAGTAAAGGCATTTGTTGCTAGGTGCATATCTGCTGGAGTTAACGGTTTATATTGAGGATCTAAAAACAATGAAATAGTACCATCAGGTTCCCATAGTGCGAGTGATACTTTTTGAATATCTTCAATTTTATCTTTTCTTAATTCTGACAGTAAAAAATCGATGGAAATTCGAGCCTTTGCTAAGCTTTTGTAAACGATTTGCCCATTTTCGATAAGAGTAAAGGGTGAGGGGTCAAAGAACCTTCGGAGCTTGCCCCACTTAAGAGATGTGAACACATTAATCATATATAAAATGACTAATACACAGGTCGTTATCATTGAACCCTTCAAACCTGAGTGTGCATCAGCCAAAGGGTGGGCAAGAATGTTTCCAATAAATAATGCCATTATAAAATCAAGTGATCTTAACTGAGAAATGGCTCGTTGCCCCATCAATTTAACCGAAAAAAGTAAAAAGATGAAGGATGTAATGGCTCTCAACATCCACTGAACTGCAGTAAGAGTTTCCTGGCTATAAATAAAATCCACCAAAATCCACGTCCTTATAAAGGAAATATACTATTAGTATGAAGCATTGAATCAAGGATTATCACAGGTGGGAAGTTTATTTTATAAACGGCATGACTCTAAAGGGTAATATGGCGAATTTACTCGAGCAATAACAATTGGTCGATAAATATTACAACACCGCTATAAAGCAGGTGTTTTTTTATTGTTGATGGGTGGGATATACTGCTTCATAAGTATTACCAAACATTGTCCCCTCGGAGACTTCTCTTTAAAATGTTTTCGAAAAATTTATATTAATATAACAATTGTAAAACGTATTGTAATTGAAAATAAACTGATTTAAAATGATAACTTTCCTAAGAAATTTATTTTAAAAAATATCCTTGTATAATTTCAGTAACAATGGTCTGATAGTTTCTACCTGGCAGCCGTGAATAATGCCGGACTACAAGGAAGTATGAAAATAAAAGAGATGAACAGGTTTTTGGTTGGTTCGCTTGAAAACTTGATCCAGCATACCCCCTTTTTAATGAAGGCTCTTACTTTTTCACACTTTCTTCCTGCGGCTGAAAGTGTAAAGGTGAGGGCTTTTTATATAAAAAAAATGAATGGGAAATGATATATCCAAAGGGGATGAAAGCATGTATTTCTTATTGAATATACTGGGTGTTTTAGTTGTAATGGGCATCGTTTACCTTTGTTCACCTAATAAAAGGAGCGTTAAGTGGAAAGCGATTCTAACCTTGCTGGTTATTGAATTGCTTATCACAGGGTTCATGTTATCGACTAAAATAGGGGCGTGGGTCATTAATCTGATTGCTTCATTCTTCACCTGGTTGATTGATTGTGCAAATGAAGGGATTTCATTCGTCTTTCCTTCAGTTATGGCAAATGAACACGTGGATTTCTTTTTCAGTGCATTGATGCCGATTATCTTCATTATCACGTTTTTTGATGTTTTATCGTATTTCGGTATACTTACCTGGATCATTGATAAAGTGGGATGGCTCATCTCAAAAGTATCCGGTTTGCCAAAACTTGAGAGTTTCTTTTCGATTCAGATGATGTTCCTTGGGAATACAGAAGCACTTGCCGTTCTCCGCCTTCAACTCAGCGCGATTAAAGATCAGCGTCTTTTGACATTTGGAATCATGAGCATGAGCAGCATCAGTGGTTCAATCATTGGTGCCTACCTAACCATGGTTCCAGCGACCTATGTTTTTGTAGCGATACCTTTGAACTGCTTAAATGCCTTGCTGATTGCTAACATGCTAAATCCCGTCAATGTCAGTAAAGAGGAAGACGTCGTTTATGTACCTTCTAAAGAGGAACGTAAAGATTTCTTTTCCACCATTTCTAACAGTATGCTGGTTGGGGTCAAGATGGTCTTCGTCATCATGGCAATGGTAATCGGTTATGTGGCGTTAACGGCCAGTGTAAACGGTATTTTCGGTTTCTTTGTGGATGGTCTGACCATTCAAAAAATCTTCTCCGTAATTTTTAGTCCATTTGCATTCCTGCTTGGACTATCAGGACATGAGGCCATGTATGTCGCTCAATTGATGGGAATCAAGCTTGCCACGAATGAGTTCGTTGCCTTGCTCGATTTAAAAGATAAAATCAGTACGCTGTCTCCGCATACAGTCGCTGTTGCTGTCACTTATCTGACGTCATTTGCCAACTTCAGTACAGTGGGCATGATTTATGGAACATTCAATTCCATCCTAAATGATGAGAAATCGAACATTATCGGAAGGAATGTTTGGAAACTGCTGCTTAGCGGGATGGCTGTTTCCTTGTTAAGTGCCATGATCGTTGGATTATTCGTTTGGTGATACATTATAAAAGAGAGGGCATCCATTTTAAAATGGATGCCCGCTCTTTTATTCCGGAGAAAAAAGCTGTGCCTATGCACAGCTTCTTGGTTTATTTCCTCAAATAATTCTCCGTATAATATGGTTTTTCTTCATCATCGAAGGCCACTCCGACACCGAGCGATTCAAAATCCTTCTGTAATTTGTTTTCCCTGTGGCCAATGGAATTCATCAGGCCTTCATGGGCAAAGATACTGCTATTCTGACCGGCAGCCAGGTTTTCCCCAGCCATTCGAAACTTGATTTTGTCATCTTCCATCCTGTCGAACGGGGATTCTCCTTCAAGGTTTGTATGGTTGAAGTATTGATTCACAGCCATATCTGCACTGTGATCCTGTGCAGTGCCCTTCACTTGTTTATCCCATGAAAGCACTGAGAGATCATGATTGACCCGCGATGCATTGGTCAAATCGAATAATTGATATTCAAAGCCTTTCTTTAGCTCGGGGCTGGATTTTGCAAAATAGCCGCTCTTTTGCTTTTCAAGGTTTGCGTCGATGATCTGGATCGATGTGACTGTATTTTTTTCATGTATATCATAAAAAATGGTCACATAGCTCTTATCCATTTTAAACATATCGTATTCGCCATCACTTCGAATCTGGTAGTAGACGTTGCCTTTAAGCAGTTTTGTTACAGGCTCTCCCAATTTCGCAGTCACGTCTTCCTTAGGGGTGCCGCGTTTAATGCCCTCCTTTGAGGAAATCAAATCTTGATTCGTATATAAACCAACAACTTTATTGTTGTTATCGTAGGCAACCATGAAGAAGTTTTGATAATTTTCGTGATAGGCGAACCAGTCTACGCCATATTCATTCCGCGTATTCCGCTTTGCTTCACCAGCCAATTTTTCTACGTCATCCCTTGTTTCGCCAATTTCGATATTACTGACTGAAAAGGATGCTTCAGAAGGTGCTTCCAGTGCTGGTTTTTTCACTTTTTCCGTTTCTTGCGGTTCTTTTTCTGAAGCGGTATCCAAAGTTTCAGCTAACGAACCCATCAGGTTGTTGACTCCGGTATTCAGTTTTTCCAAGGCAGTTGAAACCTCGGGCCCGTTAATAAAGGAACGAACATCGGATGCAAAGGAACTAACCCCCGCCTTGAATCCAGACTCCTGAATATCTTTACCATATCCATACCAAAATCCACCGAGTAGGAGTATGAGAACCACAATATTAAACAAATTCCGCAAATCGTTCACTCCTGCTCTATCTGGGATATAGAATCCCGATTATTGAAATATCATCTGCAGCATACGTAAAACAGGTGGGGCACATAACAAAAAGAGTGAACAGATGATTAGTATTTGGGAGGCCGTTTTTGGAAGCTTTTCCTTCCCTTTTCCCGAATACCAGCCAATGAACTGAAGTTTATTTCTATACCAGACAAATAATAAAATGAGTATCGCAATCGAGCCTAGCCAGCCATACTGATTCGGATTAACTCCTATGTTTAAATATATACCGTTTACAATATTCGAAATGATCGACCCGGCTATCCCGAATATTAATATGATGCGCATCAATTCTAATAAGACCCTCATATGTCACTCCTTGGTTTCACCATTATACTCATTCGTTTACAAAATAAAAACTTTAAGTGATCAACACTGTCCTGCTTGATCAAATACAAGAGTTTAAATATTAAATTGCATTACATATTATACCAAAAATATAGAGAGGAATAAAACGGATGCCTCTTACGATGGTATTTTTATTACCAATTATTTAAATAGGGGTTATTCATTAATGGTAAATAATGTTATTATTTAGTAAATTAATACACTAAGGCGGAATGTTTATGGATAACAAAACTCAGCTAGCTTTCATTCTTGTTTTAATACCTCTCGCAATATCGATTTTTATTTGTTTCAAACCTGAATTATTAATATCTGGAGGATATGATTTAGCTCTTGATGGGTATGTAGTGTCCAGAACAATGATGATCATTTTCACTTTGCATTTATTAGTTAAATTAGGAGAATTCATTATAAACAAAAAAAAATAGCACATTTGAGTTATTCTTTTTTGTTTTATTCTTCATTGATGATGTTTGATCGGTTCAGCAAAAAAAACGGAATCCCCTTAGTGGACTCCGTTTTTTTGTTTTGAATTACTTCAATTGTTCATTCAATACACTTTCCTCAAGAACGGAAAACTTATCCCCATACACTCTGGTTATGTGATTTTCCCCCCACGTACATAATGCGGAAAGGATACTTTCCAGGCTTTGCCCATATTCACTAAGTTCATATTCCACTTTTGGGGGAACTTGGTTGTAAACAATCCGATTGATGACCTCGTCCTTTTCCAACTCCCTCAATTGCTGGGTCAACATTTTTTGGGTGATGTTCGGCATTAGGCGCTTCAATTCACTAGTCCGCTTTTTTCCGTGGGTCAGATGGCAGAGGATTACGCATTTCCACTTCCCGCCCAGTACTTCCAGTGTTGCTTCAACTGATATATTGTACTTCTTTTTTTGCATGATTTGCATACACCCCTAATTTTTATAGGAACTTAAAGGTACCTATATCACTTTAAAGTACGTACTGTTTTTAATTTCTATTATATCTCATAATAACATTTGCACACCGAATTCCACTGTACCATTTTAAAAAAAGTTGCTTAGGCAATTTCGATGATAGTACAAAACGACAAGAAGGAGAAGAGAATATGATTTCAAATAAAAATAGAAGTACATGGGCATTGCTGGCTTTAGCGATCAGTGCCTTTGCAATTGGAACAACAGAGTTCATCAGTGTGGGATTATTACCACTCATTTCTAAAGATTTACACATTACAGTCACGACGGCAGGATTGACGGTGTCCTTATACGCCTTAGGGGTCATGTTCGGGGCACCTATCCTGACATCGCTGACATCGAATATGTCGCGAAAAACCTTATTGCTTTGGATAATGGTCGTGTTCATTGCCGGAAATGCATTAGCGGCCTCTGCGACCACGATCAGTACATTATTGATTGCGCGTGTCATTTCAGCGCTCGCACATGGTATCTTCATGTCAATAGGCGCTACGATTGCTGCTGATTTGGTCCCTGAAAACCGCAGGGCGAGTGCCATCGCCATCATGTTTACAGGCCTCACGGTTGCAACGGTGACCGGAGTTCCATTTGGAACCTTCATCGGGCAGCAATTCGGCTGGAGATTCGCTTTCATCGTCATTGTGGCAATCGGCCTGATTGCTTTCATCGGGAACAGCATCCTAGTCCCGTCCGATTTAAGGAAAGCTTTACAGACCACATTCCGTGACCAAATCAAATTGGTGACAAATGGCCGATTGCTGCTAGTATTCATCATTACAGCTTTAGGATACGGAGGTACATTTGTTGTCTTCACGTACCTCTCTCCATTACTTCAGGAAGTAACGGGGTTTAAAGAAGGAACTGTGGCCTTGATTTTGTTAGTATATGGAGTAGCCATAGCAATAGGGAATACTCTTGGCGGGAAATTGGCCAATCGCAATCCTATTAATGCCCTTTACTATATGTTTCTTATTCAGGCCATTGTACTTGTTGTCTTAACTTTCACGGCACCGTTTAAGATAGCTGGTTTAATTACGATCATTTTAATGGGATTGTTTGCATTCATGAATGTTCCAGGGCTTCAAGTCTATGTCGTCATGTTAGCCGAGCGTTTCGTGCCGAGTGCAGTGGATGTGGCATCAGCCATCAATATTGCCGCCTTCAATGCAGGAATCGCCATTGGTGCCTACTTAGGCGGGCTGATCACGGATTCGATCGGACTCATCCATACAGCCTGGATAGGCGGAGTTATGGTGTTCGCAGCCGTCATTTTAACAGGTTGGAGCCGAGTTCTCGAAAGAAAAGATAGAAACCAGGAAGGGAATAGTAAAATAGGTGAAGCGTGTTAGGTGAAGTAACCAAGGGATCATTGCATCCCTTCAGTGAATGCGGAAGATTCCTTGAAGGGATGTAATGATCCTTTAGGGCATTATATGATTTCAATTAAGAAAATTTGGAGGTAGATGGATGATGGTGAAAAATTTACAAGATACAACAACGTTGCATAACGGTGTTAAAATGCCTTGGTTTGGCTTGGGAGTATTTAAAGTAGAAGAAGGGCCAGAATTAGTAAATGCGGTCAAATTGGCGATTAAACATGGTTATCGCAGTATTGATACGGCTGCCATTTATGAAAATGAAGAAGGGGTTGGACAAGGGATCATTGAAGGCTTAAAAGAAGCTGGAATCTCCAGGGAAGATTTATTCGTAACATCAAAAGTTTGGAATGCCGATTTAGGATACGAATCCACAATCGCAGCATACGAAACAAGCTTAAAGAAACTGGGCTTAGAGTATTTAGATTTATATCTGATTCATTGGCCAGTCGAAGGAAAATATAAAGAAGCTTGGAAAGCATTAGAGACTCTTTATAAAGAAGGAAAAGTAAAAGCAATCGGAGTAAGTAATTTCCAGATTCATCATCTTAAAGACTTAATGAAGGACGCAGAAGTGAAGCCTATGGTCAATCAAGTCGAATGTCATCCACGCTTGACTCAAAAAGAAGTACAAGCATTTTGTAAGGAACAAGGCATTCAATTAGAAGCCTGGTCTCCATTAATGCAAGGTGAATTACTGGATAATGAGGTATTACAAGAAATTGCGACTAAGTATGGAAAATCTGTTGCACAAGTCATTTTACGTTGGGATTTACAAAATGGGATTGTAACGATTCCAAAATCAACAAAAGAACACCGCATTGTGGAAAACTCATCAATATTTGATTTTGAATTGACGGAAGAAGATATGAACCGAATCAGCGAATTGAATCAGAATCATCGGGTTGGTCCAGATCCTGACAATTTCGACTTTTAATTAATGTGGGGAGATGGACGAGAGTGTGCGTCTATCTCCTTTTCATTTATGGTTATTATTTCTTCCCATGATCTTATATAGGAAGTCGGACAAAAGAAAAAAGCCCGCATTTTGATCAACGGGCGCAAAATTTCTTGTAACTTATACAGTGATATCTAGATAGGTCATACGGTGATTATTATTCATTCTCCTGGATACTGTTCTTTACATTAATAAAGAATTTCAGTGCAGTGTCGATATCACTGGTTTTTAAAGATTTTTCAAGTGTTTCATTAACCGTTGCTAGTATTTCTTGGAGTCGCAACTCTCCTCGGTCTGTTATCGTTGCACAGACACCACGGCGATCATCTTCATATCCCAGCCTTTGAATGACACCACAACTTTTATTTTCCATTCTTACAGAAAGTCTTGACATTGCACTTTGGCTTAAGCCTACTAACTGTTGTAATTCTAAAAGCCGTAATTTTTTTTCAGGTGTTTTCGATAAAAATAATAGAACATAAAACTCATTTAAAGTCGTCTGATGCCTTGTTTGCAACACTCTATCAAGATCATTGGAGAGCTCGGCATGAATATGAGTAAAGGATAGCCATGTATTTATAAGGTTTTGTTCACTGGACAATTATTTTCGCCTACCTCTGATTGCTTATTTTAAATATAACATAAATAAAAATAAATGTACCAACAGAGGATAACGTTTACAACATCCGAATTAGGTGTTCAAGAGAATCTGATTAATTGACACAATGTTATCCAAATGATATAAATGCATGTGCATGCATTAAAAAATAATCTGTAAGGGAGATATAAAAAATATGACTCATTTATTTTCACCTTATCGTATAAAAGAGCTTGAACTTAAAAATAGGGTTGTTATGCCACCAATGTGCCAATACTCTGTCGAAGCTGAGGATGGTATCCCGACTAATTGGCATCTTCATCATTATGTAAGCAGAGCAGTTGGCGGAGCTGGATTAATTATAGTGGAAATGACCGATGTAGAGCCGGATGGACGTATTTCGAATGGTGATCTTGGATTGTGGTCTGATGATCAAGTTGAAGCTTTTGCCAAAATTGTTAAAGAAGTTCATCAATACGGTGCAAAAATCGGTATCCAAATTGCTCATGCGGGGCGTAAAGCAGAGGATGCAGAAACACCGGTAGCACCATCAGCCATCGCGTTTGACGAAACGTTTAAGACACCAAGAGCTTTGGAGACGGAAGAAGTTAAGGAAATGGTCGATAAATTCCGAAACTCAGTTAGAAGAGCCGTTCAAGCAGGCTTTGACGTGATTGAATTGCATGGGGCACACGGATATTTGATTCACCAATTCACATCGCCACTTACGAATAAACGTGAAGATGAATATGGAAAAGACTTAACCAAATTTGGAGTAGAAGTAATTAAAGCAGTGAAAAGCGAAATGCCAGCTGATATGCCTTTAATTATGCGTATTTCTGCAAAAGAATACGTGGAAGGCGGATACGGCCTTGAAGAAAGTATTGAGTTTTCCAAAGTCTTTAAAGAAGCCGGTGTGGATATGTTCCATGTCAGCTCTGGCGGAGAGGGCCCGATTGGAGCAGACGGAAGACCGGGCACTCATGCAAGCTATCAAACGCCATTCGCTAGGGAAATTAAAAAAGCTTTGGATATTCCAGTGATTGCTGTAGGTAGATTAGATGATCCAATTCTTGCAAACTCAATCATTGGGAATGAAGAAGCAGACTTGGTGGCCATAGGAAGAGGGATGTTGCGCAACCCTTACTGGTCTCTAGAAGCATCTAAAACTTTGAATAAACAAGTTGATATTCCTAAACAGTATGAGCGAGGTTTCAGCCATTAAGAATGATTCATTAGTTCAAAATAAAACGCTAGCGAAAATGATATTCGCTGGCGTTTTATTTTGAAAAATCAGCTATCCTGTAGGTTCGCTTTTATCAAGAATGAATATAGGTGAACATGCATTTTCCATTAGCGTAGTATGTGTACCTTAAAAGAACACAATCCATAAAGTAATGTTTGGCTGGAATATTTGTTATAATAAATAAGAAAAATTAAACAATAATTCGAGGTGCTATTATGGAAGAAATCAAAATCATTACAACTGAAGAAGTGGAAGCAAAGCTTGAGGCAGGCGAAGCGATTGAACTTGTCGATGTTCGTGAAGACGAAGAAGTGCAAGAAGGAATGATCGAAGGCGCGAAACATATCCGCATGAATGATATCCCAGCTAATCTTGATTATTTTGATAAAGAAAAAGAATATATCTTTATCTGCCGTTCAGGACGCCGCAGTGAAAATGTATGCCATTATCTTCAGGAACAAGGATATAAAGTGGCAAACATGGTTGGCGGAATGCTTGAATGGGAAGGCGAAGTTATCGTTAAGTAAAAAAACTTGTTACTTTTGTAAGCGCAAATCCAAGAACGGAACGTTTTATTACAATAAAGAAAGTAAAAGATTACGGTTTATTCACAATGCCTTTAAATATGCGGAAAGACGCGCATATTTAAAGGCATGACGCAGGGGCCCTTTCACCATGAAAGGGCCCCTTTTTGCATTATGGACCTTTCCGATAAAATTTTTTTGCCGTTCACATTACGCGTTTCCGTTAGGAGAGGGAAATGCAAAAGTTATATGTTAAAATTAGGGTGTTGAAATCAGAAAATATAGATAAAGGATGGGGAAGAATGGATGTTTATAAAATAGCGGTCATTGCGGGAGATGGAATTGGTCCCGAAGTGATCAGCGAAGGCGTGAAAGTGCTAAACAAAGTAGCTGAATTAGCTGGTGATTTTTCTTTCGAGTTCACATATTTTCCATGGGGATGCGAATATTATCTTGAGCATGGTAAAATGCTGCCCGAAGATGGACTGGAACAACTTATGAAGTTTGATGCCGTGTATCTTGGGGCTGTCGGTTATCCTGGTGTTCCGGACCATATTTCACTAAGGGAACTTCTGCTGAAAATCAGAAAGCAATTTGACCAATATGTAAATGTTCGACCCGTTAAATTGCTTCAAGGTGCACCTTGTCCATTAAAAGACGTGACACGAGACCAAATCGATATGATTGTCATCCGTGAAAACAGTGAAGGGGAATATTCCGGTGCTGGTGATTGGCTTTTCAAAGGCAAGCCAGAAGAAGTTGTACTGCAGACGGGGGTCTTTTCGCGAAAGGGAACGGAGAGAATCATCCGTTATGCGTATGAACTGGCGCGTAAAACGGGCAGGACGCTAACGAGTATAAGCAAGGCGAACGCATTGAATTATTCGATGGTTTTTTGGGATCAGGTTTTTGAAGAAATCGGGATTGAGTATCCGGAGGTAGAAACGAATTCCTATTTGGTCGATGCGGCGAGCATGTTTTTTGTCAAACAGCCCGAACGATTTCAAATCGTTGTCACCTCCAATTTGTTTGGTGACATCATCACGGATTTAGGTGCTGCCATTGCAGGCGGGATGGGTCTGGCAGCCGGAGCCAATTTAAACCCAGAACGGATTTATCCTTCGATGTTCGAACCGATTCATGGCTCAGCGCCGGATATTGCACATCAAGGCATCGCCAATCCACTTGCGGCCATATGGTCCGCCAGTCAGATTCTTGATTTCTTCGGGCATGAGGATTGGGGTGCAAAAGTGTTGGACGTGATCGAAAGGGTGATGGTCGATAAAAAGGCACTGACTCCTGATATGGGCGGGGGTGCCTCTACAGAAGAAGTCGGGGATGAAGTGGCCGCATTATTAGCCGCTTTACAAACAAATCAGGTATAATCATCATGAAAAATGGGCATCCTGCACAATAACTATCATTATAGTAAAAAGGGCAGGGGAAAGCCGATGATACAAGTTAAACTATTCGATTATGAGCATGAAAAGGATTTAGAGGACGAAATGAATGTTTTCCTGGAAGACATTCGTGATAATCAAATCGTTGACATCAAATATAATGTCGCCACTACAGGTGAAGAGGAAGAGGAACAAATCTACTGTTTTAGTGCGATGATCATTTATAAGAAAAAATGAAGGCGGGATTCGCCCTATCGTTTTCTGTACATATATCAATATTAGACTACCTATTGCTGTAAGTCGGGCAAATCAAGGTAGTCTTTTTTCGTGAATGCCAAGGAAAGTGGATTTCCAAAATCTTGAGTTCCTGGGAAGGGGGAAGATTATACGATGTGGAAAGTCAGGATGATGTCGTTTCCCCGCCGTTTACATGAAGTGTTTGTCCTGTCACAAAATAGGAATCATCCGAAGCAAGATAAACAAAGGTGGGAGCCAGTTCAAACGGCTGGCCTTGGCGCTCCATCGGGTTCTCTACTTGTGTCACTATTTTTCTAAGAATTTTACAAACACGCTGATAATGGGTAAAGTTAAACGTAATACATAGTGCGGGCTGGTGTATTTTTAGGAGAGATCCATTTTGGATAACAATATGAAACAACTTATTAATAATATACAGCAATCGGGTGGGGGCCATATCTTATACTGTTTTAATGAATTGGAAGCCTACATTGAAAATGAGGCAACATTCATCAGTGCCAGTGTTGAGCAGGGAGAACGTATCCTGGTCGTCGAAAATGACCGTATCCTTCCTTTCGTGTACAAGAAATTGCAATTCATTAGGATGAGGAGCAATTGGAGAAAGCGCATCTTATTAATAATTTTGATTTTTATTATTTTCATGGAGACTTCCATCCTTCAACGATGGTTAATTATTTCTTGAAAAACATCGATACATATTCTGAACGGAATAAAACTCGTGCGGACATGGGCCACGAGAACAAAGGGGCGAGTAATTTGGAAAGTTTTACAGAACGGGTGATTAAGATCATTCAACATATCCCTTCCGGTAAAGTGATGACATATGGTCAAATTGGACAGCTCGCCGGAAGTCAGCAAGGTGCAAGGCAGGTCGTAAGGATTCTTCATTCAAGCAGCAAAAAACATGACCTTCCTTGGCATCGGGTTATCAATTCCAAAGGCGAAATCGGCATAAAAGCGGAGGGAGCCGCAGAACATCAGAAGGCGATGCTGGAGAGTGAAGGCGTCACATTCACGAAGAGGAATACCGTTGACCTTGAAGCTTTTCGCTATCATCCAGAACTTTTTAACGGAAAGCCGGAATAAAAGAGGCAGCGGTCGAATAAATGGCGAGAACGGCCGAATAAAAACGTTATGGGTCGAAAAAAGTGGGAATACGGTCGAATAAAAGCGCTGTGGGTCGGAAAAAGAGCTAGAACGGCCGAAAAACCTGCGCCAGCGCCTGAATTAATGTCCATCAAGCACCGAATGATTATCGCGACATACGAAATCGCATCTAAAAGAGGCTGATCCAAACGGATCAGCCTCTTTAAGGAATTATGAACGGGCATATATGGCAGCATTCATTCCGGCGAGTCTTCCGGTTACTAATGCTGAGGTGATATTGTAGCCGCCTGTGTATCCGTGTATATCCAGAATTTCACCGCAAAAGTACAGACCATCCATTAATTTGGATGCCATTTCTTTTGGGTGGATTTCTTTGACGGATACGCCGCCTCCCGTGACGAAGGCTTTTTCTAGCGGCTGGGTGCCGTGTACTCCAAATTGGAAGTCCTTGCATAGTTCAGCAAAGCGGCGGATTTTTTCATTAGATATCGTCGCTCCTTGTTCTTGAAGATCGATGCCGCTTTGCTCAAGCAGAAAGTGAAGGTATCGTTCAGGAACTAATCCTTTTAACGTATTTTTAATGGCTTTTTTCGGTTCGGCTTTGATTTCTTTCATGATGTCTTGAAAGACCTCTTCCTTGTTTCGGTCGGGAAGGGCATCGAGTTTCATTGTCACTTCCGATAGGTTCCATTTTTTCATCGCTTTCACGACGAATTGGCTGCACCTTAGAACAGCTGGACCGGAGACACCGAAATGGGTGAAGAGCATATCCATTTGGTGTGTGATCAGGGCCTTGCCTTTTGGGTTGAGGACACTCAATGAAACATCCCGAAGTGCAAGGCCTTGAAGTGTTCGATCTTTAATGAATGTTTCATGGCTAAGTACGGGAACTTCAGTTGGGAACAGTTCGGTAATCGTATGCCCCGCCTTTTTAGCCCATGCGTAGCCATCCCCGGTTGAACCGGTGTGAGGAACTGATTTTCCGCCGACAGCAATCACGACTGCATCTGTATCAATGGTCTGTCCATCTTTTAACCGGACACCGCTTGTTTTTCCATGTTCATAGAGAACTTCGGCAACTGGTGAGTTCTTATATGTCGTTACCTTTAAATTCGACAGGCGCGTCAGTAGGGCATCCACGACACTCTGTGCTTTATCGTTAACTGGGAACATCCGGCCATGGTCCTCTTCTTTTAGAGCCACGCCCAATTTTTCAAAGAATTGAATAATGTCTTCATTGTTGAACTCTGAGAAAGCACTGTATAGAAATCGCCCGTTTCCAGGGATATGCTGAATGATTTCATCGATTGAAAGCCTGTTCGTCACGTTGCAGCGTCCGCCGCCCGAGATTGCAAGTTTCCTTCCAAGCTTCTCGCCTTTATCCACTAACAATACATGGGCGCCTTTTTCCCCGGCTGCAATTGCTGCCATCAATCCGGAAGGACCGCCGCCAATTACCACTACATCATATTTCAAATTGATCACCACTTTATCATTTTCAGTCCCTTCATTATATAGCAAGAGCCCGTCAGATTGCGAATGTAGAAAAAGAGAAAATATTTGTTTGTGTATTATCTTCGAAAACGATAAACTTGAGAGTAGTTTTCTATAGAAAAATTACTTTATTATGATAAGATAAAAAGCGTGTAAAACGTAACTGACAGAGGCAGGATGGGATTAGATGTCGTCTAAATTTTTAAAAGGGGCTTTTATATTAACGCTGGGAGCGATCATTTCCAAGGTTCTTGGTTTATTTTATGTCATCCCCTTTGAACATATGGTTGGGAATAAAGGGGCTACCCTCTATCAATATGGGTACGTTCCATATACCATTTTCATCAGCTTTGCAACGGCAGGCATGCCGCTTGCTGTTTCTAAATTCATTTCGAAGTATAATGCGCTCGAGGAATACGCAGTCGGTGAGAAGTTATTTAAATCGAGCCTGAAATTAATGGCTGTCACCGGTTTTCTTGCCTTCTTGCTCCTTTATACGATGGCACCGCTGTTTACTGAAGTATTTGGTGTAAAGAAGGAAGATGTCGGGGATGTCACGGAGATCATACGGGCAGTAAGCTTCGCCTTGATCTTTGTACCGTTCATGAGTATCATCCGTGGCTTCTTTCAAGGTCATGAAGCGATGGAGCCAACGGCCATATCTCAGGTTGTTGAACAAATTGTCCGCATCGTGTTCCTTCTGGCCGGTGTGTATGTTGTTTTAAATGTCATGGATGGAGAGTTAGTGAAGGCCATCCAAATAGCTACATTCGCGGCGACGGTCGGGGCCATCGGCGGTTTAGTGGTATTATTTTGGTATTGGAAAAAACAAAAACCCTATTTGGACAGCTTGATGGAGAATGACCGGGGTACGATGGAAATTTCCCTGAAGGAGATCTACAAAGAAATATTTCTATCGTCGATTCCTTTCATATTTGTCGGTATCGCGATGCCAATGTTTCAGTTTGCGGACTTGTTATCTTTCAATAAGGCGATGTCGTCGATCGGGCTGCAGCATGTCGCAGAAGATGCCCTTGGGGTTTTGAATGTATATGCCCAGAAGCTTGTCTTGATTCCGATGACGCTTGCAACCGGGTTTTCAATGGCGCTTCTTCCCTCGGTGACGAAGGCATATGTTAGCGAGGATTCGGAAGAGTTAAACCGCCAGCTGAACCAAGCCTTCCAAATTTTATTGTTCATTACGATCCCTGCGGTCGTTGGCATGTCGGTGCTGGCCGATCCAATCTATAGTGCCTTTTACAGCCATGATCCGCTGGGAATCAGTGTCCTGAAGGCATATGCACCCGTTTCCATCTTGTTTGCGCTTTTTTCCGTTTCGGCGGCTATTTTACAAGGCATCAATCAGCAAAAATATACGGTGCTCAGCCTGCTTGTAGGCTTTTTAATCAAATTGAGCTTGAATATCCCGATGATCAAGTTGTTTGAAACGGAAGGGTCCGTTTATGCCACGGCATTCGGCTACTTGGCAGCTGTCCTGCTGAACTTGTATGTCATTACCTACTTTACTGGCTATCGTTACAGCCTTACCATCAGAAGATCAGTATTGATCACTGTATTTTCAACGATAATGGGACTGGCTGTATGGGGCTTGAACAGTTTATTATCGCTGTGGCTTACAACGGAAGGGCGCTTCCAAGCGATTTTGATCGTGGCCGTTTGTGCAACCTTTGGAGCTCTCATTTATGCAGCGCTATCCTTGAAAAGCAAGCTTGCCCATCGTTTGTTCGGTACCCGGATCGATCGGTTAAAAACTAAATTAGGATTATAAAAGATAGAAGTTTGATGTGTAAAAAAAAGGGTATGATAAAGTGAATCCCGGATTAAATATTTTGGCCTTGCCTGTCATTATAGTGGGCAAGGCCTTTTACTGAAAAGGCTTTAGGAGGAAATGATGAGAATTGATAAGATATTATCCAATATTGGTTATGGAAGCAGGAAAGAAGTGAAAAAGCTCCTGAAATCTGGCGCCGTCAAGGTCAATGAAAGACTGCTGAAGGATCCGAAAGAACAAGTGGACCCTGATACGGAAATTGTGACGGTTCATGGTGAACGGGTTGAATACAGGGAGTTCATATATTTAATGATGAATAAACCGCCAGGCGTATTGTCGGCAACGGAGGACAAACACCAAGAAACGGTCATCGATATCTTGGAGCCAGAGGATTCGGTGTTCGAGCCATTCCCTGTGGGCCGTCTGGATAAGGACACAGAAGGTTTATTGCTGATCACGAATGACGGAAAGCTTGCCCACCAACTGCTTTCCCCGAAGAAACATGTTCCTAAAACATATTTTGCGGTCATTGATGGCGAAGTAACGGAACGGGATATCGAGGCATTCCGCAACGGCGTGACCTTGGATGATGGGTACGAGACAAAACCAGGGGAATTGAATATTTTAAAATCAGGCCTGACATCGGATATCGAGCTGACGATCATGGAAGGAAAGTTCCATCAGGTGAAGCGGATGTTTGAGGCCGTGGGCAAACGTGTCGTCTACCTAAAGCGTCTTTCCATGGGAAGTTTACAACTAGATGAGGAACTTGAGCTTGGTGAATACCGTGAGTTAACGGCGGAAGAGCTTGAACAGTTAAAGGCGGGCCAACCTGCTGAATGATAAATAAGCATGAAAAAATGAGGCGGACAAATATTGTCCGCCTCAAAGTATTTTTTTACATATCGATTTTGTTCGGGTGGTCTTTCTTTTTACGATGACATCTTCACCTTTTTACTTGTTGTCGTCCAAAGGCCACGGCTTGGGCTTTGAACAAGGTCATTGTACGCTAAGACATTTAAATCGCGCTGCACAGTTCGAGGAGTGATGCCAAATTCTTCTACAAGCTCTTGAGTAGAAACCGTACCGTTATTACTAATGAACATATAAACGGATTTAATACGGGTTAACATGCGATTTGTTGAAGGTTTCAAAAAATCACTCCTTATTCTTTTCATTGTTATTCTGAACAAATGAAAACAACCGATATGTCGGACAGCATTTCAGCTGTCACTATGTACTTGCTTACCCACCCTATAACTCCTCGGAAACATTAGAAAAAATAAGATGTCATTAGATTCATTTTACCCCTTTACAAAAGCAAATTCTATAAAAAGATGCCAATTTACTAAATATTACATTTATTATATCAAATTTTAACAAAATTATTCTCTTTACATATATAAAAATTAATAAAGGTTGTGTTGCTCCATTTGTTCATACTCATATTTTGCCAAAAAGGATGCTAAATATACATCAAGAGATGTCATACAACACCAACGTTGAATATGAGGCATATACATGTTACTTTACTTAAAATGGATTATAAATCGTATTTATTATGTTTTGTGTCTGGATACAGGAATTGCTTGATGGCTTGCGGTTACGGTGTCATAATGAGGTGTTGAGCAGTGTAGCCTTTCATACATGTTCTCAAGGAATGTAAATATAAACAAATTCGAGGTAGAGCCACATGAACGAAAGATTAATGGAGTTTTTATTGCGCGACGAAGTGACCAGACTTTCTGGCGTGAAAAAACAAGTGTATGAATTCATCGTAAACGAGGAAGATTATCTTGCTTCGAAAGCGGACACAGTCGATCAATTCATGAGATTGCTGGTAAAGCATTCTCCGCCCCGGCTCGCAGCCCGTCATTTCAATATGCCTTATGGGGAAATCATTCGTTTCATGAATGAAATAGAAGATGAGCTGAATGAGAGATTAGAAGAAAGGTGTAAGAAAGTGAAGTGGATGGACTACACGGAAAAGGATCAGCAGGCATTTGTGGAATATCATAGAAAGTTATATCTATTTATTAATTAAATTTGATTGAGCGAATGTCCTTGGTAACAAGGGCATTTGTTTATTTTTTGGATGAAAATGAATGAATAACTAATACCCAAAATAGATGTTGGCTGGAACACTTAATAGTAATACAAAGCCATATTCAGTAACGAAAGATAATTCCATACGTCTAATTGAATGGAGGTGTATGATGAAGAAAAACATAGTGGTTTTCATGTTAATGGTTTGCATTTTTAATTTGTCGGGTTGTGTTAAAACAGAAATCAAAACCGTGACATCTAAAAATCCAGATGCAGAAGAAGTTTTAAATCTTGATAAAAATGCAGATATTCTCCAATGGGAAAAGATCATATATAAAACGGATATTGAATGGGTGAATGAGCTTAAACTTACTAAGAACGAATCTGTTGGAGAAATTACAGAGGTATTCTCAAACGATTCCAGTAAATCTTTTAAAGATGGTATGGCCAATAAATTACCCATAGGAACAAAAATATACACCACAAAAGAGCGAGATGATGTGCTAATCGTTGAATATAACGGGAAAGTAAAGCATTACTTAGCACTTACCGAAGGCTAACTACCCGTAGTCGTATTATTTAGTGGATGTGCAAAACCAGATGCTGATAAAACAGAAAATTCTGATATACAACTGTGTCATATCTCCATTTACACACCGAAAGCTGGAGCACCTATAAGAGGGAATAAACAAGCAAAAAGGAAATTATACAACAAAGTATAATTTCCTTTTTTATGCATTTAAGAAATGATTAAATCTGTGTTCGTTTCTTTATACGTATTGATGAAATCTTTGTGTAAATGATGATCTGTGATAATGTAATCAATTTTATCGAGTGAGGCAATCCCAATGGTTACGTCTTTCCCGAATTTAGTGCTGTCAGCGGCAACATAAACTTCTTTAGATAATTCAATGATTTTTTTCCGGGTGTTTGCTTCATCTAAATTATAGTCGGAAATACCTTTTTCAATTGTAATGCCACTTGCACATATAAAGGCTTTCGATATATTCAATTCGCTAAAATTAAATAAGTAATCAAAAGCTACAATAGACTGTTCATTTTGCCTTACCTTTCCCCCGATAATCAATAACTCAATATCACTATTGATCAGTTCATTTATAACAGGGATCGAACTGGTTATTACGGTTAGTTTCTTTTTCTGTTTGATATATTTAGCTATTTGATATGTTGTTGAACCGCTATCGATATAAATACAATCACCATCGTTGATATACTCACTGCATCTTTGTGCGATCATTTCTTTTTCTTCTAATTGACTAAACATACGTTCATCTATTGTCGATTCACCAAACTGTGATTTAACTAGCTTAACTCCACCATAAATTTTTTCTATTTTTCCTTGTCTTGTAAGGAGGTTTAAATCTCTTCTAAGGGTTTCAATAGAAACTTTTAGTTCTTCTGTAAGCTCAGCTATCTTCATAACTTTTTTTATCGTTAATAATTCAATGATTTTTTTTTGCCTTTCAAGTGGAAGCATGGATTCACCCGCCTATTCAACGTAATCTTTTTCCCTTTATTGATTTTAGTTTACTGTTTACCCATAACATATTCAACATGTCGCTAGAGGATTTAATGATAACTATATCACCAGTTGGTCAAAATGTAGTAATAAATTAGTAACAAAGTGTTCAATATTTACAAAGCATTTACATAAATCTCAAATTCGATTTACATATAGCTTTTATACTGAGGGTGTATTAAAGGAGGTGAACAGTTTGCTAAAATTACAAAATATTAGCAAGCATTTCGATGATAAATTAGTTTTAGACAATATAAATCTTGAAATTAAAACAGGGGAGATCGTTTCACTGCTAGGGCCAAGTGGAAGCGGTAAAACTACTTTATTGAATATTATCTTGGGATTAACAAGTATGAATCATGGAAAAATCATTTTTAATGATACCGATTTGAGTAACGTGCAAATGAAGGAGCGGGGATTTAATATAGTCTTCCAAGATTATGCACTCTTTCCTCATTTAAATGCATACGAAAATATTGTATATGGTTTAAGAAATAAGAAGGGGGTAGTGTCTGAGATAGAATTGCAGGAATATATTGAATTCTTAGAGCTAAAACCTCATTTAACAAAGAGAATGGGCGAATTATCGGGTGGCCAAAAACAGCGGGTAGCGCTTGCAAGAACACTCGTAATGAAACCCAAAATTTTATTACTAGATGAACCATTGAGTGCATTGGACGGTGTTATTAAGGAATCCATAAAGCAACGTATTAAATCTATTGCGAGAGAATTTAAGCTAACGACAATTATTGTGACACATGATCCAGAAGAGGCCTTAACGATGTCCGATAAAATTTTAATTATTAATCAGGGGAATATTTCTCAATTTGGAACACCTCAAGAAATTATAAATCAGCCAGCCAATGATTTTGTAAAGGAATTTATACTTAAGCAATTACAGATCAAGCGAGGAAATATACTTAACTTATTTGGTGAAAAGTATGCCTGATGTAAAACCGGCAATGCGAGTAATTTATATACCTATCTTATTGTTATTTACCGCCTTTCTATTACTGCCCTTAGGCATATTGTTTGTCCGTTCTTTTGAAACTAGCGAAGGATTCAATCTATCAAATTATCTTTCATTACTTTCAAATAAAGAACTGATGGAGTCAATTGGGAACAGCATAAAAATATCCAGTCTTACTGCTCTTATTACGACTGTTTTAGCATTTTCGCTTGCCTATTCCATCCATTGTACAAGAATATATAGGCCATTAAAAAGTGCGATTAAAACGGGAATCCTTGTTCCAATGCTACTTCCAACAATCACATTTGGGTTTGCGATTATCTATTCTTTTGGTAATCAAGGGCTCATAACAAAGATATTTGGTAGAAATCTCTTTGATATATATGGGTTTAATGGATTATTGATTGGCTATGTAATTTATACATTACCATCAGCTTTTCTTCTTATTAATAATTCTTTCAAGTATATTGATAAAAAGTTTATGGTCGTTTCAAAGTTAATGGGTGACGGAACAATAAGAAGTTTTATGAATACAATCGTTCGTCCGTTATTGGGAACCTTGGGCGGAGCATTTGTACTTTCCTTTATTTTGAGCTTTACGGATTTTGGAATACCGGCTTCAGTCGGCGGGACGTATTCCGTAGTAGCGACTCAACTGTATCAAGTAATGCTTGGTTCCATCCCAGATTTTAATAATGGTGCGGCCATTGCTGTTCTTATGCTAATTCCGGTAGTATTTGGCGTTTTACTATTAAACTATCTTGAAAAACTTAATTTTCATTATGACAAGTTTAGCGATATAGAATTGTCTCAACATAAAGGTAGAGATTTATGTTTTGGGATTGTCTCACTACTGGTTTTAATAGGGATGCTTTCCGTTTTTGCTGTCATGTTCATTGCACCATTTTTAAACAGTTTTCCATACGATCTTTCGTTCACACTTAAACACTTTATTGACACATTCCAATCGAGCGATTTAACTGCGGTTTATAAAAACTCCTTATTTGTTGCCATTATGACGGCAGTATTTGGCACGTTAATCGCATTTTGCTCAGCCATATTAAATGTCCGTACACCGCTAAAATGGAAATCGTCAATTGATGTTATATCAATGTTGACGAATACAGTACCGGGCATGGTCTTAGGTTTATCGTATTTACTGCTTTTTAATGGAAGCAGTTGGAAGGGGACTTTTACAATTATTGTTCTATGTAACATTGTCCACTTCTTTACGACACCATATTTAATGGCGAAAAACTCTTTATCTAAAATGAATCCTGGTTGGGAAACAACTGGAGAGTTATTAGGAGATAGCTGGATTAAGACTGTCTATCGGGTCATTCTTCCAAACTCAGCATCGACGGTGATTGAGATGTTTAGCTACTATTTTATCAATAGCATGGTCACCATTAGCGGGATTATTTTTTTAGTCACAGCTCAAACCTCATTAGTAGCGAGCAAGATAAAAGAGCTGCAGCATTTCGCCAAATTCAATGAAATATTTATATTATCTTTACTCATCTTTTTTACAAATTTAATCGTAAAGTTGCTTTGTGATCATTATCAAAAAAGACAATTCAAACATTAATGAGGGGGATATTATGTTTAAAACGATGAAGGTAGCATTATTATCTCTAGTTGCTATAGGTTTGATTTTTTTACTTGTAGGTCGTAACAGTAGCAAAGCAGATGAAGGAAAAGTGGTCATCTACACAAATGGTGATGAAGAAGCTACTGAAGCTATAGAAACATCATTGAAAGAAGCTGGATACAAGGGGAAATATGTCCTTCAATCATTAGGCACGTCTGAATTAGGCGGGAAGCTGATGGCAGAGGGAGATAAAATTGAGGCTGATATCGTGACGATGAGCTCTTATTTCATCGAAAGTGCTCAGCAGCAGCATTCCATGTTTGAAGACCTAACGTTTAGTACAAAACCATTGGAACGAAATCCAGCCTATTATACGCCGATTTTAGCTAATACGGGTTCAATTTTTGTAAATACCGAAGTACTCAAACAAAAAGGATTACCTATGCCAACCTCAGTGAAAGATTTAACAAAACCAGAGTTTAAAGGGTCCGTCTCGATTCCAAACATATTGGACTCTTCAACAGGGTGGCTGTTAGTTCAAGCCATTATCAGTCAATACGGTGACGAAGAAGGGAAAAAGGTTCTTCATGACTTAATAGCTAATAGCGGTCCGCATCTTGAGAGCTCAGGTTCAGGTCCAATCAATAAAGTGCAAGCAGGGGAAGTGGCTGTTGGTTTTGGTTTACGCTACCAGGCAGTGATGGCTAAAGAGTCAGGCTTACCGATCAAGTATATTGATCCGATTGAGGGGGATTTTTCCTACACTGAATCAGTGGCAGTCGTTGATAAAGATGATGCAACAACGAATTTAGCAATGAAAATGGCAGAAACAATCACTAAAGATGCTAGAGAAGATTTGTTGACACATTATCCCGTCGCGCTTTATGAAGGTGAAAAGGTTATGGATAAGAATAAACCCGCTCATCCTATGAAATTTAAACAACCATTAACAGTTGAGCTATTACAGCAGCATCAAGATTTCTTTAAATCAGCTAAATAATTCTGTGAGGAGTGAAGGAATATGAATAACTATAAACTTTTAACGCCTGGTCCATTGACTACTACAAGTACGGTGAAACAAGAAATGCTTGTTGACCGTTGCACTTGGGAGAAGGATTATAAAGAAATTACACAAAAAATCAGGTCCCAGCTACTCGAATTAGCATGTGCTGTAAAAGAAGAGTATTCAGTCGTACTTATGCAGGGAAGCGGTTCGTTTGTTGTTGAATCGGTGTTGACGACTGCCATTTCAAAAAGCGATAAAGTGCTGATTGTAACGAATGGCGCGTATGGTAAACGGATTGTGAAAATGGCACAGTGTATTGGACTGAATTATACGGAATATGGTGTTGAGTACAATGAATTTCCAAAGGAAGCTGAGATTAGGAGTATTTTAGAAGAAGATCAGGAAATTACACACATTGCAATGGTTCATTGTGAAACAACAACAGGTATTTTAAATCCGATTGAAATGGTTTCAAATCTATCGAAGGAACAAGGGAAAACATTAATTATTGATGCCATGAGCAGCTTTGGCGGAGTTGACATCAATGTACCTGAACTCGGAATTGATTATTTGATCAGCAGTGCAAATAAATGCATTCAAGGAATCCCGGGATTTGGATTTGTCATTGCGAAGCTTGATAAACTTATAGAGTGTGAAGGAAATGCACGAAGTTTGTCATTGGACCTATATGATCAGTGGAAAGAGATGGATAAGGATGGGAAATGGCGCTTCACATCTCCAACACATGTAGTGGCTGCATTTGCAAAAGCGTTGGAGGAGCTAAATGAAGAAGGCGGCATTTCAGCTAGGTTTGCACGATATAAAAATAATAATGATAGGTTAAGAGAGTTGATGGGTAAATTGGGCATTCATCCATATATCACACCTGAAAAACAATCGCCTATTATTACAACATTCCTTTTTCCAGATGAACAGTTCAACTTTGAAGATTTCTATTCATTTATTAAAGAGGAAGGCTATGTAATCTATCCCGGAAAGCTGACTGACATAGATACATTCCGAATCGGCAATATCGGTGAAATCTATGAAGAAGATATCCAAAAACTATGTAATATTGTAGAAAAATATATGAAAGTGGTGACAGTATGAACAAAGTAGAAGGAGTAATTTTGGATTGGGCTGGGACAACAGTGGATTTTGGATGTTTTGCGCCAGTAAATGTATTTGTTGATATATTTAAAAATGCTAGTATTGAAGTTACGATGGAAGAAGCAAGAGCTCCAATGGGGATGCTGAAAATTGACCATATACGTGCTATGCTGACCATGCCAAGAGTATCTGCCTTATGGGAAGAAAAATACGGAAGACCATTTAATGAACAAGATGTTGAAAACTTGTATGCTGAATTCGAGCCAGCACTTATGGCATCATTGTCAGATTATACAGATCCAATTCCTGGAGTGATCGAGACACTGCAAGTTTTAAGAAATCAAGGGCTGAAGATTGGGTCGACAACCGGGTATACAAATATGATGATGGACGTCGTCGTACCTAATGCGTTGACAAAAGGGTATAAGCCAGATTTTTATATTACCCCTGATGAAACAAATTCTATTGGAAGACCATATCCTTATATGATTTATCGAAATATGGAAGAACTAAAGCTATCGGCATCATGGAAAGTAGTAAAAGTAGGCGATACCATTTCAGATATTAAAGAGGGAGTAAATGCAGGAGTTTGGTCAGTTGGAATCATTATTGGAAGCTCTGAGATGGGATTAAGTTTAGATGAATTTACAAGTCTATCAGAAATTGATAAAGAAAATATAATCTCTAAAACTGCAGACTCCTTTATGCAAAATGGGGCTGATTTTACGATTAAAACAATGAGTGACCTTCCTGAACTTATCGAAAGAATTAATAGTCTTATTTCAGATGGAAAGAGACCTCGAACAAACTAAACAGTAATTACAGTAAATAAAGTGTAGCTTATACTCTATTCTCAATTGAGAAAGAAGTAGGGCTACATTTTTTTATTTGTCGACTGTTTTAAAAGTGTTGTTGAAAATAATCGAATAATAGGGGACTTCATCGACTAAGAGATATCCATTATTTCAAGTGACCATCATATTTGTTCAACAATAGTTTCAGTAATTTAACAAAGCGATATTGTAAAAAAAGTGAAAAGAGTGTACGATTAAATGAGAATGATAATCAATTACAATTGGTTACTGAGGAGTGAGTGTAATGGAACAGCAAGATTTATTCGATGTAACTGTTATTGGAGGAGGGCCAGCAGGACTTTACTCCACTTTCTATAGCGGACTAAGGGAAATGAAGGCTAAACTGATTGAATACCAGCCACAGCTAGGCGGAAAAATCCATGTCTATCCAGAGAAAATGATTTGGGATGTAGGAGGGCTGACACCCACTACGGGGGAAAAATTAATTGAACAGCTAGTGGAGCAAGGGTTAACATTCAATCCAACGGTCGTTTTGAATGAAAAAGTGGAATCGATCACACGTAATGAAGAAGGTATATTCGTTTTACATACTGCTTCAGGTCAAAAGCACTTTTCAAAAACGATCATTGTCGCGGTCGGCGGTGGAATCCTGAATCCGCAAAAGCTGGAAATAGACGGTGCAGAAAGGTTTGAAGTCTCCAATTTAAACTATGCTGTAAAGTCTTTCGATCGTTTCAAGGATAAAGCGGTGATCATTTCAGGCGGCGGGAATTCTGCAATAGACTGGGCAAATGAATTGGAGCCAATCGCCAAAAAGGTATATTTGACATACAGGAAAGATAGTTTAGCCGGTCATGAATCACAAGCGAGACAATTGATGGAAAGCTCTGCTGTTTGTTTCTTGAATACCACGATTACCAAGCTGATCGCTTGCGCTGATCATGAATCAATTGAATATGTCGAACTGACGAATCATGAAACGGGAGAGGTTTCTTACTTGCCGATCGATGAGGTCATCATCAATCATGGTTATGAACGTGATACATCGTTGCTTCGGAATAGTAACGTGGATATTGCCATAGCCGACAATTATTATATTGAAGGTACTGCCGCAAGTGAATCCTCGATGGATGGCATATACGCTGCCGGTGATATCCTAAAGCACGAAGGTAAATTGAACTTGATAGCAGGTACTTTCCAAGATGCAGCAAACGCCGTAAACAAGGCAAAACAATTTATCCACCCTGACGCTAATGAAATTGGAATGGTCTCGTCACACAATGAAATCTTTAAAAAGCGCAACAGGGAATTGATCAAGGAAATGATGAAACCAGCTGTGGTCCTTTAAATGGAATTAAAAGCTCCAGGGCCTCATGGACCCTGGAGCTTTCAGCATCTTATAGAGATTCTTTAATGACCTTCTTGTAATGAAAAACGGATAGGATTCCGAAGATCGAATACAATGCCGTGTATAATGCCATGACGATGATCATCGGTGTCCAAACTTCGGTCCCGAATAAGAACCATCCTGATTGGACTGCGAAATAACTGTGAAGCAGCCCGACGACTAAAGGAATGCCGAAATTGAAAACTTGTTTTGCTTGGATTCCTCTTAGCAAGTCACCTCGAGTGAATCCCAGTTTTCTTAAGATGGTATAATTGGATTTTTCACCTTCACTTTCATCCATTTGTTTGAAATAGAGGATACAGCCGGATGTGACGAGGAAGGTTAATCCCAAGAAGCCGACGATGAACATAATAAGACCCATATTCTTCTTCTGGGTATTGAACATTTCTAATTGGGAATCATTCTTCTGTTCTTCTTTAAAGTTCATTTCATTGAATATATCATTCGCCTTTTCAAGTTCAGCTTCATCCTTTACATCAATTCCGATATTGACAGATGATACTTTTTGGATTTTCGGGTCGATATCCTTTTTCAATCGGTCGAATATCGTTTGGTCTACAATGGCAACGGGCAAACCGCCGCTCGTGAAGTAATAGGACACGATGGTATCATCATTCAATCCCATATATGTTTGCGGAATCACTTCGTGTTTGCCTTTCAGTTCAATCTTTCCGGAATCTTTCAAGGACATGACCTTCTCCAACATATTACTGTATCCGCTGAAAAGGGTCTCATCTTCAGCGAGGTTGATTCCTTTAACGGATTCATCACTGATGACGGGAATAGTCATGATGTCCCGATCAAAGTTAACACTCTCGAGGCTGGTCTCCGTTATTTCCTTTACATTGACATCCACTTGTATGACATCAATCACCTTTTCGTCATAATCAATTTTACTGGCTGATAAAGCTTCTTTGAATGCATCCGCATCTTCCTTATCCGTCATCGAAAAATCGGTAGGGATACTGCTTTGTGCACTCTTCTCTGCTGAGTAGTAGGAGATATAGCTTAAAGATAATAATCCAATCGCCAAAGCGGAAACGGTCGTGATGATCGTCAATAATACCGCATTCGATTTCATTCGGAACATGATCGATGAAAGGGACAATACTTCATTGATGTTCAAATATCCATTTTTCTTTTTACGGACGATATTAAAGATAAAGCTTACGGATCCTTTATAAAATAGGTAGGTCCCGATGATGACGGAAGCAAGAATGAAGATCATGGCCATAAAAAGCTCGGTCATCTCTGAAAAAGCTCCATCGAATAATTTGGATGAAACGACATAGCCGGCAATGATCAGGATGATCCCGAATATCCCGATGATCATTTCGAACATCGAAACCTTTTTCACTTTTCCCTCCGTCATTGAAGTCACTCTAAATAATGATAAAATGGTCTGCCTTTTAATGAAGGCATAATTCATCAACATGATGAAAAGATAGATGGCGCTAAAAACGAGCACGGTTTGAACAAACGGCTGAAAAGAAAATTGAAGGGTCGCGATCGCCTGGACACCCATTATTTTAAATAAAATCATGATGATTAATTTTGAAGCGGCAAACCCTACAAAGATTCCCAGGAATACGGAACAGAAATAAAGGATCAGGTTTTCCACGCTCAGGATACGGAATATCCTGTTCTTGGTCATGCCTATTAATTGGAATAAGCCAATTTCTTTACTGCGCCTTTTTATGAAAATGCTATTGGCATATAAAAGGAATATCGAAACGATCGCAACAAGCAGGATCGATGCTGCCTTGATGGCGGCGGCCCCTTTCACTGTACCCTCGGCTTCATCCAAGGATGGATCATATTGCAATGTGACAAAAGCGAAATAAAGGGAGGCGCTGAAGACTAGGGCAAACACATACAGATAATAGTTCTTCAGATTCTTTTTCAGATTTCGAAAGATGAGTTGATTAATGCTCATTTTGAACCCCTCCCAATACACCTTGGGTTTTCATGATGTCCTTGAAGAAGATTTGTCTGGTTTCTTCGCCTTTATTCAATTGTGTATATATTTGTCCATCTTTAATGAAAATGACTCTGCTGCAATAACTGGCTGCCACTGGATCATGGGTTACCATGATGATGGTCGCTTTGCGTTTTTGATTCATTTCGCTCAGTTTGTTCAATAAATCGGAGGCTGATTTAGAGTCAAGAGCTCCAGTCGGTTCATCCGCAAAAATGATGCTTGGGTCATGGATGAAGGCCCGTGCTGCAGACGTACGCTGTTTTTGACCGCCGGAAATTTCATTTGGGTATTTATCCTTCACTTCATATATGCCCAGTTCTTTCGCTACGGTATCAAACTTTTGTGCCGCTTCATTTTTTGGTGTTTTTGTAATGGATAAGGGCAGAAGGATATTTTCTTTGACAGTCAGTGTGTCCAATAAGTTATATTCTTGGAAGATGAAGCCCAGATGGTTCTTCCGGAATTCGGCCAACTTCTTTTCTTTCATCCCTGAAATCTCTTTTCCATCGATTGTAATGGTGCCGTTGCTGATTTTATCGATTGAGGAAAGGACATTCAGCAAAGTGGTTTTTCCTGAACCGGATGCACCCATGATGCTTACGAATTCACCTTCTTGTATGCTTATATCGAGACCCTTTAATACTTCTTGCTTATTGAATTTATTTCCATAGCTTTTATGGATTTTTTTCGCTTCTAATATATTCATATCGATACACTCCTTTATTTCTATATCCTTATTATAAAAGGCGATGTATTTCTTTTCCTTCGTTTGTCCGAACAAAGAATAAAAGCATGTGACATTTTTGTCACATGCTTGTGATATTCACGAAATCATTTCTTTTTGGGAAGGTCAAGGTAATGGTCGTCCCGGTTCCTAGCTTTGATTTTACATCAATAGAGATGAATAGGGACTCTGCTGCTTTCTTGGTTAAATATAAACCCATGCCAGTTGCAGCATGGTCACGATGATTAGTCGTGGATGTAAAGCCTTTATCAAATATGCGGGATATATCCTTTGGGTCGATGCCCCGACCAGAATCCTTCACTTCAAGGAGTGTTTGTTCAGCTTGTTTATGGCTATAAATCGTAATATCTGAGTTTTCACTGTATTTAATGGAGTTGGTCAAGAGCTGCCGCATGATGAAGGCCAGCCATTTTGCATCAGTAAGCACTTCGGTTACATCCAATTGTATGTCGAAGCCGATTCCTTTTTGAATGCACCATGATTGCAGCGTTTTAATCTCATCAAAGATTATAGTTTCCAAATCCGTATTCTCAATATACAAATCATTTTCGATGAAAGGCATGCGCCTTTGATGGAGCTGCTGATCAAGAAGAAGGTGAATGCGCAGCCACTCATAAGTCAAATGGGATTTCAGCAATTCATCATCCAAGCGGTCAATCATTAAATGCATCGCCGTCAATGGTGTCTTCACTTCATGAATCCAAGATAATAAATCATCCTTCTCCTGCTCTAAAGTCATTTGGCCAATTGCTGCGGATTGCTTCAATATTTCTGTCTGATTAATGATGCTGTTTTCTATGATTTTTTCGAAAGGACTTTCTGGTTCTGGTATATTCGTTATATCCAGGCTGTCTTCCCGAGCTTCCAAACTTTTATAGAAATACGTTTCTTTTTTATAGCGGAAAATCAAAAAAATACTGAACATAATCAATGATAAAAAAACAATATACAGTATTGGCTTTAATGGAATGGCCGAGTCAAGAAAAGCGACAAAGATGATGAATAGATGAAGAAGTATGTAGAATATGATCCAGCTGAACCTTTCCACGAAATATTTTCTGATCATGCATTAGCCTCTTCAATTGCGATATAGCCCTGTCCGACCTTCGTTTCGATAAAATGGCCTAAACCCAGTTCATCCAACCTCTTTCGTAAACGGTTCACATTCACTGTAAGGGTGTTATCGCTTATGAACCGTTTATCATCCCATAAGCTATTGATCAATTCTTCCCGGCTTACGATCTTGTTTTTCTGTTCAATGAGCTTTTTTAAGATGAAAATTTCATTTTTTGTCAATTCGATTGAGCCAGTCTCGGCCGATACCGTGTTTTTCTCGTAATCCACTGTCGCACCGCACCAGGTTTTCAATTCGATCTTTTCTGTATTGTAATTATATACCCGGCGAAGGATGGCTTGTATCTTTGCGATGAGTACATCGAAATGAAAGGGCTTCTGGATAAAATCATCAGCGCCAAGCTGCATGGACATCACCATATCAGTAGGGTGATCACGTGACGATAAAAAGATGATGGGAACATTAGAATGGGCCCGGATCATTCTGCACCAATGAAACCCATCAAACTTCGGCAACTGTATATCAATGATGACCAAATCAGGTTTTATGTCCGTGAATTCCTGGACCACTTTACTAAAATCGCCAATTCCGTGTATATCATAAGACCATTGCGCCAATCTATCTTTAATTTCATTGAATAACGTCGTATCATCTTCTATTAATAGTAGTTTAAACAAAGGGTTCACCGCACTTTTCAGCTTTTCTTAAAAGTATATAGTAAAACCATTATAGGTTCTATAGGAGGGGCATCAACTCAAAAAACATTACCGGTTGTATGTAAACCATTATTATATTAGAATTGACAATAACGAATGGAGGAAGTGAATTTATGTCTGATTTTCCTAATTGCCCTGCATGTAATTCAGAATATACATACGAAGACGGAAGTCTTTTTGTTTGCCCAGAGTGTGCCAATGAGTGGACGATGGAATCGGAAACTGAAAATAGTGACCAAAAGATTATCAAAGATGCAAATGGAAATGCCTTGAACGATGGTGATACCGTTACGGTAATCAAAGATCTTAAAGTGAAAGGGAGTTCATCCGTCTTGAAAATGGGCACAAAAGTCAAAAGCATCCGTTTAGTTGATGGAGATCATGATATTGATTGCAAGATCGATGGTTTTGGTGCGATGAAATTAAAATCCCAATTTGTTAAAAAGGTATAAGTGAACTTATATAACGAATGGTAAATGAAAGAACGGTCTAATCTAATTGATTAGACCGTTCTTTTTTACGAGAATGGATACTCATTAATAAACTTTGTCACCGTTAAAGATAGAATTCTTAACGACCACATAATCCACATTTCGGATGGCTTCTAACTTGTTTCCTCCGGCATAAGAAATGGAAGACTGAAGATCTTGTTCCATTTCCTTCAACGTATCTTCCAAAGAACCTTTGTGCTCGACAAACATCTTTTTGCCTTCAACGTTTTTCTTTTCACCTTTTTGGAATTCAGAAGCTGAACCAAAGTACTCTTTAAAAGCTTTTCCATCTTTCTCGATCGTTTGACCTGGAGATTCTTCATGCCCAGCAAATAATGAACCGATCATGACCATGGAGGCCCCAAACCTAACTGATTTAGCTATATCACCGTTCGTGCGTATGCCGCCGTCAGCTATGATTGGCTTGCTTGCAGCTTTTGCACACCAGCGAAGTGCAGCTAATTGCCAGCCACCCGTTCCAAATCCAGTCTTGATTTTAGTGATGCATACTTTCCCTGGCCCAATGCCTACCTTTGTAGCATCGGCACCGGCATGTTCCAATTCCCGTACCGCTTCCGGAGTTCCCACATTTCCTGCAATGACAAAACTTTCAGGTAAATATTTTTTTATATGCTGTATCATCTTTATCACGGCATTGGAGTGACCGTGAGCAATATCTATCGTAATGAATTCAGGAACAATGTTGTCATCTGATAATTGTTGGATGAATCCGTATTCTTCTTCTTTAACGCCGACACTGATGGACGCGATTAATTCCCGTGAGTGCATATCTTTAATGAAAGTAAGGCGTTTTTCTGGTTCAAAACGATGCATTACATAGAAGTAACCGTTTTCAGCTAAGTAAATGGCAATCTTTTCATCAATGATCGTTTGCATATTGGCAGGTACTACAGGTAACTTGAATGTATGTTTACCCAATGTAACGGATGTATCACACTCAGAACGGCTATTTACTACACATTTTGCAGGAATTAATTGAATATCTTCATAATCAAACACGTTTTCCATGATATGCACCTCTATATACGAATATTTTTGGCTTTTAATATAAAAAATGTTCGCCCTAATAGGTAATGTACATCATTTTTATCAGTAAGTCAAAATTTTTAATGGGTTTATTCTGATTTTATTTCAACTTGATGGGAAATCCGTAACAGGATAGGAAGCTGAAAAGGACGAATGAACATGTTACTTTGGAACGTTGATTTCCACTCCAGGCACTCGCTTTCCGCGGGCGGGCGGGAGCCTCCTAGGCGCGCCTGCGGGGTTTCCCATGCCACGCTTTTCCCGCAGGAGTCTCGTACCTTCCGTTCCAATCAATTTAATGTTTTAAAAAGAAAAAACTGCAGGCCGGGCTCATCACGAACCATGTTTAAGACTAGTTTATCCTTCATATTTTTTCCTGTACTCCTTAATGGATGGAAGAAATGTGCGACACTCCTGCCGAATAACTGGCTGGCCGAGACCCACAGAAGCTTGCTTTGATGCGGCTTGACAGACAGTCGGCGGAAAGGTGGCGGGTTTCTGAAATTAACTGGAATTTTAAAAAGAAAAAACGGCAGGCCGGTCTCATTCCGAACCCTATTTAAGACTAGTTTATCCTTCATATTTTTTCCTGTACTCCTTAATGGATGGAAGAAATGTGCGACACTCCTGCCGAATAACTGGCTGGCCGAGACCCACAGAAGCTTGCTTTGATGCGGCTTGGCAGACAGTCGGCGGAAAGGTAGCGGATTTCTGAAATCAACGGGAATTTTTTTGTCTACAGTCTGAAATACTTAAGTATTTCCACCAATCAGGACGACTTTTACACCTTTACGTTTTTTTACATCATCTTAACGTTGACCGACAGGGCACTAAGTTAAAATGAAAATGGGTAACGAATAAGAATGGGGGGATTGGCATGAAGGTTGAATTACATTGTCATACGAACATTTCAGATGGTTCCAGTTCTTTTGAAGAATTATTGGAGGTTGCAAAAAGGGAGAGCATTGGCCATTTAGCGATTACGAATCACGATACAACAATGAGATTGCAAGAGATGGTGGAACGGGGTAAGGAAATAGGAATTGAAATCATCCCTGGTATCGAAGTTTCCGGTTATGACTTTGCAAGAGGAAGGCGTGTACATATTTTGGGCTATTTTGTTGAGCCTGGTCATAAGGCCCTTGAGGATTTATGTAATCCACTGATTGAAAAGAGGAATGCAGCTTCTGAAAAAATGGTGGAACGGTTGATTCATGCAGGATATCGAATAACTTGGGATCAGGTATCTAAATTCAGGGGAGGAACCGGTGTTTATAAACAGCATATTATGCTGGCGCTTCGGGAATCGGGGTATACGGATTCTATCTATGGAGATTTGTATAAGAAAATCTTCAGCCGCGGCCAAAATGGGGAAGAGCCGGGCATTGCCTTTATTCCTATGGAGTATGTGGATGCCATACTGGCTGTGAAGGCGATTCGTGCTGCCGGAGGCGTCCCGGTCCTTGCTCACCCTGGACAATACGGGAGCTTCGAAATTATCCCTGATCTTGTAAAAGCTGGGCTTGAAGGGATTGAAGTTCTTCACCCGCATCATGGTCATGCAGAAGAGGAAAGAGCGATTTCATATGCAGATCAATATAATCTCATTAAAACAGGAGGTTCGGATTTTCATGGGGATTATGGGGAGGAGCCGATTCGGCTTGGCAGTATGAGCCCTGGAACGGAATGTGTGAATGCTTTGAAATTAAGGAGAAAAAGCATGGCCATTAATGATGTGGTATTGAAAAATATCGATCTATGAAACCAGGAATTTTGCTGTGAGAGCGGTATGCTTACATGCTGGATTATGAATTTGAAAGACTGAACATGCAGGGTATTGTATGGAAAAAGATCGATAAAATAAGTGCTTCCTTTCGTTCTGGTAATTGACCAGGACTTTTTTTTTACAAGAAAATCATGATAGCTTCATATTTTCTCATTACACTGACAGTAACAAGGAAATTATATGTAAAGGGGGATTTTTGTTGGCGGAAAAAAACTTTTTAGTGGATCATTTGATATCTGAAATTAAGAGTGGGACCTTTCAATTGGATAAAAAGTTACCTTCAGAGCATATTCTCGCCGATCAATTTAATGTACCAAGAATGGTTGTCAGGAAAGCATATGAGCAGCTTCAAGATTTAGGCTTTATTTATTCGAAGCAAGGTAAGGGAAGTTATGTCCAGGAAACCAAGAAACAAATTCCGTTAATTCTATCCGGAGATGTCAGTTTCACCGAGAAAATGAAGGAATTCCAGTTTTCCTTTCAAACGAGTACTATTTTTTGCGAAGAAATTTCTTATGATCAGAAGATTTTTCGAAGCCTTGAGGTGGAAAGTGATGATAAGGTCTTTAAAATTGGCAGGCTTAGGTTAATGGACGATTTCCCGATTGCTCTTCATACATCTTTTGTAGCAAAATCAACATTTCCTGAAATACAAAAGGACGGTCCGGATATAACCTCCATGTTTCAATATTATCGGCAGCGTGGCTTTGTAGAGTTCGGATCCAGCAGGAGCACGCTGAATGTGATTTTTCCCACTCTTTTCGAACGGGATATTTTGCAGTGTTCAAGTTTGATTCCACTTTTGCAAGTGGAATCATTATGCCGGGATAAGCGGAGTAATCAAGTCCTTGAGCACACGGTCATAATCTATCGGAGCGATTGTTTCACATATGTTATATAAAAACTTCCATTCCAGATATCGATCGAATTCACTAGTAAATGCTCTGAATTCACGAGTAAAAGTACGGAACTCACGAGTAAATGCCCCGAGTTCACGAGTAAAGGTACGGAACTCACGAGTAAATGCTCCGAATTCACGAGTAAAGCACGAAATTTGAATAGTGAAGGCCCGGCTTTAACAAGTTTCATACAAAGATTTACTCTTTCTTAACGTACGTTCACTTGGCAACAAGATACATTGAAGATGTTAGCTTGAAACTAAAACATTGGAGGCCAATGGAATGAGAAGAAGGGAAAGAACCGAGATTTTGATTCAAGGCTCTGAGGACATTGCGAAGGAATTTGCCAAGGAAATAGCCATGAAATATAAAGTTACCGTCATTCAAAAACCAGAGAGTGCCCTTGTGTTGCTAAAGACAAGGGAAACGGCAAAAAAGAGCTTGTTTTATCTAGGGGAAATGCTGGTGACAGAATGCACGGTCCAAATCCAGGATTCAATCGGGATTGGTATCGTTAAGGGACAGCGGGAAGAACTGGCACATAGTTTAGCGATCATTGATGCCGCTTATGAGGCTGATCTTGGCGAAACAAGATCATGGTCACATGTTTTAGAAAATGAGAAGAAGAATATACAGAAAAATCTTCAAGAGCTTAATCGATCGATCTTAAGAACCAAGGTTAACTTCGAAACAATGGATGTTCAATAAGAGGGGGGAAAGCAATGAATTTGGATGTAGTTCATGATATACAAACTGTTTATAGAAAGCTTGTAACGGCGACTTCAAGACCTGGAACTTTAGTGGTTTTGGATAGGGAGGCCAGGACGTTGGATGTTCAAATGGAATGCTTATCTTCGACCATCCTCCTTGCACGAACGGTACTCGACCCTGAAGTGTCATTTAAGGTCATTTCAAAGGCGGAGGAGGCGGTGTCAAGAATGATCAATCAGCTTACTTATTCAAAGCCTGTTGATTTGCCGGAAGCGGATTTTATCTTTATTTTACATGATGCCTCCGAGGAGCAAATGAAGGAAGCCTTGAATAAAGCAAAGGTAGGAAATCTTTTGAACCCTCATGAATCGGCGATGATCATTCTAGAAGTACCGGATGTTACGAAAGGGGACTCAATGATCCTTTCAGGACCGGGAATTCAAGATGAATCATTCTTAAGTCTCCCGAATGTCTCCGCCTGGCTGGCTGCAAGGAACGAAAAAAACATGGAATTCCCGTTAGGAATCGATATGTATTTTGTTGATCAACAAGATCGTTTAATAGCTTTGCCGAGAACGACTCAAATTAGAGAAAATGGGGATGAGATTTTATGGGATATGTTGCAGTAAAGGGCGGAACAAAGGCGATTGAGGAATCCATCAAACGCTTAAAGTATGAACGGGTCAAAAAAGGGACGGCCATAGAACTGCATAAGATAGAAGCCGGGATGAGAGGATTGATTGATCAGGTTATGTCAGAAAGCAGTTTGTATGATCAATCACTGGCTGCACTTGCCATTAAACAGGCTGAAGGCAATCCGGAAGAAGCTGTTTTCCTCTTGAGAGCCTATCGATCCACTTTGCCGCGAAAACATGTTTCACGGATGATCAGTTCTGAAAATATGAAAGTGGAACGGCGGATTTCAGCTAGTTTTAAGGATGTGCCTGGCGGACAGATATTAGGTGCGACGACCGATTATACACATCGGTTACTAGATTCGGAGCTGGAAAATGAATCGGATATAAGCATTCAAGATTGGTTACGGGCTTTTCAAGAGGAAGATCATTCAACAGAAAATCAGAACGATATGGCTGATTTAAACTCCCTGCCTAAAGTTTTGGACTACTTAAGAAGTGAAGGCTTATTAGCAAGCTGTGAGAACAATGATTTGCAGCCTGGGGATGTGACAAGGAAAAGTCTGGAGTTTCCTTCAATGCGGAGTGAACGCCTGCAAATTTTAACAAGGGGCCAAACCGGCGCAGTGACATCACTTGCTTATGCAGTCATCCGTGGATATGGCGCACTGCACCCGACAGTAGGGGAGCTGCGTGTAGGCCAGCTGCCCGTTCATCTCGATCACCCGCTACTGGACGAAGGGCAAGAGGAAGATAGCTATTATATTGGGGACTTCACAGCAACTGAGGCAGAGATGCTCATTCCGCTTACGGTAGAGAAAGAACAAGGCAAAAAAGAAATAGAGTTTGAAGTTGGCTATGGCATGTGCATGGGACAAAATGAAACGAAAGCAATAGCTATGGGCATCTTGGATAATTGTCTGGAAAAACCAAACAAGGAGTTTCCAAGTCACAACGAGGAATTCGTTCTTTATCATATAGATTCAGTGGAATCGACGGGTTTCATCTCCCATTTGAAGATGCCTCATTATGTTACGTTCCAATCCAAGCTTGATAGCATTCGGAAGTCAAAAGATAAGACCACAGAGCAGGAGGTTGGATTGCATGAATAAGACTTATAATTTTGCATTCTTTGATGAAGGGTCGAAACGGGAAATTAGAAGGGCAACACTGAAGGCGATTGCCATTCCGGGTTATCAAGTCCCATTCGCTTCGAGGGAAATGCCGATTGGACGAGGTTGGGGCACGGGCGGCCTGCAGTTGACATTGTCATTGATCGGAAAGGATGACGTCCTTAAGGTGATCGACCAAGGCTCGGATGAATCCGTTAATGCCGTTAACATAAAAAAACTCGTATCTGATACCACTGGGGTGAGGACAACGTATCGCACAAAAGAAGCCTCTTTAATCCAGTCAAGACACAGGGTGCCGGAAGTGCCGCTGCATCGAGACCAGATATTAGTTCTTCAAGTTCCGTTACCGGAACCTTTAAGGAATTTCGAGCCGAGCGAACATGAAACGAAAAAGCTGCATGCTGAGAGAGAGTATAGCGGAGCATGGCTTATGTTATTTGAACAAATTATGAAGTACGGAATAATGGCGACGGATGCAGACCATCCGGTAATGGTTCACGACAGGTATGTCATGGCACCAAGCCCGATACCAAGATTCGATAATGCCAAACTGGACGATAATGAAGCGCTCATTTTGTTAGGTTCAGGCAGGGAGAAAAAGGTATATGCAGTACCCCCATATACAAATGTATCATCTTTGGCATTTGATGATTATGAATTTGAAATCGAGTCCTTTGCAAATCATTCTTGCATTCTCTGCGGTTCCAATGATGTGTTTTTGGATGAACTTGTTGATGAGGAATCAGGGGAAACGTATTTCCAATGCAATGATACAAGCAATTGTCTTGAAATGGTCAATCAAAAACAATCATTGGGAGTGAATTAAATGTCTGTGCTTGAGGTTCCCGTATTATCAGTTAAACAAATGAGCAAACAGTATGGTAACGGATGTTCGGCATGCAAACAAATGAAATCAGGAAAAGTGACGAAAAACTATTGTCACGAATGCGGGACGGTTTATGCCTGCAGAGATCTGACATTCGATTTGTATCACGGTGAAGTTCTTGGAATTGTAGGGGAAAGCGGCAGCGGCAAATCCACTTTAATGAAAAGTTTGTATTTTGACGAAGAAGTGACCGATGGAGAACTGTATGTAGCTGGCTTTGAGGAAGGAAAAAAGAATGTATTCATGGAGTCTGCCCAGAAGAAAAGATACGTTAGAAACCACCTGATGGGGAAGGTTTATCAAAACCCGATTCTAGGGTTGAAAATGGATTTTTCCTCGATCGGCAATATTGCCGAAAAGTTGATTTCAGCCGGGAACAGACATGTTGGCAGCATGGAATCAAGAGGAGCCGAACTCCTTGAGGCAGTCAATATTCCGATTCATCGAATGACAGAAGAACCAAGGAATTTCTCAGGGGGAATGCAGCAAAGGGTCCAGATAGCCAAAGCATTGTCCAACAATCCTCCCATACTGCTTTTGGATGAAGTCACCACTGGTTTAGATTTATCAGTTCAAGCAAGTGTATTGGATTTAATCAAAGGCCTCCAAAGAGATTTGAATATTAGCATGGTATTGGTATCCCATGATTTAGGAGTAATCCGAATGCTTGCAGACCGTACTCTCGTTATGCTGGAGGGTAAAATAATCGAGCGAGGTTTAACAGATCAAATACTCGAAGATCCACAGCATCCTTATACCCAGCAATTAGTACACTCGCTGCTGTAAAAGAAACTAAACCGAAAATGGGGGAAGAGACATTGTTGCTGATTAAAAATGGAAAAATAATAACGGAAGACTCGATCCTGATGGACCATGATCTCTTAATTAAGGATGATAGAATTTGCCGGATTGCACCTGTGGGAGAAATCGAAAGAAGTCCTGGGATGGAAGTGCTGGACGCTATGGGCGGATATGTTTCACCAGGTTTCATTGATCTCCATTCAGATTATATTGAACATATGACTGCGCCGCGCCCGACTTCTTTAATGAATTTTAATTTGAGCTTAAGAGAAACGGAAAAGGAACTGATTACGCACGGGATTACGACCATGTTCCACTCTCTATCGCTCTATAAATCCACTGAATACGCATATAAGCCCATTCGGGAGCCGGAGAATGTAAGAAAGCTTATTGATTTGATCGATCAAACACATAGGATGAAGCACCTAGTGCGTCACCGGTTTCATGCACGTTATGAAATCGATAATTTGGATGATATTGATAGTCTAAGAGAATATGTTTTGGAAAAGAAAGTGCATCTGGTCTCATTCATGGACCACACTCCGGGACAAGGGCAGTATCGGCATCTAGAGATTTATCGAAACACTTTAAGAGGGTATAACGATTATAGTGATGAAGCTATTGATGTCATGATCCGGACTCATCAAGTGAAAGAAAAGCTGACGATTGAAAGAATGAAGGAGATCGCACTGCTGGCAAGAGAAAACAATATTGCCGTTGCCTCACATGATGATGATTCAATAGAGAAGCTTGAATTGGTTCACAGCTTTGGAACGAGTATAAGTGAATTTCCAATCACACTTGAGATCGCCCGTAAGGCCCATGATATGGGGATGTATACTATAGCCGGTGCACCAAATGTGCTTTTGGGAGGTTCTCACAGCGGGAACTTAAGTGCCTCTGAAGCCATTCAGGATGGAAGTATAGACATATTATGCAGTGATTATTACCCTTCAGCCCTTCTGCATTCAATGTTTGAATTAGTCGAAAACCATGGGATGGATCTTGTCGATATGTTCAAGCTGGTTACGATTAATCCCGCAAAGGCAGTCAAGATGGAGAATGAAATTGGATCGATTCGTGAAGGGAAAAAGGCTGACATACTTATTATTGAAAAAATTTCTGGTGATTTCCCTGTAATTACAACTGTGATTGTAGATGGGAAATTGATTCAAAAAACGAATTACAGGATATAAATTCTAGAAAGCGGGTGGCAAAGTGGAGAACATATTGGAGATCAATGATTTATCAAAGTCTTTTATTTTACATAATCAACGCAAGTATATCCATGCGGTCAGCAATATTACGATCACAGTGAAAAAAGGCGAATTCATTGGCATTACAGGCAAGAGCGGCAGCGGAAAATCAACGATCCTAAAATCGATTTATGGTACTTATCGGGTTCAAGAAGGAGACATCTGGTATGATTCTTCCCGCTTTGGTGCGATTAATCTAGCAAAAGCAACAGAAAGGGAAATGATTTACCTGCGTAAGCATGAGATAGGCTATGTATCCCAATTTTTAAATGTCATGCCAAGAACGACAGCAAGGCAGCTCGTTACTGGGGCCATCCTTGAAATGGGACAAACAAGGGAAATGGCCAATATCGAAACAGAAAAAATCCTCGGCCACTTTGAAATAGGAAAAGAGCTATGGGACAGTTACCCTGCTACTTTTTCAGGAGGAGAGAAGCTAAGGTTAAATATTGCAAGAGCAATGGTGAAAAGGCCGCGGCTCCTCCTGTTGGATGAACCGACAGCAAGTTTGGATCACGATTCTAAAGTGAAGGTGAAAACCCTGCTGGAACAGCTAATGAATGAAGGAACGACAATGCTGGGCATTTTTCATGACTTGGAGTTCATGAATCGGTTAGTAACTAGAGAATATAGCATGCAGAATGGCTGCTTTACTCAAGCTATTCAAAAAATTTAACGATGAATTCACATAAACTTTACTGAATATTCAGCCCCCTTAACGGCAGGTTAGTATTGTACCGGTATTGTTATATGTGAAGTGACTGAAATGAGAAATGATCTTTTAATTGGAGGGGAGATTTAACGTGAAAAAATCGATGATGTCCATATTGATGTTAGTTATTTTACTGGTGTTCACAGGCTGTTCTTCTAGTAGTTCAACAGGTGCAAATGAAGATGATACATTGACCGTAGCATGGCTACCAAATGAATCCGGGGAAGATTTAGGGGAAGCCCGCGATGAAATCGGGAAGATCTTGGAAGATGCCACAGGAAAGAAAGTCGAACATAAGACAACTACGGATTATAACATTGCAATCGAGGCAATTGCTAATGGAAACGCAGATTTAGCATTCCTGGGAGCGCAAGGATATATTGAAGCAAACAACAAAAACGATAGTGTTCAACCTCTAGTTGTACCAAGCGGTGAATCAGGTACGTTGGATGATGCAGTCTATAATAGCTGGCTGGCTGTTCCAAATGCAGATGACTATAAAATTAACGGCGAATACAAGATAGACGGTATCCAAGGGAAAAAGTTCTCTTTCGTATCTAATAGCTCAACATCTGGCTTCAAAGTTCCTTCCACAGGAATCGTTGATTATTTTTCGCGGCAAGATAAGTTTAAGGAATTAAAGGCCGAGGATTTATTGGAAGGCGGGAAAGATAAATTCTTCAGTGAAGTGCTTTATGGCGGTTCACACCAAGGATCGGCTGTAAATCTTTTGACCGGGAAAGCGGAAGTGGCGGCTTTTTGTGACACATGTGTCAATAATTATGTGGAGCTGGCTGATGGGGAAGAGAATAAAGCAGGTGCCGTGTATAAGGTAAAGAAGGATGCAGCTGAGCCCTTCAACACAGTTGCAGATAAAACATTCTCACTCATTTCAGTGACTCCGGTTCTGAATGCACCTTTCGTTGTCAACACCGAATTAGTCAGTGAGGAAACACGTAAAAAAATTCTTGAAACGTTGATGTCCGATGAAATGGCAAATAACGAGAAAGTTTTTGTACCGGAAGATTCTAAGTTATCAGGTCTATTTAAACGGGTGAGCGGAAAAGAAAGATTGGTAGAAGTCGAGGATGACTGGTTCAATCCAATTCGGGAATTATCTAAATAAAGGCAGTAATTTGTAGGAGGATCATACATGAAAACATTATTGGAATTGAAAAATGTCTCAAAACATTATGGAAATGGTACAAAGGCGTTATCCAATATTGACTTCACTGTGAAAGAAGGAGAGTTCGTTTCGATCATAGGGCCATCCGGAGCAGGGAAATCAACTCTCCTTCGATGCATCAACAGGATGATTGATGCTTCTAGCGGAGAAATCATTTTTGATAATGATCATGTATACAAGGTGAATAAAAGGGAGTTAAAGAAAGTACGCAGGAAAATAGGGATGGTTTTTCAACATTACAATCTTGTAAATAGATTAAGTGTGATTGAAAATACCCTGCATGGGCGATTAGGCTATAAATCTACATTGGCTGGAATCCTTGGGCTTTATAGTGAAGAGGAGAAACTTCAGGCTGCTAAATTGCTCCAAATTCTCGGTCTGGAAGATCTAATCTATAAAAGGTCCGATCAGTTGAGCGGAGGACAGAAGCAACGGGTTGGCATTGCGCGGGCGCTTATCCAAAATCCTAAATTGCTATTATGCGATGAACCGATTGCCTCTCTTGATCCGAATTCTTCCAAAGTGATCATGGACCATTTAAGGAATATCTGCACTTCCATGGGAATCACAGTAGTAGTCAACCTGCATCAAGTCGATGTTGCCCTTAAGTATTCGGATCGAATCATCGGTGTGAATAGCGGCAAGGTTGTTTTCAATGGCACAACTCAAAATATAACCTCAAATGATATCCATCAGATCTATGGATCAGATGAAGGAAAGTTGATTTTTGATTTGGGAGGTTCCCATGCCGGCTGATGTTTTTGCAAAAAAGAGAAGAAATTCACTACTATTGTTTTTGCTTATTGGGGCTGCGACGGCTATTTCCATCATCATTACAGAATTCAGCATCGCAAAAGGGGTTACTTCGGTTCCTAAGGCCATACAATGGTCGTTATCGAATTTTTATCCAACAAAGGATTCCCTTGCCAAACTCCCAGACATTTTGGTAAAGCTGAAAGAAACACTTTTAATATCCGTTGCTGCAACCACATTAGCGGGAATATTGGCCTTTGTATTTGCGATATTGGGTTCCAATACGACAAGGGTGAATGCATTTTTCGGAGGTTTTAGCCGTGGGATAGCCGTTTTATTTAGAAATATTGATGTCTCAATATGGGCATTAGTTCTGCTATTCTCATTTGGACAAAGTTCCTTGACTGGTTATTTTGCCTTGTTTTTCGGATCTTTCGGTTTTTTAACAAGAGCTTTTATTGAAACGATTGATGAAGTGAGTTCAAGCTCTGTAGAAGCTTTGCAGACAACCGGCGCAAGTTATCTAGCCGTCATTTCGCAGTCTGTTATTCCTTCGACAATTCCGCAAATGATCAGCTGGGTACTTTTTATGATTGAAACGAATATCAGGAATGCAACATTGGTCGGGCTGCTTACAGGATCGGGCATTGGTTTTACGTTTAATCTGTACTATAAAAACTTGAGTTATGACATTGCCAGCCTTGTCGTCATTACGATCATCATTTCGATATTATCTATTGAATTGATCTCAAATTATGTGAGGAGGGTGATTTTATAATGCAGGCAGAAGGTCCAATCAAACCATTTCCTGCTCCTACTGGCCAGGATTTAGATAAAATGCTACTTGAACGATTATCGAAAAAGCCCTTCTCGAAATCTTCAATCGCGATTAGGTTGAGTATGTTGGTACTGGCAGTTTTGACCATATACGCTTTTGCCAGTTTTGATTATAAGGATGTTAAACTGTGGGACGCGCTATCATTGACCGCCGACAATTTGAAGACCATGTTTTTTGAACCGCATCTGAAGCACTTTACCTTTTCACAAGCGCTTTATCAGGTGTCGATTACATTAGGTTTAGCCTTCTTGACAACAATATTTGGTGCGATCATTGCCTTGATGTTGGGGCTTTTAGCGGCTGGAAATATCTCGTCCAAGCCATTATCGATTATCATAAAGGGATCGGTTGCCCTGATTAGAGCCGTTCCTACCGTGTTATGGGTCCTCATTTTTGCAGTCGCAGCAGGGCTGGGCAGTGTAGCGGCCGTTATAGGGATGACGTTTCACTCCATAAGTTACCTTGTGAAGGCCTACTCGGAATCCTTCGAGGAAATTGAAAAAGGAGCTATAGAGGCCCTGCAAGCAAGCGGAGCGAATTGGTGGCAGATCGTGTTCCAAGTCATCATTCCATCTTCGATCACTTATATCATTTCGTGGACCTTCATGCGCTTTGAAATCAATTTTGCAGTGGCGGTCGCAATGGGCGCAGCGGCAGGCGCAGGAGGAATCGGCTTCGATATGTTCATGGCAAGTGGATTTTACTTTGACTTGAGTGAAATTGGAGCAATCACTTATTTTATCCTGATCATCGCAATCTGTCTTGAAATCTTCGCAACACAAATCAAAAGGAAACTAAAAGTATCATCTTGATACTAGAATGCTGGCTAGGGAAATAGGGGCTCTGCCAATCTATCAACTTGGTGCAGCCCCCGACAGTCACGATCGTTTCATAGCATGCATGAAATAAGACCACAAAATGACGTGGTCTCTTTGTTTTGTTTGAAAAGTCTCCGGCTGATTATCTAATTTGTCATGAAAGGCTTATATAAGGGCGGTCTTTATTTCTTGTATCTGTTTGATATGCCTTTGTTCATGTAAGGATAATAATTCAATCCATTGATCCAAAGAGAGGTCCCCGAACAGGGGATGCTTGGCCTTCTTTCTATTTAAGATGGTATCTGTATCCATATCATAAAGAACCTGTAATAATCGATCCCTTGATTCTCCCAGTAAATCCATGAGGGTCGATAATTGAAATGGGTTTGTAGAGGGTGAAATGATATCAGGGGATGTGAATTTCTTCGTTCTATCAGTAACAAAGTAAATGTTTTTTTGAATGATATTATTAAAATCCCTTTCTCGAAGGCCAATAGCTATAGCTTTAGTAAACACCTGTTCCGTGAGATATAAATGATGGCAAATCTGGGCGATGTTCCATACCTCAGGCACAGGCCTATGGTGCAGCATAGTTTCATCCAAATCCATAATTTCCTCTATTAATTGGTTTCTTGATTCGAATAGCAAATCATACTCGATAAAATTCATGTGAACTCCCCCTTTTGTGGCACCCCCATTTGAAAGCATCACTGATTTTTTGATATATAGGAAAAATAAAGGGATATCGGACTGCATGACGAATGCATAAAAAACTAAGGCGATGGGAAATTATTTTAAAAAACTTTAAACCGATCTGGATAACAAATGGATTCATGATTTGCTGGGATATGTGTGGGCACATGCTTGTAAGGAAGGTTCTATTGAGTGAGAGTGTTAAGAGATACCTCGAAAAGGCATGTTTCATTGGTATGAGCATGATTCCAAAGATTCGCTCTTCTGCTTGTTAGCGGAAGATATAGATCTGAAGTCAGGTCAGAATTTCCAGGGATGTGAATTTGTCTTGAGCATCGATACCCTATCATGCTATGCACAAAACTTAGGTTTATGCCTGCAATTGACGCATTACTTGGTTAACGGAAATCATGGATGTTGCAAATAAGCTGAGTTAAAAAGAGATAATATAAGTTTATCATAAAAAATAGGGATGTTTTTTATTAAAAGTCACTTCATTACCTGAAAAGAGAAGGGTAAAAAAATTCATATGCTTGCAGCCGGGGCATGTTTGATGGCGGTTCCATTAAATTACGATAAATGATGATTGCTAAGTATGTATTTACCGCTAGCATTTAAAGGGAAAAAGAAACTCGAAGAAGATTGATTACTAAATAATAGAATGATCATAATAAAAAAACGGGAGGTTTACTTTTCGTCTTTTTTTGCTTTTTATATGTGATAGACTATCAAAAGTAAAGGCAGGGTTGCTGAAGTCGTTAATATAATAAAGAATAGATAAAAAATCTTATTCAACTATTAGGGACTTTAGTTGAATATGTAGAATATTTAGTTACGGGCTTGATAGACCTGAAGGTGCGTCTTATAAAGAACTATTAAAAGAGTTTCAAGATTTTGAAACAGATTCGAGTAAATTTTGGAGAGAAATATCCAGCCGTATATCCGTTCCGTATGAATGGCCAATCAGAATTGATTATGCAAACGGCCCTATTTATATTGGTGAACACGATTTATATGAAGAAGATGAAGAGAATAAAGATTGATATTGAAATTTATAAAAGAGGGTGGAGGAATGTCTTCCATTCTCTTTTGTTTCTTGTCATGTACCCCCTATCAAAAGCATATACTAGACCGAGTTAAAACTTAAATCGTAATAATTATGATTTGTGAGGTGGTTGAACATGCTTTTGAAACGTTACACGGGTAATTTGCTGTTATTGGTTCTATTGTTTTTGCTGCTGGCATTCTTTTTTCTAGGCGATTTGTTCATTCCAAAAGGGATTGATCTCTCGGGTTACCCGATGCTTCACTCTGTGTTCGTCGTGTTTTTGGGGTTGTTTTTAGAATCGATTCCTTTCCTGTTCCTGGGTGCCGTGGCATCTTCGTTCATCCAGTTGTTCATCAGTGAAGAAATTATTCAGCGAATGATACCAAAACGACCCCTGACAGCTATTTTTGCTGCGATAGGGGCAGCGCTGATTATTCCGGTCTGCGAATGTGCAATCATCCCGGTCGTACGGAGATTGATTCAAAAGGGTGTCCCGGTCCATGCAGGTGTTGTCTTGCTCGTAACTGCCCCAATATTGAATGTCATCGTGTTCGGCTCAACTTATTATGCGTTTCAAAATAATCCGACCATTCTATATGGAAGAATCATTCTTTGTGTCCTGACTGCCATAATCGTAGGTGTATTCATTTATATATTCAGCTCTAAAGATGTGGTGAAAGAGGAGAAATTTGAAGTGGTTCACGGCCATGAACACGATATTAGGCCAACGAAATGGACAAGCTTCATTGATCATACTTCACAGGAATTTTTTATGGTCGGCAGATACTTTATCATTGGGGCTTTGTTTGCCAGTATATTTCAAGTGTTTATGGATCGGACCGTAATGGCCGATATTGGTCAGGCGCCGATAAAAGGCACGGCATTGATGATGGGGATTGCATTTGTGCTTTCACTCTGTTCATCTGCTGATGCATTCGTTGCTGCTTCCTTTTCCCATAGTTTTTTACCAGGTTCGATACTGGGTTTCCTTGTATTTGGTCCCATGCTGGATTTGAAAAATGTCCTGATCATGATGTCCTGCTTTAAACGGAGCTTTGTCGTAACATATGTCTTGCTTGTTTTCGCAGTCGTCTTCAGCCTATGCCTGATTGCAGGCGGATTGATCAGTAAGGGGGGCTTCTGATGAAACGTTTTTTTATCCAAAGACTTGAGGGATTGCTTCTGCTTGGACTGGGCCTCATGATTTTTAAATTGTATGTTTCGGGCCATTTAACGAAATTGATTGCGCCCAAAATGGTTCCATATGCAATGGCGGCGCTTTTTGCTTTTTTAGTGATCAGTCTTCTCCGTATGAAAAAACAAAAACAGGGTCCACATCATTGTGATTGTGGATCGAATGGAGAGTCTTCCCCATCCGCGCTGGTCCTGAAATATAGTTTGTTCTTCATTCCGATTCTTCTGGGCTTCATCTTGACCGATTTTACATTAAGCGGGGAAGTTCTGGCGAAAAGAGGGATGGCGAACCAGCAGCCACAGAAGGTAAGCTCGTATGATAAAGGGAAACATACGAATGGGGAGAAGATTACTGTTACGGATGATAATTACTTTGAGGTACTGGATGATTTACTGAACAACCTCGATACAATCGAGGGGAAAGAAATAGAGCTTACGGGGTTCATATATCGTGAGGATACTTTTACAGAAAAACAAATGGCCATCTCCCGCCTCTCCATGTCCTGCTGTGTAGTGGATGCGACGTTATACGGATATATGGTCAATGGGAATGTGGAAGGGATGAAGACGAATGATTGGTACACCGTTACGGGTACTTTAAAAAAAGGAAGCTATAAAGGGGAAGCCGTACCTGTGATCGAATTAAAAGAGTCGAAGAAAATAAAGGCACCGGAAGAAGCTTATTTATATGAGAATGTGCAAATCATTCAATAGATTATAATGGGATATTGTTCCTTTAAAGGATATATGCTACAATACATGACAATTAGGAGTGATGAAAATGAAAGAACGAAAAACCTTCTTGAATTCACAACTTCATCATCATACTCAGTAGCTTTGCTATCCGATTGCTAAAAAATCGTGAATAGGAAAGCTATTTATCATGAACCGTATTTGATTAGTAAGTTAATCAGATGCGGTTTTTTATTTTTTCTAACAAAAGGAGGAGTTTTAATGAAGAAGATGGCTTATCAAAATGTAAAAGGTACACAGGATTATTTACCACAAGATGAGGAAATTCGTAATCAGATTAAAAGGACTTTAGAGGATGTATTCCTTCTTTATGGATGTCAGTCAATTGAAACACCAATTTTGAATTATACCGAATTACTTTCTTCGAAATATGGAGGAGGAGCGGAAATTTTAAAAGAAATGTACACACTGACTGATCAGGGCAAGCGGGAATTAGCGCTTCGTTATGACTTAACCATTCCTTTTGCAAAGGTCGTCGCGATGAATCCAGGAATAAGGAAGCCGTTTAAACGGTATGAGATCGGAAAAGTGTTTCGGGATGGTCCAATTAAGGCAGGGAGGTTTCGTGAGTTCACCCAATGCGATGTTGATGTAGTTGGCGTGGAATCACAGGCGGCGGAGGCAGAGCTAATGATGATGGCGATTGAGGCATTTCAGAAATTGGGTGTAGATGTGCGTATTCAATATAACAACCGGAAGCTATTAGCGGGCATGCTTGAAGTACTGGGTGTCCCTAAGTCAGAAATAGCTGATGTGACATTAACTTTGGATAAACTTGAAAAAATATCGATAGAGGGGGTTTCACAGGAATTAGAGAGAAAACAAGTGGCAGTTGAAACGATCAATGCAATTAGAAATTGGCTGAATAAAAGGGAAACAATCGATTTGAGTTTCTTTAAAAGCTTGGTATCAGACAATATTCTACTCCAAGAAGGAGTAAAGGAATTATCGGAGTTAAAGGGGTTATTGAAATACTTACAACTTGAGGATGTCTGCATCTTTAATCCGTTTTTAGCCCGGGGCCTTGAGATTTATTCCGGAACTGTATATGAAATCTTTCTTGCAGACGGCGAATTAAAGTCAAGCATTGGAAGTGGAGGAAGATATGACAATGCAATCGGCGGGCTTGCAGGTACAAATGATATAGTTTCGACGGTTGGCATATCTTTTGGTCTGGATGTGATTTTAACTATATTGAAAGGTAGAAATCAAACGAAAAATGTTTCTAATCTTGACTATTATATTATTCCAATTGGTATGGAAAAAGAAGCGTTATCCGTGGCAAAAAAATACCGCCAAAAGGGTTTTAAAGTGGAAGTGGAATTATCAGGTAAAAAGGTGAACAAAGCATTGGAAAGGGCAAACAAAGAAGGAATTCAAGCTGTCATGATCATTGGGGAAAATGAAGTGAAAGCAAATCTCATCAAAATCAAAGATATGAAAACCGGGGGCGAGACTTCGCTTCCGTTCATATTTTGAAGGCATAAAATGATCTGATGGGCACCTGATTCTCTGTATTTCATACTATATGGAATACAGAACAGGGAGGTATTATGCCATGAATGGACATGAAATATATGAAGGTGATTGGAATAGACAGCAGGATAAGTTGATTCGCCAGGTTGAAAAGGCGATAAATGGCGAGTACACCGCAATCCAGTGTTATGAGAAACTGGCTGCATTAGCGCCAGATGAAAAGCAGAGGAAACAAATCATTGAAATAAGGGAAGATGAAATAAAACACTTCCAAGCATTCACCCGGATATACAACAGTTTGACAGGGGTGCAGCCACAGCCTAAAGTGACGGAAACATGCCCGGACTCCTATGCAGCCGGATTGGAATTTGCCATTCAAGATGAACAGGAAACCGTTGATTTTTATCTGGAAGTCGCTGATGGTGCGGCTGATCGATCCATTCGAAAGGCGTTCCGGCGTGCTGCCGCCGATGAACAAAACCATGCCGTCTGGTTTTTGTATTACTTAGTACCCTTAAAGAGCTGATTAATTCGTATGAGGATCGAATTATCCCTTTGAAGGTCGAATTAATCCATTTACAGCTTATGCTGCGATCAGACAAAAAAATAAGCTAGGAAAAATCCTAGCTTATTAAATTATGATGCCAACTCTGTAAAAGCGTCACTTTTTCGTAGACAGCTCCTGTTTCAACATTGTAGGATTTCTTCGTGCCCCTGGTGAAATCGTCAATGAGATGATTCCGCATAAGAGTAATCCGACCCCGATCCATGACATGGGGCCCAAGCTCTCGCCGACAAGGAAGACACCGAGAAGAGCGGCTGTCAGCGGCTCTGTGAGTGATAAGGAAACGGCTGTTGATGAGGGAACGGATAATAGCCCTTTATTAAAAAATAAGTAGGCTGCTGCTGTAGCAAGTAGTCCAAGGTGAAGGCTGACGGCCATCCCGCCCGTTGTGCCGATCCAGCTGATATCCATTATGAATAAAGCGGGTGCCAATAGCAGGGCACTAAAACTAAAGATGACAGCAGCAGTCGCTTCTGGAGGCTGTTTATCCAAGATCCTTTTACTAACAAGTGTATAAACGGTAAAAGAAGCTCCAGCCCCAAGCGCAAGCAGCGCACCTACTGGATCGATGGTGACGGATCCTTGATTGGAAAAAAGCAGTAAGCATCCGGCAATCGATAATCCTGTGGCAATCCACCAACTTATTGATGGACGTTTTTTACTGAACAGCCATTCAAGGAATCCGGCGATGATGGGGGCGCTGCTTAGTGTAATGATGGTGCCGATGGCAATTCCGGTCATGCTGACAGCCATGAAAAATAGCGGCTGGTAACAGGTCATGCCTAACGTGGCTAAAATGGTCTCTTTTAATGGCCAATTGTATCGCGTTAATTTTTTTTGCCAGATTGCAATGAGCAATAATGCGGTCCCGCCGACTGCCAAGCGGACGGCACCTATTGCAATGGGATGGGCTCCATCAGGGGCGAATGACTGGGCGGTTCCGGTCGTTCCCCACAGCATTGCGCCAAGTATGACGAGTAAATAGGGGTATTTTTCCTTCATGGAAGATCTCCTGTTATTAAAGATTTAAAATTCAGACTATAAAAGTATATCAATAATGCTCCCTTTATCAAAGAGGAAAGAGGCGGGGGTTATTTGTTCGGAAGAACGGAACATAGTATAATGGCCTTATATATATCATGTAAAAAGTGGAGATAGGATTTGTAAGGGGGATAACCATGTCTTCAGGTAATCGAAACAATCAAATTGGACCGCCGCGCTTTGCCATCGCCATCCACTCTCTTGTTTGGCTCGCACAAAGCGAAAAGCTCCTGACAAGTTCGGCGATTGCCTCAAAGGTGAAATCACATGCTACTTTTTTAAGAAGGGTGATGGCTCAGCTTGCTGCTGAGGGCATCGTCGAAACAAAGGAAGGCCGTGATGGGGGATATAGCTTGAAGGTGCCTGCTTCCGAGCTTACTTTGGCGGATGTGTATCAAGCGGTGCGGCCGGAATGCCTTGTTTGTATGGAAACGAGCGAATGCGGTGAAGTCGGGAAGCAGCTGGATACGGCTTTGGAGGAAATCATGAACGAGGCCGAAAAGGAAACGTTGCGCCTATTAAAGGGCTATACATTAGAAGAATTCATGAAAAAAGTCGACTTCACCCATTTTGAAAAAGAGTGTCTAGGGTAATATCCTTGCAAGAGGATACCCTGGAATATATAATGTGCTTAATGTGGTTGCATTTAATATAAGGAGGAATTTACATGAAGGTGGAAATTTGGTCGGATTATCAATGTCCGTTCTGTTATATAGGGAAGCGTCGATTCGAAGAGGCTTTGAAGCAATTTGAAAATAAAGAGCAGGTGGAGGTAGCGTTTCGCAGCTTTGAGTTGAACCCAGAGGCTGAGCGGGATATCAATATGTCCCAAAATGAAATGCTGGCCAAGAAATACAACATGTCTCAAGCGGATGTGGAAGCGAACAATCAAAACCTGACACAGCAGGCTAAAGAATTGGGTCTCGAATATCATTTGGACAAAGTGGTTTTAACGAATTCATTTGATGCACACCGCTTGATGTACCTTGCTGAATCAAAAGGTAAAGAGAATGAAATGAACGAGCTCCTGTTCAAAGCATACTTTACCGAAGGCAAGCATATTGGCGATCATGCTACATTGGTTAAGTTAGCCGAAGAGGCTGGTCTTGATAAGTCTGAAGCTGAAGCCATTCTCGCCGGGATGGCATTCACTGCGGAAGTAAGGGGCGATGAGCAGGAAGGCAGCCAGCTTGGAATAACCGGTGTTCCCTTCTTTGTCATCAACCGCAAGTATGGCATCTCCGGCGCACAGCCAACAGAAGCATTCCTCGATACGCTGAAAAAAATATGGGCCGAGGAAAATCCGCTGCAAATGGTGAATGATCCAGCAACAGGTGAAGCCTGTACGGACGGTTCTTGTAACGTGCCGGAAAAATAAACCGGCTAGGAAGGACAAGAGCGTTTGCTTTAAATGTAAAAAGGCTGCATTCAAGATGAACTGATCATCTTGGATGCAGTCTTTTTCGAAGCCGTGAGTTTTACTTGGATTCACTTAAAGAATAACGATAAAATAAATGTCCAAATGCACACGAAGGCTAATAACCCAAAGCTGTATTTCAATGTCATTTTCGTTAAAGCGGATTCTTTTCCGGTTTCGCCAACTGCAGCCGTCGCTATTACAATCGATTGTGGAGAAACGAGCTTTGCCATGACCCCCCCGGCAGTGTTTGCGGAAACCAATAATGATGAGTTTGTCCCTATGATGTTGCCTGCCGTAGCCTGTATTGGAGCAAATAACGTATTGTTATTTACTACAGATCCAGTCATGAACACGCCGATCCACCCTAATAGCGGTGATAATAGCGGGAATATATGTCCTGTTGTCGCAACCGCTTCCCCCAAAACATTTGTTAATCCACCATATGACATCAATTTGGCTATGCCGATAATCGCACAGATCATGATGATCGGAATCCGAAACTCTAAAACCGTTTTTTTCAGGAGGGAAAGACCTTCACTGACATTAATGGCTTTCGTCGTAGCGATGGTCGTCAGCGCAGCCAATAAGATCGCTGTTCCCGTTGCACCGATTAAATCAATGCCGATCGTAATCGAAGATCCCGGAAATATGAATTTCAGGACAGCCGATTCGAGGATACCTCCTTGAGAGAACAGTCCTTTAAAGGCAGGAAAGCTCCAAATCAAAACAAATAGCGTCAATAGATAAAATGGAGACCATGCCTTTACGATATCGCCAATTGAATGTTTTTCGAATTCAAATTCCTTGCCGTTGAGTAAAAATAGATGTTTAGGCTGCCACTTATTAAGAAATAAAGCCAGCACCCCCATGGTTAAGAGAGATGGAATAATGTCAGCTAACTCTGGGCCTACAAAAACGGTCATGATCGCCTGGGACACCGTATAAGTAATCGATGTCACTAATATGGCCGGCAATACTTCTCTGATCCCCTTAAAGCCATCCATCAGCCATATTAATAAAAACGGAATGGTAAAGTTAATGAGCGGCAGTGTTAAGGCCGTCATCATGGACACATTCATCGATGTTACATTTTCCAAGCCGAATGTCCCGATGATGCCAACCGGTATGCCGATTGCCCCAAATGCTCCCGAAGCGCCATTTGCTATTAGACAAAGCATCGCTGCCTGTAAAGGCTTGAATCCCAATGAAACTAATAGGACGGCGCAGATTGCGATCGGTACACCAAAACCTGCTGCTCCTTCAAGAAAGGCGTTAAAGCAAAAACCAATAAGTAAGAGCTGAAGGCGTTGGTCTTGTGAAATCCCTGCTATGCTACCGCGTAACACCTCGAACTTTCCGGATTTCACAGAGACTTTATATAACCAGACCGCCATCACGATGATATAGCCAATCGGCCATATCCCTTGGAACGTACCTTGAGCCACACTTCCGATGGCTTCACCCAAAGGTAGCTTAAAGAGGAAAAGGACGATAAGAAAGGTAACAAATAAGTTTAGAAGGGCTGCGTGGATTCCTTTCATCTTAAAAATCGTCAAGCATAATAGAAATAAAAGGATCGGTATAGCTGCAACTAATGCTGAAATGGCAAGATTATTAAATGGGTTGTATGTTTGTACTAACATAATGACAGCTCCCTGCGTAAGAAATTCTGGTTAGTGTATGAACTACTCCCAAAATTGGGCTTGAATATCTTGAAGCGTATGAACAGAGCGGGCAAACTGTTCTTTTTCGCTCTCGTTTAGGGTAAGCTCGACAATGTTTTTTGCGCCTGTGCGATTAATGACTGTAGGGGTACCAATATAAACATTACTATGGCCATATTCGCCTTCCAACAATGAGCCAACTGGTAAGACGACATTTTCATTCTTTAAGATCGCTTTTGTGATTCTCGCCAATCCCATGGCGATTCCATAATACGTAGCACCCTTCGACTCAATGATCTGGTATGCAGCATCACGGACTTGAACGGCAATCTCTTTTTTTCTTGCTTCATTTAATTTTGGAGCTATCGGCAATCCGGAAAAATTGGCAGAGCTCCAAACCGGAAGTTGTGAATCACCATGTTCACCAATGATATAGGCATGGATACTTGTAGGTGCGGTATTAAATTCTTGCCCTAATAAAGAGCGGAATCTTGCAGAATCCAAGATAGTCCCTGAACCAATCACTTTTTCTTTCGGTAAACCGGAAAATTTCCATGTCGCATATGCCAAAATGTCTACTGGATTCGTTGCGACCAAGAAAATGCCATTAAATCCAGCTTTCATGATGCTGCCTACGATTGATTCAAAAATGCTCATGTTTTTCCTTACAAGATCTAGCCTGGTTTCTCCAGGCTTTTGAGCAGCTCCAGCACATATGACTACGATTGCAGCATCCCTACAGTCCTCGTATGATCCGGATTTTATATTCATGGCACTAGGTGCATACACAAGACCATGATCTAGGTCCATAACATCGCCTTTCGCTTTTTCTTGATTCAAATCGACAAGAACCAACTCATCACATATTCCTTGATTCATCAAAGCATAGGCATAACTAGATCCAACTGCACCAGTACCAACTAATACGACTTTATTTCCCTGTGTAGAATTCATAATGAATACCTCCAATTTTTTCGAATGTAAAACCTTTTTAAAGAGAAGACTTAAAAGGATATCTCCATCCCTTTAGTATGTGAAACATTTCACAAAAAGATGTAAAAAATTTGCAGGCTTGCATGTTTTTATGTTTGCAGAGTTGTTATAAACAATTACTTTGTGAAGTATTTCACAAAGTAATTGTACTACATAGCACTATAACATTGCAACAAACAAAAATATTTATTTAGGTTTTTTTACATGATAGTAGCACCTTTGCAGTAGTTGTCGGATCCTGAGCAAAGTGATTGCAGTTTTAAAAAGGAGATGATGCATGGCACAAAAGAATATAGTGTAAAGAAGGGATATTCCTAAAGGTTTAAAAGGGGCTGAGAAGTTTGATTTATATCATCATTGGAATGCTGATTTTGGTCATAGCCTGTATCGTAACTGCCAAAATAATTTCCTATAAATACTGGACTTGTATCTATACGGCATTCGGAAATGATAATTATTTTAAGGTGATAGCGAAATTGGAAAACGAGGGTATACAATTCAAAACGAAAACGCCTATGAATTTAGGTTCCCAGGATTTTCAAAATCGCCATAAAACCACTCAATATGATGTTTTTGTGAAAAAAGAACATGAGCAAATTGCCCAAAGGGCCGTGCACAAGAATTGATAAATGGAACTGGCTGTCCTGGTGGCAGTCTTTTTTTACTTGGAAGGAAAGTTAAAACTAGCGGATTTAAACTTAATGAAGAATTTGGGCTTATAAATCATTTCGGAGAAAGGGAATTGAAAGATGAAAAAACAATTGCTTAAAATTTCTGAAAGAGAAGAACTTGTCGAATTATACTCGGATACAAATGATTTAAGGAAATTCGGTGTGGCCAAGATACTAAAAGTGTCAGATGCGTTTGTAGTGGCAGCTAATATTACTTCAACCGGGATGTATGGTGGATACAGTTTACTTTATCTTGAAAGCATTCACCAAATCAATGTCAATACGAAATACATTAATAAAATCAAGAGATTATATATGGCAAAAAAACAAAATCATATTGAATTCGTTGATGGAAATGACGATTTACTTTTGAGTTTTCTGGATTTTGCACATGAAAATAGCTTCATGGTTTCAGTTGAACTTTTTAATACGGGAGATGGTGATGTGCAGGGTTTTATTAAAAACCTGGAAGATGATATATTTGTAATTTCAATGGTGAACGAAGTGGGGGAACTTGATGGTGAAGCATTCATTAAGTCGGATGCCATACATACCATTTCATGTGATGGTGAAAATGAATTCAATTTAATGCATTTATATTTCAGGAAATGATCATGGACATTATATTTCAAGGGTAATGCTGCTTTTTGCAAAGTGCTGCTAAACTATAATTTAATAGAAGATAAAAGAAAGAAAAAGGCATAGATACTTTTGTTTTTAATAGTTTAAAAGACTGAAAATTTGTATAATGATTGAGATGGATTAAGAGGTTTCAAAAATGAATGTACATATAGGAGGGGCATGGATGAGTAAGCTTAAAGGCAGGACCATTGCTTTATTGGGAGCGAGGAAGACGGAAGAACTTAGTAAAATCGTTCATAATCTTGGGGGAGTCCCGCTCGTTCGTCCAGCACAGGGGACGGTATTCCTTGATGATTCCCATTTGGAAGAGGATGTCACCCGTTTGATGGCAGGAGAGTTCGATTGGATCATCCTGACGACGGGAGTAGGGACGGAACTATTATATAAAACGGCATTGAAGATGGAAGCGGGAGATCGTTTCATAGAAGCTTTGCAGTCCATGAAAATTGCAGCTAGGGGTTATAAAACAGTGAATATGCTGAAAAAACTAGGCCTGCAGCCATTAATCCGTGATGATGATGGCAGTACGGCAGGGCTCGTTCGCAATCTAGAGGGCCATCTGCCCAGAGATGTAAAGGTCGCATTGCAGCTTCATGGCGATCCGGCGCCTCTTTTGATGAATTGGCTGGATGAGCAAAAAGTGGAGCATAAAGAAATCCTTCCATACGAACATATACCGCCCGAAAAAGAAACGATGCGTCAGCTGATCGAAGAAATTCTTGGAGGGAAAATAGATTCTGTCGTGTTCACGAGCGCACCGCAGCCTCGTAATTTGATGAAATTTGCCCGTGAACAAGGCGTGGAAGATAAAATAATCGACTGGTTTAAATCCGATGTGATTGCTCTTGCTGTCGGAAAAGTAACGGCACAGGTGGTAATAGATGAAGGAATCAAGCGGGTCATATATCCAGAAGATCAACGGATGGGCAGTGCAATGGTGGAGCTGGTGAAATATTATCAGGTCATTGCAAGCAGATAAGGGTGAGTGCGGTATGACCAAGGGCAAAGTCTATTTTGTTGGAACAAGGCAGATGTGGATATTGAATCGCTGTTAAATCAAGTCTCCATCGGGGTAAGCGGGAAAAGCACCGGCAAAAGACTTGAAGACTATGGATTTGCACTGGATATGATGCCCAAAGAGCCGTCTGTAGAAGAATTGGTGGCGTTGATCGTGAATAGGAATGTTTATTAGGCTCTGATAAAAACAGAGTCTTTTTTCCTTTGGGTGGGTGTTTTTCGTAAATAGGGCGTTGGTTAGCTGCAATCATCATATTAATTAATATTTAATTTTGCCATAATACCTGTTCTTTTTTTCAGAAGTGCTAAGCACCACTGGCACTTTCATCGGATTACTTTTACTATGCATCAGGAAAAGGATGATACCTAATTTGGGAAGGAATAAAAGTCTTTTATTCCTTCCCAAATTGGGTATTATATATAAGTGACTTTTCTAGGGAGGCGAAGTAAATGAAACGCACATGGGAATTCGTATTAAGTATCATAGGCGTGAGTATTGCTGCGATTTCTTTAATCGTGACGATTATAGCGGCAGTTTATCTCAACAGTATCGATTTGACGGAAGTGATAGACTATTCATTAATGACAGATTCCGAGTTTTCGACGTCTGAGGTGGATATGTCAATCAAGTTGTTCATGGGCTTATTATGGGCGGGGGTCGTATCGCTGTTCATCGCATTGGCAGGCGGCTTGATCGCTATCTTTCTATTAAAAGGCGGCAAAGCGAAGGGAGCCGGAATCTTATTGGTCATTACGGGCATTCTGACGGTCTTTCATGTATGGCCGCTTATCTTCTTCATCGTGCCGGGAATCATGTGCCTTGTAAGGAAACCAAGGGAAACGGTGGAAGTGATCGGATGATCCACCCTATACATAGTTTTGTAATTTGAAACAAAGGAGCTGACCCGAAAATGCGGGTCAGCTCCTTTTATTATGAACTGGAAAAATTGTGGATATTTTAGGGAGATATACCTTTTTGTACCTGCAATAACTAATCTATCATGTTACTATTATTATAAATGTAAATATAAATAGACTGGAGTTCGATCAATGAAGATACCTTTAATGAAAGTGGGAATAATGACCTGTTTAACATTCGGTTTGTTTAATGGACAGGCTTTTGCGGAGTCTGGATTAACCAATGTCTGTTCAGCTTTTGGTGAAATCCAACCGAAGAAAAATCCTTCCCATAAGCAGATTAGCTGTTTACTGACGAATGCGGCAATAGAGGCTGAAATCCCCCCTGAAGTGATAAAAGCGGTGGCTACGCAGGAAAACGGAGATTGGAGGCAATTTAATGATGCGGGCCAACCCATAAAGTCCGGTGATGGCGGTATCGGTCTAATGCAGCTTACCAATAAAAGCGGGTATGACCAGAAAAAGTTGGAAAATGATATAGTCTATAATATCGAGGCTGGCGTCGAGGTACTGAGTGACATGTATTCTAGAAGGGATTTGCCCAAGATCAAAGGTGCAGGACGCAGGGTCATTGAAAATTGGTATTTCCCAGTCATGGCTTACAATGGGACAAAACCGGTGAACAGTCCTCTTTACCAGGAAAACGGGAAAAGAAATGCGAATGCCTACCAAGAGGAAGTATTTGCCGAATTGGAAAACCAAAGTTTTTTGAATGCCACTAAACTGGCAATCTATCCATTCAGCACATCAGACTTTCAATATGACCGGGAGAGCACTGGAAATATCACCTTTAAAAAGCTGGAATACACACTGACCGATCAAACGCATGATTCTGTTTATTGGTTCAAGCCAGGAGACAAAGCGTTCACGGCGTCCAGCGTGAAAATAAGGAAAGAAATAAGCACTACAGAAGGTGCAGTATCTGTGCCATCCAATACAAGCTTAATCATCACTGGGAATTTTGATTATCACGAATCTAAGGGAAATAAATTTGTCTGGTACCCCGTACAAACGGAAGACAAAAAGATTAAGGGGTATGTTTCATCAGCTTACATCTCCAATATGCTCTCGATTGCCGCCCCTATCAAGGATACGAATAAACCTGTGATATCAGGGGCTGCTAGTAAGTCCATTCCGTTCAACTCAACTTTTAATCCTAAAACCAGCGTAAAGGCAAAGGATGATAAAGATGGTGACTTAACGAGTGCCATACGTGTGGACGGTAAGGTGGATACTAAGAAAGTGGGCATCTATAATTTGACTTATACGGTAGCTGACAAGGCTGGGAATGTTGCAAAGGCCACGAGGAAAATAACCGTTTATGATCAAGTCAAGCCTGTGATTTCTGGTGCTGGGAATAAAACTATCAAACTTAATTCTTCATTTAACCCAAAAACAAACGTGAGTGCCAAGGACAATGCCGATGGCAACCTGACAAGTAAAATCAAGGTGACGGGTACAGTGGATACGAAGAAAAAGGGGACCTATACATTGAAGTATACGGTCACCGATCAATCGAAAAATACAGCGACAGTGACCAGAAAGATCACCGTAGATGGCACCAAGCCGGTCATTTCGGGTGCCAAAAGTAAAACCATTGCCTATAAATCGACATTCAATCCTAAATCAGGTGTATCTGCGAAGGATAACCTGGATGGCAACCTGACAAGTAAAATCAAAGTAACGGGTACGGTGGATACGAAGAAAAAGGGGACCTATACATTGAAGTATACGGTCACCGATCAATCGAAAAATGCAGCGACAGTCACCAGAAAGATCACCTTAGATGGCACCAAGCCGGTCATTTCGGGTGCCAAAAGTAAAACCATTGCCTATAAATCGACATTCAATCCTAAATCAGGTGTATCTGCGAAGGATAACCTGGATGGCAACCTGACAAGTAAAATCAAGGTGACGGGTACAGTGGATACGAAGAAAAAGGGAACCTATACATTGACTTACACAGTTACGGATAAATCGACGAACAAGGCAGAGGTAAAAAGGAAAATTACAGTTAAATAGATGAAAAAAAGGATTCCGGTAAATAGTGGAATCCTTTTTTGATGAGTTGAATGTTTTTGGCTGAAAGCAGGTATATATAATAGTAGAAGGTGTTCGTTGATTTGATCTTTCAGGGTGGAGTGGATATTGATAAAAATGTTATAGTTGTAAATAGATGTAATTATAATTGATCTGAAGGGAGATTGTTTATGGGCAAAGAGCAGGGGCATGTAAACTGGATGGATCAGATTTTTAAGGATTATGAAAGGGACGGCGGGCTGAAGAATAATCCTGGCTTTGGAAAACCGCTTCCGGAGTCGGCACTATCAGGAAATATATATGACAACTTCTTGACGAAGGCAAAGGATGCCGGTTACCTTCCGCTTTGGATAAAATGGCAAAAAGAAATTCGGGAAGAGCTATCCGAATTGGTTCGATTGAAAAAAATCAATGAACCTGAATCGGAATTAATGAAACGAATTGACGATATAAATGAGAAAGTCCGTACATATAATGCGATTTGTCCGGCGCAAATGCAGCGCAGGGAAATAGAGTTGGAAAGTATCGAAATCCAACATATTAAATGGAAGTAATTGTTAATGCGTAAAATGTAGTTATTTGTATGACGTGATCATACAAGGATTATGATATAATTGCATGAATAAAAAACAGAGAGAGGGACTTCGATTGGAAAAAAGAAAAGAAGTTTTTTCATGGATAAAAGCGATCGGGATTGCAGTCATTCTAGCTTTTTTAATTCGAACGTATATTTTTGCACCGATTGTTGTGGACGGTGAGTCAATGATGCCGACTTTGCAAGACCACGAACGAATTGTTCTTACCAAGTTTGGAACGAATATCGATAGTATCGACCGGTTTGATATTGTCGTTTTTCATGCAACGGTAGATAAAGATTATATAAAAAGGGTTATCGGTCTGCCAGGTGACCATATTGAATATAAAGACGATACGCTTTATATTAATGGGAAAGCTTATGAAGAACCATACTTGGACAAATATAAGAAACAGATGGCAGGGGTGCCGCTGACTGGATCCTTCAAGCTCGAAGATATTACAGGCAGCATGACAGTGCCGGATAACCAGCTGTTCCTTATGGGGGACAATCGCCAAAATAGTTTGGATAGCCGTGAAATCGGCACGATTTCCGTCGATGAAATTGTCGGCAAGGCGAATCTAGTGTATTGGCCGATCAAGGAAATAAAAATTGTGAAATAAGAGGAAGCGGACTCTGGTATAGAGTCCGCTTTGTTGTTGCCGTTTTTCATTTCCATCATGGAGAAAAATTGACTGCCATTAACATACAAGTCCTTCAACAAAAAACGTGTCTATTCTACTTTTTTTTTCTTTTTTTATGAAAATCAACTCATATGGGTTAAATTAGGTTATCCTATTAAAAAGAAGTAATCACGTTACCCAGGCCCGCATCAGAAATTGGATTACTTTATAAAAAGGGTGCTGAGATGGAGTACTATAGATGGATATAGTAAAAGATTTAATATCAAACTATGGTTATTTTGCGATATATGGACTGTTGGCCATTGGGATTATTGGCTTGCCGGTACCAGATGAATTCATGATGACTTTTGTCGGCTATTTGTCATCCATCTCCGTTTTGAATGTCCAGGGGGCATTCCTCGTCAGTTTCCTTGGATCGATCTCCGGGATGTTTGTCAGTTATTTCATCGGGAAAAAGGTGGGTAAGCCTTTTTTGAGAAGGCATGGTAAATGGATCAAAATGACTCCCGCGAGGTTGGAAAAACTGGAGAATTGGTTCAATAAATACGGTCCTTGGACCATTATCATAGCCTATTTCATCCCAGGAGTTCGCCACTTCGCCAGTTACATGTCCGGAATGAATGGAATGGGGAAAAGAAAGTACTTTATATTTGCAGGTGCAGGGGCTTTCAGCTGGTGTTTGGTATTTACGACTTTTGGCTATTTCATTGGTGTGTTAACTTAACTTAACTTATTACACTCTTAGGCCAAATTTCTATGTGAATCAGAAAATCCCGTTTCTGGATTTCAGAAACGGGATTTTCCATTTCCACCTTTTATTATTGAGCAGAGTATCCGTCGGCGACCCAAACGCTGTAATGGAGTTGCTTTATTATTTGGTACCAGGGAATACGGCATGAACACGGACGCCCATGCGGCCAGGAAGAAATGTTCACCTTCTTCAACCACGTAATGGTCCAAATCCATTAATGCTTAACATTAGCTGCCAATCGGCCAATGTCGAATCGTTAATTCCTTTTTCTGTTGAGATACCGGCATTTTCTACGGATTGAAAGCGTTATCAATCTTTTGGGATTGAAAAGTTTGACTCCGTAGATTGTCAATATCCAAAATGGCTTAACCGTTCTATTCGAAACTATTAACAAGTAATCTTGTAGAGGCATCGCATGCATTAGGGTCCTATTCCCTTTCACTGCCTTTATCGGACTCATTTTCTATGGGGTATTTACCGGTGCGACTGAAGCGGTTCCCATAAGAAACTCGATGCTCCTTGCACTATTGGCCTTTCTATTTGTCCAATTCTCAGCAGTCCCCCAGCATGGCAATCATGGATTATGGCATGCATTTCTGGCATTCAGTTTAGGACGTTCCTTATTTTTAGCGTTATATATCCCAAGACTAAACCGAAAAGTAACGGAGCTAATGGATGAAGAGAGTCTAGTGAAATCACCTTCTTTTTAATAAGGCTATGTTGATTATATTAAGGGGATTACATAGAGTCTTCAGCAAGGATTGTTAAGAACTCAATTTAATCAGAGTGTTCTTGCATAAGCAGGAATGTTATCTATATCAATAATAATTTATTGATAATCAATAAATATTGGAATATAATACCTTTGAAAGGGAGGGGTTCAATTATGAAACGAGGAACAATAACTTTTTTAAAGGTGACTATTTTTATTCTTGGCATTACTATCCTTACCATGTGTCTATTTTGGTTACCAGGATTGGCAAGAGACGCAGCAGAAATCGATCCTGATTATGCTTATTTAAGATTTCCTGTGCTTTTTGGGTTGTATTGTACTGCAATCCCCTTTTTTCTTGCTCTTTATCAAGCATTCAAGCTTTTAAATTATATTGAAAGCGATGATGCCTTTTCGAGATTAGCGGTAATTTCGTTAGGATATATAAAGAAGTGTGCCATTGCCATAATTATCTTATATGCAATAGGGATTTTGTTTCTTGTATCACAAAGCGCTTTACACCCAGGAATAGCAATTCTTGGCGGTGTCATCATTTTTGCAACGTTAGTTATTTCACTTTTTACTGCTGTTCTTCAGGAATTGTTAAGAAGTGCGCTTGAAATAAAATCAGAAAATGATTTGACAGTTTGAGGTGATGAAAGTGGCAATTATAATCAATATTGATGTGATGTTAGCTAAAAGAAAAATGAGCGTAACAGAACTTTCTGAGAGGGTTGGAATAACGATGGCTAATCTTTCTATATTGAAAAATGGAAAGGCAAAAGCCATTAGATTTTCAACTTTGGAGGCAATATGTAAGGCATTGGACTGTCAGCCTGGTGATGTTCTGGAATACAGAAGTGAATGAGTATTCAAATTTAAGGATTGCCTAAGTGCTAGAGGCATCGAAGATAAGGATCATCTACAGGGTTCGTGTTTTTTTATAATAAGGGAAATTTACCGGTAGTTTGACATTAGCAATAAAACGGGAATACGAAGAAAAGGTAGCAACGCTTGGCGAATCAGATAGGAAAAGTGATAAAATGAAAAATATATATAAAAGAGGAGTTGACGTATTTTGAGTGAATTGAATTGGCGAGAAGAAGTTGAAAAACGGAAAATGGACCTATTACTGGACACACAAAACTTATTGAAAATAAAAAGTGTATTGGATGAAGAGCATCCGACAGAGGAGGCCCCATTCGGTAAAGGGGTGAAGGAAGCGCTTGATTACATGCTTCAATTAGCCGAAAAAGACGGATTTACTGTGAAAAATGTCGATAATGTCGCTGGCCATATTGAAATGGGTGAAGGCGAGGAGTTAATCGGTATTTTATGCCATGTCGACGTGGTACCTGAAGGAGATGGGTGGAGTTCGGATCCGTTTGGCGCTGAAATCCGTAATGGCCGCATATATGCTCGTGGGGCAATAGATGATAAAGGGCCGACGATGGCTGCCTATCATGCAATGAAACTGGTCAGGGAGCTAGGAAAACCTTTGAACAAACGTGTAAGGATGATCATTGGTACGGATGAAGAATCGAACTGGCGCTGCGTTGACCGGTACTTTGAAGTGGAGGAAATGCCATCGATGGGCTTCGCACCAGATGCTGACTTCCCGATCATCAGTGCTGAAAAGGGAATCTGGGATTTCTCGGTTATCCAACCTGCAGATGCAGGAAATGGTACGAACTCTGAAGTTAATGTTATGGAATTTTCTTCAGGTCGCAGGACAAATATGGTACCGGATTTTGCTACGGCGATTGTGGAAGCGGCTAATCCTGGTGAAGTAGTGGCAAACTATAAGGCTTATTTGCAAAAATACTCATTGAAGGGCAAGGCAGTTCCGCAAAAAAATCAAGTGCTCCTTGAAATGAATGGTGTCTCGGCACACGCGATGGAACCGAAAAATGGAATTAATGCAGGTCTGCATTTAGCTGTTTTTTTAGCTGATCTCACTCTTGACCCGCATGCGAAAGCCTACTTCACTTTCATCAAGGGTCGTTTGTTTGAAGATTCCCGTGGAAATAATTTAGGTGTGGCTTATTCGGATGAGCAAACAGGTGAATTGACGGTCAATGCCGGCGTTTTCAATTATTCAAAACAAGGGGACAGCTCGATTGGTTTCAGTATGCGCTATCCGGTGACGTTTGAGTGGGAACAGGAAAAGGCGGCATTGGAAGAGAGGCTTGCGGCATATAATTTGAAAGTGAAGACCAATTCGCATTCGACTCCACATTATGTGAACAGTGAAAGCTTTTTGATTAAGACGTTGCAGGAAGTTTATGAAGCGGAGACAGGTGATAAAGCTGAGCTCCTTTCGATTGGCGGCGGCACCTACGCCCGTTCATTGAAAGAAGGTGTGGCATTTGGCCCGCTTTTCCCTGGCAGCGAAGATGTTGCGCATCAGAAAGATGAATATATTGATATTGAAGATATGCTAAAGGCCACGTCCATTTATGCACGTGCCATTCATGAATTGGCCAAATAAAAGGGTGAGAAGGAGAAAGACATGGGAAAAATCATTTTTAACGGCGACCTTAAAAGCAGGTCCGAAGTAAAGGTTGACATTGAAGACCGGGGATATCAATTCGGTGATGGAGTCTATGAAGTCATCCGGGTTTATAATGGCGAATTATTTGCGGGAGACATGCATCTGAACCGGCTGATGGACAGTGCGAAGTTGATTCAGATGAAAGTTCCCTTTACTGTAGCGGAAATCAAAACACGCATCAAAGAGCTGATCACTGAAGATCGATTGAAAAACGGCATCGTCTATATGCAGCTGTCGAGGGGAGTATTTCCGCGTTCACACTCTTTTCCAAGTGCAGAGGTGGAACCTGTCTTTGTAGCCTATACGAAGGAAACGCCTTATACAGGAAAAATGAAGCCAGGGGTCAATGGCATTACGACCGAAGATATACGCTGGCTGCGCTGTAATATTAAGAGTTTAAATCTACTTGGTAATATAATGGCTAAACAGCAAGCGGTTGAAGCTGGCTGTGATGAAGCGATCCAGCATCGAGATGGCACGGTGACGGAGGGAAGTTCGTCAAATGTCTCAATCGTGGTGGATGGACTACTTAAAACGCACCCTGCCACCAACTTGATCCTGAATGGAATTACCCGTCAGGTGATGCTGAAACTTTGCGCTGAACATGGAATTCCCTATGTCGAAGAGGCCTTCACTGTCGAGGACATGATGGCAGCCGATGAAGTCCTTTATACGAGCACAAGCGTCGAAGTGACACCAATTATAAATATCGATGGCCAATCAATTGCAGCAGGGGAACCCGGTCCGATAACTCAAAGACTGCAAAAACTGTTTTCCGAAGAAATCGAGAGGCAATGCGGTTCGGTTAAATAGATAAAACCCCCCCTTTGCCGAAACTGGCAAGGGGATTTTTTATTTATAGTGCAATTGCCTGACTTCAAGCCGGAAATGTCTGAACCTCTTTTTACCCGTCTCCGTTCACGTTAAAAACAGCCACCTTATTCATGTAAAAAAAATTTTGACATTTTCAAGATCCAGGAATATACTTGCTAATAATCTAAAAAGTTTACCCGTTGCAACAATTTGAGTTGCGTGTAAAAAGGAGTTGAAATAGATATGGTCGATGTATTGCATCAATCTTCTTCGAGAGGGATCAAACAACTGCTTCCTTATCTAGGACCGGCCTTTATAGCAGCTGTGGCCTATATTGATCCAGGGAATTATGCTACCAATATTACTGCCGGATCTAAATATGGCTATACATTATTATGGGTTATCTTCGCATCTAATTTAATGGCTGTGCTGATTCAATCACTATCCGCTAAATTGGGGATAGCCACAGGAAAGAACCTACCAGAGTTATGCAGGGAGAAATTTTCGAAAAAGGCATCTTTCTTATTATGGATTCAAGCCGAAGCCGTCATAATGGCAACGGACTTAGCTGAATTCATAGGAGCGGCACTGGGAATTTATTTGCTATTTGACTTACCGCTTATCACATCGGCCATTATTGCAGCGATCGGTTCTTTTGCCATTTTAGAAATCCAGCGTAGAGGTTATCGGACATTCGAAGCCTTGATCACGGTCATGATATTTGTTGTAGTGATTGCCTTTGGTGCTCAAGTTTTTTATGCGAAACCTGACACTTCATCCGTTGTTTTAGGACTCTTCACTCCAAAATTCGAGGGAGTGGACAGTATTTTACTATCGGCGGGTATGCTTGGAGCTACCGTTATGCCACATGCGATTTACCTTCATTCCTCTTTAACTCAGAAGAGAATTGTCGGTAAAAACGATTTGGAAAGAAAAAGGATTTTTCGTTTTGAGCTAATTGATATTATCATCGCCATGTTGATTGCAGGTGGGATCAATGCCGCCATGGTCATTGTTTCAGCTGCCCTATTTCATAAGAATGGAATACTTGTAGAGGATTTGGATGTTGCCTATCAACAATTCGGTGCCATGCTTGGACCCTCTGTCGCGATGCTCTTTGGAATAGGCTTATTATTTGCCGGTTTATCCAGCTCATCCGTTGGTGTAATGACAGGTGATGTAGTCATGCAGGGATTCATTAAAAGACATATACCAATCTATTTGAGAAGGGTCATAACGACCGTCCCGCCTCTGCTGATAATATTATGGGGAGTGAACCCATCTAAAGCACTTGTGATGAGTCAAGTTGTACTCTCGTTTGGCATCGCATTTGCCTTAGTGCCATTGATCATGTTCACGAGCAATAAAAAAATCATGGGCAATCTGGTCAATCATAAAGTCACCTCAAGCATTGCATGGCTCATTGCTGTACTCATCATCGGACTGAATTTGTTCCTTCTTTACGAAACTCTGTTCAGCTAAAAGAAGAAGAGGCAGACAAGGAACATTTTGAACTGCACCTCCAATTGTTAGACAACATCTAACAATTGGAGGTGCAGTTTTTTTGTTAATCCTACTTGCTTGCGAATAAATTGTTCTTGCGGGAGATAATCCGTCCTCCCCAAAGTATTATGAACAATCCTTCTGAAGGATTACTTCCCAGTATGGAAGAGTGGGAATATTCCAGTCTTTTTTTGATGAGGGGGAATATTTATAAGGAAATCCAAGAAAGGTATAGGCAATGGAAATTATGGTAAAATTAATGGGAAAACAGGAAGGGATGTTTGTGACCATGAATACTCATTTTTTCTTTGCTTTAGTATTACCTGATGATATTAAGGCTTATTTAAATGCTGTTACGGAGCAACTGAGGTCAGACTTTCCATTTAAGAAATGGCTGCATCCAGCCGATTATCATATTACGATGGCATTTTTGGGCAATGCTCCCGATCCATTGAAAAAGGACGCTTTGGAGCGTGTGGAAAGCAAGCTTGCGAATGAGGCCTCATTTGGTTTGAAACTCGGCGATATCGGCGGTTTTGGCAAGAGTGAGAGTCCAAGGATTCTATGGGCAGGTGTCAACCAGCAAGAAAGGCTTTTTACCATTCAAAGTAAAATTTATAATTCATGTATCGAGGCAGGTTTTGAACTTGATAAAAAGCCGTTTAAGCCTCATATAACGCTGGCAAGAAAATTTGAGGGGGAAAGTCCCTTTTCGTTGGAGAGCGTCCGGCAGATAGCGAATTTGGAGGATAAGGATTTTGAAGCTGACCAGGTTGCGTTATATCAAACACATCTTGGAGCTTCGCCTTCATACGAGAAGATTTTCACGATACCCCTTGAAAAATAGAGAAAGATGGGTGGTGGCTGTATGGCACAGCTCATAAAGATGCAGGATTATATTTCCCGGTATGAGCAGGATATTTATCGATATCCAACACAATTTGCACGGTTGAAAAAACAGCAATGGGATATATTGAAGGCTGCTTATAATGCGGGTGAGCTAGATCGGTTGTATAGCGAATATGCTGAAAGTGAAACACAGGTCAAGATTGATACTTCCCAGGAAGGGTCAAAGGGCCTGTTTAAAAGGGTGAAAGGCATATTCCACAGGGCAGATAAACTGGAGGCAGAGGCGGAAGAGTTGGTAATACAAAACCAAGTTGAAAATCCTAATGTATTTTCATTAAAGTTTCCGTTCCGTCCGGCCAGTCTGGATGAATTAAAGCAGAATTTTTTAAATCAATTGCTCCGCTTCCAAATGAAATGGGGAAGCTCGACGCTTCGTGAAAAATCATTTGTGGACCAATCATTCTTTTTGGATGAAAGGCTCCGCTTCTTTCTGCAGCGTTTTCCGGATACGTTTCTTGTATTATATAAACCTATTTTCCTATTGAAAAATGCTCCTGTTGAAGTCGATGTCATTTTATTGACCCCAGTTGACGCTTGGTGCATCACTTTTCTGGAAGCCGAGGAAGACGCTGCTTTCATCGGTTCGAGTGATCGTTTCTGGATCCGCAGGCATCATAAGCATCCTGATAAAAAAGTGCTCAACCCTTTGCTGGGCTCAAATCGGATGGGGAACATCGTCTCCCAGTTATTTGAGCTTTATGAAGTGAACGTGCCGATTAAGAAGGTGATTCTATGCCGGAATGGATATGTGGATTACCCCGAAACTCCTAATGATATTACGATATTGGATAAACGGACCTTCCCGGATTGGTTTGATAGGATGCGGGCTATATCATCTCCTCTTAAGGCACAGCAGTTAAAAGGCGCACAGGCATTGCTGGAATATTGCCAAACTACATCCAGCCTGCGACCTGAATGGGATGCCGAATATAACCAAACAGAGGGAAATGAACATGCCGCCCCTTAATGAAGCGCTGTATTTCATTGTCAATCAAATGACTGGTAATGAAAAGAGTGGAGGATTAGAAGGAATCCATGGAAATACTGAAATCAAAAGCTATTCCCTATGAGGTGTTTTTTACAAGGGAAAAGGGGCTGGGCTAAGATTGACGAAGGAAATACTATCAGGGACAAATCAGGAAACCCAGGTGTTCGCTGTCGGGGAGTTGGCACGATTAAGTGAAATGATAAAAGGCGCCATTGGCTTTCCTCATACGATCATCGGCGCCCTTGCGGCTGGGTCTGGCAATGATTATGTAAGGGGCATTCAAAAAACTGAGAGTGTGGAAGAAGCCCTGTCTTTATTTCAGGGTACCGCCTTTAGTGCCGTGATATTGGACAGTTCGAGACGAATGGTAAGGTTGGTTATTTTATGAACGGCCTTGGCATTAGAAATGATGCTGAAATTTCCGCTGATGCGGACCATTCCTTTCTCTAAAAAATGGTTTAATTTTGTCAGAGCGGGTAAATTAATTTATCAGTTCATTTTTATAAAAAAATTATTTTCTTATCAGCCCAGCGGTATGGAGTTGATCATTGATGAAAACCGGCAGCTTTTGAAAAAGGTATGGTTCGTTGTCATTGCGAACCAGCAAACTTTGGCGGTGGAATGAAAATTTCACCGCTGCCAAAGCTGGATGATGGCAGGCTGAATGTAAATGCGGACCATGATATTACATGGTTGAAATTATTGACCGTATTCATCACTGTTTTATGGGCGGTCACATAAATATTAAAAATGTTGATTCTTTTTCTGGTAAAATGATAACAATGAGGAATCACGGGTCGGTAAAAATCCAGTATGATGGGGAAATTGTAGGAATGGGTAAAGTAGCTGTAGTCGTTCTGAAAGAGAAAATCCGCGTCATGTTCAAGGATGATGGTCCATGCAAAAATATGAAATGATTTATTTGTTTTTGTTTTATGCGTATAATCGTTCTATAGTACTTGACGAAGAAACCGTTTTTCAACTAAAATTTAATTTATGGCTATTGTTTAATTGCTCAATAGCTATTTTTTTATTTCTCTAAAATGAGGATGTTTTTAATTGCGGGTATCATCCCGATGCACGTATATATGCAGCTTCGCCAGCAGGCGGATTTTTTATTAAACATGGACTCAAAGTAGTGGTAATACATACACTAGGTTAACGTACCCATATTTGTATGATTAAGCGAGGAAATCGAAGGTGAACCAGTTGGAACATTTATTAGGTCAGGAGTGGGATATATCCCCTGCTGGAGGAGCTACGGGAGAAGCCTTTATTGCCGAGAAAGAAGGGCAGAAGCTCTTCCTTAAACGAAATTCATCGCCATTTTTAGCTGTTCTTTCAGCTGAGGGCATTGTTCCAAAGTTAATGTGGACAAAACGCCTGGAAAATGGGGATGTAATTACGGCCCAGCATTGGATGGAAGGCAGGGAGCTATCTCAGCAGGAAATGAACAATATAAGAGTCGCAAAGCTGCTTCAAAAAATTCATCAATCCGATCCTTTGTTAAGCATGCTCAAAAGGCTTGGAAAATCCCCTTTACGACCTGAAAGTATACTTACAGACATAGAAACCGGGTTAACTTCGGATGTAACGGATATTCCGATTATCAAGCAAGCCATCCATTTTTTGCAGAACAATCTCCTGTTGATTGAATGCGACGAAAAAGTCGTCTGTCATTGTGATGTGAACCATAATAATTGGCTCATGACCGAAACCGACGGACTGTTTCTGATTGATTGGGACGGAGCGGTCATTGGCGATCCGGCCATTGACCTCGGCATACTCCTGTATTCATATGTCCCAAGGGAAGAATGGAATCAATGGCTTGCCCGTTATGGCAAGAAGCTTGACGCAGGCCTGGAGATGAGGATGAAATGGCACACGGTTTCACAACTTGTGCTTTCCATCCAATGGCATCATCGTAGAAAGCGGTACGAGGAAAGAAATGAATTACTGCAAAAACTTGAAGCATTATTGATGGTTGGCTGATCAGAATTGATCTATATCATCAACCCACTGGGACAAGTCGTTCTGGTGGGTTAAAATATGTGCTTCTAAATCGGCGGTACCGATGCCTGTCTGACTGTATTCGTAAATCTCTGTCAGTATCGTTTTCACATTGCTGTCAATATCCATGTTGATCATTAAGGATTTGACGAGCCTTTCAACCTGTTCACATTCAGCAACGGATCCGCAGCAGTCTTTTTGATGATTGGTTAATATATCTTTTAATAGTGACATTTGATGTTCATGGGAAATCGGCATTTAATACCTCTCCTTTCTTAAATATGGATTCTAGGGATTTCCAGGTGGTTCTCGCCTGCCCTTCACTTATTTATGGTGTGTTTTGCGGAAAGTTTTATACATGAAAACTACAGAGACTGTCGCCTGGATGGCCGGCAGTTTTTTTATTTGTTCAGTGGGTGCATGCAGGCTTTTCCTGAAAAAATCAACTTGCAGAAATCCATCCACTCGTGTTATGGTTTGAACGATTATATTATAAATAGGGGTGTCATCATGCGTTTAAGAAATAAACCTTGGGCTGAAGACCGTTTGAATGATTTTCCGCAATATGTAATTCAGCAGCCAGTGAGCCATAAAGGTAAATGGCATGAAGTTTTCGGTAACGATAATCCGTTATATATTGAAGTGGGTACGGGAAAAGGCCGTTTTATAACAGAAATGGCAAAAGCTCATCCTGATGTGAATTTCATTGGAATTGAAGTATATAGAAGCGTCATTGTAGCGGCACTCGACTTGCTGATTGAAGCAGAAGTTCCGAATTTAAAGCTGTTGAATGTTGACGCAGCGAACTTAGGTGAATATTTTGCAAAAGGTGATGTGGATCGCGTCTACTTGAATTTCTCTGATCCATGGCCAAAATCACGCCATGCAAAACGTCGGTTAACGTATAAGACATTCCTCGAGGTATATGAAGGAATCCTGCCAGACAACGGCGAGATTCATTTCAAGACGGATAACCAAGGGTTATTCGAATCTTCCTTGAAGAGTATTTCCGAATACGGCATGCTCTTGAAATATGTAAGCCTTGATCTGCATAACAGCAGTTTTGAAGGAAATATCATGACTGAATATGAAGAAAAGTTCTCGAGTAAAGGCAACCGGATATACCGGTTGGAAGCAATGTTCCAATAATCATCGTTCAGAAACCAGGTGCATAGCATCTGGTTTTTATTTTGTTAAAGTCAAAAAAATGTTCATATCTCCCTTTTGTAAAAGAGCGGATTAATGCTGTTAATCATCAAGGATATCGAGGAAACTCAAGAACTATGGATTTCCTGGAAAGATCAAACATTTGCGGTCCGATAAAGGGTGTTTTTCATTTAGAGGAACGAGATGATTGTTATCAATTTCAATATCTGGAAGCGGGTGTTAAACTAAAGGAAGAGGAGGGGTAAAATGGAAACGATGCAAATAGGGGAAATTAAATTAACATGGTTGAATGGCGGCGTGACTCACTTGGATGGTGGCGCGATGTTCGGTGTTGTACCGAAACCGCTTTGGGCCAAGAAGTATCCTGTTAACGAAAATAACCAAATCGAGTTACGTACGGATCCGATCTTAGTGCAGGCGAATGGATTGAACATGCTGATAGATTCCGGTATTGGTAATGGAAAGATGAATGACAAGCAAAGACGGAATTTTGGGGTGACGGAGGAATCCAATCTTGTTGAAGATCTTGGCAGACTTGGGATTCAGCCAAATGATATCGATTACATTTTAATGACACATCTACATTTCGACCATGCCTGCGGTTTAACGAAACGTAAAGGTGAAAATTGGGTGCCTGTTTTCGAGCGTGCAGAAATTATTACTACCCAAACTGAATGGAAAGAAATGCAAAACCCGAATATTCGTTCAAAAAGTACATATTGGGCAGAAAACTGGGAGGCTGTCGCTTCTCTTGTCCGTCCTTTTGAAGGGGAGCAAGAAATTACGGACGGCATTAAAATGATCCATACTGGGGGTCATAGTGATGGACATGCGATCATCATCATTGAAGATGGCGGGGATAGATTGATCCACATGGCAGATATCATGCCGACGCACGCGCATGCGAATGTCCTCTGGGTACTCGCTTATGACGACTATCCTATGACTTCCATCGAGGCGAAGGAAAAATGGATGAAATCCGGACTGGAAAATGGGTCATGGTACAGCTTTTACCATGATGCCCACTATTGTGCCATCAAGTGGGATGTAACGGGTAAGGATATAATAGCCGAATTGAAACGGAAACGGTAAGCGGGAAAGCAAAAGGAGGACGTCATTTTGACTGCCCTCCTTTTTGTATCAATCATTTTGTTCATTAAGTTCCAATATCGTTCCTGTAGAGGCATCTGCAACAAATTCGAATTGCTCGCGTTTTCCCTCTGTGTTTCTAGTGATCCCGCCTTTGTACACTTCATAGTCCAAATCATTTTTTGTATAGTTTTCCGGCTTCATCAAGATCCATGAGCCATATATATTTCCATCCTTTTTGACCGTTTCCTTCACTTGGGCCAAGACTTTATCCGGAGAAGGTTTACTTGATTGATCCAATATTTGCTTTGTTGCATAGCCAGCGGCAAACCCGGCTGCAGTACCTAGTAAAAACGTTTTCCAATTCATTTATTTCTCCTCCATTGCATTTTTTAAAATCACTCCTATTAGTATACAGAAGAACGTACTATTTGACTAATAATTTGAAATTTTAACCATTAACTGATAAATTAGAACTTTCTAGTGTAACATGAAGATAAGTTCTGTAAAATAGTAAGAAACAATACATAGGTGAGGGGTAAAAGAAATGAATCATGAGACTTTAGAACTTTTTAAAACATTGACGGAATTACCAGGTGCATCGGGAAATGAACATGCAGTTCGGAGTTTCATGAGGAGTGAGCTGGAAAAGTATTCGGATGAAATCGTCCAAGACCGCCTTGGCGGAATATTTGGCTTAAAAAGAGGGAATGAAGAAGGGCCGACTGTACTAGTTGCAGGGCATATGGATGAGGTGGGCTTCATGGTCACTTCCGTAACGGAAAATGGAATGATCCGTTTTCAGACCCTTGGAGGCTGGTGGAGTCAAGTTCTTTTGGCCCAAAGAGTCGAAATCATTACCGATAACGGCCCGGTCATTGGTGTAATCGGTTCGATTCCTCCTCATTTGCTTGATGATTCGCAACGCTCAAAACCGATGGATATCAAAAATATGCTGATTGATATCGGGGCGGATGATAAGGAAGACGTGAAGAGAATCGGTATTAAGCCTGGTCAGCAGATTGTCCCGATTTGTCCATTCACGCCGATGGCCAATGAGAAAAAAATCCTTGCAAAAGCGTGGGATAATCGTTACGGGTGCGGACTTGCAATCGAATTGTTAAAAGATTTAAAAGATGAAACATTACCGAATATCTTATATTCCGGAGCAACCGTGCAGGAGGAAGTGGGATTACGGGGTGCGCAGACTGCAGCTCATATGATCAAACCGGATCTTTTCTTCGCTTTAGATGCAAGTCCGGCGAACGATATGTCCGGCAGTAAAAGTGAATTTGGCCAGCTAGGGAAAGGGGCACTGCTCCGCATTTTTGATCGTTCGATGGTTACCCATCGCGGCATGAGGGAATTCATCCTTGATACGGCAGAAACGAATGATATTCCATATCAATATTTCGTTTCCCAAGGCGGCACGGATGCAGGGCAGGTCCATATTGCAAATGAAGGAATTCCAAGCGGGGTGATTGGCATTTGTTCCCGCTATATTCATACACATGCATCCATGATTCATATTGATGATTATGCCGCTGCACGTGAACTGATTGGGAAATTGGTTCGTTCCTGCGATAAATCGACATTTGAGACATTGAAAAATAACGGTTGATGAAGGAAGCTGAAATGGAAAGGGATGCTGTCATGTATCTCTTTCTAGCAGCTTTTTTTACATAGAAGGAAGGTAAGTATATTGAAAATTGCAGTGGGCAGTAAAAATCCTGCGAAAGTAAAGGCAGTGCTTGATGTATATGAAGAAGCTGAAATCATTTCACTTCAAGTGGAAAGCGGGGTCCCGGACCAGCCATTTTCAGATGAGGAAACGTTGGATGGGGCAATGACACGTGCTCGGAATTGCTTAATTCACAGTGATGCTGAAATCGGTATCGGACTTGAAGGCGGTGTCGTGAAAATGGAACAGGGCCTGTTTCTGTGTAATTGGGGTGCGATGGCCACGAGAGACGGTAAGGTCTTTGTAGCTGGCGGAGCAAGAATCCCGCTACCCCAAATTATTGCTGAGAAGCTGCTGGGCGGTCAAGAGTTGGGTCCGGTGATGGACGCCTTTACAAAGCAAGAGAATATTAGCAAAAAGGAAGGAGCGATCGGCGTGTTTACAAATGAGCGAATCACCAGGGGGGAAATGTTCCTTCATATCATGAGGATGCTTGCCGGTCAACACGAGTATAAGCCGAAAATGAAAAAAGAGGATTTTTGAATCATGTCATGAGCGAATGCATACTTCGGATCGGCGAATGCGAGTTCAAATCAGCAAAAAAGAATACTGCCAAAACAGAGCAGAATCTGACAGGATTTTAATGAGCGGGGTTGCTAGTATAAATGACAAGGGGTGAGCGGAATGGGGTGGGTTGAATCAATCCAGAAGGCCATCGAGTATATCGAGGAGCACTTATTGGAGGACCTGACAATCGAGAGCATTTCCAGGCAAGCGAATGCTTCAGCTTTTCATTTTCAAAGGACATTCACCATTTTAACGGATATTTCAATTGGTGAATATATCCGGCGTCGAAGATTGACATTAGCGGCCCAGGAGATTTCATCCACAAATGGCAAGGTCATTGATTTAGCTTACAAGTATGGCTATGACACTCCCGAGGCATTCTCAAAAGCTTTTCGAAGGCAGCATGGAGTATCTCCAAGTGAAGCCCGAAAGTATATGGGGAAGCTGAAATTCTATGAACGCCTGGTGATACAGGTGATTTTGAAAGGGGCAAAACCGATGAAATACAATATCCTCGAAAGGGATTCCTTTCAATTGATTGGAATCAAGCAAGAGTTTTCCTTGGTTAATGAAGAAAATTTGGTTGGAATTCCGATGTTGTGGGATAAAGTGAATGAGGATGGAACCAGCGATAGGTTAGGGAATTTGAATAATGGCCAAATAGATGGCTTGATTGGTGTATGTGTCGATAAGCGGGCAGTGGAAAAAAATGAAACGATGGATTATTGGATAGGTGCTGAGTATGCCGGGAAAGTGCCTGAAGAGTTTTCAACACTTACGATACCGGCTTCCAAGTGGGTTGTATTTGAAGTTCATGGGCCTATGCCGGATGCCATTCAAAAAGCTTGGAAGCAAATTTTTTCCGAATGGTTCCCTACTAGCGGTTATGAACATGCCGGGACTCCTGAATTGGAAGTATATGCGAATGATGACGCATCAAATCCTGATTATTACTCGGAAATTTGGATTCCCATTAGAAAGGGATAAGTTATAACACATAAAATATTGTTTTTCGCTTGTAGGGCAGATTAGGTTCATCTAACTTTCCCTACAAGCTTTTTATTTGGATAAATACCTTTTCTCGTTATCAATCAATCCACATAGGGGTCAAGCTCTTACCAGGAAGAATTACCGCCCATCTTCAAAAATATAAGAAAGCACCTTCATGGCTTGGTTCACGGATTCGACCGTGACACTCGCCTTTTCCGATAATTCCTTTAAGGCATGATGATGGGATTCCGAGCGAATCAAAATAAGCGGTTTACCCAGGGAAACGGCGGTGCTAGCGTCCATGGCAGTATTCCATTGTTTATATTTCTCTCCAAACAGAGCGATGACAAGATCAGCTTTATTCATCATAAGACCTGTCCGCAAATTATTGATTTGGGAAGCGGCGGCATCCTTCAGAATAGGGTTCGGCTGTTCTCCGAGAATATCTTCACCGACATTATCGGAGCGTTCATGGTTTTCCATCGGACCGACAAATTCTAATGGAAGCTTCAGGGCAGCGGCCTTATCTCTCAACTCACTTCTCCAATTCGAATGAATCTCCCCGGCAAGATATACGATTAATTTCATAGTTTTCCTCCTCGGTATTTAAATTGCTTTCATTGTATCATGTTTTGAGAAAATGGATGAATTTCGTAAATAAGGACAATAGTATCCATAAGTGAGTAAAAGAGAAGGCTGGAGGAATGACGATGGCTTTATCGAATGAAAAATTTCTTATTTTCGTGTTAATAAGCAGTTTGATTGCTGGTTGCTCAGGAATCGAGAGACAAACAGAAAAGGCAATGAAGGCCGCCGAAGTGGCTTTTCGTGACGATGAAAAACAGCCCAATATCGTGGCAGGGCTTATTCAGGTCTATCTGCCAAAGGATTTTAATGTAGTAGAAGAACATGATAATAATTTGATTTTACAAAAAGGTGATAAGGCTTATATATTATTTGTCAATCCAAATGAAAAGGAAGACAGCTCGGTATTATTTTTGGCGACAAAGGAGCAGGAGGATCAATATTTGATGCTGCATTCTTTTCAAAATGATGAAAAATTCGGCTTTATCTCGATAAAAGAGGCATCGAAGGAAAAGTATGAGCTTGCGGTGGGAATCGGTGCGGTCAAGCTGACAACCGAAACGGATAAAGACCACTTAAAAACCGATGCGAAACAAATGATGCAAGTCGTTTCATCTGTGCCCCAGAAATAAAATGTACCCCGAAATTTCCGGCCATTCAACCGATCCGTATTAATGGTTGATTCGGGGAGAGTCTGGTATGATGGGATTATATAAACTAAGCTGTCATTTAGAGCAGGAGGAATATTCAAATGGAAAATTTACAAACTATTGAGCAATTTGATGCATTAAAAAACGAAGGCAAACATATTTTTCTTTTTTCAGCGACATGGTGTGGAGATTGCCGTGTGATCGAACCGATAATTCCGGATATTGAAGCGAAATTCCCTGAATTTACGTTCATTTATGTAGACCGTGATGAATTCATCGATGTGTGTGCAGCTAATGATGTATTCGGCATACCAAGTTTCATCGCTTATGATAATGGCAAAGAGCTAGGTAGATTCGTGAGCAGGGACCGCAAAACACAAGAACAAATTGAGGAATTCATTCAATCACTATAATCAATTTCCCCTTCTCGCAGGGGATTTTTCAATGAAGAGGAGGGTCAATCATGAAAATGGACAGCACGAAGCTGAAAAATATCTTGAAGGAACGTTTAACAGATGATAATCGCACTTTCAAATTCGATAGCAAGCAAGATACGTTACGTGTGGAAAATGTGAAGACCGGGAAGGGGATTACCATCGAGTTGCCTCCTGTACTTGCTAACTATGAAAACGTACAGGAAAAAGCCATCGATGAAATTACCTATTATGTGGAAGAGGCCCTGAATGTAATGGGGGAAGATCACAGCATGGAAGGCAAGGAGAAATCGATTTTCCCGGTTATCCGCTCAACCTCCTTTCCTATGGAATCGGAAGAAGGAAATCCATTTTTATTCGATGAGCATACGGCTGAAACACGGGTTTTTTATGCCCTTGATTTAGGGAAGACCTACCGCCTTATAGATGAAAAGATGATTCAACGGGAAAATTGGCAGGGTGACAGGATCCGTGAAATTGCCCTTTTCAATGCCCGTTCCCTCTCAACTGAAATGAAGTCGGATATCGTTGCAGGTAATGCATTTTATTTTTTGAACACGAATGATGGATATGATGCCAGCAGAATCCTAAATGAATCCTGGCTCCGGGAAATGAAGGACAAGGTCGAGGGAACCATGGCCGTGGCCATTCCGCATCAGGATGTCATTATCATTGCCGATGTGAAGAATGATACGGGTTATGATATTCTTGCGCAAATGGCCATGAGCTTCTTTGCCAGCGGTCATGTACCGATAACGGCTCTATCTTTCCTTTACGAAGAAAATGAGCTGGAGCCCATCTTCATTTTGGGTAAAAACAAAAAGCGTGAACTATAAAATCTTGCAAAACATAAGGACCGTGTCAGCATGGAAAACCTCCAGCTTGGCAGCGGTCCTGTTTTTTATGGAGAAGTATATACAAGTTTAATAGAGTTCGACTAAAGAAAGTGAAGCATGAATGACAAAAGCATTAAGAGGGGTATGGCTGATTTTCTCAGGTTCAGAAGATTTTTCGGATTATGCAGAAAAGATTCCAGGCAGCTTCTTTTACATGGGCTGTAAACCGAAAGGGATGGAGAAGGCATAATTCAATCACCATCCTACATTCGATATTGATGAAGATGCCCTTTTGATCGCTTCCAAATCAATGGCGCAGGTTGTAAGCAGCTTGTATGAATGGGAATAGTACTATTGGTCTTTCTTTGCAAAAAAAACGTTGGAACCCACAAAACACCGTTCAGTATTAACGAACGGTGTTTTATAGGCTTCGGAGGTTCCGTGAAGGATGATGCAATGGTTTGACCAGTTTCCACCCGGTTTGGATGTAAACTTAATCTCATTGTAAACGTGATTTAACAGCGGTGTTTTATTTAAATAGTAGACTAGAGGCTGAGGTTATTTCACAATGGACAGGTTTAGACTCATTCCAGAAGGGGTTTAATAGGATAGGAGTTCTGCGAAATAGGTAGAGTTAGTAAAGAATACGATAAAAAAGCAGATACAAAACCCAAATTAGCTTAAATTTTCTCGATATTTTTAAAATAACTGGTAGAATTAGTTACATAACTACAGATGTAGAAAGAGTGATAGGTTTGAAATGGCTAAATAAGATGAAAAAATGGTTCCAAGCAGAGGAAATTATTGAAATCGAAGAAATTATTATAGATGAACCGCTAGATGATGAGACATTAAAAAATATGGATTTTTCGAAGCTTCCGAAGTCAAAGAAAGAAGAAATAAAAGTTTACAATCAAACAGTGGAAAAAATGTCACAGTCACAGACTCCAGATCCGGATACGAAAATCCTGTTTCAATATCCAAAAGGACAGTTCAAGTTTCCGCTCATTCCTGACCGGGAGCAGAAAAAAAGAAAGCCTAGGGAAAGAAACAGGGAAAATAACGAACCAGAGCAGGGGAATGTGACCAAAGAAACGAGAAGGCCTGTTAAGGATCCCGTATCAAAACGGAGAAGCATCGATCGGGAGCAAAACCCAAAAATAGTCCCTTCAAATACTCCATTCCGCCCAACGGAAATCCCCTCACCCATTTATGGGTTCCGTCGTCCGGAAAAAAAGATAGTCCCTTCTGAAGGAATTGTCGAATATGAATTGGAAAGCAAATTGCCCGTCCTTAATAAAGAAGAACCCGATATTGAGATTCAAGGATCCATCCCTGAAACCCCAAAAGCCTATGAGGAATTGAAGATAGCACCATCTGTTCTTGTACCAGAACAAGCGGAAGAAAAAAGGGAAGGCTCGGAGATACCCGCTTTCTTTCGTAAGAAGTCCATTGAGGCACGACCTGAAGTAGCAGTAAGCGAGCCTGGAATAAATGAGCATGAGGAAGAAAAAGAGGCTTATGAACAGGACCCAATTGATTTTGGACGCGAAGTCGCTGTATCCATCGTGGAAAAGACGGCTGAAGCTACTGGGGAGGCCGCTGTACAATCGACTCGACCATCCGTAAGCAACGGGATCCATCCAGAAAGTGATCCGTCAGAGGCAATACCGGAAGAAAAGCCTAACCGTCCGAAAAAACATATCCCATTTAATGTGATGATGCTTAAGCAAGACCGGGAAAAAAATGAGTTCATGAATAAAATGATGCCGGAAAAAAAAAGCCCTAATACGGAAAGGGTAGTCGTTTCAGCTGATAAGCGATCTCTGATTAATGCTGATGAAACGGAGGCAGGACAAGCGAAACCATCCACCATTCCTGAATCGAAAGCGGAGGAAGGCAAAGTTATGCCGAAGGAGGAGACTCCGGTCATTCAAGAACCCTCAACCTTAGTGGATACTGAATATGGCACCGTAACGGTCGCAGTGCCTAACAAAACATCTGAATCCAATATCGGTTCGATTCCGGTCTTTAAGCCTTCATTTGAACAGGGAACCCGCATTTCTGAAAATGGGAATCAAGAAGCTGATAAAACAGAGGCTGCAGCAGAAGGTCGGCAGAGCGATACCCCGGAAGTGTTTGGTTCCGTTGAAGCCGATGATAATCCATACTATGTGTTTCCGAATATCGAGTTGCTGACACCTCCCACTTATGCTGTGCATGATGATGAGTGGCTCGAGGAACAGACTTTATTACTTGATGAGACGTTGAAAAACTTCAATGTCCGTGCTAAGGTCGTCAATGTCACTCAAGGACCGGCAGTAACCCGATTCGAGGTGCATCCGGAACCCGGTGTGAAGGTGAATAAAGTGACGAACCTGATGGATGACATCAAATTAAGCCTTGCCGCTCAGGATATGCGGATGGAAGCGCCTATACCGGGTAAACATACAATTGGCATCGAGATTCCAAACAGGAAAAGCAAGCCGGTATTTTTGCGGGAGGTTTTGGAAAGTAATGAGTTTAAAGAACATGAATCACCGCTTGCTGTGGCTTTGGGTCTCGATATATCCGGTCAGCCGATTATCACGGATTTGAGGAAGATGCCGCATGGATTGATAGCCGGGCAAACGGGATCGGGGAAAAGTGTCTGTATCAACACCATGCTGGTCAGCTTGCTATATAAAGCGACCCCGCAAGAGTTGAAATTGCTGTTGATTGATCCCAAAATGGTCGAGCTTGCCCCATATAATCGAATCCCGCATTTGGTCAGTCCAGTCATAACCGATGTAAAAGCCGCTACGGCTGCGCTTAAATGGGCGGTAGAGGAAATGGAACGGCGTTATGAATTGTTTGTACATGCCGGTGTCCGTGATATCACCCGCTTCAATGAACAAGCGGAAAAAGCCGGTCAATATTCAAGCAAGCTGCCATATATCCTAGTTATCATCGATGAGCTTGCGGATCTAATGATGATGTCCCCTGCTGATGTAGAGGAAGCGATTTGCCGGATTGCCCAAAAGGCCCGGGCCTGTGGCATTCATTTGATTGTAGCCACTCAGAGACCGTCTGTCGATGTCATAACTGGATTGATCAAGGCAAATATCCCGACAAGGATCGCTTTTTCGGTTTCTTCACAAGTCGACTCCCGTACGATCATCGATAGCGGAGGTGCGGAAAAACTGTTGGGAAGAGGAGATATGTTATTTGCTGAAAACGGCTCTTCAAAAACGGTTCGCCTTCAAGGGACTTTTGTAAGTGATGAAGAAATCGATCAAGTTGTCAACCATGCCAAACGGGAGCAGCAGCCCAAATATCTGTTTGAACAGGAAGACTTGTTGAACAGGGCCCAGGTCACGGAAGAAGCGGATGAACTATTTTTCGAGGCATGTGAATTTGTCGTGAGCCAACAGGCTGCATCTGCATCGAGTGTCCAAAGGCGCTTCCGTGTCGGTTACAACCGTGCAGCGCGTTTAATAGAAATGATGGAGCAGCAGGGAGTCGTTTCTGAATCCAGGGGCTCAAGGCCCAGGGATGTTTTAATTACGGAAGAAGAACTGGAATTTTTACATGTTAATTAAGAGAACCTATTAAAAGGAAATTGTATATAATGTGAAAGGGTGAAAACCTTGTTATTATCACGTTAATTGAGGCAAAAGCCAATGATTTTATAAATTGGAACCTCCCTGACATGGATGAATGAATAAAAAAGTGATATAATAGTTTTTTGTTGATGAATGATTGAAAATATAAGCATGAAAAACTATGAAGAAATTGCGTTTCTAACAAGTCTCGTAATGAAAAAACAAATAACAGATGACGTCATATACTGTCATACAGGTAGACGATTGGTGGAGGTTCGCTTTATGACTGCTTACCATTTTGTGGGAATTAAAGGGTCGGGTATGAGTGCTCTTGCACAAATACTGCATGATATGAATATTGAAGTGCAGGGTTCCGATTACGAAAAAGAATTTTTTACACAATTGGCATTAGAAAAAGCCGGGATTAAAATCCTTCCTTTCAACGAGGAAAATATTCAATCTGGAATGACCATCATTGCAGGAAATGCGTTTCCGGATAGCCATCCGGAAATCATGAAGGCAAAGGAACTTGGTTTGCCGATCATCCGTTATCACCGTTTCCTAGGTGATTTCATGAAAAACTTTATCAGCGTAGCCGTTACGGGAGCGCATGGTAAAACATCGACGACCGGCTTACTGGCCCATGTAATGGGCGGGGCTAAACCTACATCCTTTTTGATTGGGGATGGAACGGGTAAAGGAATCGTGAATTCTGATTACTTCGCATTCGAAGCATGTGAATATCGCCGTCATTTCCTTTCATATTATCCGGATTATGCAATCATGACCAATATCGATTTTGACCATCCTGATTATTACGCCAATGTCGAAGACGTGTTCGAGGCTTTCCAAACGATGGCCCTTCAAGTCAACAAAGGCATTTTTGCGTGCGGGGATGATGAGCATTTACCACATATCCAGGCTAAAGTACCAGTTATTTTTTACGGATTTGCTGAAGGAAATGATTTTCAAGCGAAAAATGTTTCCGTCACTCCGGATGGCACCACTTTTGATGTGCACGTAAGGAACAATTACTACGATACATTCACTATTCCTACCTTTGGAAAGCATAATGTGTTGAATGCACTTGGTGTCATTGCACTTTGTAAATATGAAAACTTGGATAAAGAAGCTGTGAAAGCCCAATTGCTGACTTTTGGCGGAGTTAAACGCCGGTTCTCCGAAAAGGAAATCGGAAGCCAGATCATCATTGATGATTATGCGCATCATCCGACTGAAATTTCGGCAACTGTTGACTCTGCTCGTCAAAAATATCCAGAGCGTGAGGTTGTTGCGGTATTCCAACCGCATACTTTCTCGAGAACGCAGGCATTCCTGGATGAATTTGCCGACAGTTTGAATTTGGCCGACAAAGTATACTTATGTGAAATTTTTGGATCTGCCCGTGAACATCAAGGAAAGTTATCGATTGAGGACCTTCAAGATAAAATTCCAGGTGCCGAGCTGATGACGGAGAACACAACTTCAATATTGCAAAATCATGAAAACAGTGTCGTGTTATTCATGGGTGCGGGGGACATTCAAAAGTTCCAAGCAGCCTACGAGCATTCACTGCAGGTAAAATAAAAAAGTGACCGATCCGTTAGCGCGGGTCGGTCGTTTTTTTATTGGTATTTTTGTTATTTTAAATTTTCTGGATTTAAATTTTGCAGTGCGGGTAAAACGAAGCGCCCATCCTTACGTATCAAGACGTCATCAAAATGGATTTCCCCTCCGCCGTATTCCGGGCGTTGAATGTTGATCAGGTCCCAGTGAATGTCTGAATGATTACCATTAAAGGCATCATCATAGCATTGTCCGGGAGTGAAATGAAAACTTCCATCAATTTTTTCATCAAAGAGGATATCTTGCATCGGGTGTAGAATATAAGGATTTACACCAATTGCAAATTCACCGACATATCGTGCGCCTTCATCAGTATCAAAAATTTTGTTGATGCGTTCCGTATCATTCGCAGCCGCTTCAACGATTTTGCCATCCTTGAATGTTAACTTCACGTTTTCAAAAGTAAAGCCATGATAAGGGGAAGGAGTATTATACGAAATCACTCCATTGATGGAATCTTTAACAGGAGCCGTATATACTTCACCGTCAGGAATGTTCAGCTCACCTGCACATTTGATGGCTTTAATGTCTTTGATGGAGAAGGTTAGATCCGTACCGGGCCCAGTTAAGCGGACCTTATCCGTTTTATCCATCAATTCGACAAGGCTGTCCATTGCTGCGCTCATTTTGCCATAGTCGAGGTTGCAGACTTCGAAATAAAAGTCTTCGAATGCTTCAGTGCTCATTTTGGCTAATTGGGCCATGGAATTTGTCGGGTAGCGAAGTACGACCCATTTTGTTTTTGGGACGCGGATATTTCTATGTACTTTACCGACTGTCTGTCCATGAATCGCCATCTTCTCTGGAGGGACATCGGATTGTTCATTGATATTATCCCCGGCGCGAAGCCCGATATAGGCATCCATCTGGTTCATCACGTTTGCTTCAAACTCACCCATCATCTTGTACTGTTCTTCTTTGGCACCCATCAACAAGGCACGATCCACTTGGTGATCCTTTAAGAGGACAAATGGGTAACCGCCTGCTGCATAGGCTTCATTCACAAGGGCATTAACAAGTTCACGCTGCAATCCAAAGTTTTCGATCAAGATTCTTTCACCTTTTTGAAGCTTCACGGAATAATTGATTAAATTTTTGGCCAATGTTTCAATTCTGGGATCTTTCATAAAAATACCTCCATTGTTTAAATTCGACTTATCTTTCTATCATACCCGATTTCCAGCCATAAGTGTCCCCATGAATTTCATGGGGGAACTGGATGCAGGCAACAATATTTCCAGATTAGGGTTTGATGGGGTATATTGAAAAAATAAATACGTTTATAATAATAGGGAAGGGGTAATTAATATCTAACAGCTACTAAATAAGTCGATTTTTTCGGAGGTGTTCCAATGGAGATTATTTTATACGTAAGTGCTGCTGTTGCAGCGATAGCTTTTTTGGTCCTTGTTATTTTCCTGACAAAGGTACTGACGTCACTTCAAACAACCCTGGACAGTGTGGCCCGGACGCTAACAGGATTAGAGAGCCAAATGCAGGGCATAACGCTCGAAACTACTCAGTTATTACATAAAACGAATACGTTGGCTGAAGATTTGCAGCAAAAGTCAGAAAACCTGAACACGGTGGTGGATGCCGTGAAGGATGTAGGTACATCCATCTCTAGCTTTAATTCTTCCATCCAAAAGGTTTCCCATAAAGTGCAAGCTGAGATTGATAATAATCAAGAACGAATCTCTCAGATTGTACAATGGAGTAATGTAGCTTTAGAGATTAGGGATAAATGGAAGACCAGAAGCAAACAGGCTGCCCCAACCCCAACTGAAAGGGCGGAGTTAGAAAGGGAAGCACTGGAAACCGATAACCTGCCTAAAAAAAGGTTTTTACGTTCTAGATCATAAAATCTAGTTAAATAAAAATGAATTGAAAATTGAAAGGGGAATGTATTATGACTCAAAAAGAATTTCAGACAAAGGACTATCAGAAATCATATGAGGACGAACGCGACTCGATCAATTCTAAGGACTTTATGATTGGCGCCTTGATTGGCGGGATGATCGGAGCGGCCACTGCTTTGTTCATGGCTCCCAAAACAGGCAAGGAATTAAGGAATGATTTCAATGAACAAGCTAAAAACATTTCAGAGAAAACGGAAAGATTAAGACAAACGGCGATGGAAAAAGGTACGGTTCTTGCTGATACTGCAAAAGAAAAAACAAGCTCCGTAACGGAAATCGTTTCAAATAAATCTTCAAATATCGTTAATAAAGTGAAAAGCCTAAAAATGGGAAAAGAAAACGGCGACTCTGCTGATGATACGACAAATTCGAGCAATAAGGATATAGATGAGACGGGAGCTTCCGATGCTCCTATCGTATCTGTAGAAACGAATTTTGCTAACGGCAGCAACCCGGAAAATGATCCTGCCGATCCTACAAGCGGAAACAAGAATACGGCAAAATTAAAACTTGATGAAGCGAAAAAGGCATTTGATGAAACAGAGAATAAACTAACGAAATAAACTCTTGACCCTTCCATTCTTTTAATGGGGATGAAGAGACAGAAAGTTACGCAGAATAAGGCGGTGAAGCGCTTCGATGGCTTCACCGCCTTTTTGATGGTAAAATTTATATGTACAAGGAAAGGAGATGCATTATGAAGATTACCAAAATTGAAACAGAAGAACAATTCAATGAGCTTTTAAAAGAGGATACATTCCTACTTTTCAAGCATAGCGTAACATGCCCGGTCAGTGCTGAAGCATATGAACAATATGAAAAGTACATCTTAGAGAACGAACAACTTAAAACGGCCTATTTAGCCGTTCAGGAAGCTCGTCCACTATCCAATTATGTGGCAGAAACATTTGATATCAAACATCAATCACCTCAGGCCATCCTTTTTAAAAGTGGAAAACCGGCCTGGAATGAATCTCATTGGCGGATTACATATGATTCATTGAGCAAAGCCATTACTGAATGATTGATAAAGGCCGGATCCCTCAGATAAGGGAATCCGGCCTTTATTTATCCAATCATTCATTCATTTTACGGTGGGCCAAAGGATTTTCAAACGATCTCCAGGGGAAACCTTTTCTTGAAAGGTTGTTTCCTGTTCATTTTTGATGAGGATGAAGCGGTTATTTCCCTGATTAGGGAAATCGATTTCGACATGGCGAAATAAATCCTGAAAAATGAATGGGTCGGGCTTTTGCTGGATCAAGGCAAGTGAGTCTCCTGCATGGATTACCTCGTTCTCATCCAAAAGCACATCATCCCGCCGGAACTCGGCTAGTTTCCTGGAAAGCATGACTTGATTATCCTCAAAAAAAACAGGTACGGTGAAAGTATGCTGAATATTTAACTTTTTCGCGACATCCCTTAACTTTGGGTGATCCATTGTTGTGATTTCTATTTCATCACCATCCTCAAAGGAGTATGCAAGCTTCGTTTCCAGGCCATTTTTAGTGATCCTTCCTGCAAGGGCTGGAAGTTTGATCTCTTGCCCGTTCAAATGAAAGGAATATGGCTCAAGAGACGCAAGAAGTTCAGGCAGCTGCAGTTCTTTAATCAATTCTTGGATGGTTCCAGGCAAGTGGCAGACGATTTGATCATGATCCTCGACAAATTCATCGCCGGTTACAGCTTCGCCGTTTCTGGTAATCGAAGCCGAAATCCTATGCTCGGTTCCATTGACGGTTACTGTTCTTGTAATCTGGCCATCAAGCAAATCGTGTATCCGTGTCATGGCGGGCTCGCCGTCTGCGCCTTTAGTTGTCATGATGACATCTTCATTCTTAACTTCAGTGTTTAGGGAGGTTTCCACTCCATTTAGGGTGATCAGCGATTTTTCCCCTTGCTTTCCTGGAAGCGTGATCTGCTGACCGTTCATATGTACGATTTTGGCCATCCCCGGTTTACCATACAGTTTACTTATCCGTAAACCGGCTGCAAGCAGGCAATCCCCTACGTTTGTCCGTTTCATCTCGAATAGGCGGATGGGGCGGTCGTCAACGGTTACACTAATATACTGAATCGGATTTTTAACTGCTGCTATGGCAATGCCGATTGGAGTCACCAACTCGGGGCCTTTTTGAATCGTATCCGAAATGTTTAGATTTTGGATGGCATCAATTCCTCGGATGGCGACCCTGTTTTCAGGCAAATTCAATTTTTGGGCCAAAAGGCGAGGGAGATCGGGCGTCTGGCTGCCTCCTCCGATTAGCATGACTGCTTTAGGGGATTTTGCATTATTCAAAGCGAGGATTTCCGTACTGATTGCCTCAGCCAAACGATCGAGTGCGGGATGAATGTTTTGGATGATTTCTTCTCTGGGGAATTCATTGGTGAAACCCAGAATATCCGTAACCATAATATGTTCCTGATTGGTTAAGTCCCTTTTGGCCTGTTCAGCCAGTGGGAAATCAAGAAGCAGGCAGTCACTGATCGACTCGGTTATTTCATCCCCGGCGATCGGCACCATCCCATACGCAATGACAGTTCCAGAATCCGTCAGGGCGATGTCCGATGTCCCGGCTCCGATATCGACTAAAGCGACGTTTAAGCGCCGCATGGATGCCGGAATGAGCACATTGATGGCCGCTATCGGCTCGAGAGTGAGGGCTTGCATTTCCAAATCCGCTCTTTTTAAGGCTGCCAGCAGCGATTCCACGACAACTTTCGGAAGGAAGGTTGCAATGATTTCAACGGATGCTTCATCACCGCTCTGGTCGATTAGACTTCCTAATTCCTGACCGTCGAGGCGATAGTACAAAACGGAATAACCAACACAATAATAGGTGGATTGGGAACTGTTTTGCTTGGCGACAATCGTCTGTGCCTCTTGGACGGCACTGAATTCAAGATGGAGAATATCTTCACGTTTCAGCATCGGCTTGCCGCAGATATTGATTGCCATTTCCGCCCGTTCGGTTTTTAATGCCCTTCCTGCTGCGGCTACGGATACTTCCTTAAATGGGCCATGCACTTCTTCAAGTTGACTTTTTATATCGGAAATGACTTTCGATACGGCCAGGACATCGTGGATTTGTCCATCAAGCATCGCTCTTTCGGAGTGCTCTTGAGATAAAATATCAACTATATTATAGCTCTCATGTTCTTTTTCCAATATAATTCCTACAACAGATCGTGTTCCAATATCTAGTGCAAATAGTTTTTCTTTCATGTGTAACACCTACTTTTATGTATTTATAACTTTAATGCTTAAAAGCGTTTAATTATTAAAGAAAAAGTTAGTGACATTTAAGAGTTCTTCATTTATAATTGATTTAATTATACATGAAATATTCTAAAATTTTCATTGATAAAATAATTGGGGAAATGATCGGAGATTCAAAAGGGATTTTGGATTAATGATTGCTGCACCGATTTCTATTTTAAAAAACGAAGGGATGGATTTGTAATGAGCAACAAAGAGCTTGATGGACTTCGTAATCAACTGGATGATGTGAACCTTCAGTTATTACATCTTATTAATCAACGTGCTGAACTTGTACAGGAAATTGGTCGCGTAAAAGAAAAACAAGGTGTAAACCGTTATGATCCGGTCCGTGAAAGAACAATGCTGGACCTTATCGAAGCTAATCATCAAGGACCGCTTGATCTTGGTTCGATTAAACATATTTTCAAAGAAATCTTCAAATTAGGCTTGGAGCTTCAAAAAGACGATCAGAAGAAAACGCTTCTTGTATCTAGAAAACAAAAGGCTGAAGACACTATCATCGACATTAAGGGTGAATTGGTCGGTAATGGGATCCCTAGCTTTGTTTTCGGACCATGTGCCGTTGAATCTTATGAACAAACTGCTGCGGTGGCGGAAGTCATTAAAGCTAAAGGTTTGAAATTGATGCGCGGCGGTGCATTTAAGCCACGTACATCTCCATATGACTTCCAAGGACTTGGTTTGGAAGGCTTACAAATACTTAAACGTGTGGCTGATGAATACGGCTTGGCTGTCATCAGTGAAATCGTGAGCGCTAACGATATCGAAGCTGCGATCGATCATATTGATGTCATCCAAATCGGAGCACGCAACATGCAAAACTTCGACTTGCTAAAAGCGGCTGGTGCTGTAAATAAACCAGTTCTTTTAAAACGCGGACTGGCTGCAACGATTGAAGAGTTCATTCATGCAGCGGAATATATCATGTCGCAGGGCAATGGCAACATAATCCTTTGTGAACGCGGTATCCGTACTTACGAAAAAGCAACAAGAAACACACTTGATATCTCTGCCGTACCGATTTTAAAACAAGAAACCCATTTACCGGTCATGGTTGATGTGACGCATTCCACTGGTCGTCGCGACCTCTTGCTTCCGACGGCTAAAGCGGCGCTTGCAATCGGTGCTGACGGTGTAATGGCTGAAGTGCATCCGGACCCTTCCGTTGCTTTATCGGATTCTGCACAGCAAATGGACTTCAAACAATTTGATGAGTTCTACGATGAAATTAAACGTTTGAATTGGGTAACTGTATAAGCTGGAAAGTCTTTAAAATATCTACTTACGGCCCTTACCTCCTTGGCAAGGGCTATTTTTAATGGTAAAATACTTGTTTTTGCAGAAAAAGCATCGAAATAAACACTATTGGATTGCAGGAAAGATTCGACTATCGTATGATAAATAACAAGAATGAGAACTGTTCGGAAGATTGAGTCATACATAAAGTGATATCTATGTGAATTTTATACTTGAAAAGGGTATTGAATCTTTGACTGAGAAGAGAGTAGGACTGCATTTTTTATTAGGCAGATCGTTCCTAAAATAATCTTCCTTATAGAGGAAAACGCATAAAAGAATTTTTCCCGAAATAATTCGGGTCTTTTATGGGGAAAATGAAAGAAATGGAGGAATGGATGAATGAATAATATAACCATTTATGATGTGGCGCGTGAGGCGAATGTTTCCATGGCCACCGTTTCCCGCGTAGTTAACGGGAATCCGAATGTAAAGCCTGCAACAAGGAAGAAAGTTTCGGATGTGATTGAGAAGTTAGGGTACCGTCCCAATGCAGTGGCAAGGGGTCTTGCCAGCAAGAGAACGACAACAGTCGGGGTCATAATTCCGGATATCTCGAGCATCTTTTTTGCCGAATTGGCACGAGGTATAGAAGATATAGCCACCATGTATAAATACAATATCATTCTAAGCAGTTCCGATGAGAATATAGATAAGGAATTCCATTTGTTGAATACGATGCTTGGAAAACAAGTGGATGGTATCGTATTCATGGGCGGTAACATTTCTGATGAGCATGTCAAAGAGTTTAAGAATTCACCCGTTCCAATCGTTTTGGCAGGTTCGGTGGATGAAAGCGGACAAGTTCCATCAGTTAATATTGATTATGAGGCCGCGGCATTCGACGCAGTGACTTTCTTTGCTAAAAAAGGCCACAAGCATATCGCTTTTGTAAGCGGAAATCCTTCCGCGCTAATCGATGAAAAGAAATTGACTGGTTATAAACGAGGGTTGAAAGAAGCTGGGCTTACTTTCGATGAAAGCTATATTGTTGAAGGCGATTATACATATGATTCAGGAATCGAGTCTTTTGAAAAGTCCTTGGAAGCTGAAGAGAAACCGACGGCATTCATCGCCAGTGCTGATGAAATGGCGCTTGGGATTGTCCATGCGGCACAGGACAAAGGGTATAATGTACCGGAAGACTTTGAAGTGATCAGCTTCGACAACACGAGATTGACATTGATGGTGCGACCGCAAATCACGACGATCGTTCAACCTTTATATGATATTGGTGCCGTTGCGATGAGGCTTCTGACAAAGTTGATGAATAAAGAACAAGTGGAGGAAGGTCATGAAAAAGTGATCCTGCCACATCGGATTGAAAATCGTCAATCAACGAAATAAGCTGGTTTGGAGAGTGTCCGGGGGGCACTCTCTTTTGTTTCTTAAAAAAAAGATCGTTTTTCAACGATCTTCTGGTTGACTGTGGTCCTTGCTTGTCGATGTTTGCTTGGAAGACCGAATAGGATATAGAACCTTTTCAAGCGTCAGGGCATTTTTCTCGGTAATTTCAGGCTTCCTCGGAATGGGTTCGTATATATCCTCCATGTCATCCCATTCGTTCGGTAGCCGAACAGGGGACTCAGGCTGCCAGCAATCAAGCCATTCTTTTGATAAGGGACCTGATATATCATTATTCGTCATTTCAAGCCAGACCCTCGACCAAGCCCTCGGGACGACGCGCCATATATCATATCCCCCGCCCCCTACTGCAATCCACCGTCCATCGCAATACTTATGAGCCATTTCGTGGGCCAACTTTGGTATTTCCCTATAAATCTTCATGGTGGCCGATAAATGGGTGAGCGGATCGTAATAATGGGAATCGGCTCCGTTTTGCGTTAAAATGACATCCGGTTTGAAGAATTCAATGACCTCTTTAAAGGAAGCGGTATAGCATTCGAGCCAGGAGTCATCTTCCGTGAATGCATCAACCGGGATGTTGAATGAATAACCGTATCCTGTTCCTTGACCCCGTTCGTTAATATTGCCAGTGCCGGGAAATAAGTAGCGTCCCGTTTCATGAATGGATAGGGTGCATACATCCGGATCATCATAAAATGACCATTGGACTCCGTCACCATGATGTGCATCGGTATCGACATACAAGACACGTGCCCCATATTTTTTTTGCAGGTATTTAATCGCGACCGAGCTATCGTTATAAATGCAGAAGCCCGAGGCTTTCCCTCGGAAACCGTGATGCAGGCCCCCTCCAAGATTAAGTGCATGCAAGGACTGACCGGTCATGACGGCATCAACCGCAGTCAATGTACCGCCTACAAGCAAGGCACTTGCTTCATGCATCCTGGGGAAGATTGGGGTATCTTCTGTTCCAAGCCCGTAATTTATGGCCTTTTCAGGGGGGAGCTTACCCTGTCCTGCTAATCTGACAGCGTTTACATAATTGTGATCATGAATCAATTCCAATTCTTCATCTGTAGCCATTCTTGGCTTGATAATTTGATCATCACTGATGGCATGGTGTTTTTTTAACAAATCCAGCGTGAGTTTAAGCCGTTTTTGATTGAACGGATGTTCATCGTTGAATTTATAGGTAAGGAGATCATCCGAATAGACAAAGAGGGGTGTATCATTCATGGGAAATCCCCGGTAGACTAGGCCATAAAACGGTATAGCCTTCTTTCTTCAAATCCTCCACCACCATAAATGGATTCATCGTCTGTACTCGAATTACAAGAATCTTATAATCGGTCCCATCTTTTTCAGGATAAACAAGAGTGCTCAGGATATTGGAATTGCGCCTTTTGAAAATGTGGGCAATATCATGAAGGGTACCAGCCTTATCAGGGATTTTGATTTCGATTTGGGAACCGGGCTGGTTGACTCCGGTCAACTCAACGTATGAATGAAGCAAATCAGAACCGGTTATGATGCCTACTAACTTCCTTTCTTTTACAATTGGAAGGCAGCTGATATTGTTATCGCAAAAAACTGCCCCGATTTCTTCGACGAAATCTAGCGGGTGCCCTGTGATTATATCCGTTCTCATGATGCTTGATAATGTTTTTTGTAATTCATTTTCATTTTCTGCGGTGCGGAATATAGAGGGGGCAGCATCCCGTATATCACGGTCGCTGACTAATCCGACAAGTTGAAAGCTGTCATCGACAATGGGGATATGGCGAATTCGTTTCTCCTTAATGATCAAGACAGCGCTATGGATTGTATCCGATGGAGTGAGAGTGATAATATCCTCATTCATTATTTTTTCAACAATCATATTCCTTCCTCCTCTTATACGCCTTTTTAATACATGAACCGATTCATAAAACGCAATTGGTCGAATTTCTGGATGGATTCCGGCGGCACTCTTTTGCCAATGCGGGCCATCAGGCAGTTGGCCGGATGTGAACTGATTTCAGGATCATCTGTTGCAAAGTAGACTAAGTCGCCGGCACTCATCATTTTTTCCATGACCTTGCGATAGTCCCAAATATTCAGCCCTGTCCCTTTCAAGTCCCAATGCCAATAGTATTCAGTGGTGATGATGATGAAGTCTTCGACCGAATCGTCTTCCATGGAAAGGCTGATTAAGTTCTTCCCGACGGAGGCACCCCGGTATTTAGGGATGACCTCGATTGCACCAAGCTCTATCAGGTCCTCCATCTTGATTTCCGACCAGCGTTCCAAGGGATCGGGATATAAATAAGTTACATAACCCACGATTGTTTCATTTTCACGGGCGATAAAGATCCTGCCTTCAGGCAAGTCTGCAATCTCTATTAACGCTTTATGCTGCAAAGCAGGCGGGCGGAAGGCGACCAAGTCTTCGTGAAACTCATAAGCGGATATTCTTTCGCCGTTTAACGGCCCCTCGATGATGAGCGTTCCGCTTAATGTCTGCAGTTCCTTAGTATAAAAGGTCTTATTATATTCCATTCTTTCACCACCCTTGTAAAATAGTAATCTTATACTTTCGCATTCCGGAGTATAAGAAGCATCGAAAGCTTACATAAATTATACATAAAAACAAGTGGTATAATCCAGAAAGTTCAAGGCATATATGAATCTTTTGTTACAGTAATTCCCATATATCCGCCATCGATATGAACTCATATTAACTATAACAATATACCTGTGATTTCAAAATTCATCAAGAAAGATTTTCCCTAATATGGAAGTGGATAATATTTTAAAAATTGAGATAATTAAGTTTTTATACTATAATGAAAATATAGAACCGAATAGAGGGGGAATTTGTCATATGAATGTGAAAGCGTTGCCAGTAGTGGAAGGTAATTTTAATTTAAAGAATTACGATGAAAAATACAAGAAGTTTGACTGGTCCGAGACGGAAAAGGAATTTTCCTGGTCTGAAACAGGTAAAGTGAATCTTGCATATGAAGCCATTGACCGCCATGTTGAAACATATAAAAAGAACAAAGTAGCCCTTTATTACAAAGACGATAAAAGAAATGAAAAGTATACATTCAAGGAAATGAAAGATTATACGAACCAAGCGGCCAATGTGTTCAAGAACATTGCCAATGTGGAAAAAGGCGATCGCGTTTTCATCTTCATGCCACGCTCCCCGGAGCTTTATTTTGCATTGTTGGGTGCGATTAAAACGGGGGCTGTCGTAGGGCCGTTGTTCGAAGCCTTCATGGAGGGCGCGGTAAGGGATCGCCTTGAAGATAGTGAGGCAAGTGTTATAGTGACGACCCCTGAGCTTTTGCCGCGCGTCCCAGTTGATGAATTACCCCACTTAAAACATATTTTCCTAGTGGGGGAAAATATAAAAGAAGAAGGAAAGTATCATCACTTCAATAAAAAATTAAAAGAAGCGGACAAAAAATTCGAAATTGAATGGGTGGATCGGAATGACGGCCTGATTCTTCACTATACCTCAGGTTCCACAGGAAAGCCAAAAGGGGTGCTACACGTTCATAATGCGATGATCCAGCACTATCAAACGGCAAGGTGGGTCCTTGATTTGCAGGAAGAGGACGTGTATTGGTGCACAGCGGATCCTGGATGGGTGACAGGGACTTCTTATGGTATCTTTGGACCGTGGCTGACAGGTACATCCAATGTCATTGTAGGTGGGCGCTTCAAGCCTGAATCCTGGTATAAAACCTTGGAAGACTTTGGTGTCACGGTATGGTATAGTGCTCCGACTGCCTTCAGGATGCTGATGGGCGCAGGTGACGAAATCGTTAAACGGTTCGATTTGAGTTCTCTCCGCCATGTTTTAAGTGTCGGTGAACCGTTGAACCCGGAAGTGGTGCGCTGGGGAATGAAGGTATTCAATCACCGTATCCATGATACATGGTGGATGACGGAGACGGGGGCTCAGGTCATATGCAATTATCCTTGCCTGGAAATTAAACCGGGTTCGATGGGTAAACCGATTCCTGGTGTGAAAGCGGCAATAGTGGATGATCAAGGCATCGAGCTTCCACCGCATAGAATGGGGAACTTGGCCATCAAGAAAGGATGGCCTTCGATGATGAAGACTGTCTGGAATAATGAATCAAAATATGAATCTTACTTTATGCCCGGTGATTGGTATGTTTCCGGTGATTCCGCTTATATGGATGAAGATGGTTATTTCTGGTTCCAAGGCCGGGTTGATGATGTCATCATGACGGCAGGGGAAAGAGTCGGACCTTTCGAAGTGGAAAGCAAGTTGGTCGAGCACCCAGCCGTAGCTGAAGCGGGGGTCATCGGTAAGCCGGATCCAGTTCGGGGGGAAATTATCAAAGCATTTATTGCCCTCCGTGATGGATACGATGCAAACGATGAGTTGATTGAAGAAATTCGTCAATTCGTAAAGAATGGTCTCGCAGCACATGCGGCGCCGCGTGAAATTGAATTCAGGGATAAACTTCCTAAAACGAGAAGCGGGAAAATCATGCGCCGTGTCTTGAAAGCTTGGGAACTGGATCTCCCAACTGGTGATTTATCATCGATGGAGGATTGAAACGCTGGGTTATCCTGATTTTTAAGAAGGTTAAAAGACATCCATGGTCAATTGCATGGATGCCTTTTTTTGAGTTCGGGAACATTAGCCGAATTAGTGTGGGAGACTATAATGAAACAGGCTGTCGGGAATTCCCCGACAGCCTGTTTCACTTTAAAAAGAGTGTCATTCTTCCTCTTCTTCAGCTTTATCTGTGTCTTTATCTTTATCATTGACTGTATCTTTATCTTTGTCGGTCTCTGTATCTTCTTTGTCTGTATTCTCTTTGTCTTGATTTTGCTCTTTATCGATATCTTTATCTATAACTTTATCTTTATCTTTATTTGTGTCTTTATCTTTTTCTTTATCTGATGTACCATTCTCTTCTTTTGAGTTTGGTTTTTTATCTGCTATTTTATCTGCTATTTTATCTTTTTCGCGATCATCTTTATTCTTTGTGGAATCTTCTTTTGAACTTGTCTTCTTAGCACCGCTTTCAACACGCTGAGAAGGGGCTGATTCTTTACCGACTATGTCTACGGCAGTTACATAATAAGAACCGCCAGAGCTGACTTTGTAAACAAGACTCTCACCAGCATTGATGCTCGCCACTTTTTTGCCGTCTTTATAGACACGATAGCCGACGACGTCTCCTTCAGGATGCAAGCCCCATGTAATCTTATCGTTACTGATCGTTATGGATAGGGGATCGGGTACTTTTCCATTATCATTCAATTTCGCTTTCGCCCCGACGACATTCCCTGATTTTTCGCCTCCGGGAATAACGGATCCCGGGTCATTGACATATTGCAATCCGATATCTGCGAACGAATCTGGATTGAGCATGAACCCGCCGCTTGTGAATTCGCCAGGTGTTTGCGGAAGGGCGGCGTAGCGCTTGCTGCCGACTGATACATATTGCCCGTCTATGAAACTATTATCCGCCTTGGATGGAGCATATTTGGCTATGAATAAATCGGATTTTACAAGACCCGCCTTTTGGCATGCACTTGAAGGCAGCAGTCCTGAAACGCCACAGAAGGAACGGCTGACGATTCCGCCAGGCATTTCAAACCGCTTATCGGGGTCGATGAGTTTCGGGTCGACTTTATATGCGGCATTGATCAGATCTGCCCAATAATACATATTACGTTTATTATATTCAAGACCATTGTAGGTCCCTTTCAAGGATTTCGGTGTATCATAACCCAGCCATGTACCGAATGATACATTCGGGTTGGTGGCGACGAACCAGGCGTCCCAGTAGTTTTGGGAAGTTCCGGTCTTACCGGCCCAATCGCTTGAGAAAGCAAGTCTGTTCCTGACCGAAGCGGCCGTCCCGCTGTTTACGACATCACGCATCATATCAAGCGTCAAGTAAGCGGCTTGTGGTGAGAAAACATCCACTGGTTTCACTTTATGTTCATAGATGACCTTGCCATCCTTCGCTACGATTTTATCGATCATATAAGCATCGATGAATTCCCCTGAATTGGCAAATGTGCCAAATGCATTGACATTTTCTTCAACGGTCACACCGTTCTTCATGGCACCTAATGACATGGAAAGATTGGAGTAATCCTCTTTCGTCACGGTGGAGAATCCCATTTTCTCCAAATAGGAAGCGGGGCTCAGGTTGATTATTTTCTTGTAAAAGAGCGCTGCCGGGATGTTGTAGGAATTCTTTAGGGCCTCGCGGGCAGTCGATACTCCCGTAAAGCTGCCGCCGCCATAGTTTCCTGGACTCCACGCTGGATTTCCTGGAATTGTAATAGGTACGTTGGCTGTTACGCTTCCTGGTGAGATTTTGCCTAGCTCGATGCCTGGACCATATACGAGCAAAGGCTTCATCGTTGACCCGTTTGAGCGCAGTGATCCGGTTGCATGGTTAGTCTGTGACTGTTTGAAATCACGGCCGCCTACGAAACTGATGATTTTTCCTGTTTTATTTTCGATTAGGATCGCCCCGGCTTCAACGGGCTGGCTCACAGTCTTCATTTCCTTCGTATCCGGGTCGATGACTTGTGCCGTTTTATCGTATCCGAAATTCGGATAGTTTTTCGTAACTTCCTGCATTTTATCATATATCTTTTTATTGACCGTCGTATGGATCTGATAGCCGTTTTGACGCAGGTTACGATCGGCAAGTGCTACATATTGTGCTTTTAAATCTTTATCCTTTAAATCTTTCTCTTCATATCCATCTTCTTTTGCCAGACTGACAGATAGGATTTCGATGGAGCGTTTTTCAATTTCAGTGGTGAGCCAAGGATATTTCTCGGATGGCAGCGCCTTTTTACCGATAAAGTCTTTTGTAATGTCGTATGCGCTTGCTTTATCATACTCTTCTTTCGTTATGTATCCGTTACTATACATCCGTTTTAAAACGGTTTTCATCCGGTTGAGGCCGGGTTCTTGATTATCTTTCAGTTTCCCTTGCTGGGTATACGGTGTATAACCGAAAGGACTTTGCGGCAATCCAGCAATAAAGGCAGATTGGGGCAGTGTCAAATCTTTGGCCTCCACGCCGAAAATACCTTCAGCAGCGGACTCGACACCAGCGATGTTACGACCGGAAGAGTTTCGCCCCAGAGTGGAGACATTTAAGTAGGTTTCCAAAATCTCTTCTTTTTCAAAGAACTTTTCGACCCGGAGTGCAAGCAGGATTTCTTTTGCTTTCCGATCAAATGATACTTCGTTGGTCAGGATTTGGTTTTTAATAAGCTGTTGTGTTAAAGTGCTTCCTCCCGATTGGACGGATGCATTCGTAAATTCCTGGTAAATGGCCCGCAGGATAGCTTTCGGGACAACCCCGTCATGTTCATAAAAATATTCATCTTCTGTAGCGATGACTGCATTTTTAAGATACTCCGATATTTTATCGATGGACACTTCTTCACGCTCAAGGTCACTCTTAAGTTTGCCTAAGTATACGTCATCAGCAAAGTAAACCTCAGAGGTCTCTTCGTAATTGTAGATGTCTTTTTTTAAATCCTCTTTTGAGCGTACCGGCTCATCTTTGACGAGGGCAGCGAAATAGCCGGCTCCGACGCCGCCGGCGAATGAGAATCCTAGAACCCCAACAATAATGAGGATCAACGTTAGGTTCCAAATGACTTGGTATGTAACCCTTGCATTTTTTTGTGTTTTTTCATTTTTAAAAAAACGGGTTATCTGTTTCCATGCTGTTTGAAATCTATCTTTTTGATTATTATTCATCCTATCATACCCCCTGAAATCACATATATTATAGCATATAACACGGAAAGGAAAGACGAACTTTCATATTTTTCTAGAATCTGTAAGGGTGATGTTGACAATGAATGTTATGTATGATAAAAATTTATTAATAATAAAATTTATTAAAAAAGCGCGATGATAGGACCCAGTAGTCAAACTATCCCTGTTTTAGAGAGCCGGTGGTCAGTGGAAATCGGTACACATAGTGAGATGAATTACTTCCTGGAGCATTTACTGTGAAATGATTAGTAGCAGGAAACGGTTGACGACCGTTATTCGTCTCGAGCGGAGGACGCATTATGTCCTCAAGTTGGGTGGTACCGCGAATTTATTCGTCCCTTCATATTTATGAAGGGGCGTTTTTGTATGCTTTTTGCGGGATTTTTTCGGATTGAAGGAGGAATTATAAAATGGAATTGCTAAAGGAACTTGAGTGGAGAGGGATTATTTATCAACAAACGGATGAAGAGGGTTTTAAGGACCTTTTAGAAAAAGAGAAAATTTCTTTATACTGTGGTGTAGATCCAACCGCGGATAGTATGCACATCGGACATCTACTGCCATTCTTGACAATGCGCCGTTTCCAGCAGCACGGTCATCGTCCTCTTGTGCTTGTAGGAGGAGCGACTGGACTTATCGGTGATCCAAGCGGTAAAAAAGAGGAACGCCAGCTGCAAACTCTGGAAAAAGTGCTCTATAATGCCGACTGCCTAAAAGGACAGCTATCCCACATCTTTGAATTCGACGGTGAAAATGGTGCTGTCATGGTCAATAACTATGACTGGATAGGTAAAATCGACATGGTTACGTTCTTGCGTGATTACGGGAAATACATCGGCATTAACTACATGTTGGCAAAAGACACGGTTGCTTCCCGTTTGGAAACAGGGATTTCTTTTACGGAATTCGCGTATACAATTTTACAAGGGATCGACTTTGGTCATTTATACGATAATCATGACTGTAAGTTGCAAATTGGCGGAAGTGATCAGTGGGGCAATATTACGACCGGTCTTGAAATGATTCGTAAATCGCATGACGAGGAAGCAAAAGCGTTCGGCATGACGATTCCGCTTGTGACGAAAGCGGACGGAACGAAATTTGGTAAAACGGAAGGCGGAGCGATTTGGCTTGACCCAGAAAAGACGACTCCGTATGAATTTTACCAATTCTGGATCAATACAGCGGATGCTGATGTCGTGAAATACTTGAAATTCTTCACATTCCTATCACGTGAAGTAATTGAAGAGTTAGAGCAATCCGTGCAGACTGAACCGCATTTACGTAAAGCGCAAAAAGCCTTAGGGGAAGAAATGACCCGTTTGATTCATGGTCAGGAAGCTCTTGATCAAGCAATCAAAATCTCTGCCGCCCTATTCAGCGGTGAGGTGAAGAATTTAAGTGCAGCGGAAATCAAAGTGGGCTTTAAAGATGTCCCTAGCTTCGAACGTGAAAGCAAGGAAGATATCGGTTTGGTCGATTTAATCGTTGAAGCGAAAATTTCCCCATCAAAGCGTCAAGCCCGTGAAGATATTCAGAATGGGGCAATCTCCATAAATGGGGAGAAAGTGACTGATCTGCAATATGTAGTGACGGAAGCTGCCAAGATTGAAGGGGAGTTCATCCTCGTTCGACGCGGTAAAAAGAAATATACATTAGTGAAATGATTGTTCAAGGCCCGGCTGAATTACAGCCGGGCCTTATTTTGAAATGTTTAGGTGCAAAAAAAAAGCCCCCATCCAAGGATGGGGGTTTTGAAGTTATTAACGAGAGTAGAACTCAACGATAAGAGCTTCGTTAATTTCAGCAGGCAATTCAGAACGTTCTGGTAAACGAGTGAAAGTACCTTCTAATTTCTCAGCATCGAAAGTAAGGAAATCAGGTACGAAGTTAGTTGCTTCAACTGATTCTTTGATGATTGAGAAGTTGCGTGATTTTTCACGAACTGCGATTGTTTGTCCAAGAGTCACTTTGTAAGATGGAATGTCTACGCGGCTTCCGTCTACAGTGATGTGACCGTGGTTAACAAGTTGACGTGCTTGACGACGTGTACGAGCTAAACCAAGACGGTAAACTAGGTTATCAAGACGTGATTCAAGAAGAACCATGAAGTTTTCACCATGTACACCTTTAAGTTTGCCAGCGCGGTCGAACATTGAACGGAATTGACGTTCAGTGATTCCGTACATGTGACGAAGTTTTTGTTTCTCTTGTAGTTGCATTCCGTATTCAGAAATTTTTCTACGTTGGTTAGGACCATGTTGTCCTGGAGCATAAGGGCGTTTTTCTAATTCTTTACCAGTACCTGTTAGGGAAATTCCTAAACGACGGGATAGTTTCCAGCTTGGGCCAGTATAACGAGCCATAGGATGACTCCTCCTTTAAATGTTTTTATTTTGGTAAAATAAAAACCGTGTGAATGAACGATCATGACCATTTTGTTTTCATGTACCTTCGCCCTAGCAGCAGAGAGTTACGAGATACACCTCTGTATTGAGGAACAAAATGAGAACATAAAGGCTGTCACATAGGCTGCAATATTTTACACAAGGAATATTGTATAATATTCTGCTCAATGAGTCAAGGACAGTTGTGATTAATTAAAAGAATAAGGGGAAGAGAATCGCAGCGGGAAGATATATTACATTTAAAAAATACTATTTTAAAATTTTATGGATGGTTTCCCTTGGGAGCCCTTATAGGTATCGTTCGGGCATAGTTCTTTTGCATCGCTTTTTCCGGATCGTATAAATATCAAAAAAATAGGAAGTAATCGGTGTATCCCATTGGGCACAAGGGCAATCGGATATGTGATAGAGGTTGTCGAAAGGGGCGATGAAGCGTTATATATTGGGAAGAATTCAGGGAAGGACCAGATACATTAATGGAGAGGGGAGCAGGCAAGGATTGCCGCTCCCTTTACCTTTATAATTGCCTGGAAAGGATTTCTGCAAACTTCTCCAGTCCCTGCTGATCGATTTCGTCAAATCGGTCCGTGACCGGGCTGTCGATATCGAGGACACCGAACAATTTGCCATCCTTCATGAGCGGTATGACAATTTCAGATCGCGATGCTGCGTCGCAGGCGATATGTCCAGGGAATTGATGGACATCCTCGATGCGCAGGGTTTTTCCAGTTGCCGCTGATGTCCCGCATACGCCTTTACCCATTGGGATGCGGACACAGGCTGGAAGTCCCTGGAAGGGTCCCAATATTAATTGGCTATCTTCGTATAAATAAAAGCCGACCCAGTTAATCTCATCGAGAAACTGATTAAGTAGAGCTGCTGCATTGCTTAAATTGGCTATCTGGTTCGTTTCATCCTCGATTAAGGCAAAAAGTTGTTTCTGGACAAGATCATAGTTTTTTTCTTTTTTTTCTTGATACTTTTCGACATTAAACAAAAGCGTTCACCTATCTTCCGCATATTAATACAGCACTTTCTAATTATGTTGCTTTATTGTTGGGAAATTGTCGAGAACTTACTAAAGGATTCAGGCTCTTCATTGCAGAAATAGTCCGTAAGACCTGTCTCAAAGAAAGCGAGGGATTGCCTAAATGAATCGCCAGACGCCAACGAAACAAGCCATTGTGGAAGCTGCATTGCATTTATTTCATTTAAAAGGCTATCATGCCACATCCATACGGGATATTGCGAACAAAGCGAAAGTGAACGCTGCAAATATTGCCTACTATTTTAAGAATAAGCAGGGTTTGCTGGAATTCTGTTTCACTTCCTATTTAGAAGAGTATATCCTGGTCCTTGATACGAACATGACACTGCTGGACCTTAAAGGCCCCCAGCATTGCTTGATGAATCTAGTAAAGGATATTCTCGCTTTCCAGAGGGAAAACTTCCTGGCTGCACGGTTCATATATGGGGAATCTTCACTGGATTCCAATTTAAACCGGGAAATTCATTCGACTTATTTTACAAAGGAAAAGTCTTATTTTCAATATGTTTTGGAACAAGGGATTAAGAGCAGGAGTTTCCAGCAGGTCTCCATTCCCATGTATATGCTCCAGTTGAAGGGCCTGCTAACAGCTCCTGTCCTCCATACCCATTATGCGATGGATGTGCTTCACGTGTTCCCGCAGGAAGCCTATTACACGAATATTTATGCCAATGAAGTCGGACGTTTTCTGCAAGATACCCTTTTCATTGCTGAAGACCTACAGCCACTGTTAGCGGGCCGGCCTGAAGTGTATACATGAGTTACCCATTGAACTCTGCAATCAGCGCCTGATGGCCCTGACCCAAATCTTTAGCCTGATGGGCATCGGAACCATAAACAAGCGGAATGCCGAGATCCATTGCACGCTTTGCGAACCTTTCTGGAGGATAAGGCTCACGGCATAGCGGCTTTACAAGGCCAGCTCCATTATAATCAAGTTCATACTTTTGTTCCTTGATCAAATCCAGCACCTTGTAAACGTGCTCGTCAAAACTTAATGCTGGCGGATATCGATGCTGGAATTTATGGACAAGCGTAATATGCCCGATCCGCTTAGGTTTATAAATGCCTAAATCAGCTTTTATCGATTTTTCCAGAGTATCGTAATATTTGGCATACACCGATTCGACTGAACCTAGTTCATCGGCAATCTCACCAAACCCATTTTCACTGTAATCGATGCAATGCCAACTGCTTTGATGCTTGATGAAATGGACGGAAAGTATACTGTCATCAAGGAATTCTCCGATTTCGTCGAGGAATTCTTTTGTTTCTTTTTCATGACCCTCTATAAAGTCGACCTCTAGACCACTTTTGATCCTGATTTTGTCTTTATAGCGTTCTTTCAGTACGTGGAGCTCCTGAAAGTAATCCAGGAGCAGGGCAGCGTCCATGCCGCTGTCTTTTTCAGGCGTAGGATCTTGAAAGTCTCGCGGCAATGGAGCATGTTCCGTAAATGTGATTTCCTTTAATCCTAGCTCGATTCCCCGCGTAATATATTCATCGAATTTATCCGTAGAGCCGTGAGGGCAAAACGGAGTATGTACATGACCGTCAGCTTTCATAGTCCTTCCCTCCCAAAAAACAGGTATTTGTAGCAATTTTCTACAAAAAATTCATTTTTCTCATCAAAAATTATTGTTAACATGGTATCATAAAAGCATTAAATTTAACATTTTTAAAATTGATATATAAACAAGCAAGACTGTAAGGACTAGAACAGGGGGCTTACCATGGATTACATACTTGGGGTAATTGTATTAATTTTGATTTTCATCATTTGGGGTTATTTTTTCAAAAAGAGATATTTTAAAGAGATCGATCGACTGGAATCCTGGAAAATAAGCATCATGCACCGCCCCGTGCTAGAAGAGCTTTCTAAAGTCAAACAATTGAACATGACAGGTGAAACAGAGGAAATGTTCGAAAACTGGCGCATTGAATGGGACGCTATCATTACGGACCATATGCCCGAAGTCGAAGAGCTTTTATTCGATGCCGAGGAGTTCATCGATAAATACCGTTTCAGCCGGTCAAAAGAAGTACAGCGCAAAATTACAGTCAAGCTGAATGAAATCGAGGAAATGATCAAAAAGATTCTATACGAATTGAATGAACTCGTAGGCAGTGAGGAAAAGAACCGATTGGAAATTGAGGATATTAAAGAATCCTACCGTCAATTGAAGAAGTCCTTGCTTGCACACAGGCATAATTACGGGAAAGCGGCTGATAAGCTGGAAAATTCCTTGGATGAAGTATTGGAGATCCTTCAGAAGTATGAAGAAGAGACTGTGAACGGGAATTATTTGAATGCGAGGGAACTCGTTCTCTCCATTAAGGAAAAATTGGCGGTCTTGGCCGTTAAAATGGAGATGCTCCCAAAATTATTGGTTGATAGTCAATCCGATCTGCGTTCCCAGCTTCATGAATTGAAGGATGGGTATGAGGAGATGTCGGGACAGGGGTATTTGTTGAGTCATATCCAATTCGATCAGGAAATAACAAGGCTTGAGGAAGAACTGGATCTTTATAAAACACAATTGGAAAATGCCGAAACGGAAGCTGTGGATAAAGGCATTAAAGATATGCGCGAAAGCATTGAGGTGCTTTATGACCTATTGGAGAAAGAAGTGCTTTCAAAACAGTATATCTTGAAAAATGATGAAGTCCTCAGGAAAACGATAAGTGACCTTGAATACGAAAACGATAAACTTAAAGTTGAAACCATACATGTTCAGCACACGTATCATCTAACGGAAAATGAGCTAGATGCACAACGGAAGATGGAAAAGCAGATTGCCCAGATTTCGAAACGCCATCAATTGCTCGCCTTGAAGATGGAGGATAATGTGATGGCAAGCTCGTTTATCAGCGAAGAGATGCAGGGGCTGGAAGTACAGCTGAAAGAATTACAGGAAAATCAGAAAGAATTCACCATTAAATTACAGGCTTTACGAAAAGATGAAATGGATGCCAGGGATTCACTGGCCGAATTGAAACGCAAAATGGTCGATACTGGCCGTTTGATTGCAAAGAGCAATATTCCAGGTCTTCCTGAAGAGTATAAAGTGGTGCTATCTGATGCCAAGGAAAGCATGGACGACGTTCAGGGTAAACTTGAAGAGAAGCCGCTTGACATGGCCGCTGTTTATATTTATTTGGAAAAAGCGGTTCAACAGGTGAGTAAGGTCCACGAAAAAGCTCATGAATTGATCGAACATATGTATTTGGCCGAAAAAGTGATTCAATTCGGCAACCGTTATCGCAGCAGTCACGATACAGTTGCCGATAGTCTCAGGGAAGCAGAAGCCAAATTCCGAAGCTATGAATACCAGGCTGCATTGGAAACGGCAGCCACGGCCATTGAAAAGGTCGACCCAGGTAGTTTACGAAAAATTGGAGCGAACATAGAAGAAGTTCTCTCCTGAAAACCCGCCATGGCGGGTTTTTTCTTTTACCGGATCCTGAATTAGTTTTCTATCAAAATTGAAAAATGGAATCGACAGGGCGGGAAGTGTATCATTAAGAAAGCATGTCTCCATTTGTTCATGGACCAGTGTTTTACATTCTCTTTCAAATCCAATTATGTTAATATTAGAAGTCGCAACAGCTACACTTGAAACGGCATTTAGAAGAGTGACCAACATAGATACAAAAACATGGAAGGTGAACCCATGATTTATTTTGACAATAGTGCAACAACAAAACCATATCCTGAAGTAATCGAATCATTCATGAAGGTTTCTTCGGACTATTTTGGGAACCCCTCTTCGCTGCATGGACTTGGGGTGCAATCCGAAAAATTACTTTCTGCTGCAAGAAAGCAAATCGCTGATTTATTAAAGGTGAAGAGCTCGGAAATATATTTCACTTCCGGGGGGACGGAAGGGAATAATCTTGCCATTAAAGGAGCCGCCCTTTCTCAAAGAAATCGGGGAAAACACATAATCACGACGGCAATCGAACATCCTTCTGTAGAAGACGCATGCCAATCATTGACGAAAATGGGTTATGAGATCACATATCTTCCCGTTAACGAATTTGGGCAAATTGATATAAACGATCTTAAGCATGCATTGAGGGAAGATACCATTTTAGTATCCGCCATGCATGTTAATAATGAAGTTGGCTCAATCCAGCCGATTGCTGAAATGGGAAAATTGTTAAAGCAATACCCACACGTGCTCTTTCATGTCGATAATGTGCAGGGGGCAGGCAAAGTTTCTTTATCAATACGTGATGCCAATGTGGATTTATGTACAATTTCCGGACACAAGCTGCACGGCTTGAAGGGGACGGGCATCCTTTATGTTCGTGAAGGCGTTCGGGTCGATCCGCTTTTCCACGGTGGCAATCAAGAAACGAAAATCAGGAGCGGCACCGAAAATGTTGCGGGAATCGTCGCCCTTTCGAAGGCTTTTCGTATTAGTATGAGCAATCAATTGCTGTATCATGATAAGCTGCAGCAAATCAAAAATTATTTATATAAAGGTTTGAAGGAACTGGACGGGGTGTTGATTAACAGTCCTGAAAAAGGTGCACCACATATTGTGAATTTTTCCGTACCGGGACTTAAATCAGAGGTATTGCTGCATGCACTTGAATCGGAAGGGATATATGTTTCGACGACTAGTGCCTGTTCTTCGAAAAAAAGGACGGTAAGCAAAACGGTGGATGCGATGTTCCATAACCAAGCTCGTTCCGAAAGTGTCATCCGAATCAGTACTACCTATGGCAATGAGATGGAAGAAGCGAAGCAAGTTCTGGCGGCGATACAGAAAATAGTCGCTAATTTAGAAAAAATAATGAGGGTTGCAAAATGAAATTTGATCATATAATTATCCGTTATGGAGAAATCTCCACGAAAAAAAGAAACCGTAAAGGCTTTGTAGACAAAATGAAGGCGCATATCCGCTGGAGTTTAAAGGATATTGAAGGGGTAGTGCTTACAGCCAACAGGGAGCGGATGTACGTTCTCCTGAACGGTGTGGACCATGAGCCTGTCATTGACCGATTGAAAGGCATTTTTGGGATCCAGTCTTTAAGCCCTGCGATAAAAATTGAACGTGACTTAGAAGTGATGAAAACGGCAGCGTTGTATTACCTTAATCATACTCTTGAGGAGGTAAATACATTCAAAATCACGACAAAACGTGCAGATAAGGATTTCCCATATAATACCGATGAAATTAACAGGGCACTAGGCGGGCATTTGCTTCGGAATACAGAAAATTTAAAAGTGGATGTAAAGAACCCTGATTTGAATCTGCTGGTAGAAGTGAGACGCGAAGCTGTGTATTTGACGGGTGAAATCATCCAGGGGGCAGGCGGTCTTCCATTTGGTTCAAGCGGAAAGGCAATGCTGATGCTTTCAGGCGGGATTGATAGCCCTGTTGCGGGATTCCTTTCGATGAAACGCGGATTGGACGTAGAAGCGATTCATTTTTACAGCCCGCCTTTCACAAGTGAGCGTTCACGTCAAAAGGTCATTGATCTGGCGGGCAAGCTTGCTGAAATAAGTGGAAGCATGAAAGTGCATATCGTTCCATTTACGGAAATTCAATTATTGATTCAAAAGCAGATTCCGGAAAACTACTCAATGACAACAACTCGCCGTTTAATGATGCGGGTCGCCGATCAAATCCGTGAAAAGGAAGAAGCCATGGCACTGATCACCGGTGAAAGCCTTGGACAGGTTGCGAGCCAGACGATGAGCAGCATGTTTGCCATCAATGAGGTAACGAATACACCGATCCTGCGTCCGCTGATTACGATGGATAAAACGGAAATCATCAAAATCGCAAGAGAGCTTGATACTTTTGAAATATCCAATCTGCCGTACGAAGATTGTTGTACGGTCTTTACGCCGGCAAGCCCAAAAACAAAACCGAAACGTGAAAAAGTCAATTACTATGAGAGCTTCGTCGACTTTGAATCATTGATTGAAAAAGCGGTCTCCGAAACAGAAATATTGACGGTTAAACCGGGTCAGACATTTGATAAGGAAGAAGCGATGGAAGACTTGTTTTAATATCCTGTAATTACCAATGATATTGTGCGAATGAAGCCATGTGTTTTAACACACTCTATAATCACAAGGAGGTGAAAAACACATGGCAAACAACAACAGCTCAAACGAATTATTGGTACCTGGAGTAGAACAAGCTCTAGAACAAATGAAATATGAAATCGCTTCTGAATTCGGTGTACAACTTGGTGCCGACACAACATCTCGCGCTAACGGATCAGTTGGAGGAGAAATCACAAAACGCCTTGTTCAAATGGCTGAACAACAATTAGGCGGAGGTTTTAACAGATAATTTAATAATATGGCTACAGAGAGCGGGTTAAAAAACCCGCTCTCTTCAGTTTGCAGACAAAAGGGGTTCGGAATTAAAACTCCGAACCCCTTTTGAAATTCCCTTTGGGACGTGTGTTTTGTAAGCTGCATCTGCTGCCAACCGCTTCAGGTTTTCCAACTTTCTCAATCACTTGTTCAACAAGGGTAAGATAGGGACGATCATACGTATTTCCCGGTGTTACAATCGTCCCCAGCACAAAACCGTTGCGGTCTGCAGCCGATGAAACGAATAAGCAAACTGTTTTGTTCGTTCATCTTTTACATAGTAGCCACTCTCAGAGTCAGTTGTACTTTCTTTAAACTCTTTGGTTTCTTCTTTATCAAATTTATTCGGTGGAAAAGGCTTCTTTCCATTGTTTTCACGATCTTGATTTATTTCTTCTTGAAGGCATGCTCGTGTTTCCTTCCGAACGATTTTCTTTTCGAATTTTCGCTTATTCACACGGGCTTTCACATGTGTTGAATCAACGAATACGTGCTCGGTACTTATATAGAATGATGTTTCGAAAGCATCGTCATCCCCTCAAGTTTTAATACTCCTATTTTAAAATAAAAAAGACTATAGGCAAAAGCGGTTATATTTAAATGTTAAAACAAAGTTGATTGGAGCGGGTGTTCGAGACTCCTGCGGGAAAAGCGAGTCACGGGAGACCCCGCAGGCTGAAAGCGAGTTCCCTACGTTCCAATCAACGGCCACATTGTACAAGCCATAGTATAAAGAGAGCGGGTTCTAAAAACCCGCTCTCTTTATTTATTTGTAAAAATACATGGATATATTAGAGAAGTATCTTGTATAATGAGTAGGTACTAAGAGTTCATAAATGGAGGGGAAGAAAATGAAGCGTAAAGATTTATTAGCTCCGGAACATTACAACTTAGTGAGTGAAATGGAACGTTTTGCAAAAGATCCGGAAAAAGTTGCTGTACTTTGGGAGAACGAAACCGGAGATAAAAAACAACTTACATATGAGAATTTATTAAAGAGTGCAAATAAAATTGGAAATGCCTTCAAGAAAAAAGGGCTGGGTAAAGGTGATACGGTCCTTATCATAATCCCTCGTTTGGTAGAAGCTTATCAAGTGTATTTAGCCGCATTAAAAATTGGCATGATTGTCATACCTTGTTCTGAAATGCTTCGTGCGAAGGACTTGCAGTATCGAGTCAATCACGGTGAAGTTAAAGGAATCATCAGTTTTCATGAATATACTCATGAATTGAATGAAATAGAGGGAGCGGAAAGCCTTCTGAAGTTTTCAATCGGAAAACGAATGGAAAATTGGCTGGATTTGAATGAGCTTGCCGATGATGAATCCGATCAGCTGCCAATGGCCGACACGAAGAGTGAGGATATGGCGTTCTTATCGTATACTTCCGGAACGACAGGTAATCCAAAAGGGGTCGTCCATACACACGGATGGGCTTATGCCCATTTGAAAACGTCTGCTGCAAACTGGCTGGGCATCAGCGAAGGGGATGTGGTTTGGGCAACGGCAGGCCCAGGGTGGCAAAAGTGGATCTGGAGTCCTTTCCTGGCTGTGCTGGGAACGGGTGCAACCGGTCTTGCCTATCATGGGAAGTTCGAGGCGAAAAAATATCTTCAGCTGCTTCAGGACTACAAAGTGAATGCGTTATGCTGCACACCAACCGAGTATCGGTTGATGGCAAAGGTGGATAACCTTGATGACTATAATTTATCCCATCTTCATAGTGCAGTATCAGCGGGAGAGCCTTTAAATCAAAAAGTGTTCGAGGTATTTAAAAACCATTTCCATATTGAAGTGCGCGATGGATATGGACAAACCGAAAATACCCTTTTGGTTGGTGTAACAAAAGGCATGGATATTAAATTGGGTTCCATGGGCAAACCGACTCCGGGCAACCATGTGGAAATCATTGATGATTCAGGTAAACCCTGTTCTCCTGGTGTAGTGGGGGATATTGCCGTACATGTCGATACACCTGCTCTCTTTAAAGAATATTTTAAAGATCCCGAGCGGACATCGAAGCAATTTCGTGGGGACTATTATATCACCGGCGATCAGGCGAAAAAGGATGAAGATGGTTATTTCTGGTTTGAGGGTCGTTCTGATGATATCATCATCAGTTCGGGATATACCATTGGACCGTTTGAAGTGGAAGATGCACTCGTTAAGCATCCATATGTTAAAGAGTGTGCCGTTATAGCAAGTCCTGATGAAATAAGGGGAAATGTGGTCAAGGCGTATGTCGTCTTGATGGATGATATCGATCCGGACAGCCAAGATTTGATCAAAACGCTTCAATCGCACGTGAAAGAATTGACTGCTCCATATAAATATCCAAGGAAAATCGAATTTTTAGATGAGCTGCCCAAAACGACATCGGGTAAAATCAAACGGGTGGATTTACGGAAAAGGGAAGAAGCTCTACTTAATAATTAACGAAAGCATTTCCGTCAGCCCCCGGCTGACGTTTTTTTATTAACAGAGGCTTGCATAAAATCATAAATATGGGAATCCGCGAATTGAGATGGTACACTTACTGCATATCTGAAGGTCAAGAATCATTTAATAAGGAGTGTAGAGCCGGATGGGAACGTTATGGTTCAATGGGTCGATTTATACGATGGTTAAAGAAAAAGATCAAGTGGAGGCACTCTTCACTGAAAAGGGGATAATTGTTGATACCGGCAGCATTGACTATTTAGAAAGTAAATATGCCGGCAATATTTCCAGGGAAATCGACTTAAAAGGACAAACGATGCTGCCGGGGTTAGTGGATAGCCACCTTCATTTGGTCGGACATGGTGAAAGACTGCTTCGGCTAGACCTCTCTTTGATGGATAGCAGGGAGTCCATCATGAATGCCTTGAAGGAAAAGTGTTCAAAGACCCCTGCTGGAAAGTGGATTGTTGCTGAGGGGTGGAATGAAAATGAATGGCCCAGTCCTGAATTGATTTTACGGGATGAGCTTGACGCGATATCGACAGAACATCCCATCGTATTGAAAAGGATCTGCCGTCATGCATTGGTGGTCAATTCCTGCGCCCTTTTGGAAGCGGGTATTAAAGAAGATATAAAAGAACCGTCAGGCGGGGTGATCTGCCGCTATCCAGAAGGACGGTTAAATGGTTTATTTAAAGAAAACCAGGCGCAGAACCTGATTTTAGAAAGCCTTCCAGGCATTGACCAAGAGTATATCGAAAACGCACTCATAGAGGCCATAGAAGACGCATATAAGCTAGGTTTGACTGGCGGGCATACTGAAGACCTGCATTACTATAATGGCTTCCTGTCGACATATCAAGCGTTTAAATCGGTAATCGAGGACCGGGAAATGACCTTTCGCGCCAATTTACTCGTCCATCACGAAGCGTTCGAAGAAATGCTGAAAGCAGGCGGCAGCTATCAAGAGGGTACGCGATATATCAAATTCGACAGCATGAAGATATTTACCGACGGCTCCTTAGGCGGGCGCACAGCCCTGTTGAGCGAGCCTTATGCAGATCAAAGGGATACGAACGGTGTCGCGATATTCACTGAGCATGAGCTTCAGGAATGGGTGAAAAAAGCAAGGGATGCCGGAATGCCGATTGCTGTCCATGCCATTGGCGATCTCGCTTTTGAATACGTCTTGAATGCAGTTGAAGCCATCCCCCCAAAAGAGGGACAGCGGGACCGGCTCATCCATGCGCAGATCGTCCGGCCGGAGCTGTTGGAGCGGGCGGCAAGACTGCAGGTCATTTTTGATATCCAACCAGGTTTCGTCACGTCCGATTTTCCATGGGTGGAAGAAAAGGTTCCAGCCAATCTATTGGATTCCTCCTATGCCTGGAAAACCTATTTGAATATGGGCATCATTTGTGCTGGAGGTTCAGATGCGCCTATAGAGCCATTAAATCCAATTTTGGGCATCCATGCTGCTGTCACAAGGACGAAAATCAACAGTGAGGACAGAACCGTATATGGTTTGGATCAAAGGCTCTCCGTTCATGATGCCTTCGCACTTTATACAAAAGGGAGTGCTGCGGCTATCGGCCAGGAAAAACGCCGAGGTCAGATCCTCAAAGGGTACGATGCAGATTTTACCGTGTTTAATCTGGATGTCTTTGCTGTTGCGCCGGATGATCTCCTGAAAGCTGAGGCGGTCATGACGGTCATCGATGACAGAATCGTGTATGATAAAAAATAACAGTTGCAAAAAAAGAAATGGATATGCAAAATAGTTAGATGGAATTCGATAAAGGAATTAATGGAAAGAAGGCAGGTTATGAAAGTGGATGAACAAAAAGAAGGAGCGATCTATGCAGCTCTTTCTTATATGATGTGGGGAGTCGTGCCAATTTACTGGAAGTTCCTTCAGGGAGTAGGAGCTACAGAAATTTTGGCTCAAAGGGTATTATGGTCTTTCGTCTTCATGCTGGTTTTATTGATGTTCATGAAAAAAGGGCAAGCGTTTCTTGATTATGTCAAAAACATATTGGGAAATCCCAAACTCTTTGCGGCATTACTAACGGCCGCACTGCTCGTTACAGCTAATTGGGGAGTGTTCATCTGGGCCGTTAACTCAGGACGGATCCTCGACACGAGCCTTGGATATTATATCAATCCGCTAGTCAGTGTACTATTGGGAGTGATAGTCTTGAAAGAGAAATTGAGCGGGGCACAGATCATGTCGTTCGTGCTTGCAGGAATCGGGGTCTTGATCCTTGGCATTCATTTCGGTACCATCCCGTGGGTCTCTCTTGTTTTGGCCATGACCTTTGGATTATACGGTCTGGCAAAAAAAATGATCAAAGCCGAATCAGCGATCGGGCTGACGCTCGAAACGATGATGGTAACGCCTCTTGCCTTGGGTTACCTGATATACTTGATGAACCAATCAGAAATGCAATTCTTTACAGCAGGAAGCACAAGTTTGCTGTTGGTGGGCGGTGGGATTGTCACGGCCTTGCCTCTTTTATATTTTGCAAAAGGGGCGGAGAAGATCCCGTTATCGATGCTTGGGATTTTTCAGTATATCGCTCCGACCTTATCCTTATTGATCGGGGTATTCGTCTATCATGAAAGTTTTACAAAAGCGCATCTTTTAGCCTTTTTGTTCATATGGTCAGCCTTGGCTGTTTATACACTATCCATTACGAAATGGGGTCAGGCAAGTGCACGCAGGTTTAAAGGCAAAGGGAATATCGGTGCGTGAATAAGAAAAAATGCTTGGTGGTTCCATCCCCAAGCATTTTTATTTGCCAATATTTAAAGAAACCGGTTTTACAGCGGAAGTGCTTGAGTCATGAAAGGTAAATCTTCGGACCTATTTCAGAAACAATCAAATCAGATAGGCTGACAAGACCGTGGACGGGCTTTGCACGGGAGGGATTTGGTTGGAATTGTCTATAGTAGGAACTATCCAAGCTAATGATATGTTTTGTCAGGAATGCTGAGATGGTGGCATTCGGCTTTCTATTGCTATTTAGTTCATCGATGATACCTTGTGAATTGGTAATCCCGATTCCGTGGCCATAAAGGAGGTCTTCTCCTAATAATATTGCATTCTCACCTTGCCATTCAGGTGTTTCCTCATCGTGATCAGGGTTTTTGAAGTAAAGGCAATCCCCTGGTAAATAATCCGTTCCTTGATGAACATGAAGAGCCATATTCTCTGGAGGGCGCCAGTCATATAGAAAAAGGTTTGAAAAAAGGTAGTCGAAATTCCTAGGGCCGATTAAATCCAAGATGGCCTTTAAAAAAGTGATGACTATCGCTGTACCGCATTCGAAAGCGTAAAGTGTTCCATTCAAGAAAATGTCCAGGAGTGCAGCATGAGGGGCAATCCCTGGCTGAAGTGTGAAGGTGCCATCCTTTGAAAGGCGCCAATATTGTTTATTGGATGCCGATTCCTCAAGTGTGGAAAATTCTGCATCACTTTTATCCAACGCAAAAGCTGCCTCGATGACTCGGTGCCTCAGTTGTATATCGAAATTAAGGTTTCCAAAGCTCCGATATTCAAAAATGTTAGAATCTTCCGCCAGCAATTGGAGAATTTCAAGCGATTTAGCAGGTGCTATACCTGGTTGGATGTGACTGACATCTAACCATTTGTGATTAATCTTAATCATGATCATATCCACCTTTTGCTTTTGAAATTAAGGGTTTATAAAACCAGTACACAAAAATGTCCACAGGTTATGCTCATTATATGAATACCTGCAAGGAAATGACTATTTAAACGTGTCAGGCACATAAACGAGAATGATTGGAATGGCATGAAAACCTTTCTAATTAATGAGAAGAAGCAAATTAGTATTCCCTTTTCTCCATGAATTGATATAATGGGAGAGAAAAGTTCATATGTACGAGAAATGTAGGGGGGCCAGTACTGCTGGCTGAGATTGCGTCCTTTAGATGCTGACTCTTTGAACCTGATCTGGATGATGCCAGCGGAGGGAACATATTATTACTGACTATCTGTTTTGTATGTTAAACGTCCGAATTCATCTTCGGGCGTTTTTTGTTTTTTACCGGTATTGGAATGGACCCTGGCGCCCCATTATGGTACGGCATATGGATCTTATATGATGTGTAGGAGGATAATAGCTTGAATAAATTCTTACCACTGTTAACTTCGTTGTTCCTTTTGGCTGGATGTGGGGCAGGCGGAACTAATGAAAAAGAAGAATCATCTAAAAAAGAAGGCAATAAAGAATTAAAAAAGGTATCGGTCGTGCTTGATTGGACACCGAATACAAACCATACAGGATTGTATGTAGCCAAGGAAAAAGGATATTTCAAAGAACAAGGTCTGGATGTGGAAATTATCATGCCAGGCGAAGCTGGAGCTGATAAGCTTGTGGCTTCAGGGAAGTCTGAATTCGGCGTGAGCTACCAGGAGGGCATTACGCAGGCCCGCGTGCAAGGCGTGCCGATTGTTTCGCTAGCTGCTGTCATCCAGCATAATACCTCTGGATTCGCTTCACCTTCGGCAAAAAAAATTAAAACTCCCAAGGATTTTGAAGGGAAAACGTATGGTGGCTGGGGGTCTCCAGTTGAAAAGGCCGTTATTGATTCACTTATGAAGAAAGAAAATGCCGATGCAAATAAAGTGGATATAGTGAATACAGGGGACACAGATTTTTTCACTTCGGTTAAAAGGGATATAGATTTTGCCTGGATTTATTATGGGTGGACAGGTATCGAGGCTGAGTTGCGAAATGAAAAGCTTAATATGGTTTACTTAACCGAATACTCTGATAAGCTTGATTACTATACGCCTGTTTTGACAACAAATGAAAAGATGATTAAAGAGGATCCTGAAACTGTTAAAGCATTCGTTCATGCAGCTTCGAAAGGGTACCAGTTTGCGATTAAGAATCCTGATGATGCAGCAGACATATTAATTAAGTCTGCACCTGATCTAGATCCAAAACTAGTGAAGAAAAGCCAGGAGTGGCTTGCAGATAAGTATCAGGATGATGCTCCGCGTTGGGGTGAACAAAAGCTTGAAATCTGGAAGAATTACAGTGATTGGATGACGGAAAATAAGCTTCTTGAAGGTGATTTCAATCCTGAAAAGGCATTTACCAATGAATTTTTACCAAAATAGGAGGAAATACAATGGCCAATTCATTAATTAGTATACAGATTATTCCTAAAGGGGAAAATGTCATCCCTTTGGTCGATGAAGCAATCAAGATCATTGATGAATCAGGTGTTAAGTATGAGGTTCACCCGCTAGAAACAACAATGGAGGGTGAGCTATCCGAGCTTCTGTCGGTTATAGAAAAAATGAATGTAAGAATGATTGAAATAGGTTCGCCGAATGTCATTTCCCAAGTGAAGATACTATATCAGCCGAGCGGGATTACGATGGATACGTTAACGGAGAAATATCGGGCATGATCAAAAGGGGAATTTGGAAGAAGGGGGCTCCCTTCTTTCTTTTATTATGTTTACTGATAGTATGGGAGTCAATGACAGTCTTATTAAAGGTTGAAGAATGGCTGCTTCCCGCTCCATCAGCCATTTTCATCGAAGGAATTGAGTCGTCCCGTAATCTTTTTGGACACCTTATATCAACAACTGAGCTTTCGTTATCGGGTTTTCTTATTGGAAGCTGTATCGGCTTATTAATTGCGGCAATCTTACACCTATTTCCAGGTGTGAAGGACGCGGTTTATCCTCTGCTCATACTATCACAAAATATACCAATCATAGTTTTGGCACCGCTTTTAGTGATCTGGTTTGGCTTTGGCATGCTGCCTAAGTTAATTGTGATTTCACTCGTATGTTTTTTTCCGGTTGCGGTTGCTTCATTGGATGGTTTTCGCCAGACACCTTACGAACTTAAGCATTATTTCAAGATGATGGGAGCGGGGAAAAACCAGTTATTTTGGAAGCTGGAACTACCCCACTCGATCCCGTTCATATTCTCAGGCCTGAAAATTGCGGCCACCTATAGTGTAATGGGTGCGGTTATTTCGGAATGGCTTGGGGCAAAATCGGGGATTGGTGTTTATATGACGCTCGCTTCCTCTGCGTTTAGGACAGATCGGGTGTTTGTTGCCATTTTCATCATTATGGGAATGAGCCTTCTCTTTTTTGGAATCATTACATTCCTGGAGAAATATTTAGTTTCATGGAAGAGAAAGGAGGGTGAAAAGGATGAAGCTGGAAATTAAAGATGTCTCCTTTTCTTTCGATGGTAAACAGAATATTTTAGAGAATATGAATTTCCATGTGGATGATGGGGAATTTGTCACAATCCTAGGACCATCTGGCAGCGGTAAAAGTACGTTGTTCCACTTGATCGGCGGTATTTTGAAGCCGGATCAGGGCATCATTTCGTTGGATGGTAAAAGAATAAATGGCTTTAAGGGCCATATAAGCTATATGCCGCAGCAGCCTTCCCTTTTACCTTGGAGAACGGTTTTGGATAATGTTTTGCTTGGAAGTGAGCTTGCTGGGATAAGAGACAAAGAAATGGCAAAAGCCCTTTTGATGAAAGCTGGATTAGAAGAGTATGGGAAGGCATATCCGCACGAATTATCTGGGGGCATGAAGCAAAGGGCCGCATTCATTCGAAGCATCTTAAGTCAACAGGACTTGATGTGCCTGGACGAACCCTTTTCTGCTTTGGATGAACTGACAAGATTGGAAATGCAAAAATGGCTGTTGTCTGTTTGGGAACAAAATCGGAAATCTGTGCTTTTTGTTACCCACAGCATTGATGAAGCGGTATTTCTTTCCAATAGAATATATGTGCTATCTGCAAAACCTGCAACTGTCATTAAAGAAGTGGTGGTGCCATTCCCAAGGCCAAGAAGTGAGGAACAATTTCTTAGTGATGAATTTTTAAATTTGAAGCGAGAATTATATGCCGCACTAAAGCCAACCATTTCTTAAGTCAGGAGGAAATTAAAAATGAAGCTCATCGACAGCCATATCCACTTGGATATGTATGATGAAAGTGAACAGAAAGTGATTCTCTCTGATATGGAAAAGGTGCATTTGGAATCTTTGCTGACAGTTTCCATGAATTTGGCCTCTTCCATTAACAATGACCAGCTTTCACTCAAAGATTCACGAATTAAGCCTGCCTTTGGCTTTCATCCCGAGCAGCCCCTGCCGAGTAAAGAGGAAGTGAACGAATTATTGTATTGGATGTGGGAACATCGTCATAATATGGTTGCTGTAGGTGAGATCGGACTCCCGTATTACTTAAGGCAGGAAAATCCCAATATGGATACGTCAGGTTATGTAGAGATACTGGAGAGGATGCTGGCTTTTGCTAAAGAGGTCGAAAAGCCGGTTATCCTTCATGCCGTCCATGGCGATGCACCCATCGTTTGTGACCTTTTGGAAAAGCATCAAATAACAAAGGCACACTTTCATTGGTTTAAAGGTGATATCCGGACAGTCGAAAGAATGGCCGAAAAGGGGTACCGCATTTCGATTACACCTGATGTTTGTTATGAGAGGGAAATACAGGAATTGGTTTTTGCATACCCACTTAAGCTGATGATGATTGAAACGGATGGCCCATGGCCGTTTGAAGGGGTTTTCAAAGGGAAATGGACGCACCCGGGCATGATGCATGAAAGTGTTCGTCAAATTGCTTCGATTAAAGGATTGCCAATTGAGGATGTCTATGAAACCCTTTATCAAAATACGAAAGATTTTTATCATATATAAAAAGGTACCGGCCATCATGAACTATACCCCGGATAACCGACACACATAAAAATTGTCACTTATGGGCTGTTGATAATCTAAAAGGAATTTCTTAAACCTGTATGGAATTTATTTTATGTAGGTTTAAGAATGTACAATTTGGCCGTTGATTTCCACTTCAGGTACTCGCTTTCCGCGGGCGGTCGGGGAGCCTCCTCGGCTTGCGCCTGCGGGGTCTCCCCTAGACACGCATTTCCCGCAGGAGTCTCGTACCTTCCGTTCCAATCAACTTTGTTTTAACTATTAGATAGAATCGCTTCTAATCTTTTTTGTGTTAATAGGAGTATTAAAACTTGAGGTTAAGACGTTGCTTTCGAAATATCATTCTATTCAGCGAGAACAACTTGAAATGATTACTTTGGATTAACTGGTGCCAGCGAACCATTGGTGCGTAAAATGTTTTAACAATTAGATATAACCGCTTTAGCCTACAGCTTTGAAAGGTTTTCTTACGGAATGCCGTGGAAAAAGGAGTAAAGGACCTTCTTCCAAGCCGCAGTCTGTAGAGGACCAACTTAGGAAGGCCGAAGCGAGAATCCAATTCCTTGAAGCAGAATATGACTTCCTAAAAAAGCTGGAAGAGTTAGAAAGGCGGGCAGTGAAAAAGAAATCATTCTAACTGCAGCCGAGAGGTTCTATCTGATTGAAAGAACGATCAGGCAATACCAGTTAAAGAAGGCTGTTTCCTATCTATACAAATTGGCTGGTGTATGTCGAAGTGGCTACTATGATTGGTTAAAGGCAGCTCCAAACCGTGAGCTACGCGAAGAACAGGATGATTTGGACATAATCGTAAAATGAGGCACAGTTCATCATTGAACTGTGCCTTTTTGGTCAGTTCAAAGAAAGGTCCTTTTAACCTTTTCCCAAAAGGAATTGTCCTTAAGTTTAACGGTCTTGATGACTTTACCGCTTAACCGGACCTTGACCTTTTCGACATGATTGATGCTTAAGGCTTCATTGTCCATTCCAATGATCGGGTAGCTTGGCCCGTTTTGTTCAAGGTGGACGGTCAACGTCTTATTGCCGCTTAGGATGAATGAAGAACCTAGGGTCCGATATGTATTATTATTGATGGAAGCGAGCTCGCTCACTTGAAAGCAAGGGAGAAGGGGATCCACAACGGCCCCGTTGACCGACTTATTATAGGCGGTGCTTCCGGTCGGAGTCGCAATGATGATTCCGTCGCCGCGAAAAGTTTCAAAATGGAGTTGATCAATGAAAATATCCATGATGAACGTTTTGGTTATGGAAGTCCGGATGCTGAGTTCATTGAGGGCATAAAAGGAGGGCTGATCGTCCAACTGGATATCGATGGTTGGATATTTACGCACCTCGATTTGCTCTCTTGTCATGGCATCGATCATTTTATCTGTGTCTTCCAAGTGGAAATCGCAATACATATTCAAGTTACCTGTGGTTGATATGCCTGCATATAAACAATCATCCCTGAACCCGGTTTTACGTGCTGCCTGTAGGAATGTGCCGTCATCACCTATGCTTACGATGATGTTTGCTTTTGTGAAATCTTGGATGACTTCATATGAATGCTGTTTCGCCAAGTCCGACAAGTATTCGATTTTGTTAAGCATGTTTGCATTCGGTGCATGGAAAAAATAAATATTCCTTCGAGTGTTCATCATGTTCCCCCTAGTATTAAAGTGATGAAAGGGCTTTCTTTTTCCTGTTCAGGAAAATGCAGATCGTGCAAAATGCACCAATGCATTTCCAATTAGAGGATTCTTTGCTACAATTTTATATGTCTAGTTTATCATGGAATGAAACATTCGTGTATGCAGTTCGTATGATAAGAAGGATACATATATTTAAGGGGGAAAACAGATGAATGGAAAGCGTTGGGCAGCACTTGGAATTGCAGCCGTGTTATTTTTTGTTTCTATTGCTGTAGGGACGGCAACGACTCTATATACAGCGGATATGGAAAATATCATTGATGAATTATTTGCTTCTGAAAGTGCATTTAGCGAGGAAGTCATAGAAGGCGATGATTTTTCTAATGTTATTGCAGTATTCGATGTAGAGGGAACGATTCAAGATACAGGAGAAGCTTCATTACTAAGTTCAGCAACATATAATCACCGTGCCTTCATGGATAAGCTGAAGATGGCAGAGGAAAATGATGATATCAAAGGAATCATACTAAGGGTGAATTCTCCTGGCGGCGGTGTCGTCGAAAGTGCTGAGATCTATGACAAGATCCTTGATATTAAAAAAGTGAAAAAACCTGTCTATGTTTCAATGGGGTCAATGGCGGCTTCCGGCGGATATTATATTTCTGCGCCAGCCGATAAGATTTACGCCAGCCCAGAAACGATGACGGGGTCACTAGGTGTCATCATGCAAGGGTATAATTACGAGAAATTAGCCAAGAAGTATGGCGTTGAGTTCGAAACCATCAAAAGCGGGCCACACAAAGATATTATGAGCCCGACCCGGGAAATGACTGGAGAAGAACGCGAAATACTCCAAGACATGATTAATAATTCTTATGATCAATTTGTAAAAATCATTGCAGACGGACGCGGTATGACGGAGAAGGAAGTAAGGGAAATCGCCGATGGCCGCATTTATGATGGGCGTCAGGCTAAAGAAAACCATTTAATAGATGATTTCGGCCATTTGGATGATGTAATTGCCGCGATGAAATCGGATATCGGTAAAAAAGATGCTCAAGTTATCCGTTATACCGATGAGGCAGGTTTCGGTTCATTATTCAGTATGGGAGCGCAAAAAATGTTGGGAAATGATGTGGAAACGGCAATCTTGACAAAAATCCTTTCCTCTTCAAATTCTCCACGCTTAATGTATTTGTATGCGGAATAGGGGGGCTGAAGGATGACGGAACGAAATGAAATCAATGAACAAATAGCTTCATCCAATCTAATGGCAGATCAAGAGGTTCCCGTTCAGCAGGAATTTACGCCAGCCAAGCAGGTCGTGGATGATGGCGGAGTCAAGAGAGTGCATTTTGCTGGATTTTGGATGAGGTTTTGGGCCTATTTAGTTGATCTGTTGGTTATCGGAAGTTTGAATCGGATTTTGATTCATCCCATCTTCAAGTTTTATGAAGGAACAGATGATCTTTGGTTTTCCGCAGAAGGCTTACTAACAGGGATCGTATTCTTCTTATACTTTGTTTTGATGACTAAATTCTTGAACCAAACCCTTGGTAAGATGATTTTTGGACTGAAAGTCGTTACATTTAAGGAAGAGACAAAAACCATTTCTTGGGGTACGGTATTGTTCAGGGAGCTGATTGGCCGCTATATTTCAAAAGTCACTTGGATTGGCTATCTCCTGGCAGGCTTATTACCGAATAAACAGGCTTTGCATGATGTCTTTGCAGACACGGGTGTTGTTTTGACCAGAAGATGATATTTTCCATTCATAAATCTGTAAGAGCGTGTTTTTTGCTTTTGCAGGTTTATTTTTTTTTGCATTGGCCGATAATGATAGGCTGAAAGGGTGTGGGGTGCATGATGTGGGTTTTGTTGATTATAGGTATCCTCATTTTGGTGCTGCTTATTCTTATTTTCACTAAAGTAAGAGTGTACATTGACTACAAACGCGTCCAAGCGAATGACAAAATACATATTAAATTATCAGCTTGGTATGGACTTATTCACTATACATTCAAAATCCCGGTCATTAAAAAGGATGATGACTCGGGGGCTATAGTAGTAAAGGAAGAGCAAGAAATGAAGGGAAAAACCAAAAAAGAAGATATGAAAAAAATCACACCCGATGATTTGCGTGACGGATTCGCTGACATGAAGGAGATGCTTCAGCATATAGTCGGATTTCATAGGATCGTCCGTCATTTCATAGGGAAAGTCCAAGTTAAAAAATTCAGCTGGCATAGTATGGTCGGTACTAAAAATGCTGCACATACCGGTGTTTTAACTGGAGCATGCTGGGCACTTAAAGGTTCAATCATCGGTTTGCTGACAACCTATTTCAACTTCCGGATCATGCCCACATATTCCATTACACCTGACTTTCAAAGATGGCAGGCCAATACGTCGATTTCCTGCATATTACAATTTAGAATCGGGCAGGCTATGGTGACTGGAATAAAACTGCTTCGTTATTGGAAAGGCGGAAAGCCGCAATTCAGGTCCAGGAAATTAGCGAAGCTATCAGGTGATTCCAATAAACAATCGTTCTAGAGTGGAGGAATTTAAATGTCAGATCATCCGATTCAAGGTTTAATGAAAGAAGCGATGGAAAATCTGAAAGAAATGGTCGATGTGAACACGATCATCGGTGATCCGGTGGAGACTCCGGATGGAAGTGTCATTTTAACCGTATCCAAAGTTGGATTTGGTTTTGCAGCCGGTGGAAGCGAATTTGTAATGGATGGAAACCATCAAGTACATCAAGGTGATTCCAAGCAGCCTTTTGGCGGCGGTAGCGGCGGTGGGGTTTCCATAACACCAATTGCCTTTTTGATTGTCGGTTCCCATGGGGTGAAAATGATTCATCTTGATGAAGGTACGCATCTTCTCGAAAAAATGATGGATTTAGCTCCTCAAGTCGTCGATAAAATTCAGTCCATGCTATCCAAAAAAGAAAGTAGCAATCAAAGGCAAGGCAGCAGTCAACCAAATGTAAAAAGGTACCAAGAACCTAAACAGGATTTAGATTTCTAACTGCGACTCGGCATCCGCCGAGTTTTCTTTTTGCTGTAATATGCTTGCACCATTTACAAACATGTGAACCGCCAATCCACTTTTCCTAATTCAATTAATTGCAAAATTCCGGTAAAACCAATATTATTATGCTTGTACATATAGCAGAAAGAGGAGGAATTTTTAATGGCTTCAGTAACATTTAAAAACAACCCGGTCACTTTAGTGGGACAAGAACTAAAAGTTGGGGACAAAGCACCTGATTTTACGGTATTGGCTAATGACTTATCACCGGTTACATTAAGCGACTCCAAAGGTTCTGTCCGCATTATCAGTGTAGTTCCATCTGTCGATACAGGTGTATGTGATGCACAGACGCGTAAATTCAATGAAGAAGCGGCAAAATTGGATAATGTAAAAGTTCTGACGATCAGTAATGATCTTCCTTTTGCGCAAAAACGCTGGTGTGCTGCTAGTGGCCTTGACAATGTTCAAGTTCTTTCCGATCACCGTGACCTTTCATTCGGTGAAGCCTATGGTGTCGTCATGCAAGAACTTCGTCTATTGGCGCGCTCTGTGTTCGTTGTAAACAGCTTTGATGAAATCACATATGTAGAATATGTTAGTGAAGGTACCAACCATCCAAATTACGAGGGTGCAATCGAAGCGGCTAAAGCAGCAAAATAAGATGCGAATTCTTAGAAACCGGGCGCAATGTGTCCGGTTTTTTTGTTTTAATGTTTAAAAGGAGAATAGCGTTCATAGGTTATTAAATTCTAACCGCAAATAAAAACTAGAAATCCCCACTTTAGAATCTTTTAGTATTATCCACACTGTAAAACTAATATATTTACCTTTTTTACTAATGATTTAAAATTTTTTAAAAAAAGCGGCTCGATTCAAATAGGAAAACAGTACGTTAAACAAACGAAGAATGATAAGCAGGACGTACGACTTGTATCTCTTTCTTCTTACCTATAAAATAGGGACAGAAGCAAACAGGAGGAATTAATAAGTGAAGTCTACCCCAGTTGAACAATTATTTTATGAATTTGATGAAACAGCCCAAATATTGCAAAGTGAATTATCATGTACGTATCTGGATGCCCTAGGTGAAACGGGTGAGAATTTCTTCCAGGGGAAAGTCCTGCAGGAGGAAATCAGTGAAGTATCGAAGAAAAGGTTAGTTAAGCATTATGCGGATTTTTCACCAGAGAAATATGAGAAGGAAGCAATTCGTAAAGCGTACCAGCTTGCTATTTTAAAAGGCATGCAGGAGAGCGTCCAACCCAATCATCATATGACCCCGGATGCAGTCGGCATGTTCGTCAGCTATTTAGTCGGTAAATTCACCAAGGATCAAAAAGAATTGGTCATGCTCGATCCTGCCGTCGGAACGGGGAACTTACTATTTGCGATCTTGAATCAACTTACTGATAAAAGTATCGCATCATATGGTGTCGAGATTGATGAAACCTTGATCAGGCTTGCTTATGCAGGTGCCAACCTGCAAGAACATCCGCTGCAATTTTTCAACCAGGACAGCTTGGAGCCACTTTTCATCGATCCTTCCGATGTTGTGGTCAGTGATTTGCCGATTGGCTATTATCCGAATGATGTGCGTGCAGCTGAATATGAATTAAAGGCTGATAATGGACATTCGTATGCACATCATTTGTTTATTGAGCAAAGTGTTAAACATGTGAAGGATGGCGGTCACCTTTTCTTCATTGTCCCAAATAATCTGTTCGTCTCGGAGGAAGCGCCGAAACTCAATGATTTCCTGAAGAAGCATACACATATCCAAGGGATGGTGCAACTGCCGCTTTCCATGTTTAAGAGTGAAGCGGCTGCGAAAAGCATCCTGATCCTTCAAAAGAAAAAAGAGGGGATCGAAGCTCCGAAGAAGGCACTGCTTGTACAACTTCCGAAGTTATCGGATTTCGAAGCGACTAGCTCTGTCATGCAGCAGATGGATGAATGGTTTAAAGAGGAAAAGTAGTCAATGAAAGCTGATGTCATAGGCATTGGCTTTCATTTTTTTTTTTGAAAGAGGGTTTATTTCTAATTTTTAGTTTTTATTTGGTTGTATCCGCTTGCCATGATAAAATTGTACAATATACTGCATGTTTCGTTGAGATGATATTGGAAGAACTAGCTTAGAGTAAAGGAGCAGGATGGATGTCAAAAATCATGGCTATTAATGCTGGCAGCTCTTCATTGAAGTTTCAACTTTTTGAGATGCCAAGTGAAAACGTAATTACAAAGGGTCTTGTAGAAAGGATCGGCTTGAAAAATTCCACATTCACTTTGAGCGTCGAAGGCAAAAAGGTATCTGAAACGGTGGATATACCCAACCATGAAGTGGCAGTAGGCCTTTTATTGAAAAAGCTGATTTACCATCGCATCATTGACTCCTTTGAAGAGATAGATGGCGTAGGGCATCGGGTTGTGCATGGTGGTGAGGTGTTCAGTGACTCTGTCTTGATTACGGTGGAAGTAATAGAGGAAATCGAAAAGCTTTCCGAGTTGGCACCCCTTCATAATCCCGCCAATATCACGGGAATCAAAGCCTTCAGGCAAATACTTGATGATGTTCCTGCTGTTGCCGTATTCGATACTGCCTTTCATCAAACGATGGCTGCAGATTCATATTTGTACAGCTTACCTCTTGAATATTATGAAAACTATGGAATAAGGAAGTATGGGTTTCATGGTACTTCACATAAATATGTATCGCAGCGGGCTGCAGAAATGATTGGCCGCCCAATCGAACAGCTTCGCTTGTTATCCTGCCATTTAGGGAATGGTGCAAGCATTACGGCCATAAAGGGCGGTAAATCGATTGATACATCAATGGGATTTACACCATTGGCCGGTGTTACAATGGGAACGCGTTCAGGCAACATCGACCCTGCGCTGATTCCTTATATCATGGAGAAGACGGGAAAAACGGCTGATGAAGTGCTGGATGTCCTGAATAAGAAAAGCGGCATTCTAGCCCTTTCAGGATTTTCCAGCGACCTGCGCGATATACAAGTGGAAGCGGATAAAGGCAATGATCGGGCTGAGCTCGCACTTGAAGTGTTTGCAGATCGGATTCACAAGTACATAGGTTCCTATTCGGCTAAAATGGGAGGTGTGGACGGCATCATTTTTACAGCGGGCATCGGTGAAAACAGTCAAGCTATTAGGGGTCGAATCTTGGAGGGACTTGAATTCATGGGGGTATATTGGGATAAGGATCTCAACCGCACCTCGGGTAAGGAAGCTTTCATCAATACACCTTATTCCCCCGTTAAAGTGATGGTCATCCCCACTAATGAAGAAATCATGATTGTCAGGGATACTATGAGATTGGCTTTTAGCGAAAACGTGACTTCATGATTTTTTATAAAGATCCCTTACCTATTGGTAAGGGATCTTTGAAAGCATTGATTCAAATGGTTTCACCCTCAAACGCACCTTCTTGCCCCACATCATCTTTCTTGAAAAGCGATCCTCTATGGTATACTTAAGGGAGAATCCACCAATTCTGTACATAGGAGGCTTGATGCATGGAATTCACGAATCGGGAAATGAAAGTTTGGAATGAAATTAGTGAATGGCAGGAAAATCTTTATCAATATGAGCGAACGGATTTGTCAGCATTGTATGATAAATGGTTAGGGCAGGGTTTTGACTTGCTTCCGGATAACGTCCAACAACAGTTTTTTGAAAAGCTTGATACTTGGCTGTTTCATTTGCATGCCATGGTTCAGAGCTCACAAATCCAAATAGATGCAAGAGAGCGGATTTTAGCATCTGCGCGCGTGTTTAATGAAGATATTGAAACGCTGGATGACTTGAATCACTTATCGATCGATCAGTTGAATTACATAGCCAACCAGCATATTGCGAAGCATCGGTTGTATTCATTTGCACAAGGCGGGGTAAGCGGATCAGGTAACATGCTCCTGCTAGGGAGTGATATTCCGGCCATGACGGTCATCAATGTCAGGACCGTACAGCTGATTGCGATGTCTTATGGTGTTGAGGTGAATACGCCTTTTGAAATGATGATGGCTCTTAAGGTATTCAATGCAGGAGCGATGCCAAAGAGACTCCAAGGAATGGCCTGGGAAGAATTGATCAGGGAAGTCCAGAACGCGGAAGATGACTATTTTTATTTAGGAGTCGAAGAACTTACAAATCCGACCTGGATGGAACAGCCGCTGAAGCAGCTGTTGAAAGCCGTATCCATAACTGTCTTTCGAAAAAAATTGGTTCGGGGCATTCCATTCATCAGCATGGCCATCGGGGCTGGGTCCAATTATCAAATGACCCGGAATGTCAGTGAATTTGCGCAGAAGTTCTATCAATATCGGTATTTACAGATGAAGAAGGCTGAAGAAGAATGAGTGTCAGGGATCATAAAGAAGGCTTCACGGAGGCCATTCGCTGCATGGTGATAACCGTTAGTGATACGCGTAATGAAGAAACAGATAAAAGCGGGGCACTGATGGTGGAATTATTGAAATCGAATGGGCATGAAGTGACGGAATATGAAATTGTAAAGGATGAAAGGGAAGCGATTCAAAATGCGGTCACTGTTGGCAGCCAAAGCAGCAAGGTGGATGTCATATTGACAAATGGCGGCACTGGCATCGCCAATAGGGATGTAACGATCGAGGCGGTCAAAGAATTGATGACAAAGGAAATTCCAGGTTTTGGCGAGATTTTCCGAATGCTCAGCTTTCAAGAGGATATCGGTTCGGCTGCCATTCTATCGAGGGCGATTGCAGGAGTCGTGAACAACAAAGCGGTTTTTTCCACCCCGGGTTCAACAGGGGCGGTTCGGCTTGCGATGAATAAATTGATTCTCCCGGAATTGGGACATGTAGTTGGTGAGCTTCGGAAGGATTTATAAGAGGGATGCAAAAAAAGCCACAGTTTTAAACTGTGGCTTTTTTTGCATGGAATAGGCCTTAATTATGCATCTTTTCACTCACGCCTTGATTGGCGCGATACCAAAGCCATAAATCATTGATGATGGAAGCAAGTTCCGCAATTTCGGAATTGAGCTGGCATGATTTAGTGAAATTACTTTCATCGGAGAGCTGAAACTGCTTTCGGTTAATGGTGGATTCCAGTTCCTTGATGCGGTCTGGTATGCTCCCCCGGATATTCTCCCATTGTACGAGTATTTGCTGTTGCTCGCCTTTTGTATATTCATCCCACTCCAGATTCAAATCAGGAATGGGGATTCCAAGCCGTTCATCATAGGTAAATAGTTCTCCCATATTCCCACCACTTTTCGATTTTTCATACTCTTAGTTTACTATATTCTTGCGAAAGCATCCAATGTATGAATTCCCTGAAATTATTAACGGATTATTTAGCTAAATCTATAAAATACCCCTTGTATTCCGTTTATAAAGATGATAAAGTACTAATCATAGAATGAATAAAAATAACACTCAATGAATTTTTATTCACAAGAAAGGGACGATTAAAATGGGAAAAAATCAAAAAGTTGTTTTAGCATATTCCGGAGGTTTGGATACTTCCGTTGCAATTAAATGGTTACAAGATCAAGGATACGAAGTTGTGGCATGCTGCCTGGATGTCGGTGAAGGGAAAGATTTGGACTTCATTAAAGAAAAAGCGATCACTGTTGGTGCGGTCAGTTCATATGTAATTGATGCGAAAGACGAATTCGCTGATGAATTCGCATTAACGGCTCTTCAGGCACATACTTTATATGAAGGGAAATATCCATTGGTTTCAGCTCTATCACGCCCGCTGATCGCTAAGAAATTAGTGGAAGTGGCTGAAGCGGAAAATGCGGTAGCAGTTGCGCATGGTTGTACGGGAAAAGGAAATGACCAAGTGCGTTTCGAAGTATCCATCTCGGCATTGAATCCTAATTTAGAAGTTCTTGCACCTGTTCGTGATTGGAAATGGTCTCGTGAAGAGGAGATTGAATATGCAGCGAAAAATGGAATTCCTGTTCCAATCGGCTTGGCAAGTCCATTCTCGATCGACCAAAACCTTTGGGGAAGAAGTAACGAATGCGGAATCCTGGAAGACCCATGGGCAGCTCCACCAGAAGAGGCTTATGATCTGACAACAAGCCTTGAATATACGCCAGATACTGCTGACATCATTGAAATTGGTTTTGAACAAGGTGTACCGGTTACATTGAATAACAAAAACTATAAATTGGCTGACTTGATTGTTGAATTGAACCAAATCGCTGGTAAACACGGGGTCGGACGTATCGATCACGTAGAAAATAGATTAGTAGGAATCAAATCCCGTGAAGTATACGAAGCTCCAGGTGCTATGACATTAATTGCCGCACATAAAGAGCTTGAAGATATCACACTTGTAAAAGAATTGGCTCACTTCAAACCAGTAATCGAGAAGAAAATGACTGAATTGATTTATGAAGGCCTTTGGTTCTCACCGCTTCAAAAAGCATTGGCCGCTTTCCTTAAAGAAACACAAGTGAATGTAACAGGTACAGTCCGTGTGAAACTTTTCAAAGGACATGCGATTGTTGAAGGAAGAAAATCCGAGTACTCTCTATATGACGAAAAACTGGCAACCTATACAAAAGCGGATGAATTCGATCATGATGCAGCAGTTGGTTTCATTAAGTTATGGGGACTTCCAACGAAGGTGAACAGCATGGTCAATAACAAGAAGGTGACAGTGTGAGCAGCAAGCTTTGGGGAGGGAGATTCACCAAGTCTGCCGAAGAATGGGTAGATGAGTTTGGAGCTTCCATCTCCTTTGACCAGGAACTTGTCCTTGAAGATATTCAAGGCAGCTTAGCCCATGTAACCATGTTAAAGCAATGCAGCATTTTACCTAAAGAAGATGCGGACCAGATCATTGCAGGACTGAAAAGTTTACAGGAAAAAGCTGAAAAGGGTGAATTGACTTTTAAGGTTGAGATGGAAGATATCCATCTTAACCTGGAAAGTATGCTTATAAGCGAAATTGGTCCAGTCGGCGGAAAGCTTCATACAGGCAGAAGCCGTAATGACCAAGTTGCAACAGATCTTCATCTGTATATGCGGAACCAAACAAAAGTGATCCTGGAACTCATCAATGATCTGCAAAAAGCGATTTTGGAACAGGCCCAAAAAAATGTGGAAACACTAATTCCAGGTTATACACATTTACAGCGGGCACAGCCCATTTCATTCGCCCACCATTTAATGGCTTATTTTTGGATGCTTGAGCGTGATAAGCAACGTTTCACCGAGAGCTTCAAAAGAATTAATGTTTCTCCATTGGGTGCTGGGGCACTAGCTGGGACGACTTTCCCGATTGACCGTGCCCTCAGTGCCGAGCTATTGGGGTTCGAGGGAATTTATGAAAACAGCCTTGATGCGGTAAGTGATCGTGACTTTGCCATTGAGTTCATGAGCAACAGTGCGACGATGATGATGCATTTATCACGTTTCAGCGAAGAAATCATTCTTTGGTCAAGCCAGGAGTTCCAATTCGTTGAATTGGATGATGCGTTTTCGACGGGAAGCAGCATTATGCCGCAAAAGAAAAACCCTGATATGGCGGAATTGATTCGTGGTAAAACAGGACGGGTTTATGGGAATTTAACGGGGTTATTGACTGTATTGAAAGGACTGCCGCTTGCTTATAATAAAGATATGCAAGAAGATAAAGAAGGCGTTTTCGATACTGTCAAGACCATTGTTGGTTCACTTAAAATATTTGCCGGCATGATTTCAACAATGAAAGTGAAAACGGACGTCATGGAAAAAGCAACTAGAAATGACTTCTCGAATGCGACGGAATTAGCTGATTACCTAGCCTCAAAGGGAATGCCTTTCCGTAAAGCACACGAGGTGGTCGGGAAACTTGTATTGTTCTGTGTCCAGAATGGCTGCTATTTAGTAGACCTAAGCATGGAACAATTCCAGGAAGCCTCCGATTTGTTTGAACATGATATTTACGATGCATTAAATCCTTACGAAGCCGTTAAACGCCGTAACAGTGCGGGCGGTACAGGTTTTGCCCAAGTGTTGCTGGCGATTGAAAAAGCGGAAAAACTGGTAAGTGAATAACAGTGAAAAGCTCGTTCACCAATTTGGCGAACGAGCTTTTTTATGATTATCTTTTATCACAATTCGTACGTACGACAATTACATCACATTTTGAATGACGAACGATACCTTCCGACACACTGCCGATTAGGAAACGTTCGACGGCATTAAGGCCTGTTGCACCGCACACAATTAAATCGATTGAATGTTTTTTCGCAATATCCCTTGGAATTTGAACTTTAGGTGAACCATATGCCACTTCTGTTTGGACTTTTGCAATCCCGGATGCAATGGCTTCCGTTTTATACTTTTCCAATAGCTCATTGGCAAAGGTTTCAGAGCGATCACGGATAGTCATATCATATGCTTCGATAGTAGGGAAATTCCTTGTGTCAACGATATGTGCGAGACATAAGGTCGCGTCACTGAGTTTTGCTAAATAGATAGCCTTTTTTAAGGCCCACTCTGCTTCTTCCGAACCGTCCACTGCTACTAGAATATTTTTATAATCTATACTATTCAAGTGAATCTCCTCCTTCTATTTCATTCCTATTATACTATGATTTACCTGATCGACCTTATTTCAATTATAACAAATTAGCGAATGTTTTAGCCAATGACCAAGAAATCGTAATATGAAACAATATGGGATTTAGAATGTTGAACTTGTAACGAAAAGAAGCTTTACATTAACCAAATTAATAATTATACGTACTTTTGTATGCATTGATCTATTTCTTTTTTATTTTATTCATTAATATGGTACATGCTTCTTCCATTTGTTCCATTACTATTTTTCCAATGGATTTCATGGAAATATACAGATTCACATAATAAAAAGAAAATCAAAATTAGATGTATTACCATTTCAAGCCTTGGCTTTCTTCTGCTGCTTTATTGTGTGGTTATTTTAGGGGTAAATGAATATGAATCAAGGTTCACAACCGAAAGATGGTTAAATGATGATGAAGGAAGAGTATATCTGGTTGATGACTTACTGAATGAACATGAATTGATAGGCAAGACAAAAGAAGAAGTGATTACGCTTTTAGGTTCCCCAACAGAAACGGAATATTTTAAAAAGGAAGATAATGTTGTTTATTACCTTGGTGCCGAGAGGGGAATCATAAGTTGACGGCAATGAACAAGCTGTTAAGTTTGAACTGCGGAACGATTAGTTGAAATGAAATTCGATTAATAGTTACCCCCGCCTTAAATGAGGACGGGGGTATCCGGGTTTCGTTACATTAAACGGTCAATGCATGATCATTTTATGATTTGCAGGCTCTTCGGATATTTGGTCAAAATCTCACAGCCGGTGTCGGTGATTAATAGATCATCTTCAATCCTGACGCCTGCAACATTTGGAACATATATACCCGGTTCGATGGTATAAACCATTCCGGATTGAAGTTCAAGGGAATTCGTTTCGGTCAAGGATGGGTATTCATGGACGCTGATCCCAAGTCCGTGGCCGAGCCTGTGCGGGAAGAATTCACCGTATCCTTTATTCCTGATGATGTTTCTGGCAATCAGATCAATCTCGGAACAGGATACACCCGGTTTACTGGCTGTAACGGCAGCTTCTTGTGCATTTAGTACTGTTTCATATATATCTGCCTGTTTATCATTGATATCTCCGTAAGCAACCGTTCTAGTGATGTCAGAGCAGTACCCTTCATGAACGACCCCCAGGTCAAAGAGGACAAGATCGCCGCGCTGAACCTTCGTATTCCCAGGTGTGCCATGTGGGGAAGCGCCATTTTTACCAGTCAGGACCATGGTGGAGAATGACATTTGGCTTACTCCGGCTTTTTTCAGTTCGAATTCTATCGCTGCAAGGATTTCCATTTCCGTTTTACCTTCATGAATTTCGCTGACACCCACTTCGATCGCAAAGTCGGCAAGGCGACATGCTTCACGGATTTTGACCATTTCATCTTCCGACTTGATCATTCGCATCCTTTGGAGTTTTTCTTCTGCTGAAACGAGTTTTGGTGCTCCGAAGTGATGTTGGACCTTTTCATAGCGTTCTACATTCATATGCTCTTTTTCAATAGCCATTTTATTTATGGTTAACCCGCGATTCACCACTGCTTGCTTAACTTTTTCCCATGGATTTTCAATATCGGTATAACCGATGATATCCCCATTCCACCCAGCATGTTTAGCATCCGGAACTTCCATCTGCGGGCAGACTAGGAATGGGTCGGCATTTGCAAAAATGGCAAGTGCAAGCAGTCTTTCATGAGGATCACTAAAGAACCCGCTTAAATAGAAGATGCTCTCTGTGGATGTAAGTAATGCGGCTTCAACCTCATTGGCCTGAAGCCAATTTTGTAGTTCTGTCAAACGTTCATTCATGACGATACCTCCATTTATAAGATATAATTACCTTAGCAATATTTAAAAGTATAGTAAATGGGAAAAGCCTAATAAGGCTATTTAAAAATTAGTGTATGGGAAGGGAGCATCAGAAATGAAAGTATCTTTTCATGGACATGCAGTTGTAAAAGTCGAAACGAATGGTCAAACGATTTTATTCGATCCGTTCATTAATGGAAATGAATTGACCGATTTGAAGGTAGAAGATGTGAAACCGGATGTGATCATCTTGACACATGGTCATAATGACCACGTTGGTGACACGGTCGAATTGGCCAAAAGGCATGATGCACTTGTCATTGGCATTGCAGAAATTGCCGACTACCTTGGTGCTCAAGGGGTTAGGACTCACGGGATGAGCATCGGCGGAGCTTTCGAGTTTGAATTTGGAAAAGTGAAACTGACGCCTGCTTTCCATGGAACGGGATTTAATAATGAAGATGGGCAAATCATTTATTTAGGAATGCCCGCTGGCGTATTACTTATGATAGAAGGGAAGACGATCTATCATGCAGGGGATACAGCGGTATATTCCGATATGAAACTGATCGGGGAGCGACATCCGATTGACTTGGCATTTTTGCCAATCGGCGACAATTTCACCATGGGACCAGAAGATGCCGCACTTGCAGCGAAATTCCTTCAAGCCAAACAAGTCGTGCCGATTCATTATAATACTTTCCCTGTCATCAAACAGGATCCTAACAAATTCATTGACCTGCTTGAAGATGGAAATGGACTGATTATGGAAGCCGGAGATGAAATTGAATTATAAAAGGAGCGGGAGCCTATGGGGCTCCCGTCACTGTAGACAAACGCGATGATAATGGAGTTTGTCTACAGTCTTTTTAGGTTTGTAAAATTTGACCGTTGATTTCCCGTCCAGGCACTCGCTTTCCATGGGTCCTGCTGGAGTCTCGTACCTTCCGTTTCAATCCACTTTGTCTTAAAACTAAGATGGCCTTCATTTGCCCAAAGTTTTTTTGAGGTTTTATACTTTGAACGTTTTCTTTCCCGTCCAGGCACTCGCTTTCCGCGAGCGGTCCGGGAGCCTCCTCGGCGCTTTTGCGCCTGCGGGGTCTCCTTGACGCATATCTCCCGGAGGAGTCTTGCACACACACACCCGATCCAATCAACTCTGCATTAAAACGAAGATAGAACCTGTTGTTTTACCTTTTCTACTGTTTTCCGTTCTCCTAAGTTTTTCGATTCTCCCCAAAAGTGCCATCCATATTTTTGAGGTTCATTGGGATATATTTTGAACTTCTTTATTATCTGTTTGTTTAGAATCATTTTCCTCTGCCCTTTTATCACTTGCTGCAGAACGCCAGCTATAGTTAGGGCGCTCAAAGCAACTATTATTGAAATGATAAGTCTATTCAAAACTTTCCCTTCTAAAGTATATCGAGTAAATAAAACCTTCTTTTATGAAAGAGAATCAATATAAAGTGGATGGATGAGCAAGTAAATCTCGTTCATTCAGCCAAGTCTTTTTTCCTTTCGCAGGCATAAAATGAATAGATGGAAAAAAGGGGGGATTGGATGAAACAGAGGTTATTACTATGTTTGCTTTTATGCGGTGTGATGCTGTATTATGCCGTGCCGCGCTTGTCGTTGGAAAGTGGCGGTTTGGAGAGCCTGTTTGCCGGAACCTGGTTGTTGTTTGCCTTGTTGGCGGTAGCGGGGAACTTGACGGGAATACTATATTCTCCTAAAAAACAAAAGGTAAAACGCCAGCTGAAATACAAAAGGTTGCGCCAATACTAGCAGTTGTTTGATAAACTAGGCTCTTTGACCTTATAATGGAGAATAGGAATACCGTGAAAAGGGTGAAGCGCTTGGCTACAAAGCATGAACAAATATTAAAACATATCGATGGGCTTCCTGTTGGCGAAAAGATTTCCGTCCGTCAAATTGCGAAAGCATTGAATGTTAGTGAAGGTACGGCATATCGGGCAATTAAAGAGGCGGAGAACCAGGGCTACGTGAGCTCGATTGAGCGGGTAGGCACGATTCGTATCGAGAAAAAGAAAAAAGAGAATATTGAAAAGCTCACTTTTGCTGAGGTAGTTAATATTGTGGACGGACAAGTTCTGGGCGGGAAAACAGGACTTCATAAGACATTAAATAAATTCGTCATCGGGGCGATGAAGCTGGATGCCATGATGAGATATACAGGTGCAGGAAATCTGCTGATCGTCGGGAACCGTACCCAGGCCCATGAGCACGCGTTAAATGCGGGTGCAGCGGTGCTGATCACCGGTGGATTCGATACGGAAGAGCCCGTTAAAAGGTTGGCGGATGAATTGGAGATGCCAGTCATTTCTACGAGTTACGATACCTTTACCGTTGCAACGATGATCAATCGGGCAATCTATGACCAATTGATCAAAAAGGAAATATTGCTGGTGGAGGATATTTTGACACCCGTACAGGAAACGACCTTTTTAACGGTGGGTGACCGGGTTCAGACTTGGCATGAACTGAATCAGGAATCAGGGCATAGCCGTTTCCCTGTTGTCGATGACAATATGAAGGTTCAAGGAATGGTCACATCAAAAGATATCATAGGTCAGGAAGAATTGACGCTCATTGATAAGGTAATGACGAAAAGCCCGATGACAGTAGGAGATAAAATGAGTGTTGCATCATCTGCACATATGATGGTTTGGGAAGGCATTGAATTAATCCCGGTCGTGAATGACAGTCATATCCTGAAGGGAATCGTGAGCAGGCAGGATGTGCTGAAGGCCCTGCAAATGAGTCAAAGGCAGCCTCAGGTCGGCGAAACAATCGACGATACGATCACAAGTCAGCTTGTGATGACTTCGAATCGTGGCAAGGGTGAGGAAGTGTATAACTATGTCGTCACTCCGCAGATGACCAATTATCTCGGGACCATTTCAAGCGGTGTTTTCACGACATTGGTTACGGATTCAGCAAACCGGGCACTTCGAAGCTATAAGCGCGGTGACTTGGTCGTGGAAAATATGACGATTTATTTCATCAAGCCAGTCCAGATCGACAGCACGCTTGAAATCCATCCGCGTGTCCTTGATGTAGGACGTAAATTCGGAAAAGTGGATGTCGAGGTGTTTAACCAAGGCAAACTTGTCGGTAAGGCGATGTTAACCTGCCAATTGCTTGATCGATCATGATAAATAAATCAAAAAGGATAATCGATATTCGATTATCCTTTTTGATTTGCGGCTTCTTCAATTGCATGCGGCAGGTAAAATCTATACATTTTATAGCCTCCCCAAACGCTGAATAGGCCAACGGAAATGAAAACGGCAGAAATGATATAAGTGGTGGTTGTGTGGAATAGAAAAAGCTGATTGATTCCGAATAGTGCGACAAACGCACCAAGGGCAATGGAAGACTTCCCTGAAATCCACTTCTTTTCCATCGGCATTTTAGTTCGGACCGATTTAATCTTATAAAACAAATAGACCCCTAGTGAAAGAACGATCAAGGTGACAAGAATAGGCATCGTTTAAAATTCCCCCAATTTAACATATGTACCTTTTTATTGTAGCGGGAAATGAAAAAGAATGCCACAGTAAACCGAGATGACTCTTCCTATTTCCTCAATTTTTTGATTAAATGAAATATATAAAATCTTAATTAGGTTCGATAATACATATTTTTAGGGGAGATCAATATGAAAGCTGAAATTTTAGCAGATATAAAGCGTTATGATACTATCATTCTCCATCGCCATGTCCGACCAGACCCGGATGCTTATGGTTCACAGGGGGGATTGGCGGAAATCCTGAAGGCATCTTTCCCTGAAAAGCGAATTTATACGGTTGGGAAAGAAGAACCGTCACTGAATTATTTAAGAAGGCTCGATGTGATTTCTGATGAAACATATCAAGGTGCTTTGGTCATCGTTTGTGATACCGCAAATACCGACCGGATTTGTGATTCAAGGTATAAGACGGGGGATAAGCTGATTAAAATTGACCATCATCCTAATGAAGATCCATATGGGGATATGCGCTGGGTCGATACATCAGCAAGTTCTGCAAGTGAAATGATTTATGATTTCTACCAATTCGGTAAAGAAAAAGGTTTGAAGATGAGTGATGAAGCGGCGCGCCTTCTATATGCAGGCATCGTTGGCGATACAGGTCGTTTCCTATTCCAAAGCACGACTGAAAAGACATTTGCCTATGCGAGTGAATTGATTCAATATTCGTTCTCCCGCCCGCAATTATATGAGGAGATGTATGACGTCAATGAAAGTATCGTCAGGTTGAATGGCTATGTGCTGCAGCATTTTGAAATCCTTCCAAATGGCACGGGGAAAATGATCATCACAAAAGATATACTAGAAAAATTCCATGCTTCGGCATCAGAGGCTTCTCAGCTCGTCTCCTCGCTTGGTTCGATTAAAAACGTGAAATCATGGGTCTTTTTCATTGAAGAGGATAAAGAAATCCGAGTCCGTTTCCGTTCCAAAGGGCCAATCATCAATACGATTGCCCGTAAATATAACGGCGGAGGCCATCCGTTTGCAGCAGGGGCTTCGATCCATTCCTGGGGTGAAGTGGATAATATCCTTGCCGATTTGGAAGAGTTGAATAAAGCGAATTAGAAAATGATTTTTTGTTGAAACGACATGAAGACCAAATCAAAGTGATTTGGTCTTTTAGCTTTGCGGATATAATGAGGACTTAGTCGGAAAGCGGTTTTATCAAGAGCTCCTCTTTACTTTGATTTCAATGTTCATTTTCGTATAAAACATGATTTCCACGACTTCAAGGTTATAACGCTTTTTATTAATGGTCACGATTTTATTTTCGATTGATTTTTTCAATAGCATCTTTCCATTGTATACGCTGACGACATCTTTAGCGAGAAGGGAGGAAAGGTCGTCCTCTATCACATCCTCCGCTTCCGCGACACTCAGCTGATCGAGACTGTATGTTTTTCCATTCGTAATCGTCACCTCGACCTCTTGAATCGTTAAGATCTCTTCATTTTGCTGGTTTAATTTTTTATACTCCTGCTCCCAGATCCCAATTTTTTCGTTCAAATCCTTGATCTTTTCTCTTTGGTCATGAATGATCCGTATCTGTGTTTCTTGCTGAACCCCATACATATAAAAGAAAATCACCCAGCTGATCAAACCGCCAAGTGCGGCTCCGGCAAAAAAACGCTGCCAGGTGGGTGCCCGGTGATAGGGGGGGATCCTCATGATGATATATGCTCCTGGGTGAACCAGTTGATGATCAGCGCTCCTGTCTGTGCTCCCCCAAGTGCAGATAGAATCAATAGGACCTGCTTGACTATATCCTTCGTTTCTCCGTGGAAAATACCGCGTTCGAAATTATAGACCATATCAAAGGTTCCGCCGATGGCAGCGACAATCGCCCAAATGCGCAGGCTGTCTGATAATCGAAACACAGTCGTCATTGGGGCTTGTCCCGTGAAAAAAGCAGCCAGCCCACCGATTATCGACCCGCCAAGCAAAACTCCTAGCGATATGAAAAAACTGTTGATAAATGCCGGAACAAAGGCTTCATTCATGTATCATCATCCTTTTGGCTTTATATTCTTCTACTCCATTTATATGGGAAGTACACAGGTAATATGATAGTCTGCGGAAATCAGGGGTGATAAATTGGATTGGTAATGAGAACATATTTTCTTTTTTTGAAATAAACACTATAATGAAAAGAAACATGCCTTACAAAGGTGGGAGAAAAAACGTGTATACTCATCTCCATATTCAGAGCGGATACAGCCTGCTGACAAGTACGGTGAAGATCACTGATCTTGTGGCCAAAGCGAAAGCGGATGGCTGTACAAGTCTTGCCTTAACCGATCGAAATGTTATGTACGGTTCGGTCTATTTTTATAAAGAATGCAAGAAACAGGGAATAAAGCCGATCGTCGGCATTCTTGCAGATGTCCTCGATGAACAGGAATCGGCACATGGCCTTCTTTTATTAGCAAAAAATCTGCAAGGATATCAAAACCTGCTTAAAATAAGCAGTGCCATAAAAACGAAATCCCCGTCAGGCATTCCAATGAACTGGCTTAAAGCCTACTCTAGGGGCTTGATAGCAATCACACCGGGTGCGGAGGGGCAAATAGAAACGCTTTTGAGAGAAGAAAATCCTGAAGAAGCCAAACAGGCTGCAGGTCGATTTTTGCAGATTTTTGGCCATGATAACTTCTTTGTATCCATACAAAGACTTTCGATCGCGAATGAGGAAAAAGGCAACGAAGCCATAAGTCAGTTGGCGAGAGATTTAGAGATAAAGATTGTCGCGACGAATCCAGTCTATTATTTGAACGAAAGCGATGCACTCGCTCAAGAAGTCCTATTGGCAATTGGAAATGGCGACAAGCTTGCGGATGAGACGCATACGGTTCTTGAATCCAATCAATTTTATTTGAAAAGCCGGGCCCAGATGGCAGAACTATTTCATGACAGACCGGATGCACTCGAAAATACACTGCATATTGCCGCGCAATGCAATCTGGAAATTCCATTTCACCGTTCACTTCTTCCTAAGTACCCTACTGAAGATGGAGTCACAGCCGAGGAAATGCTCGAAGCCATCTGTTTCCAAGGGCTGAAGAAAAGATTGCCGGAGCCATCCATTCAATATGAAGAGCGCCTGCGATATGAATTGGATATCATCACCAAGATGAAATTCAGCGATTACTTTTTGATCGTTTGGGATTTCATGAAATTCGCTAAGGATCATCAAATCCTGACTGGTCCTGGAAGGGGATCGGCCGCCGGATCGATGGTCGCTTATGTACTGTCAATAACGGATGTCGATCCAATCGAACATTCCTTGCTGTTCGAGCGTTTCCTGAATCCTGAACGTGTCTCGATGCCGGATATCGATATTGATTTTCCGGATAACCGCCGTGAAGAAGTGATTGCCTATGTCGCGAAGAAGTACGGGGAACTTCATGTAGCACAAATCATTACATTCGGAACATTGGCTGCCAAAGCTGCTTTAAGGGACACAGGACGTGTTTTCGGCTTGAATTCAAAGGAACAGGAAGCGGTATCGAAAATGATTCCAGGCCGTCTGGGCATCACGCTTCCCGAAGCTTTCAAGGAATCGAAAAGGCTCAGGGAATTCGTTAATGAGAGTGAGATGAATCAAAAACTTTTTCAAACCGCTTTATTGCTTGAAGGGCTGCCCCGCCATGCTTCGACACATGCCGCCGGCGTCGTCATCAGCGATCAGGCACTGACCGAGCATATCCCGATTCAGGGAGGGCATGACGGCATCCATCTTACTCAATATCCAATGGACCTTCTTGAAGAACTGGGACTTCTTAAAATGGATTTTCTTGGGCTTCGCAATTTAACGCTCATCGATAATATTTTAAAGAACATCCAAAAGGGAACGGGGAAAAAACTGGACCTGTCCCATATCCCGATGGATGACCCCGAGACGTTAGCCCTTTTAGGGAGAGGTGAAACAACTGGAGTGTTTCAATTTGAATCGGATGGCATCAGAAAGGTTTTGATCAAGCTGAAACCGAACCGGTTCGAGGATATTGTCGCGGTCAATGCCCTATATCGTCCAGGTCCCATGGAAAACATACCGCTGTTCATCGAGCGAAAACATGGACTGGCTCCGATTGATTATCTGCACGAGGATTTGAAAGATATCCTTGAGCCTACATACGGAGTCATCGTTTATCAAGAACAGATCATGCAAATTGCCTCTCGCCTCGCCGGATTTTCACTTGGAGAAGCTGACCTGCTCCGTCGAGCCGTTTCGAAGAAGAAGAAGGATGTGCTGGATCAGGAGCGGCAGCATTTTGTGAGCGGCTCTTTGAAACAAGGATATTCCGAAAAAACGGCAGATGAGATTTATTCCTTGATCGTCCGCTTCGCTAACTACGGATTCAACCGTAGTCATGCAGTTGCGTACAGTGTCATTGCTTATCAGCTTGGTTACTTGAAAACTCACCATCCGGAATATTTCATGGCAGCACTCATGACATCGGTAGTGGGGAATGATGAAAAGATTTCCCAATATATCCGTGAGGCAAAAAAGAAAGGGATAACGGTTCTGACTCCCTCGATTAACCGGAGCGGATACCCGTTTTTACCGGAAAAGGAAGGGATTCGCTTTAGTCTTGGAGCCATAAAAGGAATAGGCGGTACAGTTTTAAAAGAAATCTTTGCTGCAAGAAGGCAAAAGAAGTTCGCTGATTTATTCGATTTCTGTTTGCGCGTTTCGGGGAAAATCGTAAATCGAAAAGTATTGGAGGCGCTTGTGCATTCAGGTGCTTTTGATGAATTCGGTGAGGACCGGGCAACATTATTGGCGAGTTTGGACATAGCGATCAGCCATACGGAATTGGTAAATCCAGATGATGATCTATTCGATATGTTTTCGGATGGCGAGTTTTCACTCAAACCGAAATACAACCGGGTCGAGCCCATTCCTATCGAGCACAAACTCTCATTGGAGAAAAGCGCATTGGGGCTTTATCTATCGAATCATCCGGTGACCAGCTACAGGGAACTATTTCAGTACTTCGGCTGTTTGACCATAGACGAGGCTACCAATAAAAAGGAATCAAAAGTCTTACTTGGCGCATATATTACGTCGGTTAAAACCATAAGGACAAAAAAGGGCGATGTAATGGCCTTTTTAAGCGTCAGTGATGAAGAGGGGGACATTGAGGCGGTCGTTTTTCCCAATGTATATAAAAATCACTCTGCCGACTTGAATCATGGACAACTCGTTATGCTGCAGGGGACATTGGAAGAACGGGATGGAAAAACCCAGCTCCTGATCAGGAACGTATATCCGCTTGAAAGAGTGAAAAGGATGAAAGAGGAACAAAACGGAACGGTTTTCCTGAAAATCGAGGCTGGCAAGCAAACGAAGGACACACTGCAAAAAATAAAAAAAATTTTAATACAGCATAGCGGCGAAACAAAGGTCATGCTTTTTTACGAAAGGGAAAACCGCTATGTACAGCTATCTTATTGGGATTGGGTCAATCCTACAGATAGTTTGATGCAGGCATTATTTGGCTTGGTCGGAAAAGGTAATGTGGTTTATAAGCGAGAATAACTGTTTTACAACTTAAGTAGTTATGTTATATTGAAAACAGGCCGCTGTGGTCTGACCACTAGATTTCAGCATATAAGATTTGGGTTACCCAATTTGTTTTTAGGAGTGAAAATATGTCATTAAGAGAAGAAGCTTTACATATGCACCGCATGAATCAAGGGAAATTAGAAACAGTTTCAAAAGTACCTGTTAAGAATGCAGAAGATTTAAGCCTTGCATATTCTCCTGGTGTCGCAGAACCGTGTAAAGAAATATACGATAAGCCAGAAACCGTTTATGACTATACAATGAAAGGGAACACTGTCGCTGTTATTTCTGATGGAACGGCTGTGTTGGGACTTGGAAACATCGGCCCTGAAGCCGCTTTGCCGGTTATGGAAGGAAAAGCCGTTTTATTTAAAAGTTTCGCTGGAGTGGACTCTTTTCCAATCTGTTTAAAAACGACGGATGTGGATAAAATTGTAGAGACAGTTAAATTACTCGAACCGACATTCGGGGGAGTGAACTTAGAGGACATTGCCGCACCAAATTGTTTTGAAATTGAAGAACGACTTAAGAAAGAAATGAATATCCCTGTTTTTCATGATGATCAGCACGGTACGGCCATTGTAACTGTTGCAGGTCTTGTAAATGCCTTACGACTTGTTAATAAATCAATATCAGAAATTAAAGTGGTAGCGAATGGAGCCGGGGCTGCGGGTATTGCTATCATTAAATTGCTTTATAGCTATGGAGTTCGTGACATTATTATGTGTGACACGAAGGGTGCCATTTATGAGGGCCGTTCGTCAGGCATGAATGATATAAAAGAGCAAGTGGCGAAAATGACCAATCGTAATAAGGTTTCAGGACCTTTGGAAGCGGTCATTCAAAACGCTGATGTATTTGTAGGTGTTTCTGCCGCAGGTGCGTTAACCAAAGAAATGGTTACATTAATGAATAAGGATGCGATCATTTTCGCGATGGCTAATCCAGATCCGGAAATCATGCCGGTGGATGCGAAAGCAGCGGGTGCCAAGGTTGTTGGAACGGGCCGTTCGGATTTCCCGAATCAGGTCAATAATGTCCTTGCATTCCCGGGTATTTTCCGTGGGGCCTTGGATGTACGTGCAACTCATATCAATGAAAAAATGAAGGTTGCTGCTGTAGAGGCCATTGCCGGTTTAATTGAGGAACATGAGTTGAACGAAGACTATGTTATCCCTGCTCCTTTTGATGATAGGGTAGCGCCTGCCGTTGCAGCTGCTGTTGCCAAGGCAGCGATGGAAACGGGAGTGGCTAGGATTAATGTGGATCCCGAGAAAATTAAAGAAAAAACAAGGAAATTAGCGATCATTGGAAAAAGTGAGGAATAATTAATTTGGCAGATCGGACTTCTTCATCTAAAATTTATCTCGATGTCGTTGAGAGCCTACGTAGCATGATTGAAGCGGACAGCCTCCTTCCGGGAGATAAAATCCCATCAGAACGGGAGTTATCGGATCGTTTTAATGTTGGCCGTTCCTCTGTACGGGAAGCATTGCGTGCCTTAGAGCTATTAGGATTAATAGAAACAAGGCGTGGTGAAGGGACATTTATCAGGGATTTCCAGGAGCATAAGCTAGTAGAGCTTCTGGGAACCTTTTTTTTGCAAGATAAAAAAGTACAAGAAGATTTGGCTGAGACGAAAAGGCTGATTGAAATTGACTGTTTACGGATCGTTGCCTTTTTCGCTACGGCTGAGGACATCAAACGATTAATGGTCTGGGTCAAGACAAATGAGTTTCATGATGATGATTTCTTCTTAAGAATTGCCATATTGAATCGCAATAGATTGATGGAAAGAATTTGGCGCATTGTCAACAGCTATGCTAGAACATCAGAGATGGTAGTGGGTAATGTGAAAAAAGAAGATTATCTGACACTTCTTACATATTTACTCGAAAGGGATGAAGAAAAAGCCATCGAAACGTATCTTATTAGAATTAGAAATATGTCGAAGGACGAGTGACACCTTTTTACACGATACTAATTTAATTTCTGATATAGTTTGTACCAAGTATCATATAATAGATAATTGGTGGTAAAGGGAGGATTAAGCTTGCTTAAAGAGCTATTTGCGAAGTCTAAGAAGAAATATGCAACAGTTCCTTTAGATCGGGAGAAACAAGACGTACCAGAAGGAATTATGACAAAATGCCCCGGCTGTAAAAAAATCATGTATACAAAAGAATTAGTGAAAAACAATAAAGTCTGTCTGCATTGCGGGTTCCATCATTCGATGTCATCCCATGAGCGTATCGAATGTTTATTCGACGCCGGCAGTTTTAATGAATTTGATAAAGAAATGATTTCAGTTAACCCACTTGAATTTCCGGATTACTTGGATAAATTGGAAAAGGACAAAAAGAAGGCCAAGATTAATGAGGCCGTTGTTACAGGAGTAGGGAGCATCAATGGGTACCAAGTATCAACAGCCATCATGGACTCCAATTTCCGGATGGGAAGCATGGGCTCCGTTGTTGGTGAAAAAATCACCCGTGCCATTGAACGTGCAGGTGAATTGAAAATTCCGTTTATCATTTTTACGGCATCAGGCGGCGCTCGGATGCAGGAGGGTGTTTTAAGCTTGATGCAGATGGCAAAGACGAGTGCTGCACTCAAGATGTTCAGTAATGAAGGCGGACTGATCATATCAATGATGACCCATCCTACCACAGGTGGCGTTTCGGCAAGTTTCGCGTCACTTGGTGATATTAATCTAGCCGAACCTGGAGCCCTTATTGGTTTTGCGGGACGAAGAATCATTGAACAGACGATTCATGAAGAGCTTCCAGAAGACTTCCAAACATCTGAATTCTTGATGAAGCACGGCCAATTGGATGCGGTTGTCAAACGTACGGAAATGAAAGAAACTTTGACGACAATCCTTAAAATTCATGCCCCGGGTGGTGAATGGTTATGATTTACGAATTAGAGTTCGAGCGTCCCGTTACGGACCTGAGAAATAAGATTAAAGAGCTAAAGGCGATTACGAAGGATGCTGACGTAGACCTTACAGTTGAAATCGAAACGTTGGAAAAGCGTCTAGAGAAGCTGGAAGTGGATATTTATAACCATTTAAAACCGTGGGATCGCGTTCAGATTGCCCGACATCCAGCCCGTCCGACGACGCTTGATTACATTCCGAGATTATTCAATGACTTCATAGAGTTTCATGGAGACCGTTATTATGGGGATGATGAAGCGATTGTGGCTGGAATCGCAGAGTTTGATGGACTTGCCGTGACTGTCATTGGTCATCAAAGAGGTAAGGATACGAAGGAAAATATCCGCCGTAACTTTGGCATGCCCCATCCGGAAGGATATCGAAAAGCTTTACGTCTGATGAAACAGGCGGAAAAATTCAATCGTCCGATTATTTGTTTCATTGATACGAAGGGAGCTTTCCCGGGTAAAGCTGCTGAAGAGCGCGGACAAAGTGAAGCCATTGCGAAAAACCTTTTTGAAATGGCAGGGCTTAAGGTGCCGGTCATCAGTATTGTCATTGGTGAAGGTGGAAGCGGCGGTGCATTAGCACTTGGTGTTGGAGACCGAATTTTCATGCTTGAGAATTCAACATATTCGGTAATTTCTCCTGAAGGGGCTGCGGCATTGCTGTGGAAGGATGCTTCTCAGGCTAAGAGGGCTGCGGAATCGATGAAAATCACGGCTCCCGACTTAAACCGTTTAGGAGTCATCGATGAGATCATTCCTGAAGTGAGAGGCGGCGCCCATCGAGATGCAAATTTACAGGCAGAAGCCATCAAGGAAATCCTGAAACGTTCATTCAATGAACTTCTGCCGTTGAATAGTGATGACCTTATCAACCAGCGTTACATGAAATTCAAGAAAATCGGTGAATATGAATTTGAAAAACAATCTGAGGGGAAACCTAAGGAAGTTGAACAGCATTCATAATACATTTTGCAAAAAGGAAAAACGTGCTGCCAAGGGCAACACGTTTTTTCAGCCTTTAATGGCGGGCATATGTATTCATTACCGAAACCTGTAAAGAATATGGTTTGTGTGAAGTATGTAAACTTTTACACCATTTTACTTCAATTTCTGTAGAGAATCGGTTAGGCTTATAACATCAAGTGAGCATAAGTGTAACAGATACTGCTTATTGAAGCTTGAAAAAGGGTACAATGATATAATGAGCTTAAAATTGATTTAGTGCTGTAGAGAGGTGACATTTATGAAAAGAATTGGTGTATTGACTAGTGGAGGAGATTCTCCAGGCATGAATGCGGCAGTCCGGGCGGTTGTCCGTAAAGCAATTTTTCATGAAATGGAGGTATTCGGGATTTATCATGGATATCAGGGCTTGATAAATGGCAATATAAGGCAGCTTGAACTTGGATCGGTCGGGGATATCATTCATCGAGGCGGTACAATGTTACATACGGCTCGCTGTCCGGAATTTAAGACGGAGGAAGGCCAGCTGAAAGCGATTGAACAACTGAATAAACTTGGTATTGAGGGCATTGTCATAATAGGTGGCGATGGTTCTTACCGCGGAGCGAAAGCTTTGACTGAAAGGGGCTTCCCTTGTATCGGAGTTCCTGGAACGATTGATAATGACATACCGGGCACGGACTTTACGATTGGTTTCGATACGGCCCTGAATACAGTAATCGACGCTATCGATAAAATTCGTGATACGGCAACTTCTCATGAAAGGACTTATGTGATTGAAGTAATGGGAAGAAATGCCGGGGATATTGCGCTTTGGGCCGGACTGGCTGGCGGAGCGGAAACGATCCTTTGCCCTGAATACGAATATGATATGGAAGATCTGATTGGGAAGCTGAACCGCGGACATGACCGTGGGAAAAAGCATAGTATCATCATTGTAGCTGAAGGTGTTGGAAGTGCCGTTGATATTTCCAGGAAAATTGAGGCGAAAGCAGGATTTGAAACCCGTGTAACGGTTCTGGGCCATGTCCAGCGCGGAGGATCTCCTTCGGCAAACGACCGTGTATTGGCAAGCCGACTTGGAGCCAAAGCTGTTGAATTGCTTCTTGAAGGCAAAGGGGGCAGGGCTGTTGGGATAGAACAAAATCGACTAGTTGATTATGATATCATCGAAGCCCTTGCTAAACCGCATACAATTGACAAGAAAATGTACGATTTATCCTCTGAGTTATCCATTTAAATCAGTATTGATCAATGATAATAATTGCTATCTAAAGAATTGGGTATATGTAAGAAGAGACTTATAACACTACGCTCCCTGTCTTCAAAAGGTGGGCAGGAGGCGATTTTTCCTTAAAGGAGGATGACACCATGCGAAAAACCAAGATTGTTTGTACGATTGGCCCCGCAAGTGAAAGTATAGAAAAGCTGGTTCAATTAATAGAAGCGGGGATGAATGTAGCTCGGCTTAATTTTTCTCATGGAAATCATGAAGAACATGCCGCTAGAATCCGCAATATCAGGGAAGCGGGTGAAGAAGCAGGTAAACAGGTTGCTATCCTGCTGGATACAAAAGGACCTGAAATACGGACAAATAATATGGAAAATGACTCCATAGAGCTGGTAGCCGGCAATGATGTCATTATTTCCATGAATGAAGTCCTGGGAACACCTGAAAAATTCTCAATTACCTATGAAGGGCTTCTGTATGATGTCCATCCAGGATCTAAAATCCTTTTGGATGATGGATTGATCGGTCTTGAAGTGATGAAAATAGATGAGGTAAGAAAAGAAATCATTACCAAAATATTGAATAGCGGTACACTTAAGAACAAAAAAGGCGTAAATGTTCCAGGTGTTTCTGTTAACCTGCCTGGCATAACGGAGAAAGATGAACAGGATATTCTTTTTGGAATCGAACAGGGTATCGACTTTGTTGCTGCCTCATTTGTTCGCAGGGCTTCCGATGTACTTGAAGTGCGTGAATTATTGCAGCAGAATAGAGCGGAGCATATTCAAATCATCCCTAAAATTGAAAATCAAGAGGGTGTAGACCGGCTTGATGAAATCTTGGAAGTTTCAGATGGTTTGATGGTAGCCCGTGGCGACTTGGGAGTGGAAATTCCTGCAGAAGAAGTGCCATTAGTCCAAAAACAAATGATTAAAAAATGTAACAATGCCGGGAAACCAGTCATAACGGCGACACAAATGCTCGATTCGATGCAGCGTAACCCAAGGCCGACCCGCGCAGAAGCAAGTGACGTAGCCAATGCCATATTTGATGGAACGGATGCCATCATGCTTTCTGGTGAAACGGCTGCTGGAACCTACCCTGTAGAGGCTGTTCAAACGATGCATAACATTGCTTCACGTGCTGAAACTGCCCTTGATTATCGGGATATATTATCAGTCAGAAGCAAAGTGAACCGTCATAATGTTACGGATGCAATTGGTCAATCCGTTGCCCACACCGCGCTTAATCTTAATGCCGGAGCAATCATCACCCCTACCGAAAGTGGCCATACGGCAAGGATGATTTCTAAATACCGCCCTAAAGCACCGATCATTGCCGTTACATCCAATGATCATGTTTCAAGACGGCTTGCACTGGCTTGGGGAGTCTACCCGCAGATCGGTCCCAAAGCGACGACTACCGATGAGATGCTTCAAACTGCTATTGATGAAAGCTTGCATTCCGGCTTAGTGTCCCACGGGGATTTAGTCGTCATAACAGCCGGTGTGCCAGTTGGTGAAACAGGTACGACTAACTTGATGAAAATTCATGTGTTAGGGGAGGTTCTTTTGAAGGCTCAAGGAATCGGCAGGAAATCTGCGAAAGGTGAAGTGGTTGTAGCTAAGAATGCCAAGGAAGCTTTGGAAAAAGTGACCGAAGGCTCTGTACTGGTTACAATTGGTTCGGACCGCGATATGATGCCAGCGATTGAAAAGTGTGCGGCATTGATAACGGAAGAAGGCGGTTTGACAAGCCATGCAGCTGTTGTAGGAGTCACATTGGGCATTCCGGTCATCGTTGGGGCGGAAAACGCGACCAAAGTTTTCACGGATGGGCAAAGAATAACGGTCGATGCAGGTCGTGGAGTCATTTATGATGGACATGCCAACGTTTTGTAAAACGAAATTTTGGCTGATTCCGTGCCAATGAGGTAAGATGGATGTACCGCACCAGAAATGGGCTGTGCAGGAGGAATGTAGATGAAATATTTTTTATTGTTTATCATTGCGATGCCGGTCATTGAAATCATTGTCCTATTGCTGTCAGGCAATATGATTGGTTTTTGGCCAACGCTGTTCCTGATTGTAGCCACAGGTTTAATCGGAGCCTATTTGGCTAAACGGCAAGGGATGGAAACATGGAAAAGGGCACAGGAACAGATTCGTTACGGAATGATGCCAGGAAATGAAATCATTGATGGAATCTGTATCTTTATCGGAGCTGCACTGTTGCTGTCCCCTGGCCTCATCTCGGATATCATGGGATTGCTCCTTGTATTTCCGCCAACCCGGAATCTCCTCAAACCGATTGTTATCCGGTTTATCATGAATAGGATGAATAAAGGGAAAGTCACCATCATTCGGCATAAATAATATAAGGCTGCCTAAAAGCTCTAGCTTTTAGGCAGCCTTTTTGGTCTGGAAAAAAGAAGTCTTCAAAAGCATCCAAGGTTTTTTCATAGGCTCCATAGGGAGATAATCGGTTTTGTCTGTTTCACCATAATTGAAGAATTCGGATGAAAGTGAAGTAGTGTATAATAACAGGATTTTTTATCCATTACCCCAACGAAAACATGGATAAATCAGGCTTTTTCATGTAAGAAATGATTTTTCTTGAAACTTTTTAGAAAAAACTGGTGACAAATTTATACAACGTGTTATATAATACAAACAAGAAATAAAACAACTGTATTATAACATAGAAGAGTTGGAAAGGATGTGGAGAGGCAACATGATTACGGAAGCAAAAGGCTTACAAATTACAGGCAACATTAAGCCAGGATATGAACAAATACTTACAACGGAAGCTCTTCAATTCATCGAAAGAATTGAACGGCATTTCAGTGGAAGAAGGGCAGAACTTCTAGAACGGAGGAAAATCGTTCAGGAAGAACTGAATCAAGGCAAGCTTCCTGATTTCCTTGAAGAAACGAAGCATATTCGTGAAAGTGATTGGACGATTGGGCCCCTCCCGAATGATTTGCAGGACCGCAGGGTTGAAATCACTGGACCTGTTGATCGTAAAATGATTATTAATGCAATGAACTCAGGTGCCAATGTATTCATGGCTGATTTTGAAGACGCCAACTCACCTACTTGGGAGAATTGCGTGGATGGTCAATTGAATTTGCGCGATGCAATCCGCGGAACCATTTCATTTAAAAATCCAAATGGCAAAGTGTATGAATTAAATGAAAGAACAGCTGTCCTAAAGGTAAGGCCACGTGGCTGGCATTTGGAGGAAAAACATGTCCTTTTGGATGGACAGCCAATATCAGCCAGCATTTTTGACTTTGGACTGTACTTTTATCACAACGCAAAAGCATTGGTCGAAAAACAAAGCGGTCCATACTTTTACTTACCAAAAATGGAAAGCCACCTGGAAGCAAGATTATGGAATGAAATATTCGTATATGCACAGAACGATTTAAGAATTCCGCAAGGAACCATTAAGGCAACGGTCTTGATTGAAACGATACTTGCCGCATTCGAAATGGATGAAATTCTGTACGAGCTAAAAGAACATTCTGCAGGCCTGAACTGTGGCCGCTGGGATTATATCTTCAGTTTCCTGAAAAAATTCCGTCAATCGGATGATGTTATCTTCCCTGACCGGTTGCAGGTGACGATGACCGTCCCGAACATGAGAGCGTATTCCTTATTGGCAATCAAAACATGCCACACTCGTAATGCTCCGGCAATTGGCGGGATGGCAGCGCAAATTCCAGTTAAAAATGACCCGGTTAAGAATGATGAGGCTTTTGCGAAAGTCCGGGCAGATAAAGAACGCGAAGCAAGAGACGGTCATGATGGAACATGGGTTGCCCACCCAGGTATGGTAAGCATCGCAAAAGAGGTTTTTGACCTGCTTGTTCCAAAGCCGAATCAAATTTTCCGAAAACGAGAAGATGTCCATGTAACAGCGCAAGAGTTGCTGGCTGTGCCCAAAGGAACGATTACGGAGGCAGGATTAAGGACGAACATTAACGTCGGCATCCAATATATTGCCTCATGGTTAAGCGGCAGAGGGGCGGCGCCCATTAATAATTTAATGGAAGATGCAGCGACGGCTGAAATTTCAAGAGCACAAGTCTGGCAATGGATCCGTCATCCAAAAGGCATTCTCGAAGATGGCAGGAAAATAACCGAAGAATTATTCCATCAGATTAAAGAGGAAGAAGTGGCGGTCATTAAATCGGAAGTAGGGGAAGAAGCTTTCAAATCAGGAAAGTTTGAAGAGTCTACTAAACTATTCGAAGAATTGATTGAAGCGGATGACTTTGCAGATTTCTTAACCAATCCGGCATACGAACAATTATCTTAATATTTAAAATATTTTATATAAAATAGGAGGAAACTATAATGATGAATGAAAGAGCGCAACAATTACAACAAAACTGGGAAAATGACTCACGGTGGACTGGGATTAAACGTCCTTATACGGCGGAAGAAGTTATTAAATTAAGAGGTTCCATTGATATTGAACAAACACTGGCACGCCGTGGTTCTGAGAAACTATGGAATCTATTAAATACAGAGGATTTCATCAATGCATTAGGAGCATTGACTGGTAACCAAGCAATGCAGCAGGTGAAAGCTGGTTTAAAAGCAATCTACCTAAGCGGCTGGCAAGTGGCGGCCGATGCTAACATCGCAGGGCAAATGTACCCTGACCAAAGTTTATATCCAGCCAACTCCGTGCCGCAAGTGGTTAAACGCATTAATCAGACACTTCAGCGTGCAGACCAAATCAGCTATGCTGAAGGAAAAGAGGATATCGATTGGTTCGCTCCAATCGTAGCGGATGCTGAAGCCGGTTTTGGCGGTTCCCTTAACGTCTTCGAATTAATGAAAGGCATGATTGAAGCTGGAGCAGCAGGCGTTCACTTTGAAGACCAGCTTTCTTCAGAGAAAAAATGTGGTCACCTAGGGGGTAAAGTTCTTCTGCCAACCCAAACGGCAGTACGTAATTTGGTTTCCGCCCGATTGGCAGCCGACGTAATGGGTACACCGACTATCTTAATTGCCCGTACGGATGCTGATGCTGCAGATTTGATCACCGATGATATCGATCCGGTCGATGCACCTTTCATCACTGGCGAAAGGACTCCGGAAGGATTCTACCGCACCAACGCAGGTCTTGATCAAGCAATTGCACGCGGCCTTGCTTATGCACCATATGCCGACCTTATCTGGTGTGAGACTTCTGAACCTAATCTAGCGGATGCTCGTCGCTTTGCTGAAGCGATCCATGCAAAGTTCCCGGGTAAGCTCCTTGCTTACAATTGCTCCCCATCATTTAACTGGAAAGCTAAATTAAGTGATGAAGAAATTGCCAACTACCAAGTTGAATTGGGTAAATTGGGTTATAAGTTCCAATTCGTTACCCTTGCTGGCTTCCACTCATTGAATCATAGCATGTTCAATCTTGCTCTTGGTTATAAAGACCGCGGCATGGCTGCATACTCAGAACTTCAACAAGCAGAGTTCGCCAGTGAACCCGACGGCTATACAGCCACACGCCATCAACGTGAAGTGGGAACTGGTTATTTTGATGAAGTGGCACAAGTCGTTTCTGGTGGAACATCATCCACAACAGCACTTGCAGGATCTACTGAAACAGAACAATTCGAGACATCAAAATAAAGGCTTGAAACCAAAAATCCGCCTCGTACCCGAGGCGGATTATTATATGGGATGGGAGAATGCTATAAGATATGCTGGATTACTTTATATGGTTCTCTTTGTATCTTGCCCGATGATGAAAGACCATATGGCCTTAAAGACATTGGCACGCTGAAGTGTATTGAATATGACAAGCACGACAGGCCCTGCAATCAGCCCAAGGAAACCGATCAATTTGAAGCCGATGAACAAGGCGATGAGAGTGGCGAGCGGATCCAAACCAATACTGGAAGAAAGAACTTTTGGCTCTATTAATTGGCGCTGGACAACAACGATTATGTACAGGACGGATAAACCGATTGCGAGACTTGTATTTCCAGCAATGAATTCAAAGATGATCCAAGGAATGAAAATCGTCCCTGTCCCTAAATAGGGAATGATATCGACCAGTCCGCATATTAGGGCAATGGTAATTGAATAATTCACCCTTAAGATGAGAAAGCCGATTAAAATCGTGACAGTCGTCAATGAAACAAGAGTGAATTGTGCACGGATAAAACCAAATAAAGCCCGTTTTAAATCCCTGAATAAACGCTTGGCACCCGAAAAAATCTTATCAGGCAACACTTTTCCTGTCATACGGCCAAAGGTATCCCAATCTTTGCTGATGAAGAAAGTGCCCAGTAGGGTAAAAAGGAGTGCTGTTGCCGTAGTTGGAAACCATCCGATGATTGCGGGAATGTTCTTCAAGAACGCTTGAATGAAGCCGCTTACTCCGGTAGTGATGGATTCACCGATATTTTGGATATTCTTGAGGACTGTGTCTTGCTGTTCGATATCCAAATTATTGAACATGGCAGCTATTTGATTATATAAAGGGATGATGGTTGACGTGATGTATGTTTCTATAAAGTCCACGATCGTTTCAATGTGTTGTGGTATGACTCCGGCAAGGTAATTGGTCCCTGAAATGATCTCGGTGACCAGTAAGGTAATTAGACCCGCAAATAAAAGGAAAATGAGCAAAAGGGAAATGAACACAGCCAATCCCCTTGGCAGCCTTCCTTTCTTTTCGAAAAAAGTGACCAGGGGGTTCATCAGGAAAGCGATTATCATGGCAATAATGAATGGATATGTATACTTAGATAAATAAAACAAGGCAATTCCACCTAAAATTATTCCTCCGACTACCAGTAAAGAACGAATGAAACGATACATATATACTGGATTCAAGACATATCCTCCTTCTATCATAAAGTTTGTATTATAATTGTAACGATGATGGAAAAGAAAGGAAAGAATCTTTCTTCATTCTGCTTAACTTTTTCCCGCGGAATACATAGCTCCATAAATCGATCTCTTCTTAGGAAAGAGAGGAGTTTGTTATGTTAAAATAACAAAAAAAGAAGAAAGAAGGTGAAGGGAGAATGATCAACGGTCCTGTCGTATTTTTAATTTTACTTGCAGCAATCGGTTGGTTTGGGAAAAATATGTCACTGATCATGGCTGCAGGTTTTCTTTTAAGCATGAAACTGATTGGCCTTGACGCTAAAGTGTTCCCATATCTGGAAGCGAAGGGAATCAACTTGGGCGTTACAATCATCACGATATCCGTACTCATTCCAATAGCGAATGGGGCGATTGGTTTCAAGGAACTTGGGGACGCCATTAAATCACCTTATGCCTGGATTGCGCTTGCATCCGGAATAGCGGTTGCACTAATAGCAAAAAATGGGATTACACTCCTGTCACATGATCCGCATATTACCACGGCTCTTGTTTTTGGGACGATTCTTGCTGTCGCATTATTCAAAGGTGTGGCTGTCGGTCCGTTAATCGGGGCAGGAATTGCTTATTTATGCATGCAGATCTTCAATTTTTTTAAATGAAGCGAGTGGCGGAGGGGAAAAGAGCTCGTCAATCTTGGGAATGGAAATTTTCTATTTAATGTTTCGTTTCTTCTGCTTTGCGACAAATTTTCAAAAAAACGTTTTGGATTACATAAAAAAAAGCAAGAGAATATGTAGCTAATTTTTCTAATGAAATAATAATTTTTTCACATTTTAGTTGCTTTTCATTCCCAAAAAAGTGTTTATTGTTTATAATAATCATGTAACTGCTCTGTTTTATTAAAAATAGGATTCAGAATATCATTGATATTTTTGAGGAACCTTAAAAAAAGATGTAGTTATTGAGCAAGCGCTCAATAGGAATAGCTACAAGCATTATTTTTAGGATTTCGTATAAAAGATTATCGTACATTTTACGATTGTTGGGGTCATATTTCGTGAACGCTTCCAATACAAGATGTATGTCTTCTGCTAAAAAATAGATGGTTGTATCCAGAATAGCTAATTTCCTTGGAAGCGCTATATTTATACGCAATGAGCAAGGGTATAGGGGAATACTTAGGAAAAGGAGAGATTTAGTATGACAGCAACAAAAGGTCTTGAAGGTGTGGTAGCAACAACTTCATCAGTAAGCTCCATTATCGATGATACATTAACGTATGTAGGTTATGACATCGACGATTTGGCTGTAAATGCAACGTTCGAGGAAGTAATCTATCTTTTATGGCACGGAGCTCTTCCAAACAAAAGCCAACTAAAAGAATTAACTAAACAACTTGCTGAAAATGCTGCAATTCCAGCAGAAGTGGTTAATCATTTCAAAACATACCCAATTGATAAAGTACATCCAATGGGAGCTCTTCGCACAGCTGTTTCTCTTCTTGGTCTTTATGATGAAGAAGCAGATGTAATGAGTGAAGACGCTAACTATCGTAAAGCAATCCGCATCCAAGCAAAAATCCCTACATTGGTAACAACTTTCGCTCGCATCCGTCAAGGAAAAGAAGCGGTTGCACCACGTACAGATTTAAGCTTTGCTGCTAACTTCTTATATATGTTAAGCGGTAATGAACCAACGGCAATCGAAGAAGAAGCATTCAACAAAGCATTGGTTCTTCATGCTGACCATGAATTAAACGCTTCTACATTCACTGCACGCGTTTGTGTGGCTACATTATCCGATATCTATTCTGGCGTAACTTCTGCCATCGGCGCTTTAAAAGGCCCACTTCACGGCGGAGCTAACGAACAAGTCATGAAAATGCTTACTGAAATTGGTTCAGTTGATAACGTTGAGCCATATATCAACGAAAAATTAGCCAATAAAGAAAAAATCATGGGCTTTGGCCACCGTGTATACCGTAAAGGTGATCCACGTGCTAAACACCTTAAAGAAATGTCCCAAAAATTGACTGAACTTACTGGACAACCACAATATTATGATATGTCCATTAAAATTCATGAAATCGTAACTGGTCAAAAAAATCTTCCGCCAAACGTAGATTTTTATTCTGCTTCCGTATACCATAGTTTAGGTATCGAGCATGACCTATTTACACCAATCTTTGCAGTAAGCCGTGCTTCAGGCTGGATCGCTCATATCCTTGAGCAATATTCAAACAACCGCCTAATCCGTCCGCGTGCAGAGTATGTTGGACCAGGTATGCAAAAATATGTACCGATTGAAGAACGCTAATTAAAAGTTTTTCAAAAATTATTTTTTATTTCATCGATTTTGTAGTAAATTAATAGATGTGAGTAAAAAGGGTTAGTGGTTCTGCCTCGTTTAATGGCAGGCCATCTAACCTTTGAATTTGAATCGGAGGTAAGAGACATGACACAAAGCCAAAAAATCACAGTTACTAACGGTGCTCTTAACGTACCAAACAATCCAATCGTTCCTTATATTGAGGGAGACGGAATCGGTCCTGATATCTGGGCAGCAGCTTCTCGCGTTTTAGACGCAGCAGTTGAAAAAGCTTACAACGGCGAAAAGAAAATCGAATGGAAAGAAGTTTTAGCTGGACAAAAGGCATTTGACCAAACAGGCGAATGGCTTCCACAAGAAACTCTTGATGTCATTAACGAATATCTAATCGCTATTAAAGGACCTCTTACAACTCCAATCGGTGGCGGTATCCGCTCATTGAACGTTGCATTGCGTCAAGTATTGGACTTATTCGTATGTCTTCGTCCAGTACGTTACTTTGATGGTGTGCCTTCACCAGTTAAACGTCCTGAAGACACTGACATGGTCATCTTCCGTGAAAATACTGAAGACATCTATGCTGGTATCGAATATGCAAAAGGTTCTGACCAAGCTAAGAAATTAATCGACTTCCTACAAAATGAATTCGGTGTTACAAACATTCGTTTCCCTGAAACTTCAGGTATCGGAATTAAACCGATTTCTGAAGAAGGAACAAAACGTCTTGTTCGCTCAGCACTTAACTATGCGATCAAAGAAGGCCGTAAATCATTAACTCTTGTTCATAAAGGTAACATCATGAAATTCACGGAAGGTGCATTCAAAACTTGGGGTTATGAAGTTGCAGAACAAGAATTCGCCGATAAAGTGTTCACATGGAACCAATATGACAAAATTAAAGATGCTGAAGGCACTGAAGCTGCTAACAAAGCACAATCTGCTGCTGAAGCTGAAGGCAAAATCATCGTTAAAGATTCCATTGCTGATATCTTCTTACAACAAATCCTGACTCGTCCTAAAGAGTTTGATGTTGTTGCAACAATGAACTTGAACGGAGATTACATTTCTGATGCATTAGCTGCACAAGTTGGCGGAATCGGTATCGCTCCAGGAGCAAACATCAACTACGAAACTGGACATGCCATCTTCGAAGCAACTCACGGAACGGCTCCTAAATATGCTGGTCTTGATAAAGTTAACCCATCTTCAGTACTTCTTTCAGGCGTTCTTTTACTTGAACATCTTGGATGGAATGAAGCTGCAGACAGCATTACAAAATCAGTGGAACAAACAATTGCTTCTAAAGTCGTTACATATGACTTTGCCCGCCTAATGGAAGGTGCAACAGAAGTTAAATGTTCTGAGTTCGCTGACGAACTTATCAAAAACCTTAAATAATTTTTACTTATGATGCTTTCTGGAAAAGAGCCCGATATGGTCTTCTTTTTCAGAGGGCTTTATATATATATGTGTGGATAAAGACGTTAAAAGTTTTCCAAAAATATTTGCATATTTTAAGGAGGAAATGACATGTCTAAACGCAAAAAAATTACAGTAGTTGGTGCCGGTTTCACTGGTGCTACAGCAGCTTTTCTAGCAGCTCAAAAAGAACTTGGTGATATCGTTTTAGTTGATATTCCACAAGCTGAAAACCCTACAAAAGGTAAAGCGCTTGATATGGCGGAAGCAGGCCCGGTTCTAGGCTTCGACGCTAACATCATCGGTACCTCAGACTATGCAGATACAGCTGATTCTGACGTAGTCATTATCACTGCTGGTATCGCTCGCAAACCTGGTATGAGTCGTGACGACTTAGTTCAAACTAACCAAAAAGTTATGAAATCTGTAACTAAAGAAGTGGTTAAACATTCTCCAAATACAACAATCATCGTATTAACTAACCCAGTAGATGCAATGACCTACACTGTATACAAAGAATCAGGTTTCCCTAAAGAACGCGTAATTGGACAATCTGGTGTTCTTGATACAGCTCGTTTCCGTACTTTCGTAGCTCAAGAATTAAACCTGTCTGTTAAAGATGTAACTGGTTTCGTTCTTGGTGGACACGGGGACGATATGGTTCCTCTAGTACGTTACTCATACGCTGGCGGAATTCCTTTGGAAACATTGATTCCTCAAGATCGTTTAGAAGCAATCGTTGCCCGTACACGTACTGGTGGCGGAGAAATCGTTAACCTGCTTGGAAACGGAAGTGCGTATTATGCACCCGCTGCCTCTCTAGTAGAAATGGCTGAAGCGATCCTTAAAGACCAACGTCGCGTTCTACCTTCTATCGCTTACCTTGAAGGCGAATACGGATTCGAAGGGATCTATCTTGGCGTGCCAACTGTACTAGGTGCAAATGGTATCGAACAAATCATCGAACTTGAATTGACTGAAGACGAAAAAGCATCACTTTCTAAATCAGTTGAATCAGTTAAAGCAGTAATGCAAGTTCTTCAATAAGAGATAGTGAAAACTTATCTCTTGATCAGACTGCCCGGAATATTGGAAGGGAAGGCCAAGGCCATCTTTCCAGCCCTGGGCAGTTTTTTTATCCGCTTAAAAAAGACGGTTGGAAGAAATCGGGGACGATAAGCCCCTGCTTAAGGTAGGAATAACTTTCAATACGGTTTTTTTATGTGTAAATTTCATATAATATTCTTTATAATGGAATTGGATGAGTAGACTGAGAATTTGGTCTATGGGGTAATACATAATTCAGGAGGATCTAATGTCAAAGAAAATTCTCGTAGTGGATGATGAACAATCAATAGTTACCTTACTTCAGTACAATTTAGAACAAGCAGGCTATTCGGTAATCACGGCTTTGGATGGAGAACAAGGGCTACAGGCTGCTGTGGACATACGCCCCGATTTAGTGGTATTGGATTTGATGCTGCCTAAAATGGATGGGCTTGAAGTATGTAAACAGCTTCGCCAGCAGAAAATCAATATACCGATCTTGATGCTGACTGCTAAGGACGATGAATTTGACAAAGTGCTGGGACTTGAACTTGGAGCGGATGATTATTTAACCAAACCGTTTAGTCCGCGGGAGGTAGTAGCACGGATTAAAGCCATATTAAGGAGATCCCAGTTTCAATCGAACGGCAGTGAGTCGGGTAATGATCAGGAAGAAGGTCTCTTGAAATTAGGGGAATTGAAAGTATTCCCGGATCGGTACGAAGCATTCTTTGATGAACAGCAATTAGAATTGACTCCAAAAGAATTTGAATTACTTTTATACTTGGCAAAGAATAAAGGAAGAGTATTGACTAGGGACCAACTGCTCAGTGCGGTATGGAATTATGATTTCGCGGGAGATTCCAGAATCGTCGATGTGCATATTAGCCATCTTCGTGAAAAAATAGAGAAGGATACAAAAAAACCTCTATATATCAAAACGATAAGGGGCTTGGGGTATAAGCTTGAGGAGCCTAAAAAAGAATGACGACCTATCGTAAAAAGCTCTTATATACCCTCATCACGCTGGTGATGGTCGTCCTGATGGCCGTGGGCTTTTTATTGGGGCATTTGTTCAAAAGTTATTATATTACAACGTTCAATGAGCGCATACAGAACGAAACATTCTTCATTTCTACATATATTCAAGAGCATGGGGGGATCGTGTCCTTTTTGGAAAAAGGGAAGACGGCAAAACTGACACCCCTTTTAGATTCGAACTTAACGATTCTCTCCACGAGTGGGGAAATATTATACGATTCGACATCATCAAATGAAATACTTAAAAGCCATGCCAAGGTCCTTCGCAAAATAACTTTGGAAAAAGGGCTTAAGTATGGGGAAGGGTTTGAAGTGGTTGAAGGGGAATCGGACCTCCATTATTATTGGAAGACGGTCGAAAAGGATGGCGAGATTGAAGGTTTTGTCGTCCATAGCAATGAAATAGAGGCCATCCATCAAGTGAATAAACAAATGTGGCAAATATTGATCATTTGTTTAGGGGTTGCCTTGATCATCATTCTCATGCTCGCGAGTAAAATCACTTCATATTATACCCGTCCGATCGAGGAGGCCACGATGGCAGCCATCGAACTGGCAAAAGGGAATTATGGAACTCGGACATTCGGGAGGCAAACTGATGAAACCGGAATGCTGACAACTTCCTTGAACATATTGGCGAGGAATCTTCAGGAAACTGAAATAGCAAGGGAAATGAATCAGGATCGTTTGGAAGTACTTGTTGAAAATATCGGTAGCGGTGTCTTGCTCATAGACAGTAAAGGGTATACCACCTTAATCAACCGGGAATTCAAGAAAAGCTTCCATGTAAACTCCGCTACTTTTTTGTTTCAGGAATATTACTCGGTCATTAAAGATCAGGAAGTGATTGCCATAATCGAAGAGATCTTTCGGACGGAAAAAACGATAAAACGCCAGGTGAAGATACCACTTGCACTAGAACGTAAGCATTTTGAGATTTACGGGGCTCCCATTATCGGGAATCATGATGAATGGAAGGGGATCCTCCTCATTTTCCATGATATTACCGAATTGAAAAGGCTCGAGCAAATGCGGAAGGATTTCGTGGCTAATGTGTCCCATGAATTGAGAACCCCGATCACTTCTATTAAAGGCTTTTCAGAAACATTGTTAGATGGGGCTTTAAAAGACGAAAAGACCTTAAAGCACTTTTTAACGATTATCTTGAAAGAAAGTGATCGGCTGCAAGAACTCATTCAGGAGCTTCTGAATTTATCAAAAATGGAGCAACAGGAATTCGTTTTGAACGCAGGTGTCGTGGATATTACGAAAGTACTTGGCGAAATACAAGAGATGCTTATTGGGAAGCTGAAAGAAAAAGAAGTATCGCTTGAAATTAAAGCATCACAGGAACCTGTATTCATTGAAGGGGAATCTGACAGGATCAAACAGGTTTTCATTAATTTGATAACGAACGCATTGACCTATACCCCAAATGGCGGGAGGGTCACCGTGAATATCATTGAGAATGAACAGACGGTTGATATTGCAGTTCAAGATAGCGGGATCGGCATCGAAGAAAAAGAACTGCCAAGGATCTTTGAACGGTTTTACCGGATCGATAAGGCAAGGAGCCGCGATTCAGGAGGAACTGGCATTGGGTTGGCAATCGTCAAGCATATAATAGAAGTCCATAAAGGTAAAATCAACGTGGAAAGCACACCTGGAACCGGTACGACTTTTACAGTCACTTTAAATAAAAGCTTAAAAGGAAAAATGTAGCGGGTGTCGTGAATTTACATGTCCTTTACAATTTCTTAAAACGGACTTCATAATGCAGGGGTACAATGGTTGTACAACCCCTCATCCAAGGAGTTAAACATTGACAGAGACGCATAGTCTCTGTCTTTTAATTTTGTCTTATTCCCCCGGGAACCATTCCTCTATCCTGTTTTCTTAGGAAAATATTTGATTTTCATGAAACTTTAGGCCCTTTCTTGCGTAAATAAGATATAACGGCAAAGAAGGGGTGATACATATCGTTAGCTTAAAAAGGATATATACGATCATAGGACTTGTCTTTCTAATTTTAATTTTGGGTGTAGTTGCGATATCGACCTGGTACACGGTTGATGAATCCGATCAAGCTGTCATAATGACGTTTGGTAAGGTGGAGCAGACGATAACAGAACCAGGACTTCACTTTAAGCTGCCTTGGCCAATTCAATCGGTTGAAAAATTATCGAAAGAAACATTCAGCCTTAAATTTGGATATAAGGAAGAGGATGGAGAGGTTAAGGATTACCCGAGTGAGACCAAAATGATTACGGGTGATGAAAATATTGTGCTAGCCGACCTAGTGGTGCAATGGAAAATCACAGACCCTCCAAAATATCTATACAATGCAGATGATCCAGAGAAAATATTATATGATACGACTTCAGCTGCCTTACGGAGCATTATCGGCAGCACGAAAATAGATGATGCACTTACATCCGGTAAAGCGCAAATTGAAGCGGATGTATGGGAGTTATTGTCACAGCTACTGGAGAAATATGATGTCGGAATTTCGATATCTGCGGTTAAACTCCAGGATGTGGAGCTACCGAATGAAGAAGTCCGGAAAGCATTCACCAATGTAACGGATGCCAGGGAAACGGCGAATACGAAAATAAACGAAGCGGATAAATATGAAAATAAACGGATGAATGAAGCGGAAGGGGAAAAAGACGCCATCATTTCACAGGCCAATGGGGATAAAGCTGCCCGTACGGAAGCTGCTCGTGGGGATGTAGCCGTCTTCGAAAAATTACTAAGTGAGTATAAGGGCAATAAGGGGATTACCAAGGACCGCCTTGTTCTGGAGACCCTTGAAGGAGTATTGCCGAATGCGGAGATTTATATCATGAATGATGATGGAAACACAATGAAGTACTTGCCGCTTCGCTCGCTTGAAAAAGAGGAAACGAAAAAAACGCCTGCATCTGATGAAGCCGTTGCTCCAGAAGAAGAAACGAAAAAAGGGAATGCGACGGAAGAAAAAGCGGCGGGGGAAGGGGGCGCTAAACAATGAGCGGAAAAATAATAGATTTCTCTGAGTCGAAAAAAGGTGATTTTCATTGGAGAGGATACGTGAAAGTTGGCATTTTCCTCATTATTGTCGTCGCGTTGCTGTTAATCATCTTCACCAATGTATATATCGTCAAAGAGGGCGAATATAAAGTCGTCCGTCAATTCGGTGAAGTGGTAAGAATTGATAAGACCCCGGGTTTGAAGGCGAAGGTGCCATTCGTTCAGAGCGTCATGACCTTGCCAAAGTATCAGATGAGTTCTGATGTATCCGAGGCGGAAATCAATACGAAAGATAAAAAGCGGATGCTGATCGACAACTATGCAGTATGGAGAATAGAAGATCCGAAGAAATTGATTACAAATGCAAGGACACTACAGAATGCCGAAACGAAAATGGAAGAGTTCATTTATTCGGCAGTTCGTTCAGAGCTGGGCCAGCTGAATTATGATGAAATCATCAATGATGAGAAGTCATCCAGGGGAAGTTTAAACGACCGTATAACAGAAAAAGTCAACGAACTGCTGCAAAAGGACAGTTATGGCATCAGTCTGACGGATGTCCGGATAAAGCGGACTGACCTCCCAGCCGCAAATGAAGCATCCGTCTTCAAGAGGATGATTTCAGAGCGGGAATCGAAAGCGCAAGAGTACCTTTCCAAAGGTGATGCGAAGAAAAATCGTATCATTGCGGATACTGATCGTAAAGTGAAAGAATTGCTCTCGACTGCAGAAGCTGATGCAGAAGTGATCAGGGCTGAAGGAGAAGGGGAAGCAGCGATAATCTATAATAAGTCGTTTTCCAAAGATCCGGAATTCTATAAACTATACCGGACTCTTGACTCCTACAAAAAAACGATTGGAGATCAAACGGTCATCGTTCTGCCGTCGGATTCCCCATATGCCAGCTTGTTAATGGGAAATACTAAATAACCGCAGTGCCGTCATTTTTCTTTCCGCTTCTACTCATGGTAGAATAGAGAAAGAAAATGAACGGCTTTTTGCGTTTTTAAATAGAAGCTAAAACTACATAACCCTGTATGACTGGAGGAATACGGAATTGGATAAAAAGTTAGTACTCATAGATGGAAATAGCATTGCTTACCGTGCGTTTTTTGCGCTTCCGCTCTTGAATAATGATAAGGGGGTACATACGAATTCCGTTTACGGATTCACCATGATGCTCAATCGCATTCTTGAAGAAGAAAAGCCAACACACATACTTGTTGCATTCGATGCGGGTAAAACGACATTCAGACATGCGTCATTTAAAGAATATAAAGGAGGACGCCAAAAAACGCCGCCTGAATTATCTGAGCAATTTCCTTTCATTCGTGAGCTGCTTGATTGTTTTCAAATAAAAAGGTATGAACTGGAGAACTATGAAGCTGATGATATAATCGGGACGCTGTCTTTACAAGCTGAAAAAGATGGTTTTGAGGTGAAGGTCATTTCCGGTGATAAGGATTTAACACAATTATCCTCCCCTAGTACGACGGTGTCCATTACTAAAAAGGGGATTACTGAAATTGAGGAATACACTCCAAAGCATATACATGAAAAATACGGTCTATCTCCCTTTCAGATCATTGATTTAAAAGGACTGATGGGAGATGCCTCCGACAATATTCCTGGCATACCGGGTGTTGGTGAAAAAACTGCGCTTAAGTTATTGCATCAATTTGAAACGGTTGAAAACCTCCTGCAGTCGATTGATGAGGTAAGCGGACAAAAATTGAAAGAGAAAATAGAGGAACATAAAGACCTGGCTCTATTAAGTAAAGAGCTGGCTACAATAACGAGGGAAGCACCGCTTGAAGTTTCTGTAAACGAGACCGAGTACAGCGGCATGAATCAGGAACGAGTCATCTCATTCTATAAAGAGCTAGGCTTTTCGACTTTGCTCGATAAATTGGATGTAACGGAAAGTGTACCTCTTGAACAGGAAAAGATAGAGGTTCACACGGGTGAAATGACAGAAGGAATGTTTGCAGATGAAAGTGCTTTATATGTTGAAACGTTAGAAGATAATTATCATCGCGCAGATATTATAGGGATAGCTATCAGTAATGAACAAGGTCATTTTTACTTCCATGGTGATGATGCTCTGAGTTCCGCGGCATTTAAAACTTGGGCAGAGGATGAAACAAAAAAGAAAACGGTTTTCGATGCGAAGCGTACGGTTGTGGCACTCCGTCATAGAGGCGTCGAAATAAAAGGCATCGATTTTGATGTGTTTTTGGCATCCTATATCCTGGATCCGGCAGAGTCAGTGGATGAAGTGGCCGAGATCACAAAAACACAAGGTGCAATCCGTCTTGAGACAGATGATGTTTTTTATGGGAAAGGTGCAAAACGCAAGATACCAGGGCAAGCTGAATTGAGCGAGCATATCGCCAGAAAATCGAAGGCGATCCTTGCTCTTAAAGAACCGATGAGCGATAAGCTGCAAGAGTTCGAGCAATATCATCTGTTAACGGACTTGGAGCTGCCTTTGTCGATCATCCTGGCTAATATGGAATGGCAGGGCATCAAGGTGGATATAGGCAGGCTGAAAAACATGGGGCAGGAATTAGCCATTCGCTTAAGAACCATTGAAGCACGAATTTTTGATTTGGCTGGAGAGGCATTCAATATCAATTCACCTAAACAGCTTGGGGCCATCCTTTTTGAAAAGTTGGAGCTTCCGGTCATGAAGAAAACCAAAACAGGTTATTCCACTTCAGCCGATGTACTGGAAAAACTGGAGAGCCAGCATGATATTGTTAAGGAGATATTACTGTACCGCCAGCTTGGTAAGTTGCAATCCACTTATATTGAAGGCTTGCTCAAAGTGGTCAATGGTAAAACGGACAAGGTGCACACCCGGTTCAACCAAGCATTGACCCAGACCGGCCGCTTAAGTTCTACAGATCCCAACCTGCAGAACATCCCTATCAGACTGGAAGAAGGCAGGAAAATCAGGCAGGCCTTCATTCCTTCCGAAAAGGATTGGATCATTTTTGCTGCGGACTATTCGCAAATCGAGTTACGCGTGCTGGCGCATATCGCCAATGACAGCGGATTGGTGGAAGCATTCCAGGCCGGGATGGACATCCATACAAGGACTGCGATGGATGTGTTCCATGTAAAGGCGGAGGAAGTCACGTCAAACATGAGGCGCCAAGCAAAAGCCGTAAACTTCGGAATCGTTTATGGTATAAGTGACTACGGGCTATCGCAAAGCCTTGGCATCACGAGAAAAGAAGCTGGAGAGTTCATCGAGAAGTATTTAAGGAGCTTTCCAGGTGTTCAGGAATATATGGAAGAAAGCATACATGAGGCACGTCAAAAAGGGTATAGCACGACTTTGCTGCAAAGAAGGCGCTATATTCCTGAGATTACAAGCCGCAATTTCAACATCAGGAGCTTTGCCGAACGGACAGCGATGAACACACCGATTCAAGGCAGTGCCGCGGATATCATCAAGCTTGCGATGATAAATATGAATAAGCGCCTGAAAAGTGAAGGGCTGAAAACGAGAATGCTTCTTCAGGTGCATGATGAATTGATTTTTGAAACTCCTCCCGAGGAACTCGAAATCCTTAAGGTGATCGTTCCGGAGGAAATGGAAAATGCCATTGAATTGAACGTGCCCCTTAAAGTGGATTATGCTTTCGGGCCAACATGGTTTGATGCCAAATAATAAAAGATAGGTGATTGTAATGCCAGAACTTCCAGAAGTGGAAACAGTCAGAAGAACGTTAGAGCAGCTCGTACTTGGAAAAGAGATCAAGGAAGTGTCTGTCTTCTGGCCAAAGATCATTAAAGCGCCTGAGCCTGTTGAACAGTTTCAGGATGCTTTAAGAGGGCAAACGATTCAGAGTATAGGCCGTCGGGGCAAGTTTCTCATTTTCACCTTGGATGATTATTCGATGGTTTCGCATTTAAGGATGGAGGGGAAATACGGGGTGCATCCAAAAGAAGAGCCATACGATAAGCATACACATGTGATCTTCACTTTCACGGATGGCAGTGAACTTCGGTACAGGGATGTCCGGAAATTCGGAACGATGCATCTATTTGCTAAAGGAGAAGAGTTTGAGCGGTTGCCGCTGTTGCATTTAGGGCCTGAACCGTTATCTGAAGATTTTACTGTCGAGGGGCTAAGTGCGAAATTGGCCAGAACCAACAGGAAAATCAAGCCGGTTCTTCTTGATCAAACGGTAGTCGTTGGAATTGGGAATATATATGTGGACGAGTCATTATTCCGTTCCGGTATCCATCCGGAGAGAGTAGCTTCTTCACTATCCTTGCCGGAAATCAAAAAGTTGCATGCGGAAATCATTGCAACATTGGGTGAAGCGGTGGAAAAAGGTGGGAGTACGATTCGTTCGTACCTTAACTCTCAAGGGCAAATCGGCATGTTTCAGTTAGAACTGAATGTCTATGGACGAAAGGGCGAGGAATGCAAAACATGCGGCACACCACTAGAAAAGCTGGTTGTTGCAGGACGCGGCACACATATTTGCCCGTCGTGCCAGCCGCTTATTTAACTAATGTTTTTTGAAAACACATCGGATGGGCTCCTACCATATACTAGGGTAGCACCGAGAAGGGAAGGAGTAATATTCCGATGTGGCTACAAATTATTTTTCTTGCTTTTGCAGTTAGTATTGACGGATTTGGCGTAGGTTTGACATTCGGTATGCGGAAGATGAAAATCCCCTTAAAGTCAATAGCGGTCATTTCATTTTGTTCTGCATTGAGTTTAGGCATAGCGATGGTCATCGGTCAATTCATCAGTCAGCTCATATCTATCGGGGCGGCTGAAAAAACGGGGGGCATCATCCTTATTTTTCTTGGTGCCTGGATGGTATACCAGTACTTTAAGCCTGACAAAGATTTGAAAGATGATAGATATCATGAAAAGATCATCTTTAATTTTGAAATTAAATCACTTGGGGTAGTCGTTAATATTTTACAAAAACCATTGAATGCCGATTTTGATAAATCAGGTACGATCATGGGTGTTGAAGCGCTTGTTTTGGGGTTTGCACTTTCGCTGGATGCGTTCGGGGCTGGAGTCGGAGCGGCCATGATCGGGATTTCACCGATTATCCTCGCAGTATGCATCGCTGTTATGAGTTCAATTTTCATCTGGAGCGGACTGCAAAGCGGGAAATTGCTTTCAAATAATAAAGTTATCCAGCATTTAACCTTTCTTCCAGGTGTACTATTAATTATAATCGGTTTATTCAAGTTATGATACATGGTTTAAAAGGGGGAGCTTATGGGACAAATCATCGGAATCACCGGAGGCATCGCCAGCGGGAAAAGCAGTGTCAGCCTCTATTTACAGGAACTCGGATTCACGATTGTAGATGCAGATTTGGCTTCCCGTGCTGTCGTTGAGCCAGGTGAAGAAGCCTATCATCAAGTTGTGGAGGCGTTTGGAGAAGATATCTTATTGACGGATGGGAATATAGATCGCGTAAAGCTAGGGTCGATAATATTTCATGACCAGGAAAAGAGATTGCTATTGAATGGCATCGTTCACCCTGCTGTCAGGAATTGGATGCGCCTCAAAACGGAAGAGGCACTCGCTGCAGGGGAAGAAACGGTATTCATGGATATTCCGCTCCTATTCGAAAGTAAGTTGACATTCATGGTGGAAAAGACGCTTTTAATATATGTGGATGAACAAGTTCAATTGGAACGTTTAATGACCAGGAATGGTCTATCGGAGAAGGATGCGCTTGCCAGGATCCACTCGCAGATGCCCTTAGCTGATAAAAAGGCTTTAGCGGATGCCGTCATCGATAATAATGGGGACATTAAGGAAACGAAGAAGCAGGTGAAGGCCCTGCTTAGTGAATGGCATGTCATATAGTTATGATAAAAGGAAGAAATCTTCGGGTTTCTTCCTTTTGTGTTGAAAAAAATAAACAATCAGCATTTTTATTAGCACAATACAACTGAATTATGTTATACTAATTACATGCGAGAGGTAATAAGTATAACATTAATATTTTCAGGAGGGTCCGAACAATGAATTCAAGAATAGCGATTAACGGATTTGGGAGAATTGGAAGAATGGTTTTCCGAAAGGCCATAATAGATGAGAGTTTGGACATTGTTGCCATTAATGCAAGCTATCCTGCTGAAACTTTAGCACACTTACTAAAGTATGATACGATACATGGTAAATTCGACGGTATCATTATTGCGGAAGATGATTCACTTGTAGTGAATGGCCGCCGAGTACAACTGATAAATAACCGCGATCCAAAGCTATTGCCTTGGAAAGAGCTGGACATAGATATTGTAATTGAAGCTACTGGGAAATTCAATGATCGTTCTAAAGCGGCTCTTCATTTAGAAGCAGGGGCAAAAAGGGTGATTTTATCAGCGCCGGGTAAAAATGAAGACGTTACCATTGTCATGGGCGTCAATCAGGAAGTGCTGGAAATTGACAAGCATTTTGTCATATCTAATGCATCTTGTACAACTAACTGTCTTGGACCGGTTGCAAAAGTGCTTGATGAGAAATTCGGCATCAACAATGGTTTAATGACAACGATACATTCATATACAAATGATCAAAATAATATCGATAACCCGCACAAAGACTTACGACGTGCTCGTGCCGCTGCGGAAAGCATCATTCCTACGACTACAGGAGCTGCAAAAGCCATCTCACTAGTGTTGCCTCAATTAAAAGGTAAGCTTCACGGAATGGCGTTACGCGTACCGACACCTAATGTGTCCCTAGTCGACCTTGTTGTGGATTTAAACTGTGATGTCACGATTGATGAAGTGAATCAAGCTTTCATCGACGCTTCAGAAAATGAACTCAAAGGAATCATGGAATTCACGATGGAACCTTTAGTTTCAAGTGATTTTAAAACTAATCCTCACTCTGCCATCATCGATGGTTTGACAACGATGATGATTGGTGACAGGAAAGTTAAAGTCCTGGCTTGGTATGATAATGAGTGGGGTTACTCCAATCGGGTAGTGGACCTTGTAAAATTAGTTGCGTCCGAGTTGAAAAAAACTTCCGAAGTCGAATTATCAGTAAAATAATGAAAAAATCGAGCCTGCTAAATTTTTTAGCGGGCTATTTTCAATTCGGCTGATCAATCAATTCCTGGCGGTTTTAAGCGCTGAATAAACACAAGAAAGATTTTCCTTCTATGGGCCCCCTTCCATATCTTTATTACATAAAAGTTTATCTATCTAAAAATTCAATTTGGAGTTGCAAAAAAAAATCAAACCATATATACTATGAATCGTGAACTTCTAAAAAAGCGGTTTACGTGATGGCTACTTAAAGGGTTAGGACCTCTTTGGACTAACTTTCCCCCGTGGTAGTTATCAGACTTATTTTTTAATCATGGTAAGGGGGAAGCTTAATATGGAAACAGCTTACACTATGGAAACTATGGGTAGACATGTCATTTCTGAACTTTGGGGTTGTGACTTTGAAAAACTGAACAATATCGATTTGATTGAAAAGATTTTTGTTGATGCTGCTTTAAAATCAGGTGCAGAGGTACGAGAAGTTGCCTTTCACAAGTTTGCTCCACAAGGAGTTAGTGGGGTTGTCATCATTTCTGAATCACACTTAACGATTCACAGTTTTCCTGAACACGGCTATGCCAGCATTGATGTCTATACATGCGGTAACTTGGATCCGAATATTGCGGCAGATTATATTGCAGAAGCTTTGAATGCGCAAACACGTGAAAATATAGAATTACCACGTGGATTAGGTCCTGTACAAATGAAAAAAACCAATATAAGTGCCCTATAAAAAACACGTATACACAGAGATGCCATGGGTGCATCTCTTTTTTAATGCAATGAATCAATTTATAAGGGTAGAAGATCCCAGAGCACAAAGACTTTGATAACGGTGCTTCTAGTGCGTGACAAAAAGTGCCTACTGCTGGAAGTTACACTTTTTACTTGTACTGGCCGTTCCTTTTAATATAAGATTAAGATAGAAAAGTAATTCCTTGGGGAACATTTAGATAGGGGAGTCCTACATAAAATACGGAGCTGATAATGATGAAATGCCCATCATGTCAATATAACGGAACAAGAGTGCTCGATTCCAGGCCAGTCGATGAAAGTAAATCGATTCGACGACGCCGTGAATGTGAGGCATGTGGTTTTCGATTCACGACATTTGAAAAGGTGGAGGAAACACCGCTCATTGTAGTGAAAAAAGGCGGTACACGGGAAGAGTTCAGTCGTGATAAAATCCTGCGTGGCTTAATCAGGGCTTGCGAAAAACGCCCGGTTCCCTTGAAAGAACTAGAGCAAATTACCAGTTATGTAGAAAAAGAACTACGCAACCAGGGCATATCGGAAGTGAAAAGCGACAGTGTCGGCGAAATGGTAATGGACAAGCTGGCAGAAGTCGATGAGGTTGCCTATGTTAGATTCGCATCCGTCTATCGACAATTTAAAGATATCAATGTCTTCATCGATGAATTGAAAGATTTAATAAATAAAGAAAGAAAGTAGAGCTGAAGATTTACTTTGGCTCTTTTTTCACTACATCTTTTGAAAGGTTTGAATGGAGATGTCAATGCATTGGCAAGAATTGCTCCCAGCTGATTCATATTTGGTCTCATCTGCGGGGCTGCTTCATGATTATGATCGGAAAATACTTACCCGACTATATCAACCTCTTATTGGACCTATCTGTATTAGCCTATATATGACGTTATGGAGTGAGTTGGAGGAAAACAGGCTATGGTCGGAAACCTCCTCACATTATCAATTAATGAATACCATAGGCCTTAAGTTAGGTGATATTTACGAAGCACGCCTTTTACTTGAGGGAATCGGTTTGTTGAATGTATATAAGAAATCGAAAAATGAGACAAAGGAATTTATCTATGAGATAAATCCGCCGCTTTCCCCCCAACAGTTCTTCACGGACGGAATGCTGAATATCTATTTATACAAAAAGATCGGTAAAGCACAATTCAACCGGTTAAAGAGATTCTTTTGTGATGATCATATCTTAACGGATCAATATGAAGGTGTGACTAAATCTTTTGCGGAGGTATTCTCATCAGATCATTTGGACTCTTTATATGTAACGGATGAAGCGAAAAACGAATGGAAACCCATGCCTGAACAGCAATTTATCGACCGGACGGATGGCGTAGAGCCTTCGGGGTTTGACAACTTATTTGATTTTGAACTTTTATTTGCCGGGATGAAATCTTCGATTGTACCGAAAAAGGCCTTTACTCCGAAAATTAAAAGTACGATTGCCAAACTTGCTTTTTTATATGGCATTGATCCGCTTGAAATGCAAAAACTAGTAATGGATGCCGTTTCATTGGATGATGAGATCGATGAGGAAATGCTCAGAAAGGCAGCAAGGGACTGGTATCAGATCGAACGGCAGGCCGATATGCCTTCCCTTGTCAATCGTGTGCAGCCGATTCGTGAACGGACACAAAAAGAAGAACCGAAAACGCAGGAACAAGAGCTAATCCGACATTTGGAGACGATATCCCCGCGGGAGCGGCTGATGCAATTGTCCGGCGGCGCAGAGCCATCAAGCGGTGATTTGAAAGTGGTGGAGGGCGTAATGATCAATCAAAAGCTGAATCCTGGTGTCGTCAATGTTTTGATTGAATATGTCATGCTCAAAACGGATATGAAGTTCACGAAGGGCTATGTGGAAAAGTTGGCAGGCCATTGGGCACGGCTAAAGGTCTCAACCGTCATCGAGGCGATGGAACTAGCTAAAAATGAACACCGGAAATATCAGGACTGGGCTCAAGGAAGCAGGAATGCTGCAAAAGGCGGCCGGAAAAAGACAATACGGGAAGAAGTGGTTCCGGAGTGGCTTGAGAAAAAAGAAGAAGCGCAGCAAGAGCAGAATGCGGATCAGCCCGAATTGAATGCCCAGAAACGTGAGCTTCAGGAAAAATGGAAGCAGTGGAAAGCTGGAGGTGAAATGAACGATGGAAAAGATTAATAGATCCCTGAATAAATTGGCCAATACAAACCAATTTCAACAGCGTTATGAAAAGCTGAAACAGGAGATTTTTGAAGATGAACAGGTGCGGTTATTTTTGAATGCCAACAGTTCGACGGTCACGGAAGACATGATTGAAAAAAACTTAGGGAAGCTTTATGAGTTCACTTCACAAAGCAATAAGTGCGATAAATGTCCAAGCTTGGACGGCTGCATCAATATGATGCAGGGGTATTATCCCAAATTGGTCGTTCAAGGGAAGGCCCTGAATCTGAATTATGAAATCTGCCCGCGGAAATTGGCAGAGGATGAAAAGCGGAAACGCGAAAAATTGATCCGCAGCCTTTACGTGCCGAAGGATATTTTAAAGGCGACCATTGATGACTTCACTCAAACGGATGATGAAAACAAACGCTTGGGTGTTTTAAGTAAAGCGATGTCGTTCATTATGGAGTATGAACCAGGCAAAAGGCAAAAAGGCTTATATATATATGGTAAATTCGGTGTTGGGAAAACGTATTTATTAGGTGCGATTGCCAATGAACTTGCAGAAAGGCAAATTTCCTCCCTTATTGTCTATGTACCTGACTACTTGAGGGAACTTAAGGGTTCAATAGGTGACAATACGGTCAATGAAAAAATTGAGATGGTGAAAACGGCACCAGTCCTCATGCTGGATGATATTGGAGCGGAGTCCATGACAAGCTGGGGACGCGATGAGGTTTTTGGCCCGATTTTGCAATTTAGAATGCTGGAAAACCTTCCGACGTTTTTCACTTCGAATTTTGACATGAATGGCCTGGAGAATCACCTGACCTTTTCACAACGTGGTGAAAAGGAAGAAGTGAAGGCGGCCAGGGTACTGGAAAGAATTCAATATTTAGCGGAGCCGGTCAAGCTTGATGGCGTGAATCGGAGAAGATGAAGAAAAGTGGTCTCTTAATGGAGGTCACTTTTTTCTTCTTACAAGGTCCATCCCACTTCTAAACACGTCCCCATCCCCATATACATGAAAAAAGAAGCAAGGGGGAAGGGGGGATGTCGTAGTGCAAATTTCGTTTCAAAACGATTCAGAGGCATTGAAATTACTGGATTTCGTTTCTGTCCATCCACTGGGGGCAGAATTTCAAGCATACATTCGATTTCTTCCGCAACAAGGCATGCATGTGGATATGACGGAGTCTTCAGGTGATAAATGGCTAATTCTGCTTCGCGATGCATTTCATTCTTTTTTATTGGAAGAAAAGACGCTTCCTGTTCTGGAGCAAATAATAGTCGGTAAATTTTTTTATAGGGAACGGGAAGAAATTGAAGCCATCATTGAAATTGCATCATCAATCATCGAAGTGGAAAGAGCCAGGAATCAAGATGAAGCATTCAGTACGGAGAAACGATTGATTGAGGAAGGACTCCAAAGCATATTGGCGGGAAAGGTATCTTTTTCATTTGATTCTTTTACGACCTTCCGTTTAAAATCATTTCAGCAAACTTTGGAAAAGTATGTCGTCAAGGCGATTGATGAATACAAGCTGGAACAGGACTATCAAAATTTCATTGCCACTCTCCGTGATTGCCTTCATGGGCAGGAGTCGAAACTAAGAAAGCTTCACCTGGTCAACCGGGATGGTTTTCATTTCTATGATCAGAAATTCAGCAAACTCGACCGTCCGAAAATCAATAGTATGATCGACAGGAGGCTTCTTGCCAAAAGTTCACTTTTTCTCGATACGGTGATACTTGCCCCGCTTTTATCGATTGCTCCTGAAAACTTGTGCATCTATACCGATGACAAGGAAGAGGGGCTGATTCAGACCATTTCAAGGATTTTCGAAGAACGGGTGACCGTCCTGCCGCTTTCGTCCTTTTCAAATGCATTTGAATAATCTTTCTTCGAAAAAAGAAAATTAACCTTGATTTTCACCGTATAACAAATTATAATTTCCTACATACTATTAAAAAACTAAAAGTTATGATGAGGACAAGGGTATTCTAGTCGCCGATTATCAGAGAGGGGAGCCAATAGGCTGTAAGCTTCCTATTCGCATGGAACACTTACCACCTTTAAACTTCGGCTCGGAAAGCAGGCATTCTGCGAATATGAGCTGACGGGAAGCTGCCGTTACCAAGTTACAAGTGCCGTTTTGCCTTGAAAAGCAAGATGGAACGAGGGTGGAACCGCGGGTTAATGATATTTATTACTAAGCTCGTCCCTGTTTTATACAGGGGCGGGCTTTTTTGTGTTGTAATGGAATCAAAAACCCTTAATTTGTTTGAACAATAAGAAGGAGTGAAACGGAATGTCTGAATTACTGAAAATATCTTTTCCTGACGGAGCGGTCAAGGAGTTTGCTAAAGGCACAACAACTGAAGAAATCGCTGCATCCATCAGTCCTGGTTTAAGGAAAAAATCCATTGCTGGAAAATTCAATGGTGAATTATATGATTTGAAACGCCCGATTGAACAAGACGGTACAATCGAAATCGTAACACAGGACGCAGCGGATGCTCTTGAAATATTGCGTCACAGTACAGCACACTTGATGGCACAAGCGATCAAACGTTTATACAAAAACGCCAAGTTTGGTGTAGGGCCAGTCATTGAGGGCGGTTTTTACTACGATATGGATCTAGAGGAATCATTGACTCCTGAAGACCTCCCATTGATTGAAAAAGAAATGAAGAAAATCGTCAACGAAAACTTGGAAATTTCCCGCATCGAAGTGAGTCGTGATGAGGCCATTTCCCGTTTTAAAGAAATAGGCGACGAGTATAAACTGGAGTTGATCGATGCGATTCCAGCCGATCAGCAAGTAACGCTCTATGAACAAGGGGAATTCTTTGACCTTTGCCGTGGAATTCACGTTCCATCAACTGGGAAAATTAAAGAATTCAAGCTATTGAGCATTGCTGGTGCATACTGGAGAGGCGATAGCAAAAACAAAATGCTTCAGCGCATTTACGGAACAGCTTTCTATAAAAAAGAAGAGTTAGCCGAACACCTGCGTTTCCTCGAAGAAGCCAAGGAACGTGACCACCGTAAAATCGGTAAAGAATTGAACTTGTTCATGAGCTCACAAAAAGTGGGGCAAGGATTGCCGATGTGGTTGCCAAAAGGCGCGACCATCCGCCGGACAATCGAAAGATATATCGTGGATAAGGAAGAACGCCTTGGTTACGATCATGTCTACACACCTGTAATGGGAAGCGTGGACCTTTATAAAACTTCTGGACACTGGGATCATTACCAGGACGGCATGTTCCCTGTCATGGAAATGGAAAACGAACAGCTTGTCCTGCGTCCCATGAACTGCCCGCATCACATGATGGTATATAAAAACAGTATTCACAGCTACCGCGAACTGCCAATCCGGATTGCCGAGCTCGGCTTGATGCACCGCTATGAAATGTCAGGTGCCCTTTCCGGCCTTCAGCGTGTACGTGGGATGACATTGAATGATGCGCACATATTCGTCCGTCCAGATCAAATCAAAGAAGAGTTCAAGCGCGTTGTGAACCTGGTTCAGGAAGTATATAAAGATTTTGATATCAAGGATTATTCATTCCGTCTGTCATATCGCGATCCGCAGGATACAGAAAAATATTTCGATGATGATTCCATGTGGGAAAAAGCACAAAGCATGTTAAAAGATGCTATGGATGAACTTGGTCTTGATTATTTTGAAGCGGAAGGTGAAGCGGCATTCTACGGTCCTAAGCTTGATGTCCAGGTTCGTACTGCCTTAGGGAAAGATGAAACGCTTTCCACTGTTCAGCTTGATTTCTTGCTCCCTGAACGTTTTGATCTTAATTATGTCGGTGAAGACGGCAAGCAGCACCGTCCGGTTGTAATCCACCGCGGGGTCGTTTCCACAATGGAACGTTTCGTCGCTTACTTGATCGAAGAATACAAGGGAGCATTCCCGACTTGGCTGGCACCTATCCAAGCACAAGTGATTCCGGTCTCACCTGAAGTGCACCTGGATTATGCGAAGGAAGTGCAGGAAAAACTTAAAGCGCAAGGCATTCGTGTCGATTTGGATACACGTGACGAGAAAATCGGTTATAAAATCCGTGAAGCACAAATGCAAAAAATACCGTACATGCTGGTTGTTGGAGACAATGAAGCCAAAGAAGGCAGTGTGAATGTACGAAAATACGGTGAACAAAAATCGGAAACGATCGCTTTTGAAGATTTTGTTGCAGCGATTAAAGCGGAAGTAAGCCGTTAACAGCAAAAGGGGGGCACATAATCGTTGTGTCCCCTCTTTTTAATTAAGGAATGATAAAATGAAACTATTATGTGAATATAGCAATGAAAAGGAGGGTCAGCATGAAAAAGAAATTTTCATATCTATTTGGGCCAACATTCCTTGCCATCATCATCTTATTGTTATTGGATGATTATCGACAATATGCGATTGTCCCGGTCCTGATTTTTTGGATAGCTCTATATTCTTGGGACACCATTGAGAAAAGGAAAAAGGCGAAAGAAAACTCTTAACATTTGATGGTTCTATCCGTTTGGCCTGTAACCAATGAGGGAGCGGAAGAAATGGACATTCGAAAGGCCACAAGCCAAGATGCAGGGAAATTGGCAGCTCTTTATCAATCATGTTGAGGATTCCGGGTTCATGTTGAACAATCCGGGGGAAAGAAAAGCAACGAAGAATAAATAGGAGAGGCAAATTGAAAGTAACCCCTCTCCGTTTTCCTCGTTGCAGCAAGCGGCGACGACTTGATAGGGCATCTCATCTTATTGGGCAATGATCTTAGCAGAACAAAGCATTCTGCCAAAATTGTTATCGGCATCTCCGAACAAGAGAGAGGAAAAGGAGTCGGTGCGAAGCTGTTTCAAAAAATGGAGGAGCAAGCACTTGAATATGAAATCCGGTGCCTAGAATTGACCGGTTATTGCTAACAACGAACCGGCACTTTCCCTTTATAACAAGATTGGTTTTGAACTAGAAGGAATGAAACGGGACTCATTATTTTTTCGATGAAAGGTATCATGACGAATACTATTTGTCCAAATTACTTAAAAAAACATATTGTCAAATAACAGAATGTCTGATAATATTAATTTTGTTGTGAAAAACGTATAAATTAGCATTTGACAAGTCATCAGTGTTTATGATATATTTCTAAAGTGAATTGAATACGTGTTTGAGGAAAAGAAGAAGCACCCGCTTCTCACCTGGTTGACGCAAGCAATGCAGTTAACAGGTCATGATTTGATTATTTGGATCTTTCTGAATGAGTCTATCAGTGTGGGTGCAGCATGCATCCACACTTTTTTATTATGATTATATCCTGTAAGCGAGTTGTGAGCGTGACCGAATTGATTCAAATATTCGTATTCGCCAATATCTTTGGAGGTGGCTAACTATTAGTAAAGACGCGATGGTAAACGAGGGCATCCGAGCCCGTGAAGTTCGTCTTATTGACCAAAACGGAGAACAACTTGGAATTAAAACGAAATTCGAAGCATTGGAAATTGCCGCTCGTGTAAATCTTGATCTAGTTTTAGTTGCTGCAAATGCAAAGCCTCCGGTAGCCCGGATCATGGACTACGGAAAACACCGCTTCGAGCAGCAAAAGAAAGACAAGGAAGCACGTAAAAATCAAAAGGTCATCAGTCTAAAAGAGGTTCGTTTGAGCCCGACGATTGAAGAACATGATTTCAATACGAAGCTTCGCAACGGTATTAAATTCCTTGAAAAAGGCGATAAAGTAAAAGCTTCTATCCGATTCAAAGGACGTGCCATTACGCATAAGGAAATTGGTCAACGTGTACTCGTTCGTTTTTCTGAAGCATGTAAAGAAGTGGCTACAATCGAGCAACATCCAAAAATGGACGGACGCAGCATGTTCATTATCTTAGCACCGAAAAACGAAAAGTAATTGTAAAGTAATTTGTAATGAGGAGGAATACCTTATGCCTAAAATGAAAACTCACCGCGGATCTGCTAAACGTTTCAAAAAGACTGGATCCGGCAAACTTAAGCGTTCTAACGCTTACACAAGCCATTTATTTGCTAACAAATCTACTAAGCAAAAGCGTAAGCTTCGCAAAGCTAGCCTTGTAAGCAAAGGTGACTTCAAACGTATTCGTCATATGCTAGACAACATTAAATAAGTTCGATTTATCGAGTTAAATAGGAGGGAAATAACATGCCACGTGTAAAAGGCGGTACTGTTACTCGCAAACGTCGTAAAAAGGTAATAAAATTAGCTAAAGGTTACTATGGCGCGAAACATATTCTTTTCAAAGTAGCTAACCAACAAGTAATGAAGTCAGGAAACTATGCTTTCCGTGACCGTCGTCAGAAAAAACGTGATTTCCGCAAACTTTGGATCACTCGTATCAACGCTGCAGCACGCATCAACGGTCTTTCTTACAGCCGTTTAATGCATGGTCTAAAGCTTGCTGGTATCGAAGTGAACCGCAAAATGCTTGCAGATCTTGCTGTTGCTGACGAACAAGCTTTTGCTCAATTAGCAACTGCTGCTAAACAACAATTAGACAAATAAGTCTAACTGATATCAGCCACTCTCTTTTCAAGAGGGTGGCTTTTTACATAGTTAAAGGAGGGGATGAGGATGCAAGTAGTATGGTTCATTGCAGGTTATATGATCATCACGAACATCATCGGGTTTGCCATAATGGGAGTAGACAAAAGGAAAGCGCGTAATCGGGAATACCGGATCAGCGAAAAGACGCTTTGGTTTTGGGCGGTCATAGGTGGAGGGACAGGGTCATTTCTGGGGATGAAGCATTTCCGCCATAAGACGAAGCATGCCGCTTTCAAGTGGGGTCTGCCTATATTGATGATTCTTCAAATAGGCTTATTGACTAAGATATTCATACAATGGTAATATGTAGCCCGTATAATGTATATGCTTGTAGAAGCAGCAAAGAGTAGCTGGAGGGAGAGCATGAATGATAAACTGACACTTGTGATGAGTTACGTTCAATCTGGCAGCGTGTTTGCACCGTTGATCTTTATCACTTTTCATCTATTAAGGCAATTTTTATTCATTCCCGTCATTGTGGTTTGCATGTCCGGCGGAGTTTTATTCGGGGCGGCTTTTGGAACCATATATTCCGTAATCGGTTTGACGTTGTCCAGTATGGCCTTTTATTTCGTGATCGGCAAATTTCCGAAAACAAAGGATAAGCTGCTGCGCCTTAAGAATAAACTGTTTGGAAACCGAAAGCTAAACAGCCGGCAAATTGCAGTACTGAGACTAATACCATTCATACATTTTTATTTATTGTCGCTTTGCTTATTGGAATCCAATAAAGGATTGAAAAATTATTTTTACCATTCCTTCATGACTAATATCCCCGTAGCCTTCGTATACACGGTTTTTGGCCACTATATTGCAGATTTCAGTCCGACACTGATCGTCATTATTTTATTATCATTGACCTTATTGCTATATTTATTGAGGGAGAAGCAGACGGTCGTACCATGGAAGGAATTTTTCCGTTCACATGATTAATATGGAGCCTTGAGTTCGTTTCTCAAGGCTCTTCATAACGCGCGGTATTTTTCATTTTTCCAAAAATTCCTTAACCGGGCTTTTCCAATCAATGACGGCATCCGGATATTGTTTTTTTATGGCTGCCTCGATTTTTAAAAAGTCATTTCGCTTCAAGCCTTTCAGGCCTGCCACTTTTTTAGGCCATATGAAGATGGAGATGACTTCAAAGGAGCGTTCCGTCGTCCCTAAATACTTTTCCCCTTCAAACATCACCCCGTTGTATGTCAATAAAAAATTCTTGCGTATATTGGCTGTATCGTCGAGCAAAAAGAATTTTTTCTGTTCATGTGCCAGCTCTAATTTTCTTTTCGGATTAAATAGGTATTTGATAACTGTATATATTAAGAAGATGATGAGAGCCAAAATAATGAACCGCATGATCAATACCATGGAGCTACCTCCCTTAAACAGAGTGATTCTCTTCATTTACGTATGGGTTTTTAATAAGTTTCATTTATTTGATATAATTTAAAGGAAGACGATAGAAAGTAGTGATGATAAATGAACATAGGTAAATTATTGGACATGCAGGCGGCTTTAGATGAGCATATACAATCCAAGCATGATTTAGGTGCCGAAGACTTGGTCGAACGTAAGATACTTGCCCTCTTAGTGGAGCTTGGCGAGCTAGCTAATGAAACGAGATGTTTTAAATTCTGGAGTCTAAAAGGTCCCTCTGATAAAGAAACGATTTTGGCTGAATATGTGGATGGCATTCATTTCATTTTGTCACTCGGAATCGAACGGGGATTCGTGCCGGAAGTCCCATCTGCCCTCAAGGTGCAGCATAGGGATTTGACAGCTCAATTTACTGCCATTTACGGCTACATCAGTGAATTTCGGACGCAATTGACAGAATCATCTTTCCAAAAGGTTTTTGCTGAGTATTTGCATTTAGGGGAGTTGCTTGGATTTTCGGCAGTGGATGTGGAAAAAGCATATGTAAGTAAAAATGAAGTGAACTACGAACGGCAAAAGCAAGGCTACTGATTGTTTATGCAATCGAATTTATGTATAATTATTCTTATAATGTAAGTAATAGGGAGGTATGGGGATGGTTCAATTAGATGAAACGTTAAGAATGCTGCGGGATTTAACGGATGCTAAGGGTATTGCGGGAAATGAAAGTGAAGTAAGAAAAGTGATGACCGAATACATAACACCATTTGCTGATGAAATATCGACAGATGGCCTGGGAAGTTTGATTGCGAAGAAAACGGGGGATGCAAACGGTCCGAAAATCGTCGTTACTGGGCATATGGACGAAGTCGGTTTCATGATTACCCAAATTGATGATAAAGGATTTTTGCGTTTTCAGCCGGTAGGAGGCTGGTGGTCACAGGTCATGCTGGCCCAACGCGTGACGATCGTTACAAGTAAAGGTGATGTAACTGGCATTATCGGTTCCAAGCCGCCACATATCCTGTCAGCGGAGGCGAGGAAAAAGCCGATTGATATTAAGGATATGTTTATTGATATTGGTGCAGCAAGCAAAGAAGAGGTTAAGGAATGGGGCGTCAAGCCAGGGGATATGGTTGTGCCATATTTTGAATTCACGGTCATGAATAATGAAAAGATGCTGCTTGCCAAAGCCTGGGACAATCGAATTGGCTGTGCAATTGCCATTGATGTGCTTAAACAGCTGAAAGATAGCAACCATCCTAATGTCGTTTATGGAATTGGCGCGGTGCAAGAAGAGGTCGGCCTGCGTGGTTCTAAAACATCCACATTCAAAATTCAGCCGGATATCGGTTTTGCAGTCGATGTTGGCATAGCTGGTGATACACCGGGGGTATCCGATAAAGAAGCGATGAGTAAGATGGGTGAAGGTCCGCAAATCGTTATATATGATGCATCGATGGTAGCACATAAGGGATTACGCGATTTCGTCACCGACACGGCTGATGAAATGAATATACCTTATCAATATGAATCGATTCCAGGTGGCGGGACGGATGCCGGCTCCATCCATTTGACGGCAAATGGAGTACCTGCTCTGGCAATCACGATTGCAACTCGTTATATTCATTCACACGCAGCAATGCTTCACAGGGATGATTATGAAAATGCCGTTAAGCTTATTGTCGAAGTGATCAAACGCCTGGACCGTGAAGCGGTTGATCGGATCATTTACGAGTAAGATAGTGAAATATGAAAATGGAGAGGGCCTGATTAGGTCCTCTCCATTTTTTCCTCATTTCTATTTATCTTCGACCACTATATAGACCGCTTTGATCGGCCCATGGACGCCGACGACAAGATCCATTTCGATATCGGCGGAATTGCTCGGTCCTGTTATGAAATTAATGCAGGAAGGAACGATTTCGCCCCGGGTTACTTTCGAACGAATGGCCGCCGCAGCCTGGGTCATTCGTGGAACGATAGTGCTTTTTGGAATGATGGAAACATGGCAGGAAGGAAGGAAGCTGATGGAGCGGCCGTGGTCCTTGTCGCTGAACAAGACGACGGTCGCTGATTCAGCTAGTGTCATTTCACTGAATGTGATTCCGATGTTAGCACTCTCGGCTTTCTCGATATTTTCTTTCCCTGCTTGGTGATCCCATACATGGACATCTTTTTCCTTTAAGATATCCTCTAACTTATAGGCAGAAAACCGATCGTCCTTAGGGATGATCAAGGGGCCGTTTCCAAGTTCCTCGATCACCTGTTTTAAACACTGCATCACTTGCTTGGAGTCGGTGAGGTGGAGCTGAGTATGTACCCGTTTGCACTGCTCCTCCAATACCTCGATAAGATCATTGGGTTTCGCATGTTTCAAAACCTCTTTTTGGGGGGCGTGCTTCCATACGGGAACGGAAATGCCTTCCATAATAGGAGCCCTTCCGAGGTTTTTGGCAACATTGTTTAAAAATGTCCCTTCATTGTGTATGGTTCCATTCATGATGGTTTCCCTCCCTTTTCACGATTTTTGAACCAGTCACGAAAGCTTTCTTTATCTGGAGCAGGGAACTCGCGGCTTTCTGTCCAAGTTTTGAGTGGTCCGGGTCCTTTTGAGATGATATCCCCAGTTTTAAAAGGAGACATCGCTGATGGGGCCATTTTGGAACCGAACTTATAAAGCATAGGAGAAGATGCACCGATTCCGAATGCTTTCATGGCCATCTTTTCTGTAAATGGAGCCATTTTTTCCTTTTCAACGATGACTTCACGATGCTTCCTCAGTAAATCGTGGAGAGGGATCTTTACCGGACAGGCATCGGTGCAAGCAGCACAAAGAGTTGAGGCATACGGCAGCTCCTTGAAATCATCATACCCTCCGAGCAAGGGTGAAAGCACAGCACCGATTGGTCCAGGATATATTGAACCATATGAATGGCCGCCAACCTGGCGATAGACCGGGCATACATTTATACAGGCAGCACAGCGAATGCATTGAAGAACGGATTGAAACTCAGTTCCTAAAATGGAGGAACGTCCATTATCTACGATTACAAGGTGGAATTCCTCAGGTCCGTCTACATCGCCTTCATCACGCGGGCCGGTAAGTGCGGTGATGTAACTGGTCAATCTTTGACCGACAGCGCTTCTTGTCAATAAACTGACAAGGACTTCGAATTCATCGAATGTAGGCACAAGCCGTTCCATTCCCATCACGGTGATTTGCGTTTTTGGAAGGGCAGTGACCAAATCGGCGTTTCCTTCATTCGTCACCAAACCGATTGAGCCCGTTTCCGCAATCGCAAAGTTGCAGCCGGTAATTCCCACATCGGCGTTTAAGAAATCTTTCCGAAGAATGCCCCGGACATGGGCGGTTAGCTCTTCTGGTTTTTCGGTTTGCGTATACGCAAGCTTCTCTTTAAAAACATCTCTTATCTGTTCTTTATTTTTATGGAGAGCAGGTGCCACAATATGGGAAGGGGGATCATGATCATCCACTTGTAAAATGTATTCACCAAGGTCCGTTTCAACGACATCGAGGCCAACTGCTTCCAAAGTTGCATTCAAATTGATTTCTTCCGTGACCATCGATTTCGATTTCACGACTTTTTTGGCATTCTTCTTTACAATGACATCTTTGATGTAGCCGCTTGCTTCCTCAGCCGTTTCAGCGAAGAAGACATGACCGCCCCTTTTCGAAACGTTTTCTGCAAGCTGGTGCAAATAGAAATCAAGGTTGCTGAGCACATGCTGCCGGATTTCCTCCCCAAGGGAACGCCAATCCTCCCAGTTTCCCAATTCATCAACGGCCGTCAGCCGCCGTCCGTGTAATCGTTCTTGGGCACTGGAAACGGCCAAACGCATAAAATCATTATGTATTCCTTCATCCACCCGGTCTTTAAACTTGGCAGAACTGGTTTTCATAGCCATCGTCTTTCCCTCCTCGCTTTCTTTAAATACTATTCAGGACTTCCGCAATATGGAGCACTTTCACCGGTTGTCCCTTCCTTTGAATCCGTCCACCGATATTCATCAAACATCCTGCATCCCCACCTATTAAAATATCGGCCCCGGTATCTTCAATATTGCAGACTTTTTCCTCTACCATTTGCCCGGAAATGTCACCCATCTTAACTGAAAAGGTTCCCCCGAATCCGCAGCAATTTTGAGCATCCGGAAGGGGTGTCATTTCCAGGCCCTTAACATGGCTTAACAAAATAAAAGGTGCCTCCTTCACCTTAAGCAGCCGTGTCATATGGCATGAAGTATGATAAGTAGCCTTTCCCTTAAGGGTCGCCCCGACGTCGGTCACTTTTAAGACATTCACGATGAATTGGGTCAATTCATATGTTTTATCCGCTAATGAGGCTGCTTTCTTTTCCCATTCGGCATCGCCTTTGAAAAGGACCGGATATTCTTTGAACATCGCTGCACAGGAACCGGAAGGGGTTACGATATATTCAGCATCGGCGAAGGTTTTAATCATCTTTTTCATAGCTTCCTTCGAATCCTTCGTATATCCGCTATTATATGCCGGCTGTCCACAGCATATCTGGGATTCCGGGAAATCGATCTCACAGCCTAATCTCTCGAGTAGCTCCACTGTAGCCTTACCGACATTGGATTGAAACAAATCAACTAAACATGTTGCAAAGAGAGTAACTTTCAATCTGAACTCCTCCTTTTTCGAATAGGTTAACAGGTCATCTGATGACTAAAAAATAGAAAAAGGAAATGGTTAAGAGAATAAACCAATTTCCAATATTTAAATGTAGTATCATTTTCAAAGTAATATATCAATTTTATCATTGTTTGTATAGAGTATTTTTGAAAATTAAAAGAATATCAACTATTCTTTTGCTGATTTTTTTGGATGATCCGGTTCAGTGATTCCTCGACGCCTTGAAGGTGAAACAGCATGGCATTGCGGGCTCCAGCTTCATCTTGTGCCACGATTGCATCATAAATCAGCGCATGTTGCTGATAAAGCTGCTTAAGTGTCATCTCTTCGGAATAAAGCGCAACCCGACGGATATCACGCATCTTTTCCGTCATTAATTCTGAAACGTGGTTCATCAATGTAATCAGCAGCTCATTTTGTGAAGCGTTGGCCACTGCAACATGGAAGGCAATATCCGCTTTATCACTAAGTTCTTCATCGTGGGATACCTTTTCCATATCAAAAAGCCTTTCCTTAAGTTCGATAAGGTCTTCTTCCGATCTTTTCTTCGCGGCCACTTCTGCCGTTCCAGATTCAAGGATTTTTCTAACTTCCAGCAAATGCTTAATATTATCTTGATTCATCAAAAGGGCAGCAGACAAGGGATGGTTCATGATGGTAGGGTCGAAGGTTTTAACGAATGTCCCTTCCCCTTGCTTTATTTCAATGAGACCCATTGAATTTAATGCACTTAATGCTTCACGGATGGCCGGACGCCCGACTTGGAAATTTTCGGCAAGCTGCTGAATAGAATCCAATTGTTCACCTGGTTTCAGGTTACCAGACCGAATCATTTCATAAAGTTCATCGCTGACTTCTTCATAAATTTTTTTCGGCTTTATTTTTTTATACACCAAGGAGTAGCACCTCTATTTTCTATGAGTTTCTCTGGTTAATATTATATAACACAAATGATCTTTCACACTTCCAGAAGGTTAAAAATTAGTAAAAAGTAAAAAAAAATCTTGATTTTATATTTTTAATCATTTAATTTTAATGAATACTCATCAAGTCATCTGATGACTTTGAATATTCGCATATGTAAGGGTTTTCAACTAGCGATTGATTTCAGAAAATTTAAAAAATCTATAGAAAATGGAGTCGAAATGAATGACATGGACACAAAACTTTACGCCGATCACCGATAATTTAGTTTTATCATCTATTGCCGCACTCATCCCAATTCTTTACTTTTTCTGGGCACTTACCATCAAACGGATGAAAGGCTACTTTGCTGGTATAACGACGTTGCTTGTAGCTCTTGCAGTGGCTGTATTGATATATGGAATGCCTGCAGGAAAAGCAGTGATGTCTGCTTCACAAGGAGCGGTATATGGGCTGCTCCCAATCGGATGGATAATCATCACTTCAGTATTTTTGTACAAAATGACAGTTAGAAGCGGACAATTCAATATTATTCGCTCATCGGTGCTTTCGCTTACCGAAGACCGCCGCCTTCAGGCTTTATTGGTGGCATTTTCTTTCGGGGCCTTTTTGGAAGGTGCCGCGGGATTTGGAGCACCTGTCGCCATTTCAGCCGCGCTTTTGGTTGGTCTCGGTTTTAACCCGCTATATGCAGCAGGGCTTTGTTTAATTGCGAACACCGCTCCGGTAGCATTTGGGGCGGTTGGCATACCGATCATCGCCATGGAAGGCCCAACTGGCATAGCTGCCATGGAAATTTCAAAAATGGTTGGCCGTCAATTGCCATTCCTTTCGGCTTTCATCCCGCTTTATCTCATTTTGATAATGACTGGGTGGAAAAGGTCGCTCGAAGTCTTGCCAGCCATTTTGGTTTCCGGATTTTCCTTTGCCATCACCCAGTACTTAAGTTCAAATTTCCTTGGGCCTGAATTACCGGACATCCTTTCTGCATTAGTGTCACTATTTGCATTAGCGATTTTCCTTAAATTCTGGAAACCTAAAACGATCTTTCGCTTTGCATCAGAGGAAACGGCAGCAGCTGTCGAACAATTGGACGACACAGCCGAAGCGGAAACAAAGTACACGAAGTGGCAGATATTCCATGCTTGGTCACCATTCCTTCTGTTAACGGCTTTCATCACAATTTGGGGGATGAACCCAATTAAGCCGGCGCTTTCAGGGCATTATGAAGGCACCAATGCGTTGCTTGGCGGAATCAATGAAATCGGGAAACTATTAACCTTCCAAATCGAAGTGCCAGGTCTGCATAATGAGATAATAGGAAGCAATGGACTGCCGATCGCCGCTTTTTATAAAATAGAACTGCTTGGAGCAGCCGGGACCGCCATTTTGCTGGCTGCCATCGTTACGAAGTTCATAGTTCAAATGTCAGCAAAAGATTTTACGAGGACCTTTGCCGAATCGATGAATGAGTTGGCGAAACCGATTTTGATGATTTCTTCCGTTGTGGCTTTTGCCTACGTAACGAATGCTTCAGGCATGTCGACTACACTTGGGATGACCCTTGCAAAATCGGGGGATTTGTTTCCGTTCTTCGCCCCGGTTCTAGGGTGGCTTGGTGTGTTCATTACTGGGTCTGATACATCAGCCAATCTCTTATTTGGCAGTCTTCAGAAAGTCACCGCTCTTAAAGTGGGAATGGAACCGGTCCTGGCACTTGCGGCAAACTCATCCGGAGGGGTCACCGGAAAGATGATTTCACCCCAATCGATAGCGATTGCTTGTGCTGCCGTTGGATTGGCGGGCAGGGAATCTGAATTATTGAGATTCACGCTTAAGCATAGTTTATTCTTATTACTGCTTATTTGTGTGATTACCTTCTTGCAAAATGGTGTCCTTTCCTGGATGATTCCATAAGTATGAGGCTCCCGTTTGGGAGCCTCGAAATATTTTCCAAGCTCATTCAAAAAAGGAGGAAATCTAATGCAATTGGCAGCAGTGGCAGAAAAATTGGTTCATGAGGTTCGGAAGCTGATTGATGAGGAAATCATCATTATTGATCATGCTGGCACGATTATCGCAAGCACCGATAGCAGCCGTATTGGATCTTACCATGAAGGAGCCATCCACGCTTTCAAAAATCGTGAGAAATTGATCATCAATAAACAGGATGAACGAAGTTGGAAAGGGGTGAAAGCAGGAATAAATCTACCCATTTTCTTTAACCATGAAGCCGTTTGTGTAATTGGAATTACGGGAGACCCCAAACATGTTTCCCCCTATGCAGAACTTTTAAAAAAGATGACGGAGATGTTCATTCAGGAAAGCTATCACATCGAACGAGCAGAATCCCAATCACGGCTGATGGAATTCTTTGTATTTGAATGGCATCAGCTGGAGCTGTTCAATGAGCCATTCCTTCAGAAGGCTAAGTTGCTTGGGGTCGATGTTCATGCAGACCGAATCATCACTCTAGGTGAATTTAAGACTGAAAAAATCATCGAACCCCATGTGTGGAAAACGCTTCAGATATACATAGGTCAGCAGCATCCCAAGGACATCGTTGTCCGTTGGGGAAGGAATCAATTCGTCATTCTTTCAATAGCCGATTTTATCGGTTCAAAAGTCCAACAATTAAAGAAATTAAGTAAACTGCAAAGAAAGCTGGAAGAGAGTTCTGGTTATAAAGTGAGTGCAGGGGTTAGTTCGCGTACACCGGGATCAGCATTCAGGCAAGCATTTTTTAAAGCGGAACGTTCCTTGAAAATTGCGTTTCCTTCATCGGGAATTATATTTGACGAGGACTTGAAGCTTGAGGTCCTGCTTGATGAAGTTACCGCTGAAACAAGACAGGAATATTTATCCCGGACGATACAGGATTTGCTTCCTAATGAGGAGCTGCTTAAAACCCTTTCCATGTATTTTGCATGTGATCTATCTTTGAAAGAAACCGCTGCAGCCCTACATATCCACATCAATACCCTCCATTACAGGCTCAAGCGCATAGAAGATTTGACCCAACTCAATCCTAGGAAGCTAGCCGATTTAGTCATTATGTATCTATCCCTAAGAGTATTGGATAAACATCCAAATTAATTCGATTTAAATCTGTATATTCTATATGTTCATACATAGAAGGTTGAATGGTTTTTTTCTTATACTTAAATCATATAAAAAATATCGAATTCCATTTTATTTATGAGGAGGATATACATGTTAACAAAGCAGGTTAAGCAACTACTTCTTGCCATCGTTGGCCAGGAAAATTACGATGACTCGAAAGTGGAATGTCTTGTCTATTCGTATGATGCCACACCAGGGTTTCAAGCGATGCCGGATGCTGTCATTAAACCTGGCTGTACAGCTGAAGTCGCAGCCATCGTCAAAGTTTGCAACGAATACAATGTTCCAATCATTCCACGCGGATCGGGGACGAATTTGAGCGGAGGCACTTGCCCGACAGAGGGGGGGCTTGTCCTGTTGTTCAATCGAATGAATTCATTACTAGAAATAGATGGAGAGAACCTAACGGCAACCGTACAACCTGGGCTCATCACATTGGACTTGATATCTGCAGTTGAAGAGAGGGGCTTGTTTTATCCGCCCGATCCAAGCTCGATGAAAATCTCCACGATTGGCGGCAACATTAATGAGAACTCCGGTGGACTGCGAGGGTTAAAGTACGGAGTCACCCGTGATTATGTCATTGGGCTTGAAGTGGTCCTTCCGAATGGGGATATCATTCGAACGGGAGGCAAGCTTGCCAAAGATGTAGCTGGATATGACTTAACGAAGCTTTTTGTCGGCTCAGAGGGGACCTTGGGCATCGTTACGGAAGCGATCTTAAAACTGATTCCAATCCCGGAAACGACAAAGACCATGCTTGCCCTATATCAAGATCTGGATGCTGCAGCCCAGTCAGTGGCTAAGATCATTTCAAATAAAATCATTCCTGTCACACTGGAATTTCTTGATCAGCCGACTTTGATCGTGGTTGAAGACTTCGCGAAAATTGGTTTGCCCACCAATGTGGAAGCGGTCCTGCTGATTGAACAGGATGGTCCGCCTGAAGTGGTGGAACGTGATATGAAAAGGATGGCAGATATCTGTCTAGGGGAAAAAGCAGTTTCCGTGGAAATTGCCGAAACGGAATCTGACGCAGTTGCTTTGAAAACGGCAAGGCGGACAGCCCTTTCCGCACTGGCACGCCTCAAGCCGACGACCATTTTGGAAGATGCTACCGTTCCCCGGTCGGAAATTGCCAAAATGGTTAGAGCGATTAATGAAATTGCCAGCAAGCATAACGTGAACATTTGCACTTTCGGTCATGCTGGGGATGGGAACCTGCATCCAACTTGCATTACCGACGCTCGTGATCATGATGAAATGGAGAGAGTGGAGCAAGCTTTTGCCGACATTTTTGCCGTGGCTATCGACCTTGGCGGGACAATTACCGGTGAACATGGTGTAGGAGCGATGAAGGCCCCTTATCTTGAGTGGAAGCTGAAGAAAGAAGGGATTGATGCCATGAGAGCGATTAAACAAGCTTTCGATCCCAATAACATCATGAATCCCGGCAAAGTATTTGCCAAGGAAACCAGGAAAAGGGTGGTGGTTTCTTCATGACGACAGTTCAGGAAAGGGAAACTATTGCCACTCAATTCGCGGAAAAAATGAATGAAGATGAATTGTTGAATTGCATGCGCTGCGGCTTTTGCTTACCCCATTGCCCGACATACATTGAATCGGGGCTGAAAGAATCCCATTCACCAAGGGGCCGGATTGCACTTATGAAAGCAGTGGCAGATGGTGTGATTGAGCCCGATGAGGATGTAGAACGATCATTGAGTCTTTGCCTCGGCTGCAGGGCATGTGAGCCTGTCTGTCCTTCTGGTGTGAAATATGGACATCTTCTTGAAGAAGCAAGGGATATCATCCATCAGAATAAAAAACACAGTCTCCCTGTAAAAACGATTCGCAAGGCCGTTTTTAGTGGATTATTCCCGCATCAGGAGCGAATGCAAGCCATGACGGGATTGCTTGGCTTCTATCAGAAATCAGGCCTGCAATACCTGGCTCGTAAAACGGGGGTCCTAAACATGCTTCCGGATAATTTGGCAACCATGGAAAAAGTGCTGCCAAAAGTCCCGAAAAAATCAGAAATGAAAAATAGGCCAACCGAGCTGCCAGCAATCGGTACGCCACTCAAAAAGGTGGCTTTCTTTTCCGGCTGTTTGATGGATACGATGTTTTTGGAAACGAACAAGGCCACACAAAAGCTTCTTCAGCTAGCTGGATGTGAAATCGTGATTCCGAAATCACAGGCTTGTTGCGGGGCGCTACATGGGCACAGTGGTGAAAAAGAAGGGGCAAAGCAACTGGCCAAGCGTAATATTGAAGCTTTTGAAACGGACGAAGTGGATTATATTATTACGAATGCCGGCGGTTGTGGAGCTTTTCTCATAGATTATGATCATTTGCTCCAAGATGAACCGGAATGGCATGACCGGGCAATCGGATTTAAAAATAAGTTGAAAGATATCAGCGAGATCCTTGTTGATTTGCGTTTTCAGGAAAAAGTTCGACTGAAACTGCCAGATCAATCAGTAACTTTTCAGGATTCCTGTCACTTACGGAATGTGATGAATACCTCTGTGGCTCCGCGAATTCTCCTTCAATCGATAGAAGGAATCGATTTCAGGGAAATGAAGGATGCGGATCGCTGCTGCGGCTCGGCAGGGATTTATAATATTGTTGAATCAGAGATGTCCATGAATATTCTCGACTCTAAAATGGTGCACACTAAATCGACAAAGGCCGATATTGTTGTCACGGCAAACCCTGGCTGTCTATTACAAATGCAATTGGGGATTGAGAGGGAAAATTTGGGGGCATGCACGAAAGCGGTGCATATTGTGGACCTGTTAATGGAGGCAGTTGATCTTTAATAGAAGAAAAGAAAAAATGAAATAGCAGTATTTGGTTAAACATTACATTTTTATAAATGGGGAAAACCTTGAAAAGTCTGAATTTCAATTAAAAAAGCGTTCTGTGCTGAGAACAAATTGTAATGATATAACATAATTGAAATATTGATTCCTCGTTTACTTAGGTATATGGCGGGTAGAGTTTATATATAAAACCAGTCAACAAAACCTAAGGAGGAATATTAAATGAATAAAACAGTATATGGAGTATATGAATCAAATGCAGAAGTGATCCAAGCAATCAATGTACTAAAGGCTAAGGGCTTTGAAGGGGACGATATTACGGTCGTCGCAGACAAGGAAGAAACTTTGGATTTTACGAACCATCAACGCGAAACGGATGTTCATACAATGACGAAAGTTCCTAACGACGAATCATTTATGGACAAGGTGGCACGCTTCTTCATGCCGGATGATACGGCAGACCTTTCAACAAGATTGGCGAACGCAGGTCTTTCGAATAGTGAAGCGGCTGAACATGTCTTTGATGTAGAAAACGGAAAAGTCCTGGTTCTTGTCGATGAAAGTGAAGGCCGCTTTGGAACGACAAGGGATAAATTCACGCCTGGAAAAACGGACACTGCCCGTACAAGGCTGGATACAAACTCTGCCAACCCTCTTTACAAAGGTACCGAAAAAGCCGATGCATTAAATAAAGATGATGTATATGGAGTGAACGGGCAAGGCCGTGAATTGCCTGAAGATGAAAGGACGCTTCGGCTCAGGGAAGAACAGCTGAACATTGACAAAGAAAGAGTTCAGACAGGCGAAGTGGTCATTAATAAAGAAGTCAATGAACAACATAAAACGATTAATGTCCCTGTTGAACACGAAGAATTGACAGTCGAGCATAGATCAGTTTCAGGACGTGAAGCGAATCAGGAAACTGGAAGCATTGGAGATGGGGAAACATTACGTATCCCCGTTGTAGAAGAAAAATTGGAAGTTTCGAAAAAACCGGTTGTCACAGATGAAATCGTCATCAAGAAACATGCTGTACAAGAAACGGAACAAGTTCAGGATACCCTTAGAAGGGAAGATATCCAGCTCGATAGTAAAGATGAATCGATCGTAAATGAAAAAAAGGCAAATGATCGAAAAATCGACCGCTTCTAAGAGTGAAGAAAAGGGCCTGCAGTTTTTAAACTGCAGGTTTCTTTTTGATTTTAAAGCCTGGTTAAAGGTTCGAACTTAGGGCGAGGCAAACCTTTGAATGAGCCATTTTTTGTTTAAATAACGCCCATCAGGGTATAAATACACATAAGAAGGAATATCGGAATGATCAGAGGAGGAAGATGCATGGAAAAAACATTATATGGTGTTTTTAATACGGAAAAAGAAGTAATCCAAGCTATACAATCCCTCCAGGAAAAAGGGGTTCATGAAAGTGAAATAACCGTAATGGCTGATAAGAAAGAAGATTTAGATTTTGTCAATGAAAAGCCGGATGTGGATGTCGTTACTAATTCTGACGAGGATTCCTTCATTGATAAGATGAAGCACTTTTTCCTGAACGAGGACTCAGAAGATATAAGGAACAGATTAGGTGACTTAGGGCTTTCCGATAGTGAAGCCAACGCTTATATAAACGAAGTTGCGGCCGGAAAATTCCTGATTCTTTTAGATGAATCGAAAACCGTATCACAACGAGATGGCGTAACTTCAAACGGCATGAAGGATGCGGACGGAATATCTGAAGTAAATTCGCTTAAAACAGGGGTGGTGAACAATCCGGACCCGAACCTTTTTCCTGAAACAACAGCGAATGCATATCAAACAAGGGAAGTAGAAACACAGCCAGGAAGAAGCGAGGAACTCCACGGAAATTCTGCTAACATCTTTGAAAAGGAAGAGCTGGATATGAAGCAAGCCCAAGAAAGGGAAATCAGGGGGAACTCCATCGAAAAATATAATGCAGACCCTAAAAAAGATCTGGATGCTCAAGGAGCACGAGATCGGACCGTGACCCCGAATGTAAAAAATGGTCAGCAGGAGACAGGCTTGAAGGATGAATACATCAAAAATCGAATTAACACCGATAATTTGTAAGACGAAATAACAGCCTGCATAAGGCTGTCACAGTTTGTAGACAAAAGGGGTTCGGAATGAAAACATTCCCGAACCCCTTTTGATTTTCCATTGAATTTTGCTTCATTCTTGGACCTTGCCATGTCCAATTGGCCATCTTCTTTACATTCATGGCAGAGAAAGTAAGCATCGCCTGCATCGATAATTTTTTAAGTCGAATAGGCAAGCTGGTTTGTTCATTCATAGTAGACATTTTCAAAGTCCGTTGTACGTTCTTTAATCTCTTTGGTTTCTTCTTTATCAATTATGTTCAAACAGGTCTATATCTTTAAAGCGACGCTCATAATTTTTCCCCAACGTTGAAAAGTGAGGAACTTTATCAGGGAAACCATAACCTAAACAAAAAAGACTATAGGCCAAAGTGGTTCTATCTAATTGTTAAAACAAAGTTGATTGGAGCGGGTGTTCGAGACTCCTGCGGGAAAAGCGTGTCTAGGGGAGACCCCACAGGCGCAAGCCGAGGGCCGATCGCCCGCGGAAAGCGAGTGCCTGAAGTGGAAATCAACGGCCACATTGTACATTTTTGATGACTGGAAAAAACCCTTTAGGCAAGGGGTTCCCTCGTTCATTAGTTAGGAATCCCCAATGGACTATTTGCTTGTTTATTGATAAAGCCGCAAGGTATAATGACATTGGAATTTTATTTTAAGTAGAGTAACAAGGAGGGGGAGAAACATGGAAAAAAACGTATATGGTGTTTTTGACTCTAATCCGGAACTACTTGCTGCAATTCAAAACTTAAAAGCTAAAGGCGTGACTGGCACCCACATGACAGTAGCAGCTAATATAAAAAATGATGTGCAGCTTGGAAATGAACATACGGATATCCTGATCATCGCCAATCAGGATAAGGAGGACACTCTTTTTTTAAGAATCTTCCACTACTTCACAGATGAAGGATCTGGAGATTTACGCAGTTTTTTCACGAAATACGGCTATTCTTATGATGAGACAAAAGCGATGCTTGAAGAAGTGAGCGCAAAAAAGTTCATCTTGCTGCTTGATGAAGAAGTCTCCATCGAAGAACTGAAGGCTGGCCAAGTACCGATAAAGAAGTAAGCGAATCAAAAAAAATAACAGCCTAAGAGGGCTGTTATTTTTTTAGTCCTGATTCGAGGGTAGTGATCATTTCCTGTTTTTCCTGCTCTGATGAATTTTGCCAGATGACCTCGAATAATACGCCCAAGCCAGGAAGCATTTTTTCCTCGCCATTCTGTATGGCATCGACAATCGTGTCTTCCAGCTGATCTTGCGAATTTCCGCTTACATTTTGGATGATCGCATTACGTAGGTTTAAGTTCACAATTATTCCTCCTCTAACACATAATGACTGACATTAATAGCATTTCACAAACTGGCATGCAATATGTATGTGAATTGCGTTATAATAGGAAAATCAGTGTGAAGTTAAAGGAGCGTTTACCCTTGAAATATATTGAATCCGTAAAAAATCCGCAAGTGAAGCAATGGAAAAAGCTATTGACGAAAAAAGAACGCGATAAAACAGGCAAATATTTAGTCGAGGGTTTTCACCTAGTTGAAGAAGCCTTAAAAGAAGAAATCGTCATGGAAGTGATCGTAAATGAAGAAACTGAAATGCCTGGCCATTTTAAGCTGGAAGGTACAGAAGTCATTTATGTGAAAAGTGATATTATGAAAGCGATTTGCGATACCGAAGCCCCACAGGGAATCGCAGCGGTTTGTGAGCAGAAATTAACGAACATGACGTCCATTAACCCGGATAAACTATTGTTGATCGATGCCGTACAGGATCCGGGGAATATTGGAACGATGATCAGGACAGCTGATGCGGCAGGAATCGATGCGGTCATTCTTGGCGAAGGGTGTGCCGACTTGTATAATCCCAAAGTGGTCCGTTCGACGCAAGGGAGCCTATTCCATATGCCTGTCATTAAAGGGAACCTTTCAGAAATCATCGATGAGCTGAAGCAAGTCGGCACACCGGTTTATGGCACGGCATTAGAAGGCGCATCCCCATTTGAAGAAGTGGAAAAGTCTTCACGTTTTGCCCTGCTGGTTGGCAATGAAGGTCAAGGAGTGTCTAAGGAATTACTAAAGAAAACGACTAAAAACCTTTATATTCCCATCTACGGAAAAAGCGAATCACTGAATGTGGGGATCGCTGCCGGGATTTTAATGTACCATTTACGAAAATCGATTTGAAACGGCCGTGGAATTATAATATAATAAAACAGAATTTTATATTGAAACAACGATGACAAAGAGTAGTAACTTAAGTTATCCATATCCAGGGAAAAAATGCCTTGACTGAAAGCATTTTTATGGCACCTTAAGGGAATTCACCTTTCGAGTTGGCATTGGGAAGACAGATTGTCCGAAAAATGTTCCGGTGAAGAGCCGTTATTTTTAATGAAGTGAGTGCAGACGTTTATTTGTTCGTGCACTAATAAGGGTGGTACCGCGATACATAAACCTCGTCCCTTTAGGGATTAGGTTTTTTTTGTGTTCATTTTTACAAAAGGAAAATAAAGGAGGAAGACAAGATGCAGGAACGTTTACTAGAACTGCAGGAAGAAGCGTTGCAAAAAGTTGCCGCCGCTTCCGAATTAAAGGAACTGAATGAAGTCCGTGTTGCTTATTTAGGGAAAAAAGGGCCAATCACTGAGGTATTGCGCGGCATGGGTAAATTATCAGCCGAAGAACGTCCGAAGATCGGGGCACTAGCCAATGATGTTCGGGAAGCGATTGCAACAAAGATCGAGGAGAAACAAAAAGCACTTGAAACTGCGGCAGTCAATGCAAAGCTAGCAACTGAAACGATTGACGTAACACTCCCAGGACGTCCGGTTAACAAGGGGAATCTTCACCCATTAACACGTGTCGTGGAAGAAATCGAAGACTTATTCATCGGAATGGGTTATACCGTTGCAGAAGGTCCCGAAGTTGAAAGCGACTACTACAACTTCGAGGCACTTAACTTGCCAAAAAGCCATCCGGCACGTGATATGCAGGACTCTTTCTACATCACGGATGAAATCCTGATGCGTACGCACACTTCACCTGTTCAAGCTAGAACGATGGAAAAACATAAAGGTCAAGGCCCTGTTAAAATCATCTGCCCAGGAAAAGTATATCGCCGTGATAACGATGATGCGACACACTCCCATCAATTCCAGCAAATTGAGGGCTTGGTCATCGATGAGAACATCAGCATGAGCGACCTGAAGGGGACTCTTGACGTATTTGCGAAAAAAGTATTCGGGCAAGACCGTGAAATCCGTCTTCGTCCAAGTTTCTTCCCATTTACGGAGCCTTCCGTCGAAGTGGATATTTCTTGTAAAATCTGCGGCGGTAAAGGCTGCAGCGTTTGTAAACAAACAGGCTGGATCGAAGTGCTTGGCGCTGGGATCGTTCATCCGAACGTCCTTGAGATGGCTGGCTTCGATTCCAAGAAATACTCTGGATTCGCATTTGGAATGGGCGTCGAACGGATTGCCATGTTGAAGTATGGTGTGGATGATATCCGTCATTTCTATACGAATGATGTTCGATTCTTAAAACAATTCAACCATCACGAAGCATAAATTTTTATTTTAAAAAGGAGGACCTACCATGTTTGTGTCATATAAATGGTTACAAGATTATGTTGACCTTTCAGGCATCAATGCGACGGAGCTAGCTGACAAAATCACGAAAAGCGGCATTGAGGTTGAAGGGGTGGAAAAGAAAAGTGAAGGGCTAAAGGGGGTCGTCATCGGGCATGTCTTAGAACGTGAACAGCATCCAAATGCGGATAAATTGAATAAATGCCAAGTTGATATCGGGGCCGAAAATCCCGTTCAGATCATCTGTGGAGCACCGAATGTCGATAAAGGCCAAAAAGTCGCAGTCGCTACTGTTGGCGCAGTCCTTCCAGGTAATTTCAAAATCAAGAAAGCGAAACTTCGCGGAGAAGAATCGCACGGAATGATTTGCTCGCTTCAAGAATTGGGCTTCGAATCCAAGCTTGTGTCCAAGGACTTTGCAACAGGTATCTTCGTCTTCCCTAATGATGTGGAAGTAGGGAAAGATGCATTGGAAGAACTCGGTTTAAGTGATGAAGTGCTGGAACTTGGGCTGACTCCAAATCGTTCTGACGCATTGAGTATGCTTGGTGTTGCATATGAAGTGGGTGCCATTCTAGGCCGGGAAGTGAAATGGCCGGTTATCGAGAAAGAAGAGGCAGCTGAAAAAGCATCTGATTATATCAGTGTCAAAGTGGAAGCCAAAGAAGATAACCCGATATACATTGCTAAAATCATCAAAGATGTTAAGGTCGGACCCTCACCGCTTTGGATGCAGACTCGGCTAATGTCTGCAGGTATCCGGCCTCATAATAATGTGGTCGATATCACGAACTACATTTTACTTGAATACGGTCAACCGCTACATGCCTTTGATTATGACCGCTTTGGTTCAAAGGAAATCGTCATCCGCAGAGCGAAGGATGCTGAAAAAATCGTAACATTGGATGAAGCGGAACGGACTTTGACGCCTGACCATTTAGTGATCACAAATGGCAGCGAGCCTGTTGCGATTGCTGGTGTGATGGGCGGAGCGGATTCCGAAGTGAAAAATGATACAACGAACATCATTATTGAAAGTGCATATTTTGCAGGTACAGTAGTTCGGAAAGCTTCAAAAGACCACGGCTTGCGCAGTGAAGCAAGTGCCCGTTTTGAAAAAGGTGTCGATCCGGCCCGTGTTCGTGAAGCTGGAGAACGTGCCGCACAATTGATTGCACAATATGCTGGCGGAACAGTCTTACAAGGAACGGCAGAAGTTGACGAATTGACAATGGAACCAGCGGTCATTAGCATCACACTGGAAAAAATCAACACACTACTTGGAACCAGCATGAGCGTGACTGAAGTGGAGTCCATCTTCAAACGCCTGCAATTCAGCGTGCAACTTGAGAATGAAACGTTCACAATCACTGTCCCTACACGCCGTGGCGATATTACTATTGAAGCTGATCTAGTTGAAGAGGCTGCGCGTTTATATGGATATGATAACATTCCCGCTACGCTGCCAATCGGTTCTGCTACTCCAGGGCAATTGACTGACTATCAAATTAAACGGCGGAAAGCACGCCGTACTCTTGAAGGTGCAGGCCTTTATCAAGCGGTGTCCTATTCACTGACAAGCCAGGAAAAAGCGTCCCAATTCGCATTGGAAGCAAGAGAATCCATTCGCTTAGCAATGCCGATGAGTGAAGAACGAAGCCAGTTGCGTTTGAGCATCGTACCTCAATTGCTGGAAGTCGTGAAATATAACAATGCCCGCCAACTTGATTCACTTGCTTTATATGAAATCGGTTCAGTATTCTTTAAGCAGGACGAACAAGAACTGCCTGAAGAAAAAGAACATATTGCTGGAGCAATCACCGGCCTATGGGAGTCACATCTATGGCAAGGTGAAAAGAAACCAGTGGATTTCTTTGTAGCCAAAGGCGTGATCGAAGCATTATTCGATACACTTGGATTAGCTGATCAAATCAGTTACCGCCAAGCGGAAATTAACGACATGCATCCAGGACGGACAGCGGAAGTACTGTTGAATGGTGATGTGATTGGCTTTATCGGCCAAGTGCATCCAACTGTCCAAAAAGACTTGGATATTAAAGAAACATACATTTTCGAACTTTCCTTAAAAGCATTGGCCGAAGCCGAAGTCGCGCCGATTGCATACCAAACCATTCCGCGCTATCCATCAACCACACGCGATATCGCGCTCGTTGTGGATCAAGCTACGAAAGCCGGGGACATTCAGGATATTATTGAAGAAGCCGGTGGCAAACTGCTGAAAGAAGTAAGCATCTTCGACTTATACGAAGGTGAAAAAATGGAGGAAGGCAAGAAATCCGTTGCCTACTCACTGAAATACTTCGATCCGGAACGCACATTAATGGACGAGGATATTACAAAAGCACATGATAAAGTACTTGCTGCCGTTAAAGAAAAAGCTGGCGCAGAACTAAGAGGATAAAACCAAAAAGACAGCTCCCTGAATCTTGGGAAGCTGTCTTTTTATGAACTCACGAGTAAATGGAGTAAATTCACGAGTAAAGCATGCGAACTCACGAGTAAATGGTATAAATTCACGAGTAAAGCGTGTGAACTCACGAGTAAATGGAGTAAATTCACGAGTAAAGCATGCGAACTCACGAGTAAATGGTATAAATTCACGAGTAAAGCATGCGAACTCACGAGTAAATGGTGTAAATTCACGAGTAAAGCATGCGAACTCACGAGTAAATGGTGTAAATTCACGAGTAAAACGTGTTTTTCATCAATATTACCGATAAAAAGCGGCTGTTCCCTTATTTATGATATTTCTGTTGATATAATCGCTTCGCTTTTTCTGTATTGGCGAAGTGGATTTTCGTGAATTCGTGCAATGAATCGATTCCTTTTTCATGAATCAATCTTGCAGCCGCTTCATCGACTGCAAAGCCGGCACCTTTAGGGATTTTGAATCCGGCTTTTTCACTTAGCAAATCAAAGCGTTTGACGAATGCATAACGGGCCAGGATGGAAGCGGCTGCCACTCCAAGGTGTATGCCTTCTGCTTTTGTGCATAAATAGGTGGCATTAGCTTGAAATAGTTCTTGGCCTTTTAGGTAATTGAAAAATACATCTGGTTGAGCGAATTGATCAATAAGGACCGCTTCCGCTTGTTCCGGGTGGATTTTTTGCATGAGATGCTTGATTGCTTGGTTATGCAGGAGGGCCTTCATTTTTCCTTGTGACATTCCCTTTGCCTGCAGCGTATTATATTTCGGGTTGTCGCATGTGAGCAGACTGAATGGCACCACATCCTTAATCTGTTTGGCAATTTCGATGATCTGTGGATCTTTCAGGTTTTTGGAATCCTGGACACCAAGTTCCTTCAATAGGGCGAGTTGCTCCTTTTTTGCATATACGGCTACAACGGTGATCGGGCCGAAATAATCCCCTGTTCCTACTTCATCGGAACCAATCACTGACATGGTTCCGATATTTGCAGGTGGTGAATATCGATGGACGTTGACTGATGCAGAGGATGCCGTTTTTTTCTTTGGAGCGGCAGCGGTGGCACCTTGTTGCCATTTTACTGCTTCTATTTCGGCATTCTTACCTTGAAAGAGTACTTTGCCGGATTTATAGGCGGTCACCGTACATAGCGGCGGTTTGGCGGAAAAGATGCTCCCCGGCGGCAGTTTGGCGGCTAAGGATGAAGAATAATGGGATTTCATCACCTTTATTTGTTCAGGGCTGATAATTAAAACAACATGGGACATAATGGGTAAACTCCTAACATCATTTTATTTTTCAGGTAATTTTCATCCTAAAGTCGTTTCTGTTTGACAAATTATTGCAATTTTTAAGCGAGAAATGACGCTGTACTATCTTTCGTGACGAAAAACTTCATGATATGATAGAATTAGGATTGTTTAGATTGGGGGCATCATTTTGTCAGACGATAAACGAAATAAAACAACAGTTGATATATACGGACAACCATACACAATCGTCGGTACAGAAAGCGCAAGCCATATGCGCCTGGTCGCTTCGATGGTTGACGAAAAAATGCGAGAGATCAGGATGAAAAATCCATATTTGGATACAAGCAAGCTGGCGGTACTAACGGCCGTGAATGCCATCCACGAATATATTAAATTAAAAGATGAACTAGACCAGCTTCAACTGGAATTAAAGAGAGAGAAGGACTGAGTACATGCTTGATTTAGCAATTCTGGCCATTCTTTTAATCGGTTTATTAATCGGTTTAAAGCGTGGCTTCATTTTACAAATGGTTCATATGACAGGGTTCATAGTAGCCTTCATCGTCGCATATGTATTTTACGGAGATTTTGCTCCCAATTTGAAATTGTGGATTCCGTTTCCAACGATGGGTGATTCCTCGACCCTTAATATGTTTTTCGATACAGTCGGGCTTGAGACGGCGTATTACAATGCGATTGCCTTTGCGATCATTTTCTTTGCTGCCAAGATTCTTTGGCAAATGATAGGATCTATGCTCAATTTCATTACCCACCTCCCGATTTTAAAACAGCTGAATCGCTGGGGTGGAGGGGTATTGGGTTTTATCGAAGTCTATCTTATCATGTTTATTATATTATATATAGCTGCCATGCTGCCAATGGATTCCATCCAGAAACCATTAACGGGATCTTTTCTTGCAGAAACGATCGTGAAGCATACGCCGTTCCTGTCCGAGCAAGTGAAAGAACTTTGGTTTAAGAATTAAAAACAATCTTAATGTCAGTATACGAGGGCCTGCCTCCCTTTCTCAAAGTCCTAGATTCCTATACTTTGAACGGGGGAGGCCCCTTTTTATGTAGTTGAATGCAGCCTCCTCCTAATTGATTCGAAGTTAAGAATCGGACTGCTTGTACTTTACCTCCAAGAAAGGTATCTTTAAGAAAGTAAACATGGGACATCCTATTAATTTTTTCGGCGGTGAATTAAATGACAATGAATAAAAAAGATATCATTAAATTATTAGAAAAAATAGCAATATATATGGAATTAAAAGGAGAGAACCCGTTCAAGGTTTCAGCTTTCCGAAAGGCAGCAGGCGCCTTGGAAACAGATGATCGGAGCCTCACTGCTATCGAAGACTTTACCGCTTTAAATGGAATCGGGAAAGGAACGGCCTCCGTCATCGAAGAGTATATAAATGTGGGGAAATCGACCGTACTTGAAGAGCTGCAGGAGCAGGTGCCGAAAGGGTTGATTCCGCTCTTGCAGCTTCAAGGTTTGGGCGGGAAGAAAATTGCCAAACTTCATAAAGAGCTGCATGTCAATGATGTGAATGATCTTAAAATAGCCTGTGAAGAGGGCAGGGTCGCGGCGCTTGCAGGTTTCGGCAAAAAAACGGAAGAGAAGATCCTGTCTGCAATTGCCGAGGCAGGTTCAAGGCCTGACCGGCTGCCCCTTGCCTTTATGAGGCCGATTGCGGATGATATTGAAACGGCTCTTGCTAACATGGGATACATAATTCGTTCTTCCAGAGCCGGCAGCATCCGGCGTTTGAGGGAAACGATCAAGGACCTCGATTTCATCATCTCGACAGATCATCCGGAAGAAGTTAAGGATCAACTGCTTGCATTAACGGGAATAAAGCAGGTGATTGCGGCCGGTGAAACAAAAGTATCGGTCGTGCTTGATTATGAATACGATATTTCTGTTGATTTCCGAATCGTCAAGGATAAGGAATTCATCACGACGCTCCATCATTTTACAGGTTCGAAGGATCACAATGTGCGGATGCGCCAGCTTGCTAAAGATCGCGGAGAGAAAATCAGCGAATATGGGGTGGAAGTGGCTGAAACCGGTGATGTATTGACGTTTGAAACGGAAGAACAATTTTATAATCATTTTGGCCTTCCTTTCATTCCGCCAGAACTGCGTGAAGACGGAACGGAAGTGGAGCATTATGATGCTAAGGAAGCTCTCATATCTTTAGAGGCCATCAAAGGTGACTTGCATATGCATACTACATGGAGTGACGGGGCTCATACGATTGAAGAAATGATTGAAGCATGCCGTGCAAAAGGGTATTCATATATGGCCATCACCGATCATTCGCAATATCTGAAAGTGGCGAACGGCTTGACCGTGGAACGTTTACGTGAACAAAAACGGATCATCCATGAACTGAATGAAAAATATGATGACTTTACCGTTCTTTCAGGGATTGAAATGGATATACTTCCTGATGGGACACTTGATTATGAAGATGAGCTGCTCGCAGAGATGGATTTGGTGATCGCATCGATCCACTCAAGCTTTTCACAGCCTAGAGAAACGATCATGGAGCGCTTAAAAACGGCTCTGAATAATCCGCATGTCGATATCATAGCCCATCCAACGGGAAGGATTATCGGCAGACGCACCGGATATGATGTTGATATAGAGATGCTGATCGAACTGGCACGCGAGACGAATACCGCATTGGAATTGAATGCGAATCCGAACCGATTAGATTTAGCGCCACCCCATCTCCGCAAGGCACAGGAAGCAGGCGTTCCGATCGTAATCAATACCGATGCCCACAGCATTGATATGCTTGAACATATGCCTGTTGGGGTCTCGGCGGCCAAAAAGGGCTGGATTAAAGAATCAACGGTCCTTAATGCAAGGGATAAGGATGGATTATTAGCGTTTTTAAAGAGAAATGATTAACTATTTGCCCATAAATAAGGAGGAGCTTTAACTCCATGCATAATAAAGCTTTAAAGACATTGGAATTTCATAAAATAAAAGAACAATTAGTCTCACACGCCTCCTCTTCCATAGGAAAAGAGAAGGCACAGCATTTGATGCCTTCCACTGATTTTGAAGAGGTGTCGAGATGGCAGGAAGAAACAGATGAGTCAGCCAAAATCGTCCGGCTGAAAGGTAACTTGCCGTTGGGCGGGATTTTTGATATCCGTCCGCATGCAAAAAGGGCACAGATTGGCGGAATGCTCTCGCCGATGGAATTGATGGAACTCGCGAGTACGATTCGTGCCGGCAGGATCCTGAGCCGTTTCTTCGATGAACTCGCAGAGCAGGAAATTGATGTTCCGCTTTTAGCGGAATATATCGATTCCCTTCATCCATTGATTGATTTGCAACAGGAAATTACGTATGCAGTAAGTGAACATGGCGAAGTGATGGATTCTGCCAGCGATAAGCTTCGTACCCTAAGAAACCAAATTCGGACGAACGAAAGCCGTGTCAGGGAAAAACTAGAAAGCATGATCCGTTCTTCCAACGCATCAAAAATGTTATCGGATGCGATCATCACCATCAGGAATGACCGTTTTGTCATCCCGGTAAAACAGGAATACCGCAGTGTGTATGGAGGGATCATTCATGATCAATCCTCATCTGGGCAGACGCTGTTCATTGAACCGCAAGCTATCGTTCAACTGAATAATGTCCTGCAGGAAACCCGAGTGAAGGAAACACAGGAAATAGAACGGATATTGGTCGAACTATCGGAAAAAGTCGGTGCGTTCACCCCAGAATTGCTTCATAATGTCAAAGTGCTTGCACAAATCGATTTCCTTGTCGCCAAGGCAAAGTATGCAAAAGCGATAAAAGGATCCAAACCGATTCTGAATAATGAGGGACGCGTGAAATTATTCAAAGCGAAACACCCGCTCATTCCGAGTGATGTAGTCGTGGCCAATGACATTTTCCTTGGTGATGAATTTACGACAATCGTCATTACTGGTCCCAATACAGGAGGTAAAACGGTTACACTGAAAACAATTGGCCTCTGTACCTTAATGGCCCAGTCCGGTCTGCAAATCCCTGCGCTGGATGGTTCCGAAACGGCTGTGTTTTCCTCTGTTTATGCCGATATTGGCGACGAACAGTCGATTGAACAAAGCTTAAGTACATTCTCTTCGCATATGGTCAATATTGTCGATATCCTAAAGAATGTCGATTATGACAGCCTTGTTTTATTCGATGAGCTTGGTGCGGGAACCGACCCTCAGGAAGGTGCCGCTTTAGCCATTTCAATCTTGGATGAAGTGTATAAGCGCGGAGCACGTGTGATTGCAACGACACATTACCCAGAATTAAAAGCGTACGGATATGATCGGGAAGGCGTCATTAATGCAAGCGTTGAATTTAATGTGGAAACCTTAAGTCCTACCTATAAACTTTTGATCGGTGTACCGGGACGGAGTAATGCATTTGAAATTTCCAAGCGCCTTGGTTTGGAAGAAAGCGTGATAAGCAGCGCCCGCAGCCACATTGGTGAGGATACGAATAAAGTTGAGAATATGATAGCGTCCCTTGAAGACAGCCGCAAGAAGGCTGAAGAAGAGGAACGGGAAGCAGCGGATCACCTGAAACAGGCTGAAGATCTTCATAAAGACCTTCAAAAGCAAATTGGTGAATACCATGAAGAACGGGATGCCATGGTCGAAAAGGCTGCAAAAGAGGCAGCGGCAATCGTTGAAAATGCACAAAAAGAAGCGGAAGCGATTATTGCCGACTTACGTAAACTGCGTCTGGAAAAGCATGCCGATGTTAAAGAGCATGAACTGATCGATGCAAAAAAACGGCTTGAAGACGCGACGCCAAAAGTGAAAAAAACATCAAATAAAGCGGCGAGGCCGCTGGATAAAAGCCTGAAGCCTGGAGATGAAGTGAAGGTCGTAAGCTTTGGTCAAAAAGGTCACTTGATCGAGAAGGTCTCAAATAATGAATGGCAGGTTCAGATCGGCATCATGAAGATGAAGGTGAAGGAGTCTGACCTAGAATTCATCAAGGCAACGAAAGTAAAAGAAACAAAACCGCTTACCACGATAAAAGGACGGGATTATCACGTTAGCGTGGAACTTGACCTGCGTGGTGAACGCTTTGAAAATGCAATATCAAGAGTGGAAAAGTACGTTGATGATGCCCTTTTGGCCGGTTATTCGAGTGTCTCCATCATTCATGGTAAAGGAACGGGTGCTCTCCGGTCCGGTGTTCAGGAATACTTGAAGAATCACCGCTCCGTCAAAAGGATTCGCTTCGGTGAAGCCGGTGAAGGCGGAACAGGTGTTACGGTGGTAGAATTTAAATAAAGGAAAGTGGTCATTCCGGCTAACCTGCCAAGCCGGGTGGCTAGTTACCATTCGGGAGTTGGACCATGGAGAACATGTGGGAAAATGAATATGTATATATAGCTGCTCGTTACAGTGTCGTTATTCTGTGCATGATTGTTTTTTTAGCCATTTTTGAACTTGTCACAAAGTACAAGAACTGGGAGGAAATCAAACAGGGAAACCTTTCTGTCGCGATGGCAACTGGTGGTAAAATATTTGGGATCGCCTATGTATTCCAACAGTCCATCCTCCATCAGGATTCGCTTCTTACCATGATTGGCTGGGGCGTATACGGATTTGTCCTTCTGTTGATCGGTTATTTCATTTTTGAATTTATGACCCCTAGATTTAAAATAGATGAAGAGATACAAAAAGATAATCGGGCAGTTGGATTCCTATCGATGATTATTTCAATCGCATTATCTTTTGTCATCGGCGCCGGAATTTCTTAATGCCCTTCATGAGAGGGAGAAACCTGTGGAGAAGCTTGCAAAAGTATTAATTGTTTGTTGCGGAATCTTTTTTCTGTTAGGAATCGTTTATATGATTTTCTTCAATTGAAGCGGCCGTTGTGCCGCTTCTTTTATTTGAAGTCTATTAAAAAAAGGGCGGGCGTGTATAATGATAATGGTCAAATAGACTTTTCGGAAGAGGAGGAAGAACATGAATCGCTCTAAATTGATGCAAAAGATTGAAGAATTATCGATGAACGCTTTACCGGCCCTGCAAACGCAAATCTATGATGGCTGGGTTATCCGATTTGCGGATGGATATACGAAACGGGCGAATTCTATCAATCCCATCTATTTATCGAATGAAAATGTGAAAAAGAAAATAATGAATTGTGAACAATTGTATTTTGCAAGAAATGATAAGGCCGTGTACAAAATCACTCCACAGGCTAAGCCTATCATCTTGGATAATGTTCTGGAAGAGTCCGGATATGTCCTTGAAGGTACAACAAGTGTCCAGGTATTGAATTTGGTAGAAACAGAATCACCGAATGAAACCAATGTCATGAAGTATGAGCATTTACACGATGACTGGTTTCACCATTTCTGCCTGCTAAGTAATGTTCATGATCATGATCAAACCATCCTAAAAAAGATGTTAGGGAATATCATTCCAAAAACATGCTTTATGTTGTTGACTGATGAGAGTGGAACCGTGTCAGCAAGTGGATTGGGTGTTTTGGAAGACGAATACATAGGCCTGTACAATATCATTACCCATGAAAACTTTCGAAACCAAGGCTATGGTGCAAAACTCATTCGTAATCTATTGCATTGGGGTAAAGAAAATGGGGCAAAAAATGCTTATCTTCAGGTCGTAGAAACGAATGAGCCTGCTTCTTGCTTATACGAAAAATTGGGATTTGAAGAAAAATATAAATATTGGTATAGAATTAAAACTAAGGAGTAAAACACTCCTTTTTTTGTTTCTCTTTTTTAGTGTTTCATCCAATATTCCATCATGGCCGGTACAAGTCATAATGACTGCTCCACCACTCATTAACAGCTTTTATGCTTATTTTTTCTGAATTTCAGCAATTGTAAGAAAATCCCGGTTGTATTATAATGATAAAGAGTATTGAGAATATTCAGAAGGAGGGGGCAAATGAGCAATAAGCCATGGCAAGCTATTTATCCGGAAGAGATACCAGCTGTTTTGTCGTACGAAGATAAACCTCTTTATTCTTTTTTGAAGGAATCAGCCGAAGAATTCCCTGATAAAGTTTCGATTCATTTCCAGGGAAAAGAATTAACTTTCCAAGAAGTGTATGAATCTGCCTTAAAGTTCGCAGCCTATTTAAGAAGTATCGGTCTTCAAAAAGGAGAGCGCGTTGCCGTCATGCTTCCTAACTGCCCTCAGGGTGTCATAAGCTTTTTTGGGATATTGATGGCCGGCGGAGTCGTGGTTCAAACGAATCCAACCTATACCGAACGTGAACTAGAGTATCAAATGAAAGATTCCGGAGCGAAAATAATTTTAGCGATGGATATTTTATTTCCCCGTGTCGCTGCCGTCGCTTCAAGAACGGATATAGAACATATAATTGTAACCGCTATCAAAGAATATTTGCCTTTCCCGAAAAATCTTATCTATCCTTTTATTCAAAAAAAGCAATACGGCATCGTCATCAATGTGGAGCATTCGGGCAATCATCATTTATTTTCTGAAATCATGAAACGAAAGATCCCCGAAGAAGTCACCGAGCCGATCGATGTGAATAATGACCTTGCCCTTTTGCAATATACAGGGGGGACAACAGGCTTTCCCAAAGGTGTCATGCTTACCCATAAGAACTTGCTGTCAAATACGAAAATGTGCAATGCCTGGCTTTATAAAAATAAGCGCGGTGAGGAAAGGGTCCTTGCCATTCTGCCATTCTTCCATGTGTACGGTATGACGACAGTCTTGGTTCTTTCCGTCATGGAGGGGAACACCATGATCATCATGCCGAAGTTTGATGTTGAAGCGACGCTTAAAACCATCCAAAAACAGAAACCGACCATGTTTCCAGGAGCGCCAACGATGTATATCGGCCTATTGAATCATCCGGATATCGCTAAATATGACCTTTCTTCCATCAATGCCTGTATAAGCGGTTCTGCACCATTGCCATTAGAGGTCCAAGAGCGGTTTGAGAAAATTACCGGCGGGAAGCTGGTTGAAGGTTTTGGACTGTCTGAAACCTCCCCTGTGACCCATGCTAATTTCATCTGGGATCAGCCGCGTGTAAAAGGAAGCATTGGATTGCCATGGCCAGATACAGACTCTGTGGTTCTATCCTTGGAAACCGGTGAAGAGCTTCCTCCGAACGAAATTGGTGAGATTGCCATAAAAGGACCACAGGTAATGCAAGGTTACTGGAACCGCCCGGATGAAACGGAAAGCACTTTTAAAAATGGCTGGCTGCTAACAGGCGATCTGGGTTACATGGATGAGCAGGGGTTCTTTTATGTAGTCGAGAGGAAAAAAGATACAATCATTGCAGGCGGCTTCAATATCTATCCACGTGAAGTGGAAGAGGTGCTATACGAACATGAGGCCATACAGGAGGTAGTCGTGGCAGGTATCCCTGACCCATATCGCGGTGAGACCGTCAAAGCCTATGTCGTACTGAAAAAAAATGCCAGGGTCACTGAAGAAGAATTGAATGATTTTGCAAGAAAGAGCCTGGCTTCCTATAAGGTACCGCGCAGCTATGAATTCAGGGAAGAACTTCCTAAAACGACGATAGGAAAGATTTTGAGAAGAGTCCTTATCGAAGAAGAAAAGAAAAAAATATCCGAGGAAAGAAAAGAAGCTTAAACAAGCATCCCATTTATACGGAGCAGCGGAATGAAGCTCCGTGTTTTTCAGAACGGCTGGACAACCTATGGATGGGGGCTGTACAATAAGCAAGTGGAATGTCAGCACTCTTAGAAGTTTTTTCTTGACAGTAAAGGGTCGTCATTTTATGATAGAAATATGAATGATGATTCATTCATTTTCTGAAAGGGGACATCCAGTGAAACGCAACAGACCAAAGTATAATCAAATTATTGATGCGGCCGTTATCGTCATTGCCCAAAACGGCTACTATCAAGCCCAAGTATCCAAAATCGCCAAGCAGGCAGGCGTAGCGGATGGCACCATTTATCTTTATTTTAAAAATAAAGAAGATATCCTAATATCATTATTTCATGAAAAGATGGGCTATTTTGTGGAACAGATCGAAGAAGAAATAAAAGGAAAGAGAACTGCTTCGGAAAAACTGCAGGTGCTCATCCAAAAACATTTTCAAAACCTTTCAGAAGACGTGAATTTAGCAATTGTCACTCAGTTGGAATTAAGACAGTCGAATAAAGAATTACGCCTAAGAATTAATGATGTGTTAAGAGGGTATTTAAATTTAATCGATCAGATCATTATAGAAGGAAAAGAGAACGGCGAATTTCTGCCTGATTTAAATAATTTACTAGCAAGGCAGATGATTTTTGGAACGATTGACGAAACAGTGACGACTTGGGTCATGAATGAGCAAAAGTATTCGCTCCCAGACCTTGCACCAGACGTTCACCGCCTTCTAATTGGCGGCTGTGGCTTGAAAAGTTAACGATTTAAATAGAGGGTGGCTAGCCATCCTCGAAAGAATCGGTTAATTCTGCTTCCAGTTTTATCGGGAAGTGATACATATTGAATTATCGAAAAAGTTTGACTACATGCCTGGAGGGATAGATATGGAATACCTTAAGCTTTCTGTCGAAAATCATGTGGCATTTATAACGATTGATCATGCACCCGCAAATGCTCTTTCATCGGCAATCATTGGGGAGCTTTCACAAGCCTTCGATCAAATTGAGCAGGACGAAGCCGTACGGGTTGTCCTTCTTCATGGTGAAGGAAGGTTTTTCTCTGCAGGAGCAGATATAAAAGAGTTTACAGAAGTGAAAAATGGTAAAGCTTTCGAGAAACTGACCAAGAATGGTCAATCTGCATTTGAGAAAATTGAATCTTTTCCAAAACCGGTCATTGCAGCCATTCATGGAGCGGCGCTTGGCGGAGGATTGGAGCTGGCTATGTCCTGTCACATCCGTTTGGTAACCGAAAGGGCAAAACTAGGTTTGCCTGAGCTGCAGTTGGGCTTAATCCCCGGGTTTGCCGGCACCCAACGTCTTCCGCGATATGTCGGTATGGCAAAGGCCGCTGAAATGCTGTTTACAAGTGAACCGATTACAGGTATCCAAGCGGTGCAATGCGGATTGGCAAATCATTCCTTCACCGATGAAGAACTGATTCCAAAAGCGAAGGAACTAGCCAATAAAATTGCCAAGAAAAGCCCACTGGCTTTAAAGGCGGCTATAGAATTATTAAATTATTCCAAGCATGATTCCTACTATAAAGGAGTGGAGAGGGAGGCAGTTCTCTTTGGCCAAGCTTTCGATACTGCTGATGCACAAGAAGGAATTGGCGCTTTTATTGAAAAAAGGGATGCTGTATTCAAAGGGAAATGAGGTTTACGGTCAGATAAATAACTATTTTTAAATATTATGCAGGATTTTGCTGAAACTTGAAGAATACAATAATATATATCAATAAAATTCATAATCTTCAAAACTCAAATCATTCGGGAGGTATTATCGTGAACATTTATGTGCTGCTGAAAAGAACATTTGATACAGAAGAAAAAATTACACTATCCAATGGGAAAATTAATGAGGATGGAGCAGAATTCATCATTAACCCATACGATGAGTATGCTGTTGAAGAAGCAATTCAAGTGCGTGATGCACAGGGCGGCGAAGTTACGGTTATTTCTGTCGGAACCGAAGAGGCTGAAAAGCAATTACGCACAGCGCTTGCAATGGGGGCTGACAAAGCCGTATTGATAAATATAGAAGACGACATAGAAAATGGCGACCAATTCACGACTGCCAAAATTATAGGCGAATACTTAAAAGGTAAAAATGCCGATTTAATCATTGCAGGGAACGTTGCAATCGATGGCGGTTCCGGTCAGGTGGGGCCACGCGTTGCCGAGATATTGGAAATTCCTTATATTACAACAATCACGAAACTTGATATCGCAAATGGAAATGTAAGCGTTATCCGTGATGTTGAAGGGGACTCTGAAACGATCGAAGCTTCCCTTCCATTGTTAGTGACAGCTCAGCAAGGTCTAAATGAGCCACGTTATCCTTCTTTGCCAGGAATTATGAAAGCGAAGAAGAAGCCTCTTGAAGAATTGGAATTGGATGACCTGGACTTGGAAGAAGAAGATGTTGAAGCAAAAACAAAAACGATTGAAATCTATCTTCCTGCTAAAAAAGAAGCTGGAAAAGTATTGAACGGCGAAATCGGTGATCAAGTTAGCGAACTTGTTCAATTATTACGAAGCGAAGCAAAAGTGATTTAATCGAAACGGTCCTTTTCAAAACAACAGCACACGACAAAAAGATAAAATAGAGCACAGGAGGTTTTTATAAATGGCTAGAAAGTTTCTTGTATTGGGCGAAGTTCGCGACGGTTCACTAAGAAATGTATCATTTGAAGCTATCGGTGCGGCTAAACTTGCTGCAGATGGCGGGGAAATCGTAGGTGTTTTAGTTGGTGACAGTGTTCAAAATTTTGGTGATGAATTGATCCAGTATGGTGCAGACCGGGTTATTGCTATAGAAAATGATCAATTGAAACAATATACTTCAGATGGTTATGCTCAAAGCTTGCTTGCTGCCATCGAGCAGGAAAAGCCAGAAGGGATTTTCTTTGGTCATACGGCCTTAGGAAAAGACCTTGCACCTAAATTGGCTGGAAAACTTGAATCAGGATTGATCTCCGATGTTACATCCATTGAAGAAGAAGGCGGAAATATCGTTTTCACCCGCCCGATATATTCTGGTAAAGCATTTGAAAAGAAAATTGTTACAGATGGCGTGATATTCGCGACAATCCGTCCTAACAATATTGAACCATTAGCGAAAGATGAGGCACGCACTGGTGAGGTTACTGCATTAAGTGTGGATATTAAGGATTTACGCACAATCATTAAAGATGTTGTTAGAAAAGCTAGTGAAGGGGTCGACCTTGCAGAAGCAAAAGTAATCATCGCAGGCGGCCGTGGCGTGAAAAGTGAAGATGGTTTTGAACCATTAAAGGAACTGGCACAAGTTCTTGGCGGAGCGGTAGGTGCTTCCCGCGGTGCATGTGATGCGGACTATTGCGATTACTCTTTGCAAATCGGGCAAACGGGTAAGGTCGTTACACCTGATCTTTATATCGCCTGCGGGATTTCTGGAGCGATACAGCATTTAGCTGGGATGTCCAACTCCAAGGTTATCGTTGCCATCAACAAAGACCCCGAAGCCAATATATTCAATGTAGCTGATTATGGAATTGTCGGGGACCTTTTCGAAGTCGTTCCATTACTGACGGAAGAATTCAAAAAACTAAAAGTTAACGCTTAATAGAAAAAAGGGGCAAGACATTTGGCAAAAGCCGATACATGTCTTGCCCCTTCATTTTTTGGGGTTATTCGGCAACGCTTGAGCCTGTATATTTACACTTTTTTTGGACATCCTACCACTGAAGCAAAAAATTAGCGTCGATTCTAGCAACAATGGTATACTGTCTTTAGTTATTTAAGTAAATTTGAGGAGGAAATATATATGGCTATTGTAAATGCAACTGACCAAACTTTCACTACAGATACTAACGAGGGTGTAGTTCTTGTAGATTTTTGGGCTCCATGGTGCGGACCTTGTAAAATGATCGCTCCTGTTCTTCAAGAGCTTGATACTGAAATTGGCGATAAAGCGAAAATCGTAAAAGTGGATGTAGATGAAAACCAAGAAACAGCTGGGAAATTCGGTGTGATGAGCATCCCGACACTAATCGTCCTTAAAGACGGTGAAGTGGTGGATAAAGTGGTTGGTTTCCAACCTAAAGAAGCACTTGCTGAACTTATTGCAAAACACGCGTAATAGTAAGTTAGCTAAAAAAAGCTTCAAGTCTGCGGACTTGAAGCTTTTTTCGCTATCTTGATATATAATAATTGTAAAATGGGAGAACAGGAGGCTGAATGCATGAACCAACAAATAAAGAATAAACTTGCCCTTCTTCCCGATCAACCTGGTTGTTATTTAATGAAAGATCGTCAGGGAACAATCATATATGTAGGCAAAGCTAAAGTGTTGAAAAATCGTGTACGTTCTTATTTCACGGGATCACATGATGGAAAAACATTGCGGCTTGTGAGTGAGATAGAGGATTTCGAATACATCGTAACCTCTTCCAATATTGAGGCTCTCATTTTAGAGTTGAACTTAATCAAAAAACATGATCCAAAATATAATGTCATGCTTAAGGATGATAAGACGTATCCTTTCATCAAGCTGACAGCGGAACGGCATCCACGTCTAATCATTACGCGTAAAGTCAAAAAAGATAAAGGGAAGTATTTCGGTCCATATCCGAATGCTTTTGCAGCCAACGAAACGAAAAAATTGCTCGATCGCATCTATCCCCTAAGAAAATGCAATACCTTACCGGATCGCGTTTGTCTTTATTATCACCTTGGCCAGTGCCTTGCCCCATGTGTATATGATGTTGAGGAACAGGAATATAAAAAAATGGTGGATGATATCAACCGGTTCTTGAATGGCGGACATACTGAGATAAAAAAAGAACTGACTGAAAAAATGCTAGAGGCATCAGAAGAGCTCGATTTCGAGAGGGCCAAGGAGTATCGTGACAAAATTGCCCACATCGATATTACGATGGAGAAGCAGAAAATGATGACGACCGATTTCATCGACAGGGATGTATTTGGGTTTGCCTATGATAAAGGCTGGATGTGCGTTCAGGTATTTTTTGTCCGACAGGGTAAATTGATCGAAAGGGATGTTTCACTTTTTCCTGTCTATGATGAACCGGAACAGGAACTTCTTACATTCCTCGGTCAGTTTTACGAGATTACCAACCACTTTAAACCAAAGGAAATCCTGCTGCCTGAGTCAGTGGATGCTGAAATGGCCGAAGGTCTGCTAGGTGTCAAAACGATTCACCCGAAACGGGGATCGAAAAAAGACATGCTTAAATTGGCGAATGAAAATGCCTCCATCGCCCTTCAAGAAAAATTTTCATTGATAGAACGGGATGAAGAAAGAACGATTAATGCGGTGGAAAACCTCGGGAACCAATTAGGGATCTACACCCCGCATCGAATTGAAGCTTTCGATAACTCGAATATCCAGGGAAGTGACCCTGTTTCCGCTTTAGTCGTGTTCATTGATGGGAAACCGGAAAAAAGGGAGTACCGTAAATATAAAATCAAAACGGTCCAGGGACCTGATGATTATGAATCGATGCGTGAAGTTGTCAGAAGAAGGTATTCACGAGTATTAAAAGAAGGGCTGCCGCTCCCGGACTTAATTATCATTGATGGCGGAAAGGGCCATGTGGAAGCAGTTCGGGATATTTTGGAAAATGAATTGGGTCTTGATATTCCACTTTCCGGTCTGATTAAAGATGAAAAGCATAGGACTTCGCAATTAATGATTGGAAATCCGCTTGAACTTGTTCCGCTTGATTCACGTAGTCAGGAATTTTATTTATTGCAAAGAATTCAGGATGAAGTGCATCGGTTCGCGATTACGTTTCATCGCCAGCTGCGCGGGAAAAACGCGGTTCACTCCCAGCTTGATGATATTCCGGGAGTCGGGGAAAAGCGGAGAAAGCAATTATTAAGGCATTTTGGGTCATTGAAGAAAATCAAAGAGGCATCGGCCGAGGAAATCATGGAAGCTGGCATGCCAAAAGGGGTAGCTGAGGGAATCGTTAGAAAATTGCAAGAATAATCTTGCTGCCTGCAATTCTCTATGCTATGATTAGAAGGAATTTTTAACTAGACAACTTAAAAGTGCTGATAGAGGTGCGGAATTCAAGAGTAAAAACCTGGAGAAGTATGAGCTTCCATGAAAGGTTTTGAAAGGGGATGACGCCGAAGGAAGACAAGACTCATACCTTGTTTTTCTGGTCTGACATTTAATAAATGGCGGATTGTCAGGGTTTATGCCCTGGAGAGCTATCTCACTGTGTTTACAGTATTGGATATGTGATCACAGCAATGAGATATTTCTCATTGCTTTTTTTATTGCCTAAAAGGGTAGAGAGGGTGCATTAGGATGGTATTAATCGTTCAAAAATTCGGCGGGACATCGGTCGGAAGCGTAGAAAAAATAAAAAATGTTGCCAATCGGGTTATTGAGGAAGTGAACAATGGAAATGAGGTAGTCGTCGTTGTTTCAGCTATGGGGAAAACCACGGATCAATTGGTTTCCATGGCCCAGGATATTTCCGGAACACCGAGCAAGAGGGAAATGGATATGCTATTGACCACGGGGGAACAGGTCACGATATCCCTGTTAACGATGGCATTGATTGAAGAGGGACATGAAGCCATTTCGTACACTGGCTGGCAGGCTGGCATGCAAACGGAATCCGTTCATGGGAATGCCCGGATTTTAAACATCGATGCCACGAGGATTCAAGCTCAGCTCCAGGAGAAGAAAATTGTGGTCGTTGCCGGTTTCCAGGGGAACGATGTAAATGGGGAAATCACGACCTTAGGGCGAGGCGGTTCCGATACGACGGCAGTTGCCATCGCTTCAGCGCTGAAGGCGGATAGGTGCGATATTTATACGGATGTAACGGGTGTTTTCACTACGGATCCACGCTACATAAAAGGCGCACGTAAACTCCAATCCATTTCTTATGATGAGATGCTGGAACTTGCCAACCTAGGGGCCGGCGTCCTTCATCCAAGGGCTGTAGAATATGCAAAAAATTATCAAATTCCGCTTGAAGTCCGTTCGAGCATGGAGAGAGAATCAGGAACGATCATTGAGGAGGAAGCAACTATGGAAGAAAACTTAATTGTACGCGGCATTGCTTTTGAAGACAGTATTACAAGGGTCACAATATATGGCTTGCCCCAATCACTTGGTGCATTATCCACAATTTTCACGACACTTGCGAAAAACCGGATTAATGTGGACATCATCATTCAAAGCATGACAGCCGAGGATACGACCAATCTATCATTTTCCACAAAAAGTGAAGACATGGAAACGGCCTTGATCGTACTGGAAAACAATAAGGAACAATTGTCATTCGACCGAGTCGAAACGGAGGGTGGATTGGCCAAAGTGTCCATCGTCGGATCTGGTATGGTTTCCAACCCAGGAGTGGCTGCCGAGATGTTTGAAGTGATGGCCAATACAGGCATCCAAGTGAAAATGGTCAGTACATCTGAAATTAAAGTCTCGACTGTCGTCAATGAAAAGGAAATGGTTAAGGCGGTCGAATCTCTTCATGAAGCATTTAAACTTGGACAGCATGCAAATGTGCTAGCTTGAGAGAGTAGGGAGTCCAATAAAAAACAGACTTCCGGTAAAAAGGGTAAGTCTGTTTTAAGGGCTCATTAGATTTGATCTCTGGGATCCCATTGAATGGTGAATATCACTTTTTTTGCGCGGCGTTTGATTTCTTCCGTTGATTCGCTGAGGAATTTTTTTTGCAGTGTAAACTGCTCGGCAAGGAAACCGGCTTCAAGTTGGAAGTGACAGTCAGGATGTAAATCCATACGGCGGCTGATTATTTCACCCGACAGGGATAATTCCATCTGATTTTTCGTAAACTTCATGATTTCCAGGTTGCCCCATCCCGCGCTCTGGAAAAATTCAATAACTTCTTGATCGCCATTCAATGGGAATTTTCGTGCTAACTGTTTACCTGCCCAATAGAGGATTTGATTAGAGTCTTTTCCGAGAATATCGTTCAATAGAACTTCTCTGATTAATTCGTATCCGAAAGCTGGAACTTGGAATTCTTCAGTTTGAATTTCTTCAGTTTGAATTTCTTCAGCTTGAATCTCTTCTTCTATCGCAGCAGCAATATTTTTTTTCATAGTTTATCGCCTCTTTCTGTAAATCTATTATAAACGTTTTTCTTTTGCAAATTATACTGTTTTTTATTTATTTAAACAGCAATTGGAAAAAAATGATAAATTATACCGAGATAATTAGTAATTTCTCCAAAATATCTTCTTGATGAATAAAAAATAGGCAATTTAATCCAATAAAATCTATTCTGAAAAAGAGATTTCTTGTATCCGTTTTCTTGACGCACATAGAAGTCAGGAGTAAAATGGACATGTCACATAATTGTAAAGGGAAGTATAGGGGTAGTTGTTTGACTCTATACTTTATTTTCACGCGGAGATAAAAGGTAGCCACCAGTTTATCTTTGCATGATTTTTCACAAATTAAGGGGGGGCACTTAGTGGCAAAAAATCGTGAGTTTGGGAATCGTAGACTTCATTCACTACTTGGAGTTATTCCGATCGGGCTGTTCTTGTTGGAGCATTTAGTTACCAACTATATGGCAACAAAGGGACCGGAAGCATTTAATTCAGCAGCACATTTCTTAGAAAGCATACCGTTTCGTTATTTTCTGGAAATCTTCATCATTTTCTTACCTTTGATTTATCATGCGGTTTACGGGATTTATATCGCGTTCACAGCTAAAAATAATTTAGGTAAATTTAGTTTTTTCCGAAATTGGATGTTCTTTTTACAACGTCTAAGCGGAATCATTACGTTGATTTTCCTTGTTTGGCATGTATGGTCAACTAGGATTCAAGTAGCTATGGGTACAGAGGTTGACTTTGACATGATGGCAGAGATTTTCTCTAATCCATTTATGATTGCATTTTATTTAGTTGGTGTCATTTCGACAATTTTCCACTTCTCAAATGGATTATGGTCATTTGCAGTGAGCTGGGGTCTGACAATTTCACCTAAATCACAAAAAATCATGACTTACGTTACTTTGATCATTTTCGTTCTTCTTTCTTATGTTGGAGTAAGTGCAATTTTCGCTTTCGTATAAGAAGATGGAGTTCATTTATAATTGTTAGGAAAAACATAGCTTTGCTAATGGAAATAAGGGAGTGACAGAATTGGGTAAAGGTAAAATTATTATCGTAGGTGGAGGTCTAGCTGGATTAATGGCTACGATCAAAGCAGCAGAGCTGGGACAACAGGTTGATTTATTTTCTTTAGTACCTGTTAAACGCTCTCACTCAGTTTGTGCCCAAGGCGGAATCAATGGGGCAGTAAATACAAAAGGTGAAGGGGATTCTCCATTTATCCACTTTGACGATACAGTTTATGGCGGAGACTTCTTGGCTAACCAACCGCCGGTTAAAGCAATGTGCGATGCAGCACCATCAATCATCCATATGTTTGACCGTATGGGCGTTATGTTCAACCGTACTCCTGAAGGTCTTCTTGATTTCCGTCGTTTCGGTGGTACTCAACACAGCCGTACAGCATTCGCTGGTGCAACAACTGGTCAGCAATTACTTTACGCATTGGACGAGCAGGTTCGCCGTTATGAAGTGGAAGGCCTTGTAACGAAATATGAAGGCTGGGAATTCCTTGGAGCCGTTATCGATGATGATCAAACGGCACGCGGTATCGTAGCTCAAAACCTGACTTCAATGGAAATCAAATCATTCCCTGGCGACGCAGTCATCATGGCGAGCGGCGGCCCTGGAATCATTTTCGGTAAATCGACTAACTCAATGATCAATACAGGCTCAGCAGCCTCCATCGTTTATCAACAAGGTGTAAATTATGCAAATGGTGAGTTCATTCAAATTCACCCAACAGCAATCCCTGGAGATGACAAACTTCGTCTAATGAGTGAATCCGCTCGTGGTGAAGGTGGACGTATCTGGACATATAAAGACGGAAAACCTTGGTATTTCCTTGAAGAAAAATACCCTGCTTACGGTAATCTAGTACCTCGTGATATCGCGACTCGTGAAATTTTCGACGTATGCATGAACATGAAGCTTGGTATTAATGGAGAAAACATGGTTTACCTGGATCTATCTCATAAAGATCCTAAATTACTTGATATTAAACTTGGCGGAATCATTGAAATCTACGAGAAATTCATGGGTGAAGATCCTCGTAAAGTTCCAATGAAAATTTTCCCTGCCGTTCACTATTCTATGGGCGGACTTTGGGTGGATTATGACCAAATGACCAACATTAAAGGTTTATTCGCTGCAGGTGAGTGTGACTACTCTCAACATGGCGGTAACCGTCTTGGTGCGAACTCACTTCTTTCTGCAATTTTTGGTGGTTCAGTCGCTGGACCGAATGCCGTTAAATATATCGAAGGCCTTGATAAAACTTCAGAATCCATTCCTGCTTCATTGTTTGAAGGCTACGAAAAACAACAACAGGAAAAATGGAATGAAGTCATGTCTCTTGATGGTAACGAAAATGCTTACGTCCTGCACAAAGAACTTGGTGAGTGGATGACACAGCATGTTACTGTAGTTCGTTACAATGACAAGTTGAAAGAAACTGATAACAAGATTCTTGAGTTGATGGAACGTTACAAGAAAATTAACATCAACGATACTGCTAAATGGAGCAACCAAGGAGCTGCCTTCACTAGACAGCTTCAAAACATGATGCAATTGGCTCGTGTAATCACAATTGGTGCTTTAAACCGTGACGAAAGCCGTGGAGCTCATTACAAACCTGATTTCCCAGAACGTAATGATGATAAATTCATGAAAACAACAATGGCAACATTCAAAGGCTTGGATCAAGCACCTGAATTCCATTATGAAGATATTGATGTATCACTGATCGCACCACGTAAACGTGATTACACAACGAAACATTAAAGAGGGGGAGCAAAAAAATGGTTGAAACTAAATCTGAGACTAAAACAGTCCGTTTTATAATCACTCGTCAAGATACACCGGATTCAGCTCCTTATGATGAGGAATTTGAATTAGCGTACCGTCCGAATATGAATGTAATTTCCGCTTTAATGGAAATTCGTCGTAATCCAGTAACAGTACAAGGTAAACACACTACAGCAATTGCTTGGGACATGAACTGTCTAGAAGAAGTATGTGGTGCTTGTTCAATGGTTATCAATGGTAAACCTAGACAATCATGTACAGCTCTTATTGACCAATTAGAACAGCCGGTTCGTCTTGCTCCAATGCGTACTTTCCCTGTTGTTCGTGACCTTCAAGTCGATCGCAGCCGTATGTTCGACTCATTGAAAAAGGTAAAAGCATGGATTCCAATCGATGGAACGTACAATCTTGGACCAGGACCGCGTATGCCAGAAAAGAAACGCCAATGGGCATATGAATTGTCTAAATGCATGACTTGCGGTGTTTGTTTGGAAGCTTGTCCGAACGTAAACAGCAATTCAGACTTCATGGGACCACAACCATTATCACAAGTTCGTTTATTCAACGCACATCCAACTGGTGCAATGAATAAAGCGGAACGTTTAAATACAATCATGTCCGATGGAGGACTTGCAAACTGCGGTAACTCACAAAACTGTGTGCAGTCTTGCCCTAAAGGAATTCCATTAACGACTTCGATTGCAGCATTGAACCGTGATACTGCCATTCAACAATTCCGTAACTTCTTTGGAAGCGACGAAGTTTAATCATGACAATGAAAGAACCTGTATCTTTGGATATGGGTTCTTTTTTTCTCTTTGTAATTCAAGACTTGAACGATAGAGACCGGTAGCAAATCCATAAAATATGATAGCTTTGCATGGCGTTCTGAAAAAAATTAAGAACGAAGTGTGAATGGTTCGCGGCATCGGAGGGGGAAATCGACCATATCCACTGACATCGGCCTCCTGCAAAGGATACTCGATATGATTAGTGAAGTGAGCAATAATCAAATTAAACAGCTTTCAATAGAAAACCCTTTTCATTATCGTAATTTTCTTATAAAATGAGTGAATAGTCATTCATATTTGAAAGGGAGTGCACAAGTTGAGCAGAATATCATATATCGATAATATAACCGAGTGGATCAATGATTTTTCCTTTAAACATGAGATTAAGGTCCGCTTTTCGGAAACTGATATGTTTAGGCACTTGAATAACACGATTCCTTTTACTTATTTTGAAGAAGCGCGGATTGATTATTTCGAGAGCATGGGTTTTATGAAGGATTGGACATCGGATGGATGTGATGAGATACCGGTTGTTGCAGATCTACAGTGTGATTACCTGCAGCAGGTGTTTTTCAATGATCAATTGACAATCCATGTGAAAGCTGACCATATCGGAAAATCTTCTGTAGACATACATTATATGGGAACCAAACAAGACGGTTCAATTTGTTTGACGGGTAGGGGAACGATTGTCCAGGTCTCCAAAGCCACCGGAAAGCCGATACCTTGGACAGAAGAGATGAAGCGATTGATGTGGGGCATACGGAGCTTGAACATCCCTAAAAATATTTCGATTTAGACAAGTAAAAGAGTCACTTCCTTGAACTGGCCGACATACTATATCTTGACTAAATAGACACCCACTCCGGGTTTTATGCTGGTGAAGGCAAGGAGGGTAACATTACTTGAAGGAGAACGAATTCACTCATAAGCCACTACTCACCAAAAGAGAAAAAGAAGTATTTGAGTTACTAGTACAAGACAAAACAACAAAAGAAATCGCAGGTGAATTGTTTATTAGCGAAAAAACAGTTCGAAACCATATTTCAAATGCGATGCAGAAGCTTGGAGTCAAAGGACGTTCGCAGGCAGTCATAGAACTCCTTCGTATGGGAGAACTTAAGCTTTAATGTGTTGACACTTAATACGTAAGCCTTATAAATATTTTCTCTCCCGTTCTATTTGGCAGCATATAAGGAAGGACAAAACAATTTGGTTGTTTTGACTTCTTTGGATGCTGCTTATTTTTATGAAGGGGGTTTCATTATGATTCCGGACAATCAATCTTGAAAATCATTTCACTTTCATCCAAAATGGTAGTATGATAAGTTTCATGAAGTGGGGAGCTGTGTGTATGGATGAAGAGAAGCAGGTTGCTTATGTAGCCGATATTGAGAGGGAATTGCGCTATGTATCGTCATGGATAAAGCAAAGGGGACGGGAAATTCTCAATGATTATAAAATTACCATTCCTCAATTCCTGGCTTTGCAATGGCTTTTTGAAGCAGGCGACATGACGATTGGCGAATTATCCACGAATATGTTTCTCGCCTTCAGCACAACGACGGATCTGATTGACCGCATGGAGAAACATCAGCTTGTTAAGCGTGTCAAAGATGAAAAGGACCGGCGTGTGGTTCGTATTCACCTTCTTGACGAAGGTGAACGGATTATCGAAGAAGTGATTAATAAACGCCAGCAGTACTTGAGTGGCGTGTTAGTCAATTTCAACGAATCTGACATCGTGTCCCTCCGAGGGATTCTAGCAAAACTACATCAAGAAATGAAAGAAAAATGAGGCGAGTTTTTTGAAACAACCGATAGGAATCATTGATTCAGGGGTAGGCGGCTTGACAGTAGCTAAAGAAGTCATGCGTCAGCTTCCAAATGAAAATATAATTTACTTAGGTGATACAGCAAGATGCCCTTATGGGCCGAGGACCAAAAAAGATGTCCAAACCTTCACATGGCAAATGACGAGGTTCCTGATTAAGAAGGATATAAAAATGCTGATCATCGCTTGCAATACAGCGACTGCAGCTGTACTGGATGAAATCAGGGCAATACTTCCGATTCCTGTATTGGGTGTTATCCATCCTGGGGCAAGGGCGGCATTGAAAGTTTCGAACTCCTTGCATATTGGCGTTATTGGTACGGAAGGCACGGTGAAAAGCAAAGCTTATGACGATGCACTTGCTTCCATCAATTCCGATGTGAAAGTAGATAGTCTAGCGTGCCCGAAATTTGTCCCTATCGTAGAAAGCGGAGAGTTTCAAGGGGATATCGTTAATAGGGTCGTGGCACAAACCTTGAACCCGCTGAAGAAAACGAAGATCGACACATTGATTCTTGGCTGTACCCATTATCCACTGCTGGGGCCTGTAATCTCAAACTATATGGGGGATGAAGTACAAGTCATTTCCTCTGGGGAAGAGACGGCCCGTGAGGCAAGTGTCATTTTGGATTATTATAAATTAATCAATAAAAGCAAGTTCCGTCCGGTTCATCGCTTTTATACTACCGGTTCAAGAGATATGTTTGGTTCTATCGCATCGAGCTGGCTCGGTATTCATACCAATACAATCGAAACCATTAAAATTGATCACCTATAAGGCTTCCATTTGGAAGCCTTATTTTCGTAAAGGGGAAAAATGAAAAAGCATATAGTTATGTTTATACAAGCCTGGATGGATATAATGCCAGAGAAGAATGGAGCATAAGTAGGATTGAAGAGACAGAAGGGGAAGCGGACAATTGATACGGCGATTATGGGAAATAAGACATATCAACAGAATCATATACTGGCAGAAGTCCCGAAATTGCGTTGAAGCTTACAAACATGCAGCAGTACAGGCAAATTGCCCAGCTCCATTATCAGAGAGGAAAATAATTGGTCTATTTTCCTTTAGGGCTCGTATAAATAGGAGTACAAACTGTCCTAGGAGTGATTTTATGTCCAATAAATCAAAAGTAACAATGGCTGTGACCATTCTGGCATCTTCTTTTTGGCTTTCAGGCTGCGGATTATTTGGCGGTGAAGAGAAAAAGGAAATTGATCCACCAAAGGATGTATCATTAGTCGAGGATGAATCTTCATTAAAAGAAATGAATGGTGAAGAAAAGCCTGCAACAGATGGAAAAAAAGGCGCTGGTGCTGTTGAATCGAAAACAGTGAAGACAGAGTTATATTTAATTGATAAAAGTGGGTATGTGGTTCCACAGACATTGGAACTTCCTAAATCCGAAGCCATCGCAAAACAGGCGCTTGATTACCTTGTCAATAACGGTCCAGTCACGGATAAACTTCCAAATGGATTCAGGGCCGTCATTCCTGCCGATACCCAAATAAGCGTGGACATTAAAGATGGAGTGGCTGTAGCGGACTTTTCACCGGAGTTCAAAAACTATCAAAAAGAGGATGAACTTAAAATCCTTCAAGCCATTACATGGACCCTGACGCAATTCGACTCGGTCGATAAAATCCAAATGAGAATAAATGGGGAAGATATTTCCGAAATGCCGGTCAATGGGACACCGATAGATGAGAATATCTCGAGATCTTCAGGAATCAATATCGATACGAGTGACGTGGTCGACATTTCGAATTCAAAAGCTCTGACTGTTTATTATGTAGGCGGTAACGAGGAGTACGCCTATTATGTTCCGGTAACACGTCGGATCAGCGAAACGGTGTCTGATAATGTAACTGCAGTCATCCAGGAATTAACGAAGAGTCCTTCGGGTTCTAACTTGCAAACGGGGTTCATGAGTGATGTAGCTTTACTTGACAAACCTAAAGTGGCAAAAGGTAAGGTCAGCCTTAATTTCAATGAAAATATCCTTGGAAGTTTTAAAGAGAAAAAGGTGTCACAAGAAGTCCTTGATGCCTTGGTCCTTTCTTTGACGGAACAGAAAGGAATTGAAAGCGTTGAAGTACAAGTGAAGGGCAGCGCCGATATTCTTAATGAGGAAGGTAAGAAACTATCTGAACCAGTGGTCCGTCCAGAGAAAGTCAACACAGGTAGTTTTTAAGGAAGATATATATGGATATAGCACAAGGAGGCAGCCAGCAGCTGCCTCTTATTCTTTTTTTATCACCAATAACAATAGTCTAATGGTTACCTGCTTTTTGAAGACAGAGCCCCTTGCTTAAATGTTCATAGAAAAATCTAATGCCATATATCCGATTCTTGATAAAACTTATTTTAACCATTGTTTAGATTGATAGGTAATCCCCAAACATTCACTATTCGTTAGAAAGTTTCTACATAAATAAAATTTTAAAAGGAAAAAATATCTTGTAATAATGTAATTCATCGGGGGGAATCTTTAACATAAGTGAAGGCACTTCCCCTAAACCGATAACTTCTGATACCCTTTGTGCTTAATTATTTGACTGCATCTCCAAGTGCTAAAGAGCTTCAATGGTCTTTCTGAAACATTATGATTTTTTTAAGGTATTCCGAAGTTCATAGACAGAATCTAAGTTTTTAACATGAAATTGAGGCTTGAAAATGTAGGTTAATCTTCTTCTGTTTAAATCTTTCCTTTATTAACAGTCATGCGAAGGCGCCCGGTGTTCAATCGACCTAAATTTATTATGGTGTAATTCACGCAGACGGCGGTACCCGGACAGGTTCCATTAAAGAAGCCTTCGTCGCTTTGTCTCCTTGTTTTAAAAATTGCAGGAGGACTGGCAGTTTTTCAGCTAAAAATTTCTGGCGGCTACAATTTTCGGGGTTATTGAAGAAGCGGGAGTTGTGTTAGACTTAAATTATCTGGAAGATTCAGCGGCCCTTGTTATCTGAATTTCATCATGACAGGCAGCGGTGAATTCATTCAATTGCGGGGAACTGGAGAAAAAAACGGCTTTTACATTACATATCACGAGCCATAGCCGATAAAATACAAAAAGGGTGAAATGAAGAATGAAGTCAGTAATCATTGCAACGAAAAATAAAGGGAAAGCCAAGGAATTCGAAAGCTTGTTCTCTGCTAAAGGGTATGAAGTCAAAACGCTTCTCGATGTACCGGATGCACCGGATGTGGAGGAAACAGGTACAACTTTTGAAGAAAATGCGATCCTGAAAGCAGAGGCCATCGCCCATCAGCTAGGCCACTTTGTCATTGCGGATGATTCCGGATTGATTGTAGATGCATTGGATGGCCGTCCGGGCGTATATTCTGCACGCTATGCTGGAGAGTCCAAGAGTGATGAAGCGAACACGGAAAAAGTCCTCAGGGAACTGGAAGGAGTGCCGGAAGAGGAAAGAACGGCGAGATTTTATTGCGCCTTGGCACTCGCGTCGCCCAACCAGGAAACGATTACTGTATCGGGAACGATGGAGGGCTTGATTACAGAACAGCCTTCAGGAACGAATGGATTTGGTTATGATCCAATCTTTTTTGTTAAAGAGCAGGGCAAAACAAACGCCGAATTGACAAAAGAGGAAAAAAACCAAATCAGCCACCGTGCCCGCGCATTGAGGACGCTAGATGAAAAGCTTGATTTATTTCTAAAAAGGGAAGAAGGAAAGTGACGATGAAAGTGCTAATAATGAGTGACAGTCATGGCCTAACTCATGAAATCAGCATGATAACCGACCGTCATAAACAAGAAGTTTCTGCCGTAATCCATTGCGGTGATTCAGAGCTGGAAAGAAATGATCCTCATATGTCCGATTTCTTAGCCGTACGCGGGAATTGTGACTATGATTCGGCATATCCGACTGACATTGTGGAGAACATCGCAGGCAAGTGTTTTTTCATTACTCATGGACACCTCTATAACATAAAGATGACCCTGATGAATTTATCATATAAAAGTGAAGAGACTGAAGCGGATATTATTTGTTTTGGTCATTCCCACGCTGCAGGTTCCGAATTGATTGACGGCAAGCTCTTCATCAACCCGGGAAGCATACGCCAGCCGCGTGGACGAAAAGAGAAAACCTATGCCATTTTGGAAATGGGAACAGGCCAACTCGAAATCACCTATTATGACCTTGAAGGAAAAATCGTTGAGGAACTAAGAAATGCTTATCAAATGGGATGACTTCATGTATAATGACCAGGAAGCGTTTTTCCCCGCTTCCTGGTTCATGAAAAAAAGAAAAAAACTTTTTATGAAAAACCGTTGACTTTCTTTTCATATCCTACTATAATAAGAAGTGTCCTAAGGGAACAGTTAAGGTAATACATAAGTTTTACCGCAACTTATATCATAAACGTCTCAGTAGCTCAGCTGGATAGAGCAACGCCCTTCTAAGGCGTCGGTCGGGAGTTCGAATCTCTCCTGGGACACTAACGTAAAAAGCCAAAACCTTTTAAGGTTTTGGCTTTTTTACTTTTTCTGTGCCGCTTTTAGTTAACGAGGGAATATGGAATGAACGTAGAAAAAATGCATTTCCTTTTGCATCCATTGAATCAATACTGATTGTAAGAAGTTTTTTATTTCATATTTATCGCAGGTGGATGATCTTTTGTGTCGAACTTGTTATAAATAAGGAGATGTTTAAATGAATAAAGATCGATTATTCAAGTTCATTCAAACTTCCACTCGGGGCAATTTCTTTTCAGTCGAAATATCCGAAGATGGAACTAAGGTGGTCCAATTAGCCAAGGAGCTAGAAAAAGAGGGAAGAATCAAGTTGAGGGAATGCTCGCGAAAAGAACAAGGTGTTTATCTGGAAGGAATACTTAAGTTTGTGCCAAGCTAATATTTTATAAGCTTTAACGAAGGACTTATACTAGGAATTTCATATGCCCCATAGAAAAAGGCATCCAATCATGGATGCTTCAGACTGTAGATAAACTTGAACTGCCCCGTAAATGTTAGACACGAAACTAACATTTACGGGGTGTTTTTTTAGGTTTGTACAATTTGAACATTGCCTCGAGGCTCTCAACTTTCCGCGGGCGGTCCGCTCGCGGCGTCTCCCCTGGACGCGCTTTTCCCGCATGAGTCTAGCACACCCATTCCAAAGATATAACCCTTGTGTCTACAAACTGCAGCATGATGTCTTTTTCTATATTTATCAAGTTCTATTTAAGGTTTGGACTTTTATGATCTTCTTCACTAAGTTGATGCATACTTGATTTGTTTTTGTAAAAGTATTTCAATTTTATCGCGTAATTCTGTCAGTGAGACCTTGAATTGTTCAGATAAATAATGTAATGGCAAATGTAAACCGGGGTTATGGTTTGGTTTGAAGAAACAATCGGTTCGTGTTCATCTTCATCTTTCAATGATATATCCTCATCCAAAGCTTTTTCGCTCTTATATAGCATATTATTTAGATAAGATAGATGAAGGCTATATTTCGACATTTACGCTCAATTATTCAATGCATTATAGCGGAATAGTACCAGGGGGATCATTAACTTGGTTGAATGGAGAAAGGTCGATCACCCGCCCCCCTCGGAAAACTTGTTCACTTTACCTGTCACCCTCGTTTTATGAATCCCTTCCGACTTTCAAGAATGCTGGTATAATCCGTATATACTTTGGTGCAATTATAAAAAAACGAAAAAACATTGACATATTATAAACAAATTAATATTATGTTTAGTATATTATAAACTTTATGAGGAAGTGTTTGGTTTTATGAAGGACGCTGAAATGTTTTGGAGCGCATCTCAGGATGAGCTTAAACAAGGGTATATCGAAGGAGGGAACCAGTATATTTGTTTACTGTGCGGAAATACAATTGAAAAGGGGATAGTATATCCGGAAGAGGGGGTTCTTTATGAAGCTGAGAGGTATATGCGGATTCATATTGAGCATGCACACCGTTCCGTTTTTGAATACTTGATTGATCTGGATAAAAAACTTACAGGTCTTACGGACCACCAAAATCGCCTTCTTCGCCTTTTTTACCAGGGGAAGAATGATGCTGAGGTTCAAGAGGAAATGGGGATTGGAAGTTCTTCCACGATTCGTAACCATCGCTTTGTGTTGAAAGAGAAAGAGCGGCAGGCTAAGTTGTTTTTAGCCATGATGGAACTTTTGAAAGATAAAGATGAATATGCGCCAGCGTTCATCCCCCTTCATCAAAAAGCAAGGATGGTCGATGACCGTTATAACGTTACCGAGGATGAAAAGATTACTGTACTGAAAAAGTATTTCCCTAATGGCAGTCAAGGTGGATTAAAGTCTTTCCCGCCAAAGGAAAAACAAAGGCTTATCATTCTCCTGGAAATTACGAAGCGTTTTGAAAATGAGCGAAAATACGAAGAAAAAGAAATCAATCAAATATTGGGTGCTGTTTATCATGATCATGTTCTATTGCGAAGATATTTAATAGAATATGGATTTTTGGATAGGAAGCCTGATGGAGGCCAATATTGGCTGAAGAAATGATGACTGGAGGCAAGGAAGATGGATCGTAAAAAAGAATTGAAGCAATTATATAAAGAAACGAAAGTTGAAGCGGGTGTATACCAAATAAGAAATACGGTAAATAATAAAGTCTTTATCGGCAGCACCAGAAATTTAAAGACGTTGAAGGGGAAGCAGTTTGAATTGGAAATGGGAACGAACACCAATAAAATGCTGCAAGGTGAATGGAATCAATATGGGAAAGAGGCTTTTTCTTTTGAGATACTGGAGATATTGAAGCCAAAAGAAACAGGATTTTTCGATGCAAAACGCGAATTGAAAAAACTTGAAGAAGTGTGGATGGAAAAAATACAGCCATATGAAGAACGGGGATACAATAGAGTGAAATCAAACTGACTTATTTCTCCGAATTCCTGGCTCTCGATTTAGCGTTAACACATCTCGTCTTATAATTTAAATTAGATAAATTTCGTATAATTAAAAGCTGAGGGTTATATATTTAAGTGTTTAGGTGCCGGAATGGAAAATGGAGATGGATATCTAAGAGCGAAAAAAAGGGTGGAAAACCTTAAGGCATTTTACATTCATTTAACGGTGTATTTATTGGTGAATGTAATGCTTTTTGCAATTAACCTATTGTCGGATCCTGGTTATTGGTGGTTCTTTTATCCACTTGGAGGGTGGGGGATTGGAGTTCTGGTTCACGGTCTAACAACCTTTGCACACGGAAGCTTTGGGTCTGAGTGGGAAGAGAGAAAGATAAAAGAATACATGGAGAAGGATAAAAAGGACAGCTGAAAATGGGGATATTCAAAACAGGGAGTCATTATGGCTCTTTTTTTCGTGGGAAGATAATTATGATATCTCACTTGTTGTTGGTTTTTAAATGGTTTAAGCTATTAGTGAGGAGGGGATCCTGTTTGTAAAACTTAGGGGGAACCCTTGAAGGATCTTCTCTAAATACATCATTTTAGGAGTTGCGAATGAAAAAAGTAGGATGGACCATAACGGGGATAGGGGCAATCAGTGCACTGGGTGCCTTACTTTATCCTTTGGATATTATTGATAAAACACAATGTATATATTTATTGCTTGGCGGTGCAGGCCTAATGTTTGTCGGGTCTATGTTCAGGGCCTTTTCGTTCCTTAAGAGATGAATGATAATGAGAGACCCGAGTCCTGAAGGCGGCGGATTAAGGTACAAGTCTTTCACATAAGTTACATAAGAATCGAATCTAAAATGTTCAATTAAGGTGATGACATGGAGAAAAATCAATTGAAATATGCTCAACAGCATCTGGCTAATGAACGCACTTTTCTGGCGTGGATTAGAACGGTGATTGCGATAGTGGGGGTTGGCTTTCTCACGACGAGCCTGCATTTTACGATTGGTGTGCATCGGGATGCCCGAATTGACTTGATCAGTATCATACTGGGGATGTTTGCATGTGCTTTGGGCCTTGTGATTACGGTGCTGGCAACGTTCGGTTATCTGCAGAAGAAACGGCAAATCAATGAAGGTACGTTTCGGCCCTCAAGTGCGCACGTAATTCTTATCGCTGTTTTTATGGTCATATTGTTATCGATCATTATTTTATATTTTCTGTTCATAAAAGTATAACGCTCTGTCCTATCCTATATAGGGCAGTTTTTTAGTTTCAATTTACTTATTCTTACATCTCAATGGGAGGATTCCTTCTGTTAATTAGTTGCAATAAAAAAATAGAAGCTTGAAAAACTCTAAATTACATTATGGTTGAACAAGAGTAAGAAAAACCTTGTTAAAAGATTTCATAATCAATCATGATTTCCTAGTCATGTCTTTTTACCTCCCTGGGATCATTTTTTATCATCCCTCTTTTATTTGTAAGTAAACTTCACATCAGTAATAATTTGAACAAGTTTTAAATATTTGTTTATTTTCCATTTTGTGAGATATGATAAAAAGGAATTATAAGGAGGTCATCGAGATGGTGGATATCAAAAAAGGTGAAAGTTCTTTTTTTGTCGAAGAATCTGGCGAGAAACTGGCAGAAATCACATTCTTTAAATCAGGTGATGATGAAATCACAGTTGATCATACCGTAGTTTCTGACAAGCTTCGCGGACAAAAGGTTGGAAATGCCCTTGTCGAAAAGGTAATAGGATTCGCCCGTGAGGAAAAACTTAGAATTGTTCCGGTATGTTCGTTCGTTCAAAAACAGTTTGAAAAAAATGCAGAATACGAGGATGTTTTGGCTAAATGAAACAGAGGGCTGGACACTGGGATTGGATTATATCCTTCTGTGTTCAGCCCTTTTGCATGATGGTGAATCCAGTACCCCTTGAATTTCTTCCGGTCATATATTTAGCATAAAGCGCCTTTCCGTCTGCGGCATTGTTCGCATTAAATATAGGGGAGGTGCCAGGATGGCTATCAAATTACAAACCTTGTTGAATCGCGCAAAGGGGAACATGGGAAGCAAAATGGACCCGGTCGTGAACGAGTCGATACTTGAAGTGGTTAAATTAGCTTATGAAGCGGGGATATTTGTTCAAATTACGGCTGGTTACCGAAGTTTCTCAGAACAAAATGTATTGTATGAACAAGGCAGAACGAATAAATCAAAGCCAATCGTGACATATGCCAGAGCGGGCCAATCCTTGCACAACTATGGATTTGCTATAGATTTTGTCATTGTTAGTGATGACGGCAAGCGGGTATTGTGGACAGAGGAAGAAAAGTGGACAAGAGTTGCAGCCATAGCAAAATCCCTGGGATTTGTTTGGGGAGGGGACTTAGAATTGTTCCGGGATTTTCCGCATCTTGAAATGTCGGGCGGTTTATCTACGAGAGACCTTCAAAAGGGATTGAGGCCAAGTCTTCTATCAAGAGTTGCGTTAACAACCTTTTCGGAGATTGACAGTGAGAAGTGAAGCCGAAAGGAAAAATGGGTGATTCCGCATATTGGAATGGATCATGGAAACACATGGATGTGTATTTGGAGTTTCTGATGAATAAGTTTTTTATCACTTTAAAATTCTAAATGGAAATCTAACATTTTTAAAAATTAATAATTGAAATAATTTATTTATAGAATGTGGTAATGATAGGTATGTAAGCGTATACACTAAAACTTTCAATTTAGAATTATCAAAAAATTCTCAAAAACCTGTTGACTACTACATGAAATACACGTAAGATAATCACAAATACAAGACATCAAACATAAGCGTTTCGAAAAAATATGAATAATGCGAAAAACATTGAAGAGGATAAGTAGTCTTTTTAAAAGGCATTCACAGAGAGCCGGGTTGCTGAGAACCGGTATTGTCCCAAAAGATGAACTCACCTTGGAGTTTCAGCTTGAACGTCAGACTAGTAAGGCTGAACGGGTGCGTACCAGTACCCGTTACCAAAACAGAGAATAGTGTAGGCTATTCAAAGTGCGCATGGAGTTTCATGCGAAAAAGGGTGGTACCGTGGAGTGGCTCATCAAGCCTTTTCACCCCTTTAACTTGCCGAGTGCAAGTACATTTGGGGTGAAAAGGCTTTTTTGTATGCCTTAAAGGCTGAAAATTCTGAATCTTAGGAAATCATTTCATGGGAAAGTGAAGGGGGTATTTACGAAATGACACAAAAATCAGTGGTAGCTGATCGGAACGGTGGAAAGACACATTATAGTGGTGCCGAATTCCTGCTGAATGCATTGAAAAAGGAAAATGTTGAAGTCATCTTTGGATATCCGGGTGGTTCCGTATTGCCGATTTATGACAAGCTTTACAGTTCAGAGCTTTTTCATATTTTGACAAGACATGAACAAGGTGCGATCCATGCAGCGGAAGGATACGCCAGGATTACCGGCAAGCCGGGGGTGGTCATAGTCACATCCGGACCAGGGGCGACGAACATTGTCACAGGTTTGGCTGATGCAATGATCGACTCATTGCCACTTGTGGTTATTTCGGGTCAGGTCGCTACCAGTGTAATTGGTTCAGATGCATTCCAGGAAGCTGATGTACTGGGGATCACTACACCGATTACAAAACATAATTACCAGGTAAGAAAGCCGGAAGACCTCCCGCGCATGATAAAAGAAGCATTTTATATCGCTTCAAGCGGCCGGCCCGGTCCAGTATTAATTGATATACCTAAAGATATGGCTATTTTAGAAGGTGTATCCACGGATGCGGAGCCAGAAATGGATCTCCCTGGTTACCAGCCGACCACCAAGCCGAATTACTTACAGATCAGAAAGCTTGTTGAAGCCGTAAGTGGAGCGAAAAGACCAGTCATTCTTGCAGGGGCAGGCGTCCTGCATGCGAAGGCATCCCACCTATTAAAGGACTATGTCGAGCAGCAAGGCATTCCCGTCGTCCACACATTATTGGGTCTTGGAGGTTTTCCGGCGGACCACCCCCTCTTTATCGGAATGGGTGGTATGCATGGCTGTTTTGCAGCAAACATGGCGTTATCAAAATGTGATCTATTAATCAATATCGGTGCCAGGTTCGATGATCGATTGACTGGGAATCTAGCGAAGTTCGCACAGCATGCAACGGTGGCCCATATCGATATTGATCCAGCGGAAATCGGTAAAAATGTACCGACGAAAATTCCAGTTGTCGGAAGTGCCAAGGAAGCACTGATGGAGCTGATCGCACAAAATGGCAAGAAGCCTGAAATTGAAAAATGGACCACACAGCTGACTGCATGGAATGAAGAGTTCCCATTGCGTTATACACATGAAGAAGGCGTGCTGAAACCACAGCGAGTCATCCAGATGCTTCATGAAAAAACGAAAGGGGAGGCCATTGTTACGACGGATGTTGGACAGCATCAAATGTGGGCAGCGCAATACTATCCGTTTAACAAACCGAATTCATGGGTCACATCCGGTGGACTCGGAACGATGGGCTTTGGCTTACCTTCGGCTCTCGGGGCGCAACTGGCGAATCCGAAAGCGACGGTGCTTTCCATATCGGGAGATGGCGGTTTCCAAATGTGCCTGCAAGAACTTTCGGTCATTGCCGAAATGAATCTGCCGATCAAAATCATCATCGTCAATAACGGGGCACTCGGGATGGTAAGGCAGTGGCAGGAACTCTTTCATGATAACCGTTTCTCACACAGTATTTTTCAATCGCATCCGGACTTTGTGAAATTGGCCGATGCTTATGGAATTCCGGGTTACAAGGTGACGACGGAGGAAGAAGCCAGCAACTGCCTGGATGAAGCGTTAGCGACTGATGGTCCGGTATTAATCGATTTCCGTGTAAAGCAAAAAGAAAATGTCTTTCCGATGGTAGCACAAGGAAAAGGACTTGATGAAATGGAAGGAGTTTAATCAATGAAAGGAATTCTAAGCCTTACCGTGAACAACCGGCCAGGCGTCCTGAATCGGATTACGAACCTGTTCACGAAAAGAAATTATAACATTGAAAGCATGGCTGTCGGACCATCCGAACAGGAAGGCATTTCAAGGATGACCTTCGTGGTCGATGTTGATGACGAAGCAGTCGTTGAACAGATCACCAAGCAATTGAACAAGCAGATCGAAGTATTGAAAGTATATGATATTACGAATCAATCGATTGTGGCGAGGGAACTTGCACTCATCAAAATATTGGTGACTACACATACCCGAGCTGAGATTTATTCAGTCATCGAACCCTTCCGTGCATCAGTAATTGATGTCAGTAAAGATAGCCTGACAGTTCAAATCACAGGGGAATCGGATAAAATCGAAGCCTTCATCGAACTGATCAAGCCATATGGCATCAAGGAATTGGCAAGGACAGGGACAGCCGCCATCCCGCGTGGAATGCAAATAGCACACGCCAAGAGCGCGACAATCGTATAAAACAAAAAAACAATGAAAAGAAAAGGGAGATGTAATTATTATGGCAAAAGTATATTATAACGCAGAAGCAAACGAGAATTTTTTCAACAATAAAAAGGTAGCGGTCATCGGATATGGTTCACAAGGACACGCACACGCACAAAACCTACGTGACAGCGGTGTAGAAGTAATCATCGGAATCAGGAAAGGTAAATCCTTCGATAAAGCGGTGGAAGACGGGTTCAATGTTTACACAGTTAAAGAAGCCGCTGAACAGGCAGACGTAATCATGAACCTTTTGCCTGATGAAACTCAGCCGAAAGTATACCAAGAAGAAATCAAACCGGTATTGCGTGCAGGTCAAGCGTTAATGTTCGCGCACGGATTCAACGTCCATTTTAATCAAATCGTTCCTCCGGCAGACGTAGATGTATTATTAGTCGCTCCAAAAGGTCCAGGACATCTTGTTCGCCGTACATATGAACAAGGTGCAGGGGTGCCGGCATTGTTTGCCATCTATCAAAACGTTACAGGGGAAGCAAGAGAATTAGCACTTGCTTATGCTAGAGGAATTGGCTCATTAAGAGCTGGTGGCTTGGAAACAACATTCCAAGAAGAAACAGAAACAGATCTATTCGGGGAGCAAGCGGTACTTTGCGGCGGCTTAACTGCCCTTGTGAAAGCAGGTTTCGAAACTTTGACAGAAGCTGGGTACCAACCGGAAGTTGCATACTTTGAGTGTTTACATGAACTTAAATTAATCATCGATCTTATGTATGAGGGCGGAATGGAAAACATGCGCTATTCCATTTCTGATACAGCTCAATGGGGAGATTTCGTTTCTGGACCACGCGTTGTGACGGAAACTACGAAAGAGGCCATGAAAGCGATCTTGAAAGACATCCAAGACGGTGAGTTCGCTAAAGGATGGATTTTGGAAAACCAAGCGAACCGTCCAGTCTTCAATGCTATCAATAATCGTGAAAACCAACATCAAATTGAAGTCGTGGGCCGTGAATTAAGAAAAATGATGCCATTCGTAAAGCCCCAACAAAAAGAGAAAGAAGTGGTAGCCGTTGCGAAAAATTAATATATTTGAAACCACACTTCGAGATGGGGAGCAATCCGCCGGTGTAAATTTAAATTTTACCGAAAAGCTTGAAATTGCTTATCAGCTTGAAAGATTGGGTGTTGATATTATCGAAGCCGGTTTTCCGGCAGCATCCAAAGGGGATTTCAACTCCGTACAGGAAATCGCGCGCAAAATTAAAAACAGCTCTGTTACGGGGCTGGCGCGTGCTGTAAAAGGAGATATTGATGCAGCTTGGGATTCATTAAGGGTCGGGGCGGAACCAAGGTTGCATACGTTCATCGCCACTTCGCCCATTCACCGTGAATATAAGTTGAAAATGTCGAAGCAGCAAGTGATTGAAAAGTCCGTTGAGATGGTCAAGTACGGGGCAGCGCGTTTTCCGATTGTACAATGGTCTGCAGAAGATGCAAGTCGTACAGAGCTGGACTACTTGGCTGAAATCGTTGAAGCGGTCATTCAAGCTGGTGCAAAGGTCATTAATATACCAGATACTGTAGGTTATGCAGCTCCGATAGAATACGGAAACATTTTCCGGTACCTTCGTGAACATGTTCCTTCTATTAATAAGGTTAGCTTATCTGCACACTGCCATGATGATCTTGGCATGGCAACGGCCAATTCATTGGCTGCCATCGAAGGCGGGGCTACACAAGTCGAAGGCACAATCAACGGCATTGGTGAACGTGCCGGAAATGTGGCACTTGAAGAGGTGGCCATGGCACTCTACATCCGGAAAGATTTCTATCAAGCGGAAACGGGCCTTGTATTAAATGAAATTAAAAGGACCAGTGACTTGGTCAGCCGCCTTACGGGAATGCAAGTTCCTGCTAATAAAGCCATAATTGGTGCCAATGCTTACGCACATGAATCTGGCATTCATCAGGATGGCATGTTAAAAGAAAAAACGACATACGAAATCATATCGCCTGAACTCGTCGGAGTTTCGTCCAATTCACTTGTTTTAGGGAAGCATTCAGGACGGCATGCTTTTAAAGAAAGATTACAAGAGTTGAATTTTTCGGTAACGGATGAGGAAATGAACTCATTATTCGTTCAATTCAAGGAATTGGCCGATAATAAAAAGACCATGACTGATGAAGATATCGTGGCGCTGGTGCTTGAAGAGAAAGCGACGGATATCAGTTTCTATGACTTGATTTCTTTCCAGATTTCCCACGGTACACATCAAGTTGCAACAGCGACGGTTACACTGAAAAAAGGTGATAATGAAGAGATTCAAGAAGCGGCTACAGGGGCAGGAAGTGTTGAAGCCCTCTATAACACGCTTGAAAGATGCTTGGGCAGTGAAATCAACTTACTGGACTATCGAATTCAATCGGTGGGTGGCGGTATGGATGCCCTTGCTCAGGTTTTTGTGAAAATTGATTATAACGGTGTGGAAACGAGCGGCCGCGGTCTTGATCAGGACGTCTTGGAAGCATCCGCCAAAGCGTATTTGAACGCTGTGAACCGTGTGATCATTATGAAGGAACTGGAAGAAAAAGCAGTATTACAATAGGAAGGGGAGATTTCGATGAAAAGGAATATTGCGGTGCTTCAAGGAGATGGCATCGGGAAAGAAGTAACAAGAGGCGCTGTAGAAATCCTCGAAGCCGTTGCCCAAAGATATGGACACGATTTTGAATTTCAATATGGTGAGATTGGCGGCGGGGCCATCGATAACACAGGTTCCCCCTTGCCGGATGAAACAGTGGAGATTTGTAAAAACAGCGATGCGGTATTATTGGGTGCCGTTGGAGGACCTAAGTGGGATGACCAGCCCGCACACCTAAGACCGGAACGTGGTTTGTTGAAAATCCGAAAAGATTTGAATCTTTATGCTAACATCCGTCCAATCAGCTACTATTCCAGCTTGTCGGAATCTTCTCCTCTAAAAAGGGAATTCATTGAAGATGTGGATTTCGTGATTGTCAGGGAACTAACTGGCGGCCTTTATTTCGGTAAGCCAAGTGAGCGCGTTGAAAGAGAAGGGAAAGAAGCGGTTGTCGATACCCTTTTCTATCAGAAAAGCGAAATGAAGCGCATTATTGAACTTGCTTTTGAGTTAGCATCGGAACGCAAGAAAAAAGTAACATCCGTGGATAAAGCGAATGTTCTTGAATCCAGCAGGATGTGGCGTGAAACGGCTGAGGAAATCGCCAAGGATTACCCGGGTGTAATCCTGGAACACATGCTTGTGGATAATGCAGCCATGCAACTGATCAAAAACCCGAAACAATTTGATATCATCGTGACGGAGAATATGTTCGGTGATATTTTAAGCGATGAAGCGTCCGTATTGACGGGCTCGCTTGGAATGCTTCCTTCCGCATCCATATCAACGGAAGGGCCTAATCTATATGAACCGATTCATGGCTCTGCTCCTGATATTGCGGGCAAAAACTTAGCTAATCCAATTGGGACCATTTTATCAGCGGCGTCCATGCTGCGTTTGTCCTTTGGTTTGGAAGATGAGGCACATGCCGTTGAGCAGGCAGTGGAAACGGTCCTTGATTATGGTTTGAGAACAGGCGATATCGCAAATGGCCAAACAATTATTACGTCTACTTCAGAGATGATTGCAGAAATAAAAGCCAATCTTTTAGACCAGGAAGCCATTTCCAACATCATGGGAGCTTATGCATAAACTTCTTTCACGGCCTAATATTAGGCCGTGTTTTTTAAAAAAATATAAGATTGATCGAGGTGGGATAAGATGGGAAAGTCGATAATAGAGAAAATATGGGATCGCCATATTGTAAATGAAGAGGAAAATAAACCGGATTTAATTTATATAGACCTTCAATATATTCATGAGGTGACATCTCCGCAAGCATTTGAAGGATTAAGATTAAAAGGACGCACAGTCAGGAGACCAGACCGTACTTTTGCGACAATGGATCATAATGTACCAACCGTTAATCGCTATTTCATCGAGGATGATGTTGCTAGAAAGCAATTAGAGGCACTAGACCAAAACTGTAAGGAGTTCGGTATCCGCCTGGCTGATTTGGACAGCCCGGAGCAAGGGATCGTTCACGTTATCGGGCCGGAATTAGGGCTTACACAGCCAGGGATGACGATTGTCTGCGGTGACAGTCATACTTCCACACATGGTGCGTTTGGATCGATTGCGTTTGGAATCGGTACGAGTGAGGTCGAGCATGTTTTGGCCACACAAACCCTTTGGCAAACAAAACCGAAAACATTAAAGCTTGAGGTTAATGGCAAACTTGGACACGGTGTGATGGCGAAAGATGTCATTTTATATGTGATTTCTAAATTCGGCGTCGATTTCGGCACGGGGCACATCATTGAGTATTGCGGGGAAGTTTTCCGGGATATGTCGATGGAAGAGAGAATGACGGTTTGCAATATGTCGATCGAAGGCGGGGCAAGGGCGGGGCTGGTTGCTCCTGATGAAACAACTTTCTCATATTTGAAAGGTCGTAAATATTTGCCGAAAGGGGAAGAGTTCGAGCAATGTGTTCAGGAGTGGAAGTCACTTTCTAGTGATGAGGATGCTGTATATGACCAAGAAATCATTCTTGATGGCAGCCTGATTTCACCAATGGTCAGCTGGGGTACAAATCCTGGAATGGCTAGTGGGGTGGACGGTAAGGTACCTACCTTCGGGGAAGGTATCATGGATTCTAAGGAGCTGAATCGTGCACTTGAGTACATGGGTCTTGAGGAAGGCATGCCAATCACGGATATTCCAGTTCAGCATGTATTCATAGGATCTTGTACGAACTCACGCATTGAAGACTTGCGGCAGGCCGCAGAAATGATCGACGGCCAGACTGTCCAAAAAGGAGTTCGGGCGATGGTCGTTCCCGGTTCACAGAGTGTTAAAAGGCAAGCGGAAGAAGAAGGGTTGGATGAGATCTTCAAATCTGCGGGCTTTGAATGGCGTGAATCAGGTTGCAGCATGTGCTTGAGCATGAACCCTGATGTGGTTCCAGCCGGAGAGCATTGTGCCTCCACCAGTAATCGGAACTTTGAAGGCAGGCAAGGGGCTGGTGCAAGGACACACTTAGTTAGTCCGGCAATGGCTGCCGCGGCGGCCATTCATGGGAAATTTGTCGATATTAGGAATTCGAAAAAGACTGAACAAGTCCATTAAGAATAAGAATTAATTGGAGGTGCAGAGAATGGAACCCATTACTATTTACAAAGGAAGAGCGGCGGCACTTGACCGTAAAAACGTGGATACTGATCAAATCATTCCAAAGCAATTTTTAAAACGGATTGAGAGAAGCGGATTTGGCGAATTTTTATTCTATAACTGGCGTTTTGATGAGAATGGAAAAGAAAGTCCTGATTTTGAATTGAATCAGCCCCATAATAAAAACGCGTCCATTTTAATAGCAGGTGAAAATTTTGGCTGCGGTTCTTCTCGTGAGCATGCTCCGTGGTCATTGAAAGACTATGGATTCGATATCATCATCGCACCGTCTTATGCTGATATCTTTAAAAGTAATTGCATGAAAAATGGCATGGTCCCCATCGCTTTAACCCAGGCTGAAGTAAAGTACTTAATGGAAAGGGTGTCGGCAACCGACTATGAGTTGACTATCGATCTTCCCAATCAGACTTTGCAAGATGGTCAAGGGTTTGAAACAAGCTTTGACATTCATCCATATTGGAAGGAAATGCTGATCAAGGGCTGGGATGAAATTTCCATAACCCTTCAATATGATCAAGAGATTTCTGCCTATGAATCGCAAGAAAAAGTTGTATCGAATATTTAATTGAAGAATGTCATTTTCCCGATATCCTTTCATATGTGAAAGGATGCGGGTTTTTTTTTTTTGAGGAAGCTGGTTAATGGACGGAATGGCGTTCATCCGCCCATCTAAATTTTGTGTTTCCTGCTATTACATGCTAAACTGTTTTTCAAAAAGCGACGGTGAGGCGGAAAATAGGATGGATAATGAGAACAACCAAAAGAAGGCTGGAGAAACCAAGATTATCGCCTTTCCAAATCTCGGTGAAAGGCTGATTGTAAAAGGGCTGGATGAGCTTGGGAACAGAAACTTTAAAGCGGCTGCACAGCTTTTCAGCCAAGCTAGGGAGTATGAGCCCGAAAATGATGAAGTTTGCATGGGGCTAGTAGTCTCACTAGTAGAACTTGAGTATTATGAGGAATCAAAAGAGTTATGTATAGAGATGCTGAATAAAGGCATAGGTGACTATTTTCAACTTATCAATATCTATTTGATGGTACTGCTGCAATTAGGCGAGCATCAGGAAATGGTCACGACAATCGAGCTGCTATTTGAAGAGAGCCAAATTCCCTTTGATAAAGAGGAACATTTCGAAAAGATGCTTCAGTTCAGTAAAAGGGCCCTTGAGGATAAAAAAGAAGAAAAAGACAGGCAAAATCAGCAGCTTGCAGAGGAATTGCAGGAGGATGTTCTTTTTGAAGGGAAAATGGATAATGAAATGTTCATGGTCATTTCAAAACTCACGAATATCAATATTCGTCCATTTATCCCGCAAATCGAACAATTTCTACAAAATGATGAGGGGCACCCTTTCTTTAAAACGATGCTCCTTAACATCCTTATTGACCAAGAATATAACGAGGAAGTGACAATTAGGAAATTCAATCAAACGAAGTCGGTCATACCAAGGGAATTGAAAAGTTTGAAGGAGACGGACTTCTATAAGAAGGTCACCGGCCTGACTGAAGGGGAAATCAGTCAGGAAAATCCGAGCTTATTTGAAATGGTCCATAGTTTGATTGACCGTCATTCCTTTCTATTGTATCCCTTTGAACCTGGACCTGAAAGCTTTGCGGCTTGGGCAGCTGCCTATCATGCCTTAGCGGAAGAATATATGACCGGGGAAGTTTTTGGGAGCGACTTGGCGGACCTTTATCTGGCTGATGGGGAAACCGTTGCGGATATTCTATCCTATTTAAAAGAAATTGAGGAAATTTCTTATCCCATTATTTAAGCTATTGCTGTTGTAACAGATTAAACCTGTGGTATAATGTAGTGGTTGTAATGTATAATCGTCAAGTTTAGACGATTTCCCAATATTTTTTTGGGTATATTTGAGGGATGACTTGTTAACACTTGCAAAGCATATTCATCCAATGCTTATTATTGAAGTATATAGATTTTTTGGAGGGAAACACATGTCTGTAAAATGGGAAAAACAAGAAGGTAATCAAGGCGTACTAACAATTGAAGTTGACTCTGCAAAAGTAAACGAAGGTTTAGACGCAGCTTTCAAAAAAGTCGTGAAACAAGTAAATGTACCTGGCTTCCGTAAAGGTAAAATGCCACGTCAAATGTTCGAAAAAAAATTCGGCGTAGAATCACTATACCAAGATGCGCTTGATATCATTCTTCCAGATGCTTATGCAAATGCTGTCGAAGAAGCTGGAATCCAGCCTGTAGATCGTCCAGAAATCGACATCGAGAAAATGGAAAAAGGCGAAAACCTAATCTTCACTGCAACTGTAACAGTTAAGCCTGAAGTTAAATTGGGAGATTACAAAGGTGTTGAAGTTGAAAAATTCAATACTGAAGTAACTGACGAAGATGTTGAAAACGAATTGAAAACTTTGCAAGAGAAGCAAGCTGAGCTTGTTGTTAAAGAAGAAGGACAAGCTGCTGAAGGCGATACAGTCGTTCTTGACTTTGAAGGATTCGTTGATGGTGAAGCATTCGAAGGCGGAGCTTCAGAAAACCATTCATTGGAAATCGGTTCAAACTCTTTCATTCCAGGATTTGAAGAGCAAGTTGTTGGTCTTGAAACTGGCGCTGAAAAAGATATCGAAGTTACTTTCCCTGAAGAATACCATGCTGCTGAACTTGCAGGTAAACCAGCTGTATTCAAAGTGAAAATTCACGAAATCAAAACTAAACAACTTCCTGAGTTGGATGATGAGTTCGCGAAAGATGTCGACGACGAAGTGGAAACTTTGGCTGAACTAAAAGAAAAAACAAAACATAAATTAGAGCATGACAAAAAACACGAAGAAGAAAACTTCATACAAAATACTGTAATTGGTAAAGCTGTTGAAGGTGCAGAAATGGACGTTCCTGAAGCAATGATTTCAAACGAAGTGGACCGCATGATGAATGAGTTCTCTCAACGCATTCAATCTCAAGGACTTAATTTGGAACTTTACTACCAATTCTCAGGTCAAGACGAAGAAGCTTTAAAAGCACAAATGAAGGAAGAAGCTGAAGGACAAGTTCGTACGAGCCTGACTCTTGAAGCAATCGCTGAAGTTGAAAAACTTGAAGCGACTGACGAAGATGTAGAAGCTGAACTTGGACAAATGGCTACAATGTACAATATGGAAATTGAAGCGATCAAACAAGCTCTTGGAAACTTAGAAGGAATCAAAGGCGATCTTAAAATTAAGAAAGCTATTGACTTCTTGGTAGAAAACAGCAAAACAGTTGACGCAAAATAATTTTTATAAATAAGTAGATTTAAATATTTCTTTAAAAAACAAGGCGCGAGTAATCGTGCCTTGTTTTATACATATTGAGAATTAGTGGAAATTTCAAATATCGGTTAGTTCCTGATTGATTTTTTTTGAATTTCAGTGTAGATTAGTTCTAATACGGCATATACATATTTATACAGCAAATCCTGATTTTAAAAATCAAAAGGTTTGGGCATACTGGTAAAAGGCAAATACATATTGATTGATTATTGTACTTATTTATTTAACAACTCGGACGCGTGAGCATTTTTGTTACTAAACTTCCAAGAACATGATAAAATGCAAAACATACTAGGGATTTTGGAATGCTTAAGTAGGTGTGCCCAGTTTTTTTATTACGATTGGGTATCGCTATGTAATAGAGTTGGAAGAGTATTTGAAGGGGTGAACGTACATGTTTAAATTTAATGATGAAAAAGGACAGTTAAAATGTTCTTTTTGCGGTAAAACACAAGAACAAGTCCGTAAACTGGTTGCTGGTCCAGGTGTATATATTTGTGACGAGTGTATCGAGCTTTGTACGGAGATCGTCGAAGAAGAGTTGGGGACTGATGAAGAAGTAGAATTCAGAGATGTGCCTAAACCTATGGAAATCCGCGAAATTCTTGACGAATATGTGATTGGACAAGAACCGGCGAAGAAGTCTTTGGCCGTCGCTGTTTACAATCATTATAAACGTATCAATTCCAATAGCAAAGTCGACGATGTGGAGCTTTCTAAAAGTAACATCGCCTTGATCGGACCGACGGGAAGCGGGAAAACCCTTCTTGCGCAAACATTGGCGCGATTACTGAATGTTCCTTTTGCCATAGCTGATGCGACTTCATTGACTGAAGCTGGATATGTTGGGGAAGATGTCGAAAACATCCTTCTGAAATTGATCCAAGCAGCTGATTATGATGTGGAAAAAGCGGAAAAAGGCATCATTTATATTGATGAAATCGATAAAGTTGCCCGTAAATCGGAGAATCCTTCCATTACACGTGACGTGTCAGGTGAAGGTGTGCAACAAGCTTTATTGAAAATTCTTGAAGGAACGGTTGCAAGCGTACCGCCTCAAGGTGGACGTAAACACCCACATCAAGAATTCATCCAAATCGATACGACCAATATCTTGTTCATCTGTGGCGGTGCCTTTGATGGCATCGAACCGATAATCAAGCGCCGTCTTGGTCAAAAAGTCATTGGTTTTGGCTCTGACGTGAAAAAGGATGATATTGCAGAAAAAGAATTGCTTTCCAAGGTCCTTCCTGAAGACTTGCTTCGTTTCGGTTTAATTCCGGAATTCATCGGGCGTCTTCCGGTAATTGCCACTCTTGAGCAATTGGATGAAGCTGCTTTGATTGAAATCCTGACAAAGCCGAAAAATGCCCTTGTTAAACAATATCAAAAATTGCTTGAGCTTGACGATGTTGAATTGGAATTCGAACAGGAAGCGCTAAGTGAAATTGCTAAAAAGGCAATTGAACGTAAAACTGGTGCACGTGGTCTGCGATCCATCATTGAAGGCATCATTCTTGAAGTGATGTTCGATCTGCCTTCACGTGATGATGTTGCAAAATGTGTAATCACAGGCAGCACGATTTCGAAAAATGAATCTCCAAAGCTCGTCCTTAAAGACGGTACAACCATCAAAGGGCAAGAAAAGAAAACATCTGCTTAATTTATAGGAAAAGTAAGGCTGTCAGTTCATCCTGGCAGTCTTAGTTTGTAGACAAAAGGGGTTCGGAATGAAAACATTCCGAACCCCTTTTTGGATTTTCTTTAAAATTTTGCTCAAGCTTAAGAGAATGAGCCTCTACAGGCCACCTATATTAAGGAATTCTTGGACCTATCCATGTCCAATTGGCCATAATTCTTTACATTCATGGCAGTGTAAGGTAAGCATCGCCTGCATCAATAATTTTTATTCGCATGGACTTTCACATGTGTTTTTAATCAACGAATGCGTGCTCTGCGCCCATTAACTTCCTTTCTGAAGCTGTCATTAAGATACGAAAAAATCTGTTCAAACAGGTCTATATCGTTAAAGCAACGCTCATAATTTTTCCCGAATGTTTAGAAGTGAGGCACCTTATCAGGGAAACCATAACCTAAAAACCAACGGTAATCCATATTCATTTCCACTTCTTCCTTTGTTTTATGAATGAATGCAATTTAACTAAAATAATATCTGAATCAATACTTCGGCGCCCTATCTCTGAATACATATCTTTTACCAAGTCATAAATGAAAGAAGTCATTGGCCGCCTCTGTAAAACCATAATGACTTTAGGGAAAAGGGTCCTATGAGTTAAAACAAAGTTAATTGTTGCGGGTGTTCGAGACTCCCGTGGAAAGCGAGTGCCCTACGTTCAAATTTCTAAGGTATTTTACAAACCAAATGTTCTCTGGCATCAGTTGATCCAAAGTACTCATTTTAAGTTGATTTCGCTGAATAGAAGTATGTTTCGAAAGCATCGCAACTCCTCAAGTTTTAATGCTCCTATTTTAAAACAAAGCTTTGTTAAATAATATTGTTGACATTCGAATTGGTTATTTAAGGTAAAATAACAAATAAAGGGGGAGTTGAATTGAGAAAGTATCTAGGTATTATATCTATTCTTATATTAATAGGAACCTACTTCATTTTCTATATACCTGGAATTGATAAATTACCTTTACCTTACTGGTTCTTGTATGTATTTCTTTTGACTGGCTATATAGCTGCTGCCTTTGCTTCATGGTACAGTCATAGTGGGTTTTGGAGAAGGGCTTCAGCAACGATTTTAATTATTCTTCCAATTGGGTTCATTATTATCGTTGTAGGAATTGCAAAGTCAGGATTGTAAAAGTTAAAAATAATTCTATAACAAATATCAACATTGTTGTTTATCACAGCTTTAAACAAAAAAGAATGTAGCAAAAGCGGTTATATTAATTGGTAAAACAAAGTTAATTGGAACGCAAGGTACGAGACTCCTGCGGGAAATGCGAGTCAAGGGAGACCCCGCAGGCTGAAAGCCGAGGAGGCTCACGGACCGCCCGCGGAAAGCGAGTGCCTGGAGTGGAAATAAATTAACGTTTCAAATTTAACAAGCCATAAAAAACACCCCGTAAATGTTAGTTTGGTGTCTAACATTTACGGGGCAGTTCGAGTTTGTATACAGTCTGAGGCTGCCAGTTCATCCTGGCAGTCTTTTTTTGATTTTATTGAGAAAATGCTGTTCATTGAGATGAAAACCCCAAAATTTACAACACGAAATTTTTGGATAATTTCGCCCTTCCAAAGGAGATACTAACAGAAATGACAAACTTGGAGAGTGCAGGAGGGAATACGATGAATTGGACAGGATTGGCGTTGTTTATCCAGCTGTTTTTTGGGATCATTATTGGATTGTATTTTTTGAACTTATTGAAAGGCCAGCGGACACAAAAAGTTTCCATTGACCGTGATTCGCGTAAGGAAATGGACCAATTACGGAAGATGAGATCGATTTCTTTAACAGAGCCATTGGCGGAGAAAGTTAGACCAAGCACATTTAATGAGATCATCGGCCAGGAAGATGGCATTAAATCTTTAAAGGCTGCTTTATGTGGACCAAATCCCCAGCATGTGATAGTTTATGGTCCTCCAGGGGTAGGGAAAACAGCAGCGGCCAGACTTGTTTTGGAAGAGGCCAAGAAAAATGGTAAGTCCCCTTTTAAGAATTCCGCAGTGTTTGTTGAATTGGATGCCACCACAGCCAGGTTTGATGAACGGGGGATTGCCGATCCGCTGATTGGTTCTGTGCATGATCCAATCTATCAAGGGGCAGGGGCGATGGGACAGGCTGGCATTCCGCAGCCAAAGCAAGGTGCAGTAAGCAATGCTCATGGAGGTGTACTGTTCATAGATGAAATAGGGGAGCTTCATCCAATACAGATGAATAAACTGTTGAAGGTATTGGAGGATCGCAAAGTCTTTCTGGAAAGTGCCTATTACCAAGAGGAAAATCAAAATATTCCCACTCACATCCATGATATTTTTAAAAATGGACTTCCGGCTGACTTTCGATTGATTGGAGCCACAACAAGAACGCCAAATGAAATCGCACCTGCGATACGCTCGAGATGCATAGAAGTGTTTTTCCGTGAACTTGACCGGGAAGAAATCATCACTGTGGCTAAGAATGCCTCCGATAAAGTTGGAATTACCATCAGTGAAAAAGGCTTGCAGTCAATTTCGGATTATGCCCGAAATGGCAGGGAAGCTGTCAACATGATTCAGACTCTTGCAGGAATATCAATTAATGAAAACAGGACTTTTATCAGAGAAGAAGATATTGATTGGATGGCACATAGCAGCCAACTTACCCAAAGAATGGACAGGAAAATAGAATCGAATTCTAAAATAGGCCTTGTCAACGGTCTTGCAGTCTATGGTCCCAACAGCGGGGCATTGCTGGAAATCGAGGTTATGGTCATGGCCTCCTCTGATGAAAAAGGTTCGATAAATATTACCGGCATCGTCGAAGAAGAGAGTATTGGCGGTGGGAATGGCAAGTCGATTCGCCGTAAAAGCATGGCAAAAGGTTCGATTGAAAATGTGATTACGGTTTTACGGTCGATGGGAGTGCCTGCCGATCAATTCGATATCCATGTGAACTTCCCGGGCGGAAGTCCTGTAGATGGTCCTTCTGCTGGAATTGCAATGGCAACAGGCATATACTCGGCCATTTATAAAATCCCTGTAGATCACACATTAGCGATGACTGGAGAAATCAGCATTCATGGCGGTGTTAAACCGATTGGCGGAGTCATTCCGAAAATCAAGGCAGCAAAACTTGCCGGGGCAAAGAAAGTAATCATCCCTACCGATAACATGCAGCCGCTGCTTTCTGAAATCAAGGATATAGAAATCATTCCTGTTTCGAATGTGAAAGAAGTGCTGGATCAGGCACTGAAAAAGGAATTGATGTCGGAACAAATCCTCACATCCTTGGACCTATCAAAAAAGGAAAGCGTATAAAGGAAATGCCCCGGATTAAAACAGAACCGGGGCATTTTAAGGACCATAATGGGGGTCCTCAATATACCTAGCAAAAAAATAAACACTTGTTCAGACGTGCTTTTTTTTCTAATATTGGAGATAATAATAGCAGTCGAAACGTGTTAAGGTAAACGAATAGACACTTCTATATAAATAGGATAGAATTGTTAAAAGGTTGAGAACATGGGTAAATAGTTTACAACGACGATACTAATTAGATGGAGGTGTCAGGAAATGACTGATAAAGAAATCATCGTCCCCCTCCTGCCGCTTAGAGGACTGCTTGTATATCCAACGATGGTACTTCATTTAGATGTAGGCCGAGATAAATCGGTACAAGCCCTTGAGAAAGCAATGGTGGAAGACCATCTTATATTTTTGACGACACAACAAGATGTTTCGTTGGACGAACCAGGTGAAGAAGATTTATTTACAATGGGAACTTTAACAAAGGTAAAACAGATGCTGAAGCTTCCGAATGGTACAATCCGGGTGTTAGTGGAAGGATTGAACCGGGCAGAGGTCATTGAATTTTACGATTATGAGACACATTATGGTGCCAAGATTAAAATATATGAAGACAGTGATGAAAAGGATGCTGAACATCAAGCATTAATGCGCACCCTTCTGGATTATTTTGAACAATACATAAAAATGTCCAAGAAAATAACCGGTGAAACGTTTTCGTCCACTTCCGACATTGAAGAGCCAGGGAGATTAGCGGATATAATCGCTTCCCATTTGCCTTTGAAATTGAAGGAGAAGCAAGAAGTGCTTGAGACCATTGATATGAAAAAGCGTCTGAGCCGGGTGATCGAAATCATTAATAACGAGAAAGAAGTTCTTTTTCTCGAGAAAAAAATTGGCCAGCGTGTTAAGCGTTCGATGGAACGGACCCAAAAAGAATATTACCTACGTGAACAAATGAAAGCGATCCAAAAGGAATTGGGCGATAAAGAAGGAAAAACAGGGGAAATTGAGGTCCTCAACGAAAAGATAGAAGAGGCGGATATGCCGGAGCATATCAAAGAAACGGCATTAAAGGAATTGGACCGTTATGAAAAAGTTCCGTCAAGCTCAGCAGAGAGTTCTGTCATCCGCAATTATATCGAATGGTTGATCTCGCTTCCTTGGTCCAAAGCGACTAAAGATGACTTGAATATTCACAAAGCTGAAAAGATTCTGAACCGGGACCACCATGGATTGGAAAAGGTGAAAGAACGGGTGCTTGAGTATTTAGCCGTCCAGCAATTAACCAATTCATTGAAGGGACCGATCCTTTGCTTAGTGGGACCGCCCGGCGTCGGGAAAACCAGTCTGGCTAAATCGATCGCGTCATCCATGAATAGGAATTTCGTCCGTATATCTTTAGGCGGGGTGCGTGATGAATCAGAAATCCGCGGACATCGCCGCACATATGTAGGGGCGATGCCGGGAAGGATCATCCAAGGCATGAAAAAAGCTGGAACGATCAATCCTGTCTTTTTACTGGACGAAGTGGATAAAATGTCCAATGACTTTAGGGGAGACCCATCTGCAGCGATGCTGGAGGTACTCGATCCGGAGCAAAATCATAATTTCAGTGATCATTATATTGAAGAAACGTATAATCTTTCCAAAGTCATGTTCATAGCAACTGCGAATAATTTGGGATCTATTCCAGGCCCGCTTCGTGATCGTATGGAAATCATTTCGATTGCAGGTTATACTGAGATAGAGAAACTTCATATAGCCAAGGATCACTTACTGCCAAGACAGTTGGAAAACCATGGTTTAATGAAGACACAATTGCAAATCCGTGAGGAAGCACTTACCAAAATCATCCGTTATTATACCCGGGAAGCCGGTGTTCGGAGTCTGGAGCGACAGCTTGCAAGCATCTGTCGTAAGACTGCAAAAATCATCGTGTCCGGAGATAAAAAGCGGGTCGTCATTTCTGAAAAGAATGTCGAGGAGTTTTTAGGGAAAACGATGTTCCATTATGGACAGGCGGAAGTCGAGAACCAAGTAGGTGTAGCTAATGGTTTAGCTTACACATCGGTTGGTGGCGATACGCTGCAAATCGAGGTTTCCTTGTCACCGGGTAAAGGCAAGCTTATCCTGACAGGAAAGCTTGGTGATGTAATGAAAGAGTCAGCCCAGGCTGCTTTCAGTTATGTCCGTTCGAAAACCGAGAAACTTCATATTGATACGAACTTCCATGAAAAATATGATATTCATATTCATGTCCCCGAAGGTGCCGTCCCTAAAGATGGTCCTTCTGCAGGCATCACGATTGCAACAGCGTTAATATCGGCCCTTACTAATAGGCCGATCAGAAAAGAGGTAGGCATGACAGGCGAAATTACATTACGCGGACGGGTTCTTCCGATCGGCGGGCTTAAAGAAAAATCTTTAGCGGCTCACCGGGCAGGACTTACGAAAATCATCATCCCGCAAAATAACGAAAAGGATATTGATGATATCCCGGAAAGTGTCCGTAAAGCATTAACATTTGTTCCAGTTTCACACGTCGATGAAGTCCTTGAGCATGCATTGGCAGGTGTGAACGAATGAAAGTGACAAGTTCAGATATTGTCATCAGCGCTGTAAAGCCTGAACAATATCCCAATACTCCAATACCGGAATTTGCCTTGGCGGGCCGTTCCAATGTTGGGAAATCCAGTTTCATAAACAAAATGATCAATCGAAAAAACTTGGCGCGCACATCCTCTAAACCGGGTAAAACGCAGACCTTGAATTTTTACATCATAAATGAAGCACTCCATTTTGTTGATGTACCGGGTTATGGTTATGCAAAGGTTTCAAAAACGGAGCGTGATGCTTGGGGAAGGATGATCGAAACGTACTTCACTTCCCGTGATCAGCTCCGCGCTGCGCTTCTGATCGTCGATTTGCGTCATCCGCCTACAAAGGATGATATCGCAATGTATGAATTCCTGAAGCATTATGACCTGCCCCGGATCGTAATTGCAACAAAAGCGGATAAAATTCCAAAAGGCAAATGGCAGAAGCACTTAAAAATAACACGCCAAACGTTAAATATGGAAAGAGAAGATGAATTGCTTCTTTTCTCGGGTGAAACAGGCGAAGGTAAGGAACAAGCCTGGGGCGTCCTTAAGAAATATATGTAAAAGAAAAGGGTATTCCGCATTTGGAATACCCTTTTTCATTATGAAATTCGCATGAAATGCGACTCGGCTGCGTTTTACTTTTTTCGAACCAAAAAGTAGATGCCGATTGCCATCAAGGCAAATGGCCAAAACCTTTCGATGTTCGCCGTATTTGTTTCAACGATCCCGAAAGACGTTGTGATTTTATCATAGAACAAGAAAAGGATCGAGATGATGAATAATACCATCCCGTGAAACATTCCAGAATTTGTTTTACGTGCCCGGAGAATAAATCCCAGCGAGATGATTAAAATAAAGATACCTATATTATCCGGCCAAATATCAAGGTTTTCTACGATGTGGAAGTGAGCCCCGAACCCCAGTAGGATGACGCCTGGCAGGATGGCTTCATATTCATTACCGCTATAAGCCTGAACCAAGAAGGCAGCGCCGACGATACATAATAAAGTGGGCCAGCTATAAAAGCCTGGAAAGATTTCCATTTGGGAATGTTCAAGAAAAAAATAGAGTCCGAAACCGATTAAGACGGTTCCAGGGAAAATACGTTGCGTTTTCATTTTATCCTCCTATTCAATTCGATTACTTGAAGTTCTTTGCCATTTTTGATATGGTACTTTTGTACACAATGTCGAAATATGTATGTAACTTACAAATCACCGCTCGAACACCTGTTATAGCAATTCAGGCGTTTTGGCTGTCTTTTCATGGTAGCATACGTTTTCATAAACTGTTCATATTATTTGCGTGAAACCATTTTAGTACATGGTATAATAAATTTACATGAAAAATTTTGGGGGTGCAAAACAAAAGGATGCATATTCTAGCGGTTGGTATAAATTACAAAACTGCCCCTGTAGAAATTCGGGAAAAACTATCGTTTAACGAAGCCGAACTTGCCGAGGCAATGAAAGCTCTTAAAAATAAAAAAAGCATCTTGGAAAACATTATTATTTCAACATGTAACAGGACGGAAATATATGCGGTCGGTGACCAGCTTCATACAACCAGGTATTATATAAAGGAATTTCTTTCGGAATGGTTTAATATCGATAAAGAAGAATTTTCTAAATATCTGTTCATTTATGAAGGCGATGGGGCTGTCGAGCATTTATTTTCAGTTACCTGCGGCTTGAATTCCATGATACTGGGAGAAACTCAGATTTTGGGACAAGTACGTTCAAGCTATCTGTTAGGGCAGAAGGAAGATACGATTGGTACCGTTTCTAACCATCTCTTCAAGCAAGCCCTTACTTTAGCTAAAAAAGCTCATTCGGAAACCGAAATCAATACCAATGCCGTTTCCGTCAGCTATGCGGCAGTCGAGCTTGCAAAAAAAATCTTTGGAGGCCTGAACGGCAAGAATGTCTTGATTCTTGGGGCCGGTAAGATGGGTGAGCTGGCCATTCAAAATCTTCATAGCAATGGCGCAGACAGCATTACGGTCATTAACCGTACCTTCCAGAAAGCGGTCGACCTGGCCGAGAGATTCAATGGTACGGCGAAACAGCTTCAAGAGCTGCAATGCGCTTTAGTGGAAGCGGATATCCTGATTACTTCCACTGGATCAAAAGATATTCTTGTAACAAAGGAAATGATGTCATTCATCAATAAGCTTCGTAAAGGCCGTCCTATTTTCATGGTCGATATCGCAGTGCCGCGTGACCTTGATCCAACATTGGCCGAGCTGGAAAATGTCTTCTTGTACGACATTGACGATCTTGAAGGGATCGTGCAAGCGAATATCGAAGAGCGTAAAAAAGCTGCCGAGAAAATAGAAATGATGATCGAATCTGAAATTGTGGACTTCAATCAATGGATTAATTTGCTTGGTGTGGTTCCTGTCATTTCTTCTTTACGGGAAAAATCCCTATCAATACAAAAGGAAACGATGGAGAGCATCGAAAGAAAGCTTCCTCATTTAAGCGAACGGGACAAAAAGGTTCTGAACAAGCATACGAAGAGCATCATCAACCAAATGCTAAAAGATCCGATTCTTTATGCAAAAGAGCTTGCGGATGAGCCGAATGCAAAAGAGCAATTAAATAATTTCGTGAAAATCTTTCATTTAGAGGAATTGATTGAAGACCAGCTGGTAGCGGAGGATGAAAAAGAAATGAACAGCTCCTCCCCATTGAATCCAGTTCCTGTCCAGTAATGAGGTAAATATGGAATTACTAATGACAAGATTGCATGAAGCCACTGTATTGTTGTATGCCATCAGTATGCTTTTATATTTTATTGACTTCCTTAATAATAACCAGAAGGCGAATAAGGTCGCCTTCTGGTTGCTTTCTATTGTTTGGGTACTGCAAACAATTTTTTTATTTCTGTATGTATTGAAAACGGGAAGGTTCCCGGTATTGACGATTTTTGAAGGCTTATATTTTTATGCATGGGTCCTCATATCGTTATCTTTAATCATTAACCGATTGCTAAGAGTCGATTTTACGGTTTTTTTTACGAACGTATTAGGTTTTATGGTTATGGCCATCCATACCTTTGCACCTGTTCAGATGGAATCTCAAGTGCTTGCACAGCGTCTGGTTTCAGAGCTATTGCTCATACATATCACTTTTGCCATCCTATCTTATGGGGCATTCACGCTTTCATTCGTTTTTTCCCTTCTTTACTTAATTCAATACGATTTACTTAAACGGAAGAAGTGGGGGAAACGGCTGCTTCGACTCGGCGATTTAACGAAGCTCGAGCAAATGTCTTATGTCCTTGCAGTAATAGGTGTTCCGTTATTAGTGGTCTCCCTTATCTTAGGAATTCAATGGGCTTATATAAAAGTGCCTGGGGTATCCTGGCTGGATATGAAGATTATCGGTTCATTCATTTTGCTCATCGCTTACAGTGTGTTTTTATACTTGAAAATTCGGAAACAAATGTATGGAAGGACGCTAGCCTTTCTGAATATTGGATCTTTCATGATTGTGTTAATTAACTTTTTCCTTTTCGGAAGCCTTTCAACATTCCACTTTTGGAATACATAGGAGGAAACTATGAGAAAAATAATTGTTGGTTCTAGACGTAGTAAATTAGCGATCACCCAAACGAACTGGGTAATCGATCAACTTAAAGAGCTTGGGGTTCCATACGAGTTCGAGGTGAAGGAAATTGTCACAAAGGGTGACCAAATCCTTGATGTAACGCTTTCCAAGGTAGGAGGAAAAGGCTTATTCGTTAAAGAAATCGAACAAGCGATGCTGGATAAAGAAATAGATATGGCTGTACATAGTATGAAAGATATGCCGGCAGTGCTTCCTAAAGGCTTGACGATCGGCTGCATACCACCGAGGGAGGACCATCGGGATGCCTTGATTTCAAAGAACCATGAAACCCTTTCTGAACTGAAGCCCGGTTCAATTATAGGTACAAGCAGTTTGCGCCGTGCCGCTCAAATTTTGGCTAGAAGGCCGGATCTTGAAATTAAATGGATTCGCGGGAATATCGATACCCGTCTGAATAAGCTGAACACGGAAGATTATGATGCCATCATTTTAGCAGCAGCCGGACTATCAAGAATGGGATGGAAGCAGGACATCGTATCGGAATTTTTAGATGAAGATATTTGTATTCCGGCAGTTGGACAAGGGGCACTTTCCATTGAATGCCGCGAAGACGACAAAGAACTGCTGGCGGAACTTGAGAAATTAACCTGTGAAAAAACGAAAAGAACGGTTGAAGCGGAGCGTGCCTTTTTGGATAAAATGGAAGGCGGATGCCAGGTGCCGATTGCCGGATTTGCGGTAGCGAAAGATAATGGATGCGTTTCCTTGACGGCTTTGGTCGCTTCTCCGGATGGAAAAGTGATTTATAAAGAAATGGTTGAGGGGGCTGATCCCGAGACGGTTGGGCATAAAGCTGCCAAACAGATAAGTGAAATGGGCGGTAAAAAATTGATTGATCGCGTAAAAGAGGAGCTTGATCAGTAATGAATCCCTTTCAACCTCTTAAGGATTATCAGGTATTAATCACCAGAGGGAAAGGGCAGGCAGATGGTTTAAAAGATTCGATCGATAAAAATGGCGGAACGCCGCTTCTTGTGCCATTGCTTGAGTTCACTCTTCCTGATCATATGGAAGTTGTTCAAGAGCGGTTAGATGAGCTGCATACCTATGACTGGATAATTCTCACCAGTCAAAATGGAGTGGATTTCTTCTTTAAACTTATTGGTGAACAGCCTTTAATGCTTCCGAAAATAGCCGTTATCGGCTCCAAAACAGAAGCGGCCCTGAAACGACATGGATTTAGGGCGGATTTCGTTCCAGCTCAGTTTGTTGCCGAAGGATTTGTTTCGGAGTTCATCACGCTCCTTGATCCCGGGTCGCGTGTATTGCTGGCAAAAGGTAATCTCGCGAGGGCGGTTATTGCGGAGGCAATCAATGAAACTGGTGCATCTTGTGATGAAGTGATTATTTATCATACCGTGCTCCCCGGAAGCAGTGAAAAAAGACTCGTGAAACTTATAACGAATCATGAAGTCGACATCATAACCTTTACGAGCTCTTCGACGGTCAATCATTTTTTACAGATCATGGAACGCCATGATTTGGATACATACATAGACCGGATCATCATCGCATGCATCGGGCCGATTGCCGCTAAAACGGCTGAAAAAAATGGGCTACACGTCGATGTTTGTCCAGATGTTTATACGACGGATGCCATGGTTGCGGATTTAATACGCTTCATAAGTAAAAAGAAATAATAAGGGAGGAACTTCAAAATGAAAAACATTCCATTCAATCGCCACCGTCGCTTGCGTGCAAGTGCTGGCATGAGGGCTTTAGTCCGTGAAACACAATTGCATAAAGAGGATTTGATCTATCCGATCTTCGTCATTGACGGTGAAAATGTAAAAAATGAAATCAACTCGATGCCGGGTATATATCAGTTATCCATGGATAACCTTGGGGCTGAAATGGATGAAGTCGTAAGTCTGGGCATTAAGTCAGTCATTTTATTCGGTGTCCCTTTTGCTCATGATAAAGACGAACAAGGCACAGGTGCATTTCACCATAACGGACTTGTGCAAGAGGCAACCCGCTATATCAAAAAACAATATCCTGAAGTCATTGTCATTGCTGATACATGTCTTTGTGAGTATACAAGCCATGGCCATTGCGGGGTCGTTGAAGGGGAAAAGATCCTGAATGACGCTTCTCTTGACCTTCTTGCCAAAACGGCGATCAGCCAGGCTGAGGCCGGTGCCGATATCATTGCCCCTTCCAATATGATGGACGGTTTCGTTGCGGCTATCCGTGCAGGTCTGGATGAAGCTGGCTATGAAGATATTCCGATCATGTCCTATGCAGTGAAATATTCTTCGGCTTTTTACGGTCCATTCCGTGATGCAGCGAATGGTGCACCGCAATTTGGCGACAGGAAAACTTACCAAATGGATCCCGCCAATCGCCTTGAAGCATTCCGTGAAGCTGAATCCGATGTTGCTGAAGGTGCGGATTTCTTAATCGTGAAACCAGCCCTTTCCTACATGGACATTATCAGGGACGTTAAGAATAACTTTAATCTTCCCGTTGTTTCCTACAATGTGAGCGGTGAATATTCAATGGTCAAAGCTGCAGCCCAAAATGGCTGGATTGATGAAAAAGCGATAGTGATGGAAATGCTGACAGGATTGAAACGAGCAGGTTCCGACTTGATCATTACGTATTTCTCAAAAGAAGTAGCACGTTGGATAAACGAAGATAATCAAGGATGATTAACAAATAAAACCTGTAATGGAAAAGGGGATTGAATCATGCGGTCATATGAAAAATCGAAACAAGCGTTTGCCGAAGCAAAAAATTTGATGCCAGGCGGCGTGAACAGCCCTGTACGTGCCTTCAAATCTGTGGACATGGATCCCATTTTCATGGAGCGTGGAAAAGGCTCAAAAATGTATGATATCGATGGCAATGAATATATAGACTATGTTCTTTCATGGGGACCGCTTATCCTGGGTCACACGAATGACCATGTCGTTGAAGCATTGAAAAAGGTAGCGGAATCAGGTACAAGCTTTGGAACCTCTACGCTTATTGAGAATGAACTGGCTAAGTTGGTCATTGACCGGGTGCCATCGATTGAGATGATCCGGATGGTATCTTCAGGAACTGAAGCGACGATGAGTGCGCTAAGGTTGGCAAGAGGCTTTACTGGCCGGGATAAAATCCTTAAATTTGAAGGTTCATATCATGGACATGGCGATTCATTGCTAATCAAGGCTGGTTCCGGCGTTGCCACATTAGGTTTGCCGGATAGCCCGGGAGTACCGGAAGGCATTGCGAAAAATACGATTACCGTACCATATAATGACCTTGCAGCAACTAAATATGCGTTTGAACAATTTGGCGAAGACATCGCGTGTATCATCGTAGAACCTGTTGCAGGGAACATGGGTGTAGTTCCGCCGCAACCTGGTTTCCTCGAAGGCTTACGTGAAGTGACGACCCAATACGGGGCTCTATTGATCTTTGACGAAGTTATGACAGGGTTCCGTGTCGGTTATAATTGTGCACAAGGCTATTTTGGCATCGTACCGGACCTGACTTGCCTTGGGAAAGTGATTGGCGGTGGCTTACCGGTCGGAGCTTTCGGAGGCAAGCGCGAATTCATGGAACAAATTGCCCCGAGCGGGACAATCTATCAAGCAGGAACATTGTCAGGTAACCCTCTGGCCATGACGGCTGGTCTTGAAACGCTGAGCCAATTGACTCCAGAATCTTATGAAGAGTTCACCCGAAAAGGTGATATGCTTGAAAAAGGCATTGGGGAAGCAGCGAAAAAGTACGGAGTTCCCCATACATTCAACCGTGCCGGTTCCATGATTGGACTATTCTTTACGGACGAAGAAGTAATCAATTATGATACAGCAAAAACATCAGATTTAGAGTTCTTTGCTTCTTACTATAGGGAAATGGCGAATCAAGGCATCTACTTGCCGCCGTCCCAGTTTGAAGGTTTATTCCTTTCCACTGCACATAGTGATGAAGATATCGAAAAGACCATCGCAGCGGCAGAACAGGCCTTTGCAAAATTAAAAAAATGAGGCTTCTAACTTGAGACACTTTTAAAATTTTAAACAGGCTACCATTTTTCCAAAAACTTTTGGAGAAAGGTAGCCTGTTTTTTTTGCAGTAAGCGGAAGAAGGCCGAATTAAATTGGTTGAAGGACGAAAAAAATGGAGATAGTCCGAATTAAAAAGGCTTAAGGCTGATTGATCCAATTCACATGTTTTAGCCTGAAAAAGTAAAATCTACTCCTTTTCAATGATTCAGTAAAAATAAGGTCTGGATGGATGCAAATGAAATAAGGAATAATCAGCTTCCTTCTTTCATAGATTGATATTGGTATAGGTACCGTTTCCTGAAGCTGAAAGGAGGAGTTGTCTTGTCGCAAGAAAATGAATCGTATTTACGATTTTCTTTAGAGGAATCCGTTTGGTTCCAGAAGGGACAGGAAGTGGCTGAGCTATTTTCCATTTCCCTGGATCCAAATGTGACGATTCAAGAAAGTGATCAATATGTTTTTATACGAGGCTCGTTAGATTTATGCGGTGAATACAAAGACTCGCAAAATGGTGAGGAAGAGGAGTTTTCGCAGACCTTTTTGCCAAAAGCCGTTCAAAAGGTCGAGAGGCATCCCGATGGACTTACTGAGTTCAGACACCGTTTTCCGGTTGATATAACGATTCCTAATAATCGAATTGCCTCATTAGAGGAGATCGATGTCTCGATTCAAAGCTTTGATTATGCCATGCCTGAGCATAACTGTTTGAAATTGCAGGCGGATTTGTTGATAACCGGAATTTATAATGATTCATATGTGGAAGAACGGTTCGATACGGAGCAGGATGCTGGGGAAACAGAGGAACAAGAAGAAACGGACGGCGAAAACGAGTCATATATTCCATATGCGGCTTCAGTGCCGCCAATCCCGGATTTTCAGCCTGTTTTCCGCGATGAGCAGGAGGAAGAGTTATACACGCCTTTTTCTGCAGAAGCAAAACGGGTATCTGAAGCAAACGAGGAAGAAGAAGAGGAACCAATCTATTTAAGCGATCAGCATAGTGTTCCAGTTTTTGAGATTCCCGTTTCACCATATCCTGAAGAGGAGGAGTGGGAAACGGAAGTGAACAGACAGGAAGAAGCTGAAGCTGTAGAAGAAGCTGTAGAAGTAGAAGCTGAAGCTGAAGCTGAAGCTGTAGAGGAAGAAGCTGTAGAGGAAGAAGTGAATTTTTTTATAGATGATCAGCCTGACTCAGCAGAAGTACCTGTGTCATCCAGGGAAGAGGAGAAGGATGAGGAAAATGTAAGCAGGCAGGAATCCATGGAGAAAGTCGAGACTCCTAGACAGACTTTGATGGAAGAGGAAGCAGTGGAAGAGCCAAATCATGTAATCAACCATATAAGTGAACCAGTTGAGGATAACCCTGTTTCAAATTCCAAAAACGAGGATTTCATCCGGCAGGAAGAAGCTGAGGTTGTAGCGGGGCCTATCCTTAATGAACATGCGAAAAATGAACATGAAGAGGAATCAAATTCGTCGTCCCTAAGCGATCTATTCAAAAAGAAGGAAAGACCAGCGCCGCCAGCTAAGGAAGTTAAAAATTTCAAAGGCAGGAAACAAGCCGTGGAACGTGATGATAAGGAAACGGCTGAACATGATGAAAAGCAGGTTTCCATCATGGATTTATTCGGTCGGAAACAAGAAGAAGAACTGGTAAGGATGAAGGTTTGTATTGTCCAACAAGGGGAAACGCTTGATGACTTGGCTCAACGTTATGATGTTACAGTTCAATCCATACTTTTCAGTAATGAGTTGGAGTCGAACCAGAACGTCCATGAAGGGCAAGTCATCTATATACCAAAGGCTGTTTCGTATAAAAGTTGATCAGGACAGAGAGCAGAGCGTATGGTCTGCTCCTGTTTTTTAGAGCAGCCTGGATGCTAGAGGAATCGAATAATCGGATTGTTGAGTGTTTTTAGAGAAAGTGAGTGAGTCTCGTGAGGGAAAACGAGAATCAGCAGCCTGTTAATCGGGATCGTGACACGGAGACCGTCTTGAAGGAATACGCCATGTATGTACAATATATTGAGGACTTCGGGCGGGTGAAAAAAGTATACAGTGATCGAGGTACATTTGCCTTGAAATCCATGTTGCCGCATAACGGCATTGATTTTATCAGAAATGTTCAAAAACTGTACCATCGAGGCTATAACCGGATCGTTCCCATTTATCAAACGATGGATCAGCGTTACGCCGTTCTTCATAATGGACGTTTGTATTACCTGATGCCCTGGCTGAATAATGAAGGGGATGGGGAGCGCGATGAAAAGCATAAGCAAATGTTCAGGGAGCTTGCTCGGATGCATACGCTGTCCGTTAAGGAAATCCAGGTGGATATAGAAGAACGGGAAGCTCATTATGAGCGGACGTTTGATGCCTGGAATAAAGAGAAGGACTTTATGGATGAGTACATTGTCAGCTGCGAAAAGAAGTGGTATATGTCTCCATTCGAAATGACGGTTTGTTCCTTCTTCACTGATATTTCACAGGCACTGAAGTACTCGATCAAGAAGTTTGAAACCTGGTATGAAAAAACGAAGGAAAGTGAAAAGGTTCGAACCGTGATCACGCATGGAAAGGTCTCTTTGAAGCATTTCGTTTGTGATGAACGGGGATATGGCTACTTCATAAATTTTGAGAATTCGAATACGGCACCGCCTCATTTCGATTTACTGCCATTTCTAATTAAATCGGCCAGGACCTATCCTGTCCAATGCGATGACTGCGTCGACTTGCTATATAACTATTTTCGTTATTTTCCGTTGAAAGAAGAAGAATTGCTGCTCATGCAAAGTTATATGGCTTTCCCTGGATCAGCTTTGGAATTAGTGAAGGGTTATTCCGAAGGCAGGAGCCATCGTTCAGAGCTTGATAATGTTACTCAACTGCAACGGCAATTTTGGCTCCTGAAGAATGTAGAATATATGGTGATGAAAATCGAAGAAATCGAACAGAAGAAAAAGGAGGCTGCCGAGGCTGCCAAAGAAGAGCAATCCCCCCCAAGCTAAAATATACATGATTGGATCATCTCCAGTCATGTATATTTTTTTGCTGTAAGGGAATAATTAAAGCCATTCGAAATATAAAGACAAGGCCAAGAAAACAAAGGCGACTAACAGGAGCATATCGAAGAAAGTAGGGAAAATCAGCGTACGCAATCCTTGGAATACGATAAAGGGGACGATGAACTGCTGGCAAACACCGCGGAATTTTTTCATCCAAGGCGGTAAAGTATAGGGTGTATATCTTCGCTTCATATTATTACCTTCCTTTTTAGGACTTCTTTTATTCTATGAGTGGGTAGTGGGAAAGGTGAAAAAGTCGTCACATTAACTGTTCCTGGAGTATAAAATAAAGAAAATGGCCGGGCAGCGGGAGTGAATGCATGAAATGAGACGCTTCCTGGAAAAAGTAAGCGAAAAGATGATTGACTGGAGCCCCATATTTTTTGTACTATATACTATATGCATTCAATGATTTTACATATGAATATAAATCAATGCAAAGACCGGAAATAGTAAGATGAAATGCACTTTTCAGAGAGGAAACCAATTGGTGCAAGGTTTCCAGGCAGCAGCATCCGAAGTCGTCCGCGAGCAGTTTTCGTGAAAGATCTTAGTAGCGAAGGCCGGTGAAGAGCCGTTATCCGATTTGAGAGCCGAAAGAGATTTTTTTCTTTTTCGGAAAAAAGGTGGCACCGCGAACAACTTCCTTCGTCCTTTTGTGATGATGGAAGTTTTTTTTATGCCCAAAAAGGAGGAAATGATATGGAAGAGAACCAAATTTCGATGCCAACTAAATATGATCCGCAGACGATAGAGAAAGGCCGCTATAAATGGTGGCTTGATGGGAAGTTTTTCGAAGCGACGGGTGACGATAAAAAGGAACCATATACGATTGTCATCCCGCCCCCTAATGTAACAGGTAAGCTGCATCTTGGTCATGCTTGGGATACGACACTTCAAGATATATTGACACGCATGAAAAGGATGCAAGGCTTTGATGTATTATGGTTGCCTGGTATGGACCATGCCGGTATCGCCACTCAAGCGAAAGTTGAACAGAAACTTCGTGCGGAAGGCGTGAGCCGTTATGACCTTGGACGTGAAAAGTTCGTTGAAGAGACATGGAAATGGAAAGAGGAATATGCGAGCCATATCCGTGAACAATGGTCAAAGCTGGGTCTTGGGCTTGATTATACCCGTGAACGCTTCACGCTTGATGAGGGGCTTTCTAAAGCAGTACGCGAAGTTTTCGTCTCTCTTTATAACAAGGACTTGATTTATCGAGGCGAATACATCATCAACTGGGACCCATCAACGAAAACGGCGTTATCCGATATCGAGGTTATTTATAAAGATGTGCAGGGCGCATTTTACCATATGAAATATCCGTTGGTTGACGGGTCAGGTGAAATTGAAATAGCCACCACACGTCCAGAAACGATGTTGGGCGATACTGCGGTTGCTGTACACCCTGAAGATGATCGTTATAAACACCTGATCGGCAAAATGGTTCGCTTGCCAATTACAGGTCGGGAAATCCCGATTGTCGGTGATGATTATGTCGATATGGAATTCGGTTCAGGCGCAGTTAAAATTACTCCGGCCCATGATCCGAATGACTTCGAAATCGGGAACCGCCATGATTTGGAGCGTATCCTTGTCATGCATGAAGATGGCTCGATGAATGAAAAGGCCGGTAAGTATGAAGGCATGGACCGTTTTGAATGCCGTAAACAAATTGTCAAAGACCTTCAGGAAGAAGGGGTGCTCTTCAAAATCGAAGATCATCTTCACTCAGTTGGACACTCAGAGCGAAGCGGTGCTGTAGTTGAACCATATCTTTCGACTCAATGGTTCGTTAAAATGCAACCTCTTGCTGATGCATCAGTTGAGCTTCAAAAAGGGTCTGATGATGAAAAGGTTCATTTCGTACCAGATCGTTTCGAAAAAACGTATCTACACTGGATGGAAAATATTCGCGATTGGTGTATTTCCCGTCAGCTTTGGTGGGGCCACCGCATTCCAGCTTGGTACCATAAAGAAACAGGCGAAGTTTATGTAGGACATGAAGAGCCTGCGGATGCTGAGAACTGGGAACAAGATACAGACGTTCTGGACACATGGTTCAGCTCGGCATTATGGCCATTCTCGACTATGGGCTGGCCTGATAAGGACAGTATCGATTTCAAACGATACTATCCAAACGGGGCACTTGTAACAGGCTATGATATCATTTTCTTCTGGGTATCGCGGATGATTTTCCAAGCTCTTGAGTTCACGGGCGAACGTCCATTTGAAGATGTGCTGATTCACGGTCTTGTTCGTGACGAACAGGGACGTAAGATGAGTAAATCGCTTGGTAATGGAGTCGATCCGATGGATGTTATCGATCAATACGGTGCTGATTCCCTGCGTTACTTCTTATCAACGGGCAGCTCACCAGGTCAGGACCTTCGTTACAGCACGGAAAAAGTGGAAGCGGTTTGGAACTTCTCCAACAAAATCTGGAACGCATCCCGTTTTGCTTTAATGAACATGAATGGCATGACGTATGATGAAATCGATTTAAGCGGTAAAAAATCTGTAGCTGATAAATGGATTTTGACACGTTTGAACGAAACGATTTCAAACGTAACAAGACTCGCTGACCGTTATGAGTTCGGTGAAGTGGGCCGTGTGCTTTACAACTTCATTTGGGATGATTTCTGTGACTGGTATATTGAAATGGCGAAACTTCCGTTATATGGCGAAGACGAAGCGGCGAAGAAAACGACTCGTTCAATCTTAGCTTACGTGTTAGATAACACAATGAGATTATTACACCCGTTCATGCCATTCATTACCGAAGAAATCTGGCAAAACCTTCCACATGAAGGTGAGTCAATCACTGTTGCTGCTTGGCCGGAAGTGAACGAGGAATTGACAGATACAGCTGCAGCTGAGGAAATGAAGCTGCTTGTTGAAATCATTCGCTCCGTTCGTAACATCCGTGCTGAGGTGAACACACCGTTAAGCAAAAAAATCAATTTGATTTTAAAAGCGAAAGACGAGTCCATCTTAGCAACTTTACAGAAAAACAGCAGCTATATCGAGCGTTTCTGTAATCCTGAACACTTGACGATCGGCATCGAAGTCGAAGAACCAGCTCAGGCAATGACGGCAGTTGTTACTGGAGTTGAACTAATCCTTCCGCTTACAGGACTGATCAATATCGACGAAGAAGTGAAACGTCTTGAAAAAGAACTCGACAAACTTAATAAAGAAGTTGAACGCGTACAGAAAAAATTAGGCAACGAGGGCTTCGTTAAAAAGGCGCCGGCGAGCGTTATTGAAGAAGAACGTGCCAAAGAAAAAGACTATAGCGAAAAACGTGACTCTGTGATCCACAGGATCAGCGAACTGAAACAACTGTAAAACAAAAGGATGGACCAGCTATATGCCGGTTCATCCTTTTGTATTTAACGCAATTGATGCCATTCCCAAAATCAAATGTTCCGTTGGGAGGATATACTTTCTTTTATGAATAGGAGGTACTCACGTACGATATTCATGTCACTTAGTGCACTTAATGTCCGGCTGCCGACGACATCCTCGATTTCGTTGAGCATGAGGCTGCCATCTTCGGCAAATATGAAGTCGATTCCGACCAGGCCAAAATCAAATGCCTCGATTACTCTTTCTACAAGGGCTAAATCGGATGCGGTCAGCTCATATAACGAAGCCGATCCCCCTAGCGTGTAATTTGCCTTGAAACTCGAAGCGGATTCCCTAAGTACAGCAGCCTTCACTTTTTTACCAACTGCAAAGACACGGATATCTCTACCGAATAAACCAGGTTTTTGGACAATCCAATTTCCGTCATTCAGTTCGGCCAAATCATCGGCATGCTCGATTAAATAAACTTGTTTCCCGCCGCGGCCACGTGTTTCTTTAGCGATGAAAGGAAACTCCATATCATCGGCCCCCGGCCTTCCGTTGCAATATACGGTATCGGCCATTGGAATCCCCATCGAGGACAAATATTGATGCGTCTTTGCTTTGTCGTTCGCGATTTCGGATACGAAGGAGGAGTTAAAGCAAGCAATCCCCAGTTGCTCCAGTTGCCTAGTAAAAAAAGGATCGATGGTCCGGACGATAGCAAAGTCTGGCAATGAAATTGGCTGTGTCTCACATTCCACGTACAATTCGTTGAAACGGTGGCCGATCTTAAGGTCTTCCCGATGGAGAAAGTGTAAATCAAGATCAAGCTTACTGGCTTCGCCAAGCATCCAATCTATGTATCCTTTATTATTTATGGCATCCTCACGGTTATAAATCAACCAACCCGCTTGTTTTTTCATCAGATGCACTTCCTTTTCCTAATTTGTTCAAGATATAATCGAACATGCTTTCAGCGATGTTGATGCCTGTACATTCATAAATATTCAGTAAATGAGAATTCGAATTCACTTCGCACAAAAGCGGACCCTCTTCACCAAACAGCAAATCGACGCCAGCGAAGTCGGCACCTAGAATCTCCGCACATCGGATGGCGAGTTGTGCTTCTTCCGTGGTGGGTGTATAGGGGGAAGCCTGACCCCCGGCAGTCATATTAGCTCGGAAGTCGTGCTCGGAATGGCGTTGCATCGCTGCTATGACTCGATTGCCGACGACATTCACACGAATATCCCGTCCTTTACTGTGTTCAATGAATTCCTGAATGATAAATGGTTTGTGGCCAAGATTACGGATCGTCTTAAACAACTCATCCTCTGTTTGGATCAAATATACTTGTTCCCCAAAAGAACCGTATGCTTCCTTAACGATAAGTGGATACCCCAGTTCAATACCGATTTGTTTAAAGGCATCCATATTGACCCTTTCAATACCTTCGTACGTAAAGGGTGGAAACAAGGTTTTCGGCATCGGTATGCCATGCCCGGCCAATGCTTGATGTGTTTTTGCTTTGCTGTCGCAAATATCGATCGCTGTACTGCCGTTATATACGGGGATGCCGAGCAATTCCAAATGGCGTGCCAAATGAATGTCTTTATCCATGAACAGAACAAAATCAGGCAGCTTATCAAAGGCTCCTTTAATTAGAGGCACTCCTTTTTCAATGATGGGTATCAGATCTGAATTACGGATAAGGGTTGCCATGATTTCTTTCCTTTCAGCCGCCTCTTTAATGAACAAAGCTAAACTGGAAAACTTATCATGCTGTAAATAGCCGTTAACGACGATCCAACAGTGAAGATCTGAAGGTTTCATGGTAAAACACTACCTTTCATCTAGGTTAATCGTTCATATATTGATAAAATAATATTAACGCATAAGAGCGGTATAAAGAAAGAGGAGGCTCAACGATAATGGTAACAACCATGAAGGAAATCAATCATTTTTTTGAACGGCGCCAAGTTCAATTGGGTATGAATTTTGGCCTATCAAGGATGGAAACATTGTTAACTAACTTAGGTGACCCACATAAGGAGCTTAAGTATATTCACATTGCAGGATCAAACGGGAAAGGATCTACCTTGCAATATATGAAAGAAATCCTTCTAGCTGAGGGGGTACGTGTCGCTTCCTTCACTTCACCTTATTTAATGCGGGTAAATGAACAGCTGAAGATAAATGGGGACGAAATCAGCGATAAGGATTTTATCGCCTCATTCCGGGAGCTGGAGCCGTTCATCCAAGAGATGGACAGTAAGGGGAATGGACCCACTCAGTTCGAAATATTGACTGCAATGGCATTTTCTTATTTCAGCAAAAAGGAAGTGGATTTGGTTTTAATGGAAACCGGACTGGGAGGCAGGCTCGATACAACGAATGTCATCCAGCCGTTTCTTTCGATCATTACCTCGATTTCTTTGGAACATACAAACATCCTGGGTAACACACTAGGGGAAATTGCTTCAGAGAAGGCGGGTATCATTAAAAGCGGGGCGCCGATTATCAGCGGAGTCACCGCATGGGAACCAGCAAAAGTAATCGAAGAAAAAGCGTCTTCAGTAGGCGTGCCTTATTACCAATTAGGTAAAGACTTCCATGTAAGCAATGTAAAGCAAAGTGAACATGGGCAAAGTTTCTCCTTTTCGCTTGGAGACAGGTCCATCGAAAATGTGGAAATGCAGATGTTAGGCCGTCATCAAATGGAGAATGCGGCGCTGGCTATTGCTGCTATCCTATTAGGAATGGAAAATATCGATGAAAAAAGCATCCTTAAAGGAATAAGGGAAGCGAAATGGGATGGCCGTTTTGAAAAAATATCGGATGAGCCATTGGTGATCATTGATGGTGCACATAATCCTGCCGGCATCGACGTATTGATGAAAACGCTAAAAGTGCATTACCCTGAATATAAGTACCGGTTCATATTCAGCTCATTTAAAGATAAAAATTATTCCCTGATGCTTCGTGGACTGGAAACGGAAGCGATTGAAATCATCATTACCGAATTTTTCCACGAACGGGCGGCGGATGCGCACTCGCTTTATGAAAAATGCAGTCATGAAAATAAAAGTATAAACAAGGATTGGCAGGCGGCGGTAAGGGAAGGCAGACGGAAAACAGGGGGAAAAGAGGCTCTTGTCATTACAGGTTCCCTTCATTTCCTTTCACTTGTGAGGGAATTCCTATCTAAATTAAGTGTGGAAGAATGACGTTTTTTAGAGTAGTACCTAAAGGGTATGTGACTTTACTGTTCCGCCTGTCGAATGATCTGTTACTGAGGGTGTAAAATGAATACAATCATTAGTGTTTTCATCGTACTATTTATATTTGCCCTTGTTATCAAACTAGAGGCAATGAATCATAAAGCAAGAGCTGAAGAACGCCCTAAGCTTAATAAGAGAAGTAAGAGAATGGAAACTAGTAGGAATTCCAAGATTGATAAATCCTTGTACTTTTTTCTTTTTGCCCTAACCGTGGATTTGATGATCGTCCTGTTCGCCATTAAGGGCTATTATTTTATACCCGTTAAGTCAACAGGTGATATCTTACCATTATTACTTACAGTGATTGCCTTCTATATGTTAGCAAGAGCGAGGAATTTGGGGAAGTTCTGGGTTATTCTTGTCACAGTTTTGCTCGTACTGTTTTTAGTGATGAAAATTTCTCTATTAAAAACTCCCTATGCATCTGTCAGTTCACCATCTGGAAAAGAAACGGTCATTATAGGACATAGAGATGCCACTTTAGGGGAAACCAATCATTTCTATACCTTTTATCGTAAAACGGCTGTTCCGGGCGTGATGAAAAAAATGAATCAAGGGACGTTGAACATCATGACCAGAGGTACTCTTGAGGGGGATTTGGAAGTATTAGGAGTTGACAATGCTAAATGGATAGATGGTGAGCTGGTTATCTTTTCTTCTGCATATGCAGAGACCCGTTTGGAATTGAACTAGTGAATGATCAACTTAAATAAATGACAGTCTCAAAAAAGGATCTTTATAAGAGGTCCTTTTCTCTTTAAAATAAAAAGACTCTAACAGAGTGATGGACAACAAATCACCAAGTATATTTGTTAAAATATACTTATATATTGATTCTATATCACTAAGAATTTGAACTGAACGCCTCTAATGGGGATGGCGGTTATTCTAGGCAGAGCCAGTGAGGAAAAATAAAATGACGGGAGGAATGAAATACCATGAAGAAACCAAGTGATTATTATATAGCGGAAGGGACTTCTATATTAGGGTTTCAAAGAAAAGCAATCGAATCCTCGTGCACTTTGTATAAATGATGGCTATCCATATCTATCTCTTCGTCTTGGGCTTAATTTTAGGCTCATTCTTTAACGTCGTCGGTTTAAGTGTTCCAGCGGGAAATTCATTTGCGAATCGGCGCTCCGCTTGCCCTTCTTGTGGGCGTACATTGACATTCTTCGAGTTGATACCGGTTATTTCTTATATGATGCAATACGGAAAATGCCGGGGCTGTAAAGCGAGAATTTCCCCCCTCTATCCGTCAGTGGAAATGCTGACCGGTGTTTTGTTTGCCTCAGCTCCCATATTTATTGGCTGGTCGGACGAACTCTGGGTTGGCTGGACATTGATTTCATTATTTATGATCATCTTCGTGTCTGATGTAGCCTATATGCTCATCCCTGATAAAATACTGCTTTTCTTTACGGCGATTTTTACGGTTCTAAGAGTTTTATTTCCGCTGTCGCCATGGTGGGATTCAATTGTCGGGGCAGCGATTGGCTTTAGCCTGCTGCTATTAATCGCTGTGGTGAGTAAGGGTGGCATGGGGGGCGGTGATATCAAACTATTTGCAGTGATTGGCTTTGTACTGGGAATGAAGATGGTCCTGTTATCGTTTCTTTTTGCGTGCTTTTATGGTGCATTCCTTGGAATCATCGGGTTGCTAACCGGAATTCTAAAAAAGAAAACACTAATTCCTTTCGGGCCGTATATCGTTTTGGGGACATTGACTGCTTATTTTTGGGGCGATTCCCTTTTACATTGGTATGTAACTTTTCTAAGATGAGCTTAAAGGACCATTCCAGTTCAAGAGTAATTTGTCAAAAATCACCTGAACGATGAGGCAGTAGGGAACTATCCCCATTTGGCTTCAAGTGAAGATGACATGGAAGAGGTAAATATGTAATTGGTGTGTGGCGTTATTAAACGGTTCATGGACCAGAAGCACCAGTGCCTGGAAGTTCCTTTTGATTAACCAGATATGAATAGGGAAATTTGACGAAACCTATTAATGACAAGACGACAAAAGTCTTGTTATTTTTTTTTTCCTCTATGTTAGGATGAAAAAAATGATCTGGAGGGGAGGAAAAAAATTGGACAAGACGGAAAAAAGCAAAGGCGTCACGATTAAAATAAATGGGGAAGAAAAAGTATTTGCCGATAAAAATAAGATTGAAAGCCAAGAGGCGGCGAGTGAGGAACAGGAACAGCCAGATGAGAGTTTCGAATGGATACTCCCTGAGGATACAAACGAAAACAAGATTGTATTGGCTCCCTCACCGCCAAAGAAGAAAATGCCTAAGCTAATCGGTTTTGGTACTAGTTCGATGAAAAGCCTGGATAATAGACCGATCAAGGCATTCGTGATCGCTGTCATGTGTGCAGTGTTTTTTGGGTCGATTCTTGGCTTGATTGCCGTTAAAACGATTACAAAGGAAAAAGCCGCAGTTTCTTCGGTCGAGACTACGATTCCAAAGGGACCCACTGTTGAAGATAAAAAAGCGGCAGCGAATGAACCAGGAACGCAGCTGAAGACATTTCTTGTACAGGGCGGTGTATTCAGCAGCGAGGATGCGGCAAGGCAAATCCAAAAGAAAATCATTAAAAAGCAGGTTCCAGCTGAAATTTTCAAATTGGAAGACAGCTATTATTTATTCCTGGGATTGGCAGAGAGTCTAGCTGCAAGTAAGGAGTTGGCCTTGTTCTTAAAGTCCTATGATTTGGATGTATATTGGAAGGAAATCAATTTTGAAGCGGCTGGGACAAGCAAGGAAGATGAGAAAACCCTCGACAAGATGAAGGCAGTATATGCTTCATTGGCAGAAACATCTGCAACCAAGCTTCGTGGTAAGGCAGGGAAGGCAAACGAAGAAACCCTGAAAAAAAACCTGGATGAACTGAAGGCAGGGGAATTATCACCGAAGTTTTCAAAAATGAACGATGACCTGACGTCTGCTGCAAAGTCGATTAACGAATATGAGACTTCCCAAAAGGAAGAAAAACTATTGCAGGCCCAGGGAAGTCTTCTTGATTTTTTATTGAATTACCAAAACATATAGGGTTAAGTAAAGAAAAAGGGGAGCTGCCTAATGGGCCAGGCTCCCAATATGAAACTATCAGGTGACACCTTTTTTTATTTTCCGGGAAATACTTTCAGGCTTTTGTCGATTCCTAGTAAACAATAATTGTGGATTGGACCATAATTTGATAGGATAGATATGTATCTCCCTATGTAAAGAAAGGTGACTTTTTATTATGCAGCCATTGATTTTAGCTTCTTCATCACCACGTCGTAAAGAACTTCTACAATTTCTTCAAATCCCCTTTGAAAGCATGAATTCCAATATCGATGAAAGTATTGATGAAAACATGTGTCCGGATGCTGCGGTGAAAGACCTGGCCTCCCGTAAAGCGGAAGCCATCGCAGCGAAATTTCAGGAAAGCTGGGTAATCGGCTCGGATACCGTTGTTGTCCTTGATGGTGAGATATTGGGGAAGCCGGCAAGCCGGGCTGATGGAAAAAGAATGCTGGAAATGTTATCAGGACGGACACACGAAGTATACACAGGTGTTGCCATCCTATTTGGCGAACATCGCAGAGTATTCGCAGAAAAGACGGAAGTGACATTTTGGGAGCTGCCAGAAGCTGAAATCGAACGTTATCTGGATAGCGGGGAACCTTTTGACAAAGCTGGCGGCTATGGGATTCAAGGATACGGATCTCTTCTCGTCAAACAAATCAAAGGGGACTATTTCTCTGTCGTCGGGCTTCCGGTCTCAAGACTGGCCCGTGAACTTAAAGCGATGCAGGCAGAATTAGGATAAACGATTTCCCTCTGGCATCTCCCCTTTTCCAAAGGAAGGGTGGATCAAAAATGTTAATTCGGGATTACCCGAAAGAAGAGAGGCCGCGCGAAAGGTTTCTGCAGGACGGACCGCAAAGTCTATCCAATCAAGAATTGCTTGCTTTGCTATTGAGGACGGGATCAAAGGAAGAATCCGTTCTGCAACTATCGGGCAGGCTCATCAATTCCTTCAAGGGCCTTCGTCTGCTAAAAGAAGCCTCAGTCGAAGAACTTACGGTGATTAAAGGGATCGGTGAAGCGAAAGCGATTCAGATACTGGCCTCTGTCGAACTTGGCAGGAGGATTAACAAATTGAATGATCAAGACCGTTATGTGATTCGATCTCCTGAAGATGGAGCCAATTATTGCATGGAAGAAATGCGGTTTTTGTCACAGGAACATTTCGTCTGTCTCTATTTAAATACGAAAAATCAAGTGCTTCAAAAAACTACGGTCTTCATCGGCAGCCTCAATGCCTCAATCGTGCATCCGCGTGAGGTTTTTAAAGAAGCTTTCAGAAGGTCCGCTGCCTCTATCATCTGTCTTCATAACCACCCCTCCGGAGACCCCTCTCCCAGCAGAGAAGATATTGAAGTGACGAAAAGATTAGTCGAATGTGGTAAAATAATTGGGATTGAAGTATTGGACCATATCATTATCGGGGAACATAAATATGTTAGTTTGAAGGAAAAAGGTTATTTATGACACTATCAAAATTTTTGACGATACGATATAATATTGTTTATGATTTTTAAAAGAGGAAACTTTTTCAAAACTCTTATTGTCAAAAAACGACAAATTATTATTTGAACTTATAAAAAGGCATTTTTGTTTACGAAAGGGAGATACCATAATGTTTGGAATTGGCGCTAGAGATATAGGGATTGATTTAGGAACGGCGAATACGCTTGTATATGTAAAAGGAAAAGGGATTGCAGTACGTGAACCATCGGTTGTAGCTGTTCAAACAGATACAAAGCAAATCGTTGCAGTCGGAAACGATGCGAAAAACATGATCGGCCGTACACCTGGTAACGTGGTTGCCCTACGCCCGATGAAGGATGGAGTAATTGCCGATTATGAAACGACGGCTACCATGATGAAGTACTATATGAAGGAAGCTCAAAAGAAGGGCGTATTCGGTAATAAGCCATATGTCATGATTTGTGTGCCTTCCGGAATTACGGCAGTTGAGCAGCGCGCAGTCATCGATGCAGCTAGACAAGCTGGAGCTCGTGATGCATATCCTATTGAAGAACCGTTTGCAGCAGCAATCGGGGCGGACCTTCCTGTTTGGGAGCCTACGGGCAGCATGGTCGTTGATATCGGCGGAGGAACAACAGAGGTGGCGATCATTTCCCTTGGCGGAATCGTAACAAGCCAATCCATCCGTATTGCCGGTGACGAAATGGATGATGCCATTATCGTTTACATCCGCAAGAACTACAATTTGATGATCGGTGAGCGTACTGCTGAAGCCATCAAAATGGAAATCGGTTCTGCTGGAGACACGGAAGGCGTAGACAACATGGAAATTCGCGGCCGTGACCTATTGACTGGACTACCGAAAACGATCGAAATTACAGCTGAGGAAATATCCAAGGCATTAAGCGACACAGTTTCTGCAATTGTGGATTCCGTAAAAAACACTCTAGAGAAAACACCACCTGAATTAGCCGCTGACATAATGGACAGAGGTATTGTGCTGACAGGCGGAGGTGCTTTGCTGCGTAATTTGGATAAAGTCATCAGTGAAGAAACGCAAATGCCGGTGATCATCGCTGAAAATCCGCTGGATTGTGTTGCAATCGGAACGGGTAAAGCATTGGACCACATTCATCTGTTCAAGACTAAATCAAGAGATTCGCGATAAGCATTACTTCTCAAATAGGGCCGGCTCAACAAAAGGTGCAATTTTGAGCCGGTTTTTCTTATGTTTATCTATTTAATTAAAATCATTTATAGCTGTTTTTTTGTCTGTATGAACAAGACGATTGAGTAAATTTAAGATTAAGATTAAGATTAAGATTAAGATAGAGGTGCAAGCATCATGCCACAATTTTTTAATAAAAAGCTCCTTCTCTTGCTCGTTAGTATTATCGTTCTCGTGGCATTGATCGGTTTTTCATTAAGAGAGAGAGAAGAGTTGACATGGCCGGAGCAATTCCTGAAAGATACAACAGGCTGGGTCGGAAATATGTTTAATAAACCAGTATCGGGTATAACAGGTTTTGTAGGGGGCTTAAAAGACCTTCAAAATACATACGATGAAAACAAAAAATTGAAAGCCCGCTTGGATGAATATGTATTATTGAAAACTCAAGTCCAAGATTTAAAAGAAGAAAATGAAGAACTTCGCGATAATCTCAAAAAAGAAGATGACCTGCGGAAGTATTCACCCACTCAGGCGACGGTCATTGGGCGTAATCCTGACCGCTGGCATGAAATGCTGACGATTAATAAAGGGAAGCGTAATGGGGTAGAAAAAAATATGGCTGTCATAACGTCCAATGGGTTAGTCGGTAAGGTAAAATCTACGACGGATTTCACGGCTTCGGTTCAACTCTTAAGTTCGATCGATAAAGCCAACCGTGTTTCTGCCATCGTTCAAGGTGAAAAAGCATATGGCTTGATTGAAGGCTTCGATGATAAGAAGAACCTTTTGTTGATGAAACGGATACCTTATGATAAAAAGATCAAGAAAAATTCATTGGTCGTCACTTCCGGATATGGCGGGATCTTTCCAAAAGGTTTGCCGATTGGGAAAGTTGTCGATGTCAAAGTGGATCAATATGGATTGAACCAGACTGCATATATTGAACCTGCGACGGATTTTTATGATATTAATAATGTAATGGTCGTTCAGCGTGAAGTGGGCGGTGTACCGAAAGAAAGTGATGGGGAGGATGAAGGTAAGTGAGATATTTCATCCTTTCTTTTATAGCCTTGTTTTTTTTCGTTTTTGAAAGCATCTTTGCCCAGATGTTCGCTGGTGATGCATTCGGGGCCAATAAAATCCTCGTTCCCCATTTCATGATGATTTTCGTTTTTTTCCTGACCATGTACGGATCCAGGAAGATGGGAATGCTTTATGGCGCTATTCTTGGGTTGACTTATGATGTCGTGTATACGGAAATCCTGGGGATTTACATGTTACTGCTGCCTTTTCTTGCTTATCTGATATCGAAATGCATGAAAATCCTGCAAAATAATTTATTGGTTTCCTGCCTTACGGCGCTTTTGTTCACGGCAGTTTTAGAGGTTGTCATCTTTCAGATGAATGTCATCCTTTCTTTTACAGCTATGGGATTCGGTGAATTTGCGAACCGCAGATTGCTGCCGACATTATTATTGAACCTCGCATTCATTATAATCAGCTGCTATCCTTTAAAAAGAATGTTTGAAAAGCTTGATTTGCAAGGAGAAACGGATTAACGTTCCTGTGTCTTACAAAGCAGGTCGAGAATGTATTTTCTCTTTTCCGTGTACGTAGAAAAAGGAAATTTGTTTTCCTATGTCGAATTATATTTCATTGAGGTGAAACAAACGTCATGAATAAAAGAATTCAGCAAAATGTTATGATTAAGGGAACAAAAGACGGGTTTATGCTTCATCTCGATGATTCTTGCTCATTTTCCGAATTATTGAAAGAGTTAGAAGCGAAGCTTTCGGCAAACTATCAGTTTCAAGAAAATGACCCGTCCATTTCCGTAAAAGTACATACAGGGAACCGCTATCTTGATGAAATACAAGAAGAAAAGATTAAAGAGGTCATCCATAAAAAGAAGAAGCTTTTCGTTGATGAGATGATTTCGAATGTCCTGACGAAGGAAGAAGCGAAACGCTGGAAAGATGAAAACCAAGTGACGACCGTGACCAAGGTGATCAGGTCGGGACAGGTTTTTGAAGTCCCTGGGGATTTACTTCTAATAGGCGATGTCAATCCTGACGGAACGGTTCGTGCAGGCGGCAACATATATATCATGGGTCAGCTAAAGGGAATAGCCCATGCAGGATATAAAGGGAATAATGAGGCCATAATAGCTGCCTCTGTCATGAAGCCTGCCCAGCTCCGCATTGCTGGACAAGTGAATTTATCTCCTGACCAATATACAAAATGGGGACATGACTTGGAATGTGCTTTCATGGATGAAGAAGAAAATATCATTATAGAAAAACTGCAGGTTTTAAAGAAATATAGACCTAATTTAAATAGATTAGAAGGGGGTCTCTAATCGTGGGAGAGGCAATAGTTATAACATCCGGTAAGGGTGGTGTCGGGAAAACGACCACCTCCGCCAATTTAGGAACATCTTTAGCTCTTCTAGGCAAAAAGGTTTGCCTGATAGATACGGATATTGGTCTTCGGAACTTGGACGTGATCATGGGATTGGAAAATCGCATTATCTATGATTTGGTCGATGTGGTTGAAGGGCGCTGTAAGATACACCAAGCGCTCATTAAGGATAAACATTTCGAGGATTTGCTTTATTTGCTTCCGGCTCCACAAAACAGTGATAAAACAGTGGTGAATGAAGAGCAGATGAGGAAACTCATTAGCGATATGAAGCCTGACTATGATTATGTCATCATTGATTGCCCTGCAGGCATTGAACAGGGCTTCAGGAATGCCATCGCTGGGGCAGATAAGGCAATCATCGTTACGACTGCAGAGAGACCGGCTGTCAGGGATGCGGACCGTATTATTGGCCTGCTTGAAAAAGAAGAGCATATTGAACCGCCTCAATTGATCATCAACCGGATACGCGGCCATTTACTTCATGAGGATGAAGAAATGGATATCGATGGAGTTGCCGATTTTCTTAAAATTGATTTGATCGGCGTCATTCCTGATGATGACCAAGTCATTGTGGCAGCGAATAAAAAGGAACCCATTGCCTATAACCCGGACAATAGAGTCTCACTTGCCTATCGGAACATTGCCAGAAGGATCCTTGGTGAATCTGTACCCTTGACTCCAATTGGCGGAGAACCAAAAGGCTTCATGTCCAGATTGAAAAAATTCTTTAGCGTGCGGTAAATCTATATTCCATATTAAGAAGCGGGAGCATTTTATGCCCTCGCTTTTTTTTTGCTGCATGGAACTGTTGGGCAGTTCCATCATAATAAATAAAAAAGGCAAGCCATGTCCTGGCTTGCCTTATCTATATGCTGGAATGTAGCGGGTTATCCGCGTCTTCCGCCTCTGCCGCCGCGTTTTGATTCGGTGCTGCGTTTAAGAGTCGATAAATTTTCTTCACTAGTCTTTAAAAAGCGAACCATTTTATCTTCGAAATTTTCCTTTGGTTGGAAATTACCTTTAGAACGGAAATCTTTAGAACGGCTATCCCCTTGGCGTGGTGGGCGTTTGGTATAAGAAGAGGTTTGCCCTTCGGGTCTATCTATAGCCTTTTTGATGGACAAGGCAGTTTTTCCGTCTTTCTCACTAATCACTTTTACTTCAATTTGGTCGCCTACTTTAAGATGGTCATTTACGTCTTTTACATAGCTATCTGCTACCTCACTGATATGCACAAGACCTGTTGAGCCTCCTGGTAATTCTACGAATGCTCCAAAATTAGTGATACCTGTTACTTTACCTTGTACTTTGCTGCCTATTTCGATTGACATAAAAAAATGTTCCCCCTCAATAATGTTAAAACCACTTTATTATAACAAATTCAGGGGAACAATATCAATTGGATTTTTTCCTCAATTATTCGATTATCTGAATCGATGCCCAAAACGCCTGAGGAATTCCTTAGTTTCCGGTGAATTTTTCCTACAAAAAAAATTTTTCGCTTTATAAATCCTGGGGATGTCCGGAAAGAAAATTTTTTCTCCGGCATAGTCAGGACAAGTTGCTCATACGTTGTAATATAGCGCGTTGACATGAACAGGGGGGAGATCTGGAATGGATGATCGGAGGAAAGATATCCGCAATCGTATCGCCAAGAGACGTAAGTTTAATGATAAACCGGCAGGAAGCAGTAGTTGGACGGAGATCAACAATGAGGAACCATATGGAGTTGATTCATATAACGGGTATTCCGAGAAAGATCATCCGCTCTTCAAGAAAGAATATTTTTTCTTTAAAGTCCTTGCCAGTGTATGCCTGTTCCTGATTATCGCGGTGATGTTCAAACACCCTTCCGTAAGGCTTGACCCTGCCAGAAGTTTTGTCACGGAGAACATGAGCAAGGAATTTCAGTTCGCTTCAATCTCCAATTGGTACGAAAGTGCGTTTGGTAAACCAATTGCTTTTTTACCGAATGAAGCTGGTAAGGAAACAGTCGACTCGGGTGAAGGCTATGCAATGCCAGCCTCTGCGAAGATTACCCAAACCTTCGAGACGAACGGTGAGGGAATCATATTGGAAACGAGCAAAGGCTCAAAGGTGGAGGCCGTTAATGAAGGGGTAGTCATTTTTGCCGGCGAAAAGGAGGGGATTGGAAAGACGGTCGTCATTCAGCATGCCAATAAAAGTGAATCTTGGTATGGGCAGCTGGAAGGGATTGATGTGAAATTGTACGAGACCGTTAAAAAGGGCAATGAAGTCGGACAGGTTACAGTAAGTGAAGATGGATCCAAGGGCAGGTTTTATTTAGCGATAAAAGAAAATGACGCTTTCGTCAATCCTAAAAAGGTGATTCCATTTGAGTGAATATGGGAAATTACTGTTTAAAATCAGGGTGCATCCGACATTGTGGTTTGTCATTGGCATCGCCATCATCACTGCCCATTTCATTGAAGTGATGATGCTGCTGCTTATCGTCTTCATTCATGAGATGGGGCATGCCGTCTGTGCCCAGCACTTCAAATGGCGGATAAAGTCAATCCAGCTGCTTCCTTTTGGTGGGGCTGTAGAGACTGAGGAGTATGGAAATAAGAGTTTGAAGGAGGATTTGGCGGTGGTGCTCGCCGGTCCGCTTCAACATGTTTGGCTAATTGGTGCAGCCTTTTTGCTCTATTTCTTTTCTATTATTTCCTATGAGCTGTATCAGCCCTTTTTGTATATGAATCTTATGCTGCTGGTTTTTAATTTACTGCCAATCTGGCCATTGGACGGGGGACGGCTGCTATTCATCGGTGTTTCCCTTTACTGTACCTTTCTTGAAGCGCAGAAACATACACTTCATTTTTCTGCAGTATTCGCTGTCCTGGCTTTCTTGACCTGGCTCATTCTTGATCCGCTTAATTTGAACATCTGGCTCATCATCTTTTTCATAAGTCTCTCGCTCGTCATGGAATGGCGGCAGCGGTATTATGCGTTTATCCGCTTTCTTTTGCAGCGCCATTACGGGCATACGAATGATTTGGCGAAATTGAAGCCGATCTCGGTGGATTCACAAGAACCGATTTATAAAGTGCTGGAACTGTTCCAACGCGGATGTAAACACCCCGTCATCATCATGAAAAACGGGAAAGAGAGCGGTTCGTTGGATGAAACAGAAATCCTTCATGCCTATTTTTCCGAGAAAATGACAAACGGGAAAATCGGCGACCTATTATATTCTTATTAAATATGTTATCCTTTCTTCAAATTGAGGAGAGGATTTTTTTGATGAAAAAGATGATCGCGAACCTAGCTTCACGCGAAAAAAGAGTGGCCGTACTTGAGAATGGTGTTTTACGTAAACTTGAAATCATGCCGCCTCAAAAGCGCAGTACGGTCGGTAATATTTATCTTGGGAAAGTGACGAAGGTGTTACCGGGTATGGATGCCGTCTTCATTGATTATGGTGCAGAGAAAAATGGTTTTTTACACCGTGACGAGATTCCCTCTTACCAGCTGACAAAAAAGAACGATGGGAAAGCATCAATCGGTCAATATGTCCGTCAAGGAGAAAAGCTGCTAGTTCAGGTGGCCCGGGATGAAACGGGTACAAAAGGAGCTAAATTGACTGGGCTGATCGAGTTTTCAACGGATTCCCTCGTATACATACATGGAATAGATTATGTTGGCGTTTCAAAGAAATTCAAAAATGATGATTTGCATAAGCGGTGGCGGGAAACGGCCTTACAATATAAAAAGCCAGATGAGGGATTGATTGTCCGCACCTCGATGGAGAACGAAAGTGAAACATTCTTCCTGGATAGGTTAACTATAGTGCGGGAGCTCTTTAAAGGACTTGAACTTAAGGCTGCGTCCCTCAAGGCCCCGTCCCTTTTATATGAGAGGGACACATACCTTGATATGATCATTTCTGAAATGTCGGGAACGGCTGCCGGAGAACTTGCCATCGATGATTTCGAGGCGTATCAGGAATTGAAAAAATGGGTACAGGAAAACCGTAAGGAGTGGGAAATATCCCATGTATCTGGTAAGAATATTTTTTCTGAATGGAATGTGGAAGCGCAAGTCGAGAAAATGGCCAAGAAAATCGTCTGGCTTGATAATGGCGGATATTTAATTTTTGAAGAAACGGAAGCTTTCACCGTAATCGATGTCAATTCAGGTAAGTTCACCGGAAATGTGGCAAAGGAAGCAACATTGTTTGCGGTGAATCAGGCTGCGGCGAAAGAGGTCGCCCGTCAACTGAGATTGAGGAATATCAGCGGAATCATTTTGATAGATTTCATCAATATGGACCAATCACGACATGCGCAAGAAATCATCGACATCGTCAAAAAGGAAGCGGCGAGGGATGAGAAGCGGGTCCAGGTCATTGGCTTTACGGAACTGGGCATTTTACAAATGACGAGAAAGCGAACATCCCCATCTTTAAGTGAAATGATGACGGTGCCTTGCCCCGTGTGCAGCGGTATCGGTAAAATTGAGAGCCCGGAGACGGTGGCCTTCCGCTTGGAACGTGATTTGCTTGAACACCGGAAGACGGATGATGAAGCGGTCTGGGTGGAAGTCAGTAAAGCGGTGGCGGACGTGCTGCTTGGTGAAAAGGAATCATACCGGCAGACACTGGAGGAATTGATCGCTAAAAAGTTATTCCTATCTTTTATCCCAGGTCCCAGGAATGCCTATTCCATCAAGCGCTTCGGGAGCATACAGGAAATCGGGCGGGCTTTCGAATGAAGGACGATAAATCTTATAAATATATTGACAGCCATTCCGGTTTCATGTTAGGATTTTAATGTTATGTTTGTAGCACCCGTGCTACAACCGCTCAACAACAGGTCTTAAGCTTTTGTCTTTTTGACAGGACGCCTGTGATTGGCGAGTCTGAGACATTTAAGGAGGTGCAAGTATGTACGCAATTATCGAAACTGGCGGTAAACAAATTAAAGTAGCAGCTGGCGAAGCGGTTTACATTGAAAAATTAAACGCAGAAGCAGGCGAAACTGTTACATTTGACAAAGTTTTATTCGTAGGTGGCGAAGACGTGAAAGTCGGTGCTCCACTAGTTGAAGGCGCTACTGTAACAGGTACTGTCGAAAAACAAGGTAAGCAAAAGAAAATCACTGTTTTCAAATACAAAGCGAAGAAAAACAATCGTAAAAAACAAGGTCATCGTCAACCATACACAAAAGTTGTTATCGAAGCAATCAACGCGTAAGGGCTGATTCTAGATGATTAAAGTTGTCTTTGATGCTCCGCAGGAACGGATTACTTCGTTCACCTTAAGCGGACATGCTAATTTTGCTAAAAAAGGTTCTGATATCGTTTGTGCAGGTGTATCGGCTGTTTCCTTCGGGGGAGTCAATGCAATCATGTCCTTAACGGACGTAGAGCCTGAGATTGAGCAAGGCAGGGAAGGCGGCTATCTTCGCTGCGTCATTCCGGGGAATCTTTCGCCGGAATCGGAAGAGAAGGTTCAGCTGCTTTTGAACAGTATGCTCATATCGCTGCAGACCATCGAACGTGATTATGGTAAATACATGAAAATTATCCTCAACCAATAGGAGGTGGAACAAATGTTAAGATTAAATCTTCAGTTCTTCGCTTCGAAAAAAGGAGTAGGTTCTACAAAGAACGGACGTGACTCAATCTCTAAGCGTCTTGGCGCTAAACGTGCAGATGGTCAATTCGTATCTGGTGGTTCTATCCTTTACCGTCAACGCGGAACAAAAATCTATCCTGGTGAGAACGTAGGCCGTGGTGGAGACGATACTCTATACGCTAAAGTAGACGGTGTTGTTAAATTCGAACGTTTCGGACGTGACCGTAAAAAAGTAAGCGTATATCCAGTTGCACAAGAAGCATAATTGGCATCTTTGAACAGAGGCTGACTCAAAAGGGTCTGATTCCTTCTACGAGACACTATATACCGCGTCATTTTTAATAATGGTATGCTATATAGTGAAGAAGGGGTCTGGCCCTTTATTTATACTATAGGAACGATAAATAACCAGCATTTTGCAGGAGACTTTAGTCATTAGTATAAGGAAAACAACCTCTGACTTACAAAAGGCTCGCCAATCGGCGGGCTTTCTTAAACTTTCAGGGGGAAAATCCAAGGTTACTCATCCTTCCCATTTGGTTAAACCGAATAGACAGTCCAATTTAACTATAATATCTCCAATTGGTGCATAAATAAGGCCCATTCTCTTTTTTAGTTCAAATGGCTCTACCATCGTCCAAAGAACTCAGGGTGTGCGGCTGTATTTTTTGGACGGGGGCTTTCATGTGAAGGCATGTGAATCGAGCTTCATTTCCTGTTTGTCGTTTTTTTGATATACTGTACAAATGGAAGTATTCAACATGATAGAGCTGAAAAAAGTTTCTTTATCATAATTGAAGGTGTTTATAATGGAAAAAAATTGGACGACTATTGAAACTCTTCGTCAAACCAGGCATGACTGGCTGAATAAAATTCAAATCATCAAAGGGAATCTGGAGCTGAACAGAATTGATCGTGTCAAGGGCATCATTGATGAGATCATCGTTGAAACCCAGAATGAAGCACGCCTCTCCAGTTTGAATTTACCTAAGTTCACCGAGATGCTGTTGACGTCGAATTGGAAGAATGGATCATTTTATTGCGAATATGAAATCATTGATGTTTTTGAAGGCTCTGCTGAAATGGACAAGCTGATGTATCGCTGGACGAACGATTTCTTTAAAATTCTGGATAAGAATCTGGACCCGTTTTTTGAAAATATACTAGCTGTTTCTATGAGTAAAAAAGAAGTGAGCGATATGCACTGTTCATTTCATATGCAAGGCAGGTTCATTGATCAATCCGCAGTGAGCGAGTTTTTGGAAAGTTCATTAACGGCCGAGCAATCAATTGAAATTCTCGAATGTAATGAGGATGAAATATTTTTTAAGATGGATATTAACTTTTAGAGAAGTATACAGCAAGAAATGACTTGCAGAAAACAAGGAAGTGATAGCATGTTTGTCGATCAAACGAAAGTCTATATAAAAGGCGGAGACGGTGGTAACGGAATAGTTGCTTATCGTCGTGAGAAATTCATACCAAAAGGCGGTCCTGCCGGCGGAGATGGCGGTAATGGGGCAAATGTCGTTTTTGAAGTGGAAGAGGGCTTGCGTACGTTAATGGATTTCCGTTACCAACGTCACTTTAAGGCACCCCGCGGAGAACATGGCATGTCCAAAAACATGCATGGTGCAGCTGCAAAGGATATGGTCATCAAAGTTCCACCAGGCACGGTTGTCATTGATGAAAAAACGAAGGAAGTCATTGCTGATTTAGTTGAGCACGGGCAGCGCGCCATTATCGCAAAGGGTGGCCGCGGAGGCCGGGGGAATTCCCGTTTTGCTACACCTGCCAATCCTGCACCTGAAATCGCGGAGAACGGTGAACCGGGCCAAGAGCGCGATATAATCATGGAATTGAAACTGTTGGCTGATGTCGGTTTGGTTGGTTTCCCAAGTGTAGGGAAATCCACTTTGCTTTCTGTCGTATCTGCAGCAAGACCTAAAATTGCCGAATACCATTTCACAACGATCGTTCCTAACCTCGGAATGGTGGAAACGGAAGATCACCGCAGCTTCGTCATGGCCGATTTACCGGGTTTGATTGAAGGCGCTTCAGAAGGAGTGGGCCTTGGACATCAATTCCTGCGCCATATTGAAAGAACGAGAGTAATCGTTCATGTAATCGATATGTCAGGTCTTGAAGGCAGGGATCCATATGAAGACTACCAAACAATCAATAAAGAGTTGGAAGAGTATAACCTGCGCTTGACTGAACGTCCGCAAATCATTGTAGCAAGTAAAATGGATATGCCGGACTCAGCAGATAATTTAGCAGCATTCAAAGAAAAGCTGGAAGAAGACTATCCTGTTTTCCCGATATCTGCCGTAACGCGTGAAGGGATTCGTGAGCTTCTTTATGCAATTGCTGATAAAATCGAAGAAACGCCTGAGTTCCCTCTTGATCATGAAGAAGAGAATACTGGAATCCACCGGGTTCTTTATAAACATACATCACAGTCGGATGAATTTAACATTGAACGCGAATCAGATGGCAGCTTTGCCGTATCAGGATTCAAGATCGAGCGTCTATTCAAAATGACTGACTTTACCCGTGATGAGTCCATACGTCGTTTCGCTAGACAGCTTCGTTCATTCGGAGTCGACGAAGGCCTTCGTCAAAAAGGTGCGACAAATGGCGATATCGTCCGTATCCTTGAATATGAATTTGAATTTATTGATTGATTGAAGACCATGATGGCAGGCAAAAGGAGGCGTGCGGAGTTTGAATAAGGCCGATCAGAAATTTTTCCTCGTTCGGGAGGATGTCCTTCCCGAAGCGATGAGAAAAACGCTGGATGCAAAAGAAATGATTGAACGGGGAAAAGCAGAATCAGTTTGGGAAGCGGTACAGAGAGTGGACCTAAGCAGGAGTGCTTTTTACAAATACCGTGACACGGTTTTTCCGTTTCATACTGTTGTTAAAGAAAAGCTGATTACACTGTTCTTCTACCTCGAGGATCGTTCTGGTACTCTATCGGAGCTCTTACGGCTCGTCGCCTCATCCGGTTGCAACATCATGACTATCCACCAAACGATTCCTTTACAGGGTCGTGCCAATGTCACCCTATCTTTGAACACGGGTGGGATGACGATGGATATTGATGATCTGCTTACTAAGCTGCGTAAAATGGAGTTCGTCGAAAAAGTCGAAATTATTGGGAACGGCGCATGAAAACAGCCTGTACATTTCACATGTACAGGCTGTTTTTATTTGTAAAGGGGATTTAACGATTAACTATTGTAAAAAATCAGAAAATGGCATAACATAAACAATAGATTTTCCGTGAAAAGGAGTTTATAATATGACATCAAAAATTGCATTTCTTGGACCAAAAGCAACGTTCACGGATTTAGCTGTTTCGCGACTATTTCCTAATGATATAAAAATGCCGATGAACACGATTCCAGACTGCCTTGATGCTGTCCGGGACGGGGAAGTGAATCACGCGCTCGTACCGATCGAGAATGCTTTGGAGGGATCGGTAAATATTACGATGGATTACTTAGTCCATGAAGTCACATTACCGATGAAAGGGGAAGTGACGATCCCAATCCAACAGCATTATATGGTGCATCCGGATCATGCATATCCTGGTTTCAAACCGGACATGGTTTATTCGCATTCCCATGCCATCGCTCAATGCCGCAAATTCCTCCATAAAGAACTAAAGGGCATTCCATATGAGTATGTCACATCCACTGCAGCCGCTGCAAAAATGGTGATGGAGAATCCAGATATCAATATTGCTGCGATTGCAAATGATATGGCTGCAGCGGAGTATGGTTTGACGATTGTAGAAGAAAATATTCACGATTACGAACATAATCACACCAAGTTTATCGTCGTATCAAACAGTGAAGTTAACTATGAAGGGCATTTGACCGTTGAAGGGAACAAGAAAACGACCCTGATGATTCAGCTGCCTGCCGACCACTCAGGGCAGCTGCACCAAGTTCTATCCGCTTTTTCCTGGAGGAAGCTTAATCTTTCCAAGATTGAGTCAAGACCCATGAAAACAGGATTAGGCAATTACTTTTTCATCATCGACATTGAAATGGCCCTTGACGATGTTCTCATTCCAGGAGCGATCTCTGAGCTCGAGGCCCTTGGATGTACGGTTTCGATCATGGGAAGTTATTCATGCTTTAAAGTCCAAAATGGTGTGCCGCAGCGATGATTTCCCAGGAAAATTAAACGCTTAAAGCGGCGGTAAACGATTTTTCCTGGGTTTACAAGGTTGGAATTTTTGCATTCTCGTTTCCCCAAGTGATAAATGGTACAACCCTCAGCTGTGCTTTATATACAAGAAAGGTGCCCCAGGAGTATTTCCGGGGCATTTTTTTGTGAAGGTTTCAATTAAGATATGTATTTTCCTTGTGTACAAGTTCCTAAAATGGCTAACAAGAAAAGAGCGATGAAGGAAATCACTTTGAAGATGATTCTTTAGAGGAACATGAGTATGGATTGAAAAACACCGTTTGTGATGGACGCGTATACAATAGGTATTTCTCGGTAGGCTACCTGTGGATATGGAACATGAATACCAAATTAATACAAGGGATGGGGAGGCTGGGTACATGCGGTAGGTTCCATTGTTGGTTTTTAGGGCAATAGAGAATCTAGGGTGGAGAGTACGGAGCCAATAAAAAATCCCCAAAAGATGTGGCTTTTGAGGATTTTCATTTATTCAATCGACCAAAATGCCGGCATCCCTCAATGCACCTTCCGCTTCATCAAGCAATTCTTCTGATGATGCACTCAGTGTATGGAGATGGATGCCGCTCGTTAGTTCCGATAAAAGAGATGCGTTCGTTGCGGTCACCTTAGAGAGGAATTGCTGGACTTCCTTACGGCTGCTGACCATGATGGAAGCAGTCAGGTCTCCGTATACGGGGTGCTCGATTGTGACATCTTTCACCGTGATACCGATATCCACGAGTAAATATAGCTCTTCTTGGGCTCGTGAAGGATCATGCTGGCAAGCAATTATCCTTTCCGGCTTTTGGGTGCTCCCCGTTTGTAAGTACATATAGCCTTGGCTCGTGGCAATGATAGGTTCATTCCGTGCTTTCAGGAGCGTTATGTCACCAACGATAACCTGCCGGCTTACATTCGTGATTTGCGAAAGCTCGCTGCCTGTTACTGGCTGCTCGCTTGTTTGCAATAAATGTAAGAGTTTCGTTCGTCTTTCTTCCCCGAGTAATTTCTTTCTTTCCATAAACATTCACCTCTTTATTAACAAACATTCTACCATAGAATGGAGGGTTTTATCGAATGGAAGCTATCATTTCGAGACAGTCTGCCAACTTGTGGATGTCGTCGGCTGTTGTATTTTTACCAAATGAAAAACGGACGAATTGATGTGCTTCATCTTCGCTTTTCCCAATGGCCATCATGGTTTTTGAAGGATCCTGTTTACCGATTTGACAGGCGCTTCCCGTCGATACTGCGAATCCCTTCTGGTTTAATTCCAGCATGATGTACTGTCCTTGCAATCCTGCAAAGGTCAGCGCCAGAATGTGGGGCAATTGCTGGTCCTTCGCATCGATGATTTGAAAATCGACTTTCCTTTCCGCAAGCCGCTCGATCAATTGCACCCTAAGCATGGAAATCCGTTTCCGTTCATCTTCCATGATATTCCCTAATTTCTTTGCAGCGGTTACGAAGGAAGCTATACCAGGGACGTCCACTGTCCCTGGCCGGAAACCAAATTCATGAGTGATATTCGGTACAGAAGCCTTCAACTGATGGATGGCCGGGAAAATGACGGCTCCAGTCCCTTTTGGACCATAAACTTTATGACTGGAAACTGATAATCCATCACATAAGGCAGATAACTTCCCAAGCGGCAATTTAGCAAATGATTGGACACAATCCACATGCAAGAAAGCATGGTATCTTCGAACGATTTTACTTATTTGCTCAATGGGTTGAATGACCCCGATTTCTGAATTCACATGTTGGACGATGACCAAGCAAGTTTTCTCCGACAGGCATTCCTGTAGATGTTCAATGTCAACTCGGCCATCTTCCAAATGCCGTAAATACGTAACCTCGTAGCCTTCATGTTCAAGCTTTGCGACAAAATTAGCAATGGATGCATGTTCAGTTCGGCTTACAATCAGGTGGTTCTGCCAGGCTGGTTTAGAAGCGATGAATGTATCTATGGCAAGCATGTTGCTTTCTGATCCGCCGCTCGTAAAGATGATTCCTTCCTTTTTTATGTTCAGCATTTCTGCGAGTTGCTGCCGTGATATATCCAATAAATGTGCCGCTTCAGAGCCAACATCATGCAAACTGCTCGCATTCCCGAAAAATTTCCGGGATGCTTGGCTGAATACATCGAGTGCCTCATCATCAAGCGGCGTTGTGGCTGCATAATCTAAATAAATCAAGCAATCACTTCCATCCTTTAATCTTAAAAATCTCTTGATAATAGTTTAATAATATGTAAATATAGTTGTCAAGACACCTGTCGTAAACAGGAGGAATGAAATAATGGTAAAAGCGGGAATCATCGTTATAGGTAGCGGGATTGGTGCCTTGAAAACGGCATTGGAAGCAAGTAAACATAAGCATGTGATACTCATCACAAAATCAAAGATCCGCCATAGTAATTCCTATTTAGCACAGGGCGGGATTGCAGCAGCAATATCTGATCGTGATAGAGTATCCTTTCATAAAAAAGATACGCTGGAGGCTGGTCAGCGTTATAACAAGGAAAAGGCAGTGGAAAAACTCGTCGAAGAGGCTCCTTCGGTGATAGCTGAACTTATTCGTTCCGGTATGCAATTTGACCATGATCATGACGGTACTATCATGCTTGGCATGGAGGGTGCCCACAGTGAAAGGAGAATCCTTCATAGTCATGGGGATGCTACAGGAAAGTACATCATGGAACATCTAATAGGGTGTTTGAAAAACTCTGCGATTACTGTCGTCGAGAATGCGCCAGCGGTGGAGTTGATCATCGGAAAAGATGATTCTTGCATAGGCGTCAAAACTCTTGATAAGGCTGGGAAACTTGTAACGTACCACGCGGAACAAACGGTTTTGGCAACTGGCGGCTGTGGTTCCCTATACCATTTCACTTCAAATTCGCAAACGGTTTCAGGAGATGGAATCGCACTTGCATTCAAGGCCGGGGCAAAAGTTCGTGACATGGAATTCATACAGTTTCATCCGACTCTGCTTTTTATAAATGGTAAAGCGGAAGGGCTGGTTTCAGAAGCGGTCCGCGGGGATGGTGCAAGGTTAGTGACTGAAATGGGAAGGCCAATCATGGAGGATGTCCATGTCATGAAAGATCTGGCTCCAAGGCATATTGTGGCACAGACGATTTTTTCTTATTTACAGCGCGGTGAAAAGGTATTTTTGGATATTTCAATGATTAAGGATTTTAAGAAGCGTTTTCCGACAGTGAGCTCATTATGTGAAAAAAGTGGGCTGGACCTTAAATTCGGGAAAATCCCTGTAGCACCTGGAAACCACTTCCTGATGGGGGGGATTGAAGTGGATGAATGGGGGAGAACCTCTGTCCCCTCTTTGTATGCAGTTGGTGAAGTGGCATGCACTGGTGTACATGGGGCGAACCGATTGGCCAGCAACTCACTGCTCGAAGGGCTGGTTTTTGGAAATGCGCTTGGTCAGTTGCTAGCTAACATGCCAGCAAGGTCGATACCGGAAGAAAAAGAGCAGTCCAAAGGTTCCTGCAATTTTACCTTTTTACCTGATCTCGCGACATTGCAGGAAAAATTAATGAACGAAGCAGGAATCGTTCGAAATGAAGCAGGTTTAACTCGACTGAAGGATTATCTTGAAACATTCAATATCGAAAAATTGCTGCATATGGAAGTAACGGCATTATCGATAAATGAGATAACGAAAATCAATGCCACAATCGTGGCGTGGCTGATTGCCGAATCCGCATTGACCAGAACGGAAAGCAGGGGCGGTCATTTCCGCAGTGACTATCCAGGCGAAGATGACTCCAAATGGCTTGAAAATTCGGTTATCCTTGCTTGCACAGATGTGAAAAATCGAGTGAAAGGGAGACGACTATATGAATATATTGAAGCTTAAGCAGATGCTCCAACAATTTTTGATGGAAGATATAGGTGAATGCGACGTAACGAGTGATACGATTTTTGATCAAGGTGAACAAGGGACTTTGACATTCATTGCAAAAGAAGGTGGAGTTTTTAGTGGAAGTGAGGTCATCAAGACGGGATTTGCATTGTTGGATGAGCAAATCGAGGTTTCTCTTTTTGTTCATGATGGCGAAGTTTTTGAACCAGGACATCAACTTGCAAGAATGACCGGCGATATGGCTTCTCTTTTAAAAGGGGAACGGGTGGTTTTGAATTTAGTACAGCGTATGTCCGCCATTGCAACACAGGCTCATCAAGCTACCATGATATTAGCGGGGACGAGGACGAGAGCTTGTGATACGAGGAAAACTACACCTGGCCTGCGGATGCTTGAAAAATATGCGGTCCGTTCAGGCGGGGCATTCAATCACCGATATGGTCTATTTGATGCCGTCATGATAAAGGATAATCATATTTCTTTTGCTGGGTCCATAACGAAGGCGGTTCAAACGGTAAAATCTAAACTGGGACATACCACTAAAGTGGAAGTGGAAACGGAATCAATCGAACAGGTGCTTGAAGCAGTGGAAGCCGGTGCTGATATCATCATGTTCGATAACCGGAGCCCCGAAGAAATTAAACAACTGATCAAATTGGTTCCTGCCCACATCATAACTGAAGCTTCCGGAGGTATCCATTTAGACAATCTAGCCACATATCGGGAAACAGGGGTTGACTATATTTCGTTGGGCAGTCTGACTCACAGTGTCAGGGCACTTGATATTAGCGCAAAGGTCAAAGAACGTGAGGGGATATTGAAATGAACATATTGGAGATGGCTAGCACGGCAGGTAATGTATTGCCTGAAAAATATAAAACGATGACAATGGAAGATATGGAAAATCGGGTCCATGACATTAAGAACCGACTGGGAAAGCGGCTTTATATCCCAGGTCATCATTATCAACGGGAGGAAGTCATTCAATTTTCGGATGTAAAGGGAGATTCACTTCAGTTGGCACAGCTTTCCGCAGAAAATCGCGAAGCGGATTATATCGTGTTTTGTGGCGTGCATTTCATGGCTGAAACGGCCGATATTTTGACAGAAGAAGGGCAGACGGTCATCCTTCCTGACATGCGTGCAGGCTGTTCCATGGCAGATATGGCGGATATTGAACAAACGGAACGGGCCTGGACAAAGCTTCAGGATTTATTTGGCGATACGATCCTTCCGCTCACTTATGTTAATTCGACTGCGGCCATCAAAGCTTTTGTTGGGAAAAATGGCGGGGCGACGGTGACTTCTTCAAATGCACAAGGGATGGTATCGTGGGCCCTCTCGCAAAAAGAACGGATCCTTTTTCTTCCCGATCAGCATCTTGGGAGGAATACAGCCTTTGACCTTGGCATTCCATTGGATGAAATGGCTGTCTGGGATCCTCATAAGGATGAATTAATCTATGAAGGGGAACTCGAAGATCTGAAGGTACTTCTTTGGAAAGGGCATTGTTCGGTCCATAAAAATTTCACGACGGCGAATATTGAAACCCTTCGAGCGGAGCAGCCGGAAATGAATATCATCGTTCATCCCGAATGTCGCCGTGAGGTAGTCGCCCTGTCGGATTATGCGGGTTCGACATCGTACATCATTACTATGATAGAAAAGGCTGAACCAGGTAGTTCTTGGGCAATCGGCACGGAAATGAACCTTGTCAAACGGCTTATCGCCAATAGCCCTGACAAGAACATCATCTCGTTAAATCCGAATATGTGTCCATGCCTTACGATGAACCGGATTGATTTGCCTCACTTGCTTTGGGCGCTTGAATCAATTGAAGAAGGTATTATCATTAATCCAATAAAAGTCGAGAAGGGCATTGCGGATAATGCCATACTAGCTTTAAACAGAATGTTGGAACGGGTTTGAGTTAATCCTTTCAATATAATAAAATTGAAAAGGCTTTTTATAACATAAGAAAAGTGGGGCAGAAGCCCCCCTCAGACTGTAGACAAACTCGATAAATTATTGAGTTTGTCTACAGTCTTTTTTGTTTTTAAATAGAAGTAATCCGAATCTGTGATTACCGCCAAGGAGCGTCACCATCAAGATGATTGCTAATCCTCCCTTCGCCGATTCCGGCCATACCTTTGCCCTCGACGTTTGAGCTGCCCTGTCTCCTTTTTCCTCCCAGAATGTAAGATAAGTTTTCTGAAGCCACAGTTTTAGGTCATTAACTTTCTTATACTAGGATTTCCCTTTAGTTTAGACAGGTTGGGGGAAGCGTTTCTTTCATGATGCATTCCTAACGTAATCCTTTTTTTAGGATGAATGCAATGGTTCCTTTCTAATTATAGAACCTTTTTAGAGTGCCTCAGGAAATGGAGGCAGGTCCAAAGAGATGGATTATCCTTTTTCCGAGATGCCATATCGATTATTTCTTCTTTAAAAAAGTACCTTTCATTTCCCTAAATCATTGATCCAATCATAAAAGCCATTTTTTACGCATAAGTTTTCATGATAAAAATAATAGCAATTCACCCACTGCATCATAGAATATATGGACATATGCACAGGAGGGGTTAACAGCGTGAAAATTCATATAGTCCAAAAAGGCGATACGCTTTGGAAGCTCGCCAAAAAATACGGCGTCAGTTTTGAAGAACTTAAAAAAGTTAACACGCAATTGAGCAACCCGGACATGATGATGCCCGGAATGAAAATTAAAATACCAGGGACATCCGGAGCTGTAATAAAAGAAACGGTTCAACCAAACGCGAATATTCAACAGGGAATGAAAGAAACGGTTAAACCAAACGCGAATATTCAACAGGGAATGAAAGAAACGGTTCAACCAAACGTGAATATTCAACAGGGAATGAAAGAATCCCAAATTCAACATGAGCTGGTTAAAGAAAAACCAATCGTTCAAAAACCAGTAAAAGAGCAGCAAATCTTTCAACAGCCAGCTAAGAAAGAGCAGCAGATCGTTCCAAAGCCAGCTAAGAAAGAGCAGCAGATCGTTCCAAAGCCAGCTAAGAAAGAGAAGCAGATCGTTCAGCCAAAGCCAATCATTAAAGAAAAGCAAATAGTCGTTCCAAAAGAAGTGCCAGTACCGACGCCAGTGATTCCAGAAATCGATGTCAATAATTATTATATGGTCAACATGACCAATATGAGTGTACAGAAGCCTCCTGCACCACCACCTTTACCAAAGAAAAAAGAAGTGCCGGTAGTCACTAAAAAGAAGAAGAAGAAAAAGCCAGCTGTTCAGCCAGTACAGGAATATTGTGAGCCGGTGGATGAGTGTATTCCAGTAACCCCAATCATGCCTGGAAGCGGTTATTGTATTCAGCCGCCTCCATGGGCGTATATGCAGATGCAAGGGATGCAAGCCCCATATCAAGGTGCTCAAGGGTACCAGGCGGCTCCACAAGGTTATCAAATGATGGAAGAAAGTTCTGATGTTTGGGGAGAATCTTCTGACATGCAAACGATGGGGCAAGGATTTGTTCAAGGGGCAAGTATGAATCCGCCAGGCCAGCAACATTATCCATATCAAGCCACAGCACCGGTTCCGCACCATTTTTATGGAGGGATGAATCAACAAGCTCATGTAGCAGGGTCACAAGATTATGGGTCATCAGTGGAATCGTCTTCTTCACACAATTACCATAACGTTCATCAGCATTATACCCAGTCAGCCGGTGAGGAAGAGAAAGATTGCGGCTGTAATAAGGGGGTACTTGGAACTTATGGGCCGGAAGCGAAGGGGCAGTATAAAGGAAACAAAAAAATGGATTTCGAAGCACATCATCATCCGGATTATCACCAACATCAATCCGTACAATCACACCATCAAGCACCATATCCAGTAGTGTCAGCTAAAGAATCTCAGATGGGAAAAGAGATGCAGCATCAATATGAAGCAGATTCAGAAGAATCGGCTCAAGTCCAGCAATATGGCGGTCAAAGTGGAGGCGATCCAGGTATGGTGATGGGCGGTCAAAGTGGAGGCGATCCAGGTATGATGATGGGCGGTCAAAGTGGAAGCTATCCAGGCATGATGATAGGAGGCCAAGGTGGAGGTCAACCATGGATGACAGGAGGTCATCAAGGAAGCCATCCAGGGATGATGGAAGGTCATCAAGGAAGCCATCCAGGCATGATGGAAGGTCATCAAGGAAGCCATCCAGGCATGACGGGAGGCCACCCAGGAAGTCATCCAGGCATGATGGAAGGTCATCAAGGAAGCCATCCAGGCATGACGGGAGGCCACCCAGGAAGCCATCCAGGCATGACGGGAGGCCACCCAGGAAGCCATCCAGGCATGACGGGAGGCCACCCAGGAAGCCATCCAGGGATGATGGAAGGTCATCAAGGAAGCCATCCAGGCATGACGGGAGGTCACCCAGGAAGTCATCCAGGCATGACGGGAGGCCACCCAGGAAGCCATCCAGGGATGATGGAAGGTCATCCAGGAAGCCATCCAGGCATGACGGGAGGCCACCCAGGAAGTCATCCAGGCATGATGGGAGGCCAGCAAGGAAGCCATCCAGGCATGATGGGAGGCCAGCAAGGAAGCCATCCAGGCATGATGGGAGGCCATCCAGGAAGCCATCCAGGGATGGGAGGTCATCCAGGAAGCCATCCAGGAATGATGGGAGGCCAGCAAGGAAGCCATCCAGGGATGGGAGGCCAGCAAGGAAGCCATCCAGGGATGGGAGGCCAGCAAGGAAGCCATCCAGGGATGATGGGTGGCCATCAAGGAAGCCAACCAGGGATGATGGGAGGCCAGCAAGGAGGCCAACCAGGGATGATGGGAGGCCATCAAGGAGGCCATCCAGGGATGATGGGCCAGCCCGGAAGCCAACCAGGGATGATGGGCCAGCCCGGAAGCCAACCAGGAATGATGGGCCAGCCCGGAAGCCAACCAGGGATGATGATGCCGGGTCAATTTGGTGGTCAGCCGGGTATGATGCGTGGTCAGCTTGGGGGGCAACCTGAAGCTATGTTACCTGGACAAATGGGAGGCCAGCCAGGCCAATTCGGAGGCGTTCGTGCTCCTGAAACATTTGGGATACCAACATATGTAGATGAAAGCGATGACTACTAATTATCAAGGAGACAGTGTTTTTAACACGCGTCTCCTCTCTTATATAAATCGTAAACCAAAGAACATCCAGCATCTTCAAAGCAGTGTCTATTTAATAACTTTTGAAAAGGGTCATCCAATGATCCTTAAAGGATTCAGCAGTTTTGAAAAATGGGATCGGCAAAGAGAATTGACTTCTTTATTAAAACAAAAGGGTTTCCATCAAACGTATTATATTCATCAGAATTTAATGCCCTTTCAATTCAAAGGGAAATGGTATGGCAGTATGGACTATTTTCCGCCGAGTAAGAAAAAATTTCGATTTTCCCGTCATAAGGACCGTTTAGAGGGAATTCAGTTACTGGAAAACTTCCATGATGTTTCGGAACATCTCTCCATTAACGCGCCTGTTTTCGATCAATCAAAAAAATGGAAAGAACGTTTATCACTATTTAAAAATAACTTTTCCTATGTTCGCCAATATGTTTCCGAAGATATTATTAAAGAATGGATTAGATGGGGGGAGTGGGCATTAGAGGGGTTTGATGAAAATCAGTCTTTATGGAGTAAGGAAAAGAAAGTCATCATTCATGGTGATTGTGCCCACCATAATTTCTTGCGAAGAGAAGACGGCATTTTAACCTTAATCGATTTTGATCTAATGGCAAGTGCTCCAAGATGCATTGATTATTTACAATATGCAAATCGAATTTCGCATCATTTGGAAGATGCGGCCACCAAGTTGTGGGAAGTGCCGCAATTGCAAAGTTATCAGTCTGACCTGGCCTTTTTATATGCTTTAACTTATCCTACGGATATTTTCCGTGAATGGAATCGTCTTAATAAAAGTTCTTCTCAGCTTCATTCGGTCTGGAAAATGACTGTGGAAGGTTTTTCGGAGCGGATGGAGATGAATGAAAAGTTGGCGAAGAAGATTTCTTCCCTAAATAGGAAATAAAACGCGTTTTTGGCCGTAACTTACAGAGTACATTTATCGTTAGACACCCATGCTAATTATGAGCGGAATATAGCTCATTCTATTGCAATGGGAGGGTTATTTTGCAGAAAATAAAATGGTCACTGCCGCTTTATACGGTATTAGTCGCTGTCAGTTTGGTTGGATGCGCTAATAATGATACAGCGAAAAATGAAAATATCACGAATAAAACAGGGTACCATACAACTGAAAAAGATGTATTGGTACGAAACATCAATTATCGGAATATGGGGCAAGGTCTATACGATAAAGATGATGCGTACAGTACGCGGGACCGTAATTACCATGGCCATGAAAGTAAACCGCTTAGGGCCCGATCATCTTATTATAATTCATATGAAGGCACGTTAGCCGACAAAGCTAATGGGGTCGCCAATGAAGTGGACCCTGTTATCGATGCCAGAACAATCATCATGAAAGACGAAATGCTGGTTGCCTTGCTGCTTAATGACTACAGCCAAGCAAAAATTGTTAAAGAAAAAGTCAAGAATGAAATCGGACCGCTTTCTAATGGCCGGACCTTATACGTCACTACCGATCAAGGTGTCTATTACAGGTCGATGACACTTGATAACAATCTTCGTGATGGCGATACGAGGGAATTAATCATTCTGGATGCTAATGACATGTTCGAGAATCTTAACATTCATCAAGATCACTTAAGATAATTAAAGGGCTGACCCCGATTATTTTGGTCAGCCCTTTTTGATTTTTTCGGGTTAATAATCCTTATTTGGGTCAAACTACTTAAAAAGTAAACGCCTTAAGAGGTGAGAATATTGATTAATCAACTAAGGATCCAATTTTTCATGATACTTTTCATACTGCCATTTTGTTTAACCGTTTTTGCCGAAGAACCTGTGCAAAAGGAAAATGATCCAATTGAAAGGAAAGTCATTCTTCAGCGTATGTATCTGGATGGTGAGTTAAGTGAGGAGAAATTGACAGAAACAATTTGGTCGATGGAGGACTTTTGGTCAAAATATCAAGGGTGGAAAGTGGTCGGTCAAAATGAAGAACATATTATCCTTAAGAAAATTGAAAATGACATATCTCCGCTTTTAAAAGCGAATGGTTACCTTGGGATGAGGGAAGATGGTACATTATCCATTTTTATCGGAAGGCCTGAGCACGCCAAAATCATTCATACTTTCTACCAAATAGACGTTGGTAAACTTGAAGTATACAAGCAGGAGGAACTGCAAAAAGGGATACCGATCATGAATAAAGACCAATATAAACAGCTCATTAAAGAATATGAGCCATATTCGGTAAACTAGGATGGGATGACGCCCATCCTCTTTGTTTTTCACCAGAAAACCGTAAACCCCAAATCGATAAAACGGGATATCGTCCATTGGAAAAGTCTTTGCCGACTGCTAAATAACTTTTAATGAACAACCCTCCTTTTTTATGATAAAATGAGAGGTACAGCAAAATCAGGGAGAGAATTAATTTGTATGATTATATAAAAGGCAAGGTCGATTATATTGGACCTGAATACATAGTTGTGGAAAATGGGGGAATCGGATATCAAGTGATGACGCCGAATCCTTTTATTTTTTCCGCCCAATACCAGAAAGAAATCCAAGTTTTTTTGTATCATTATGTGCGCGAGGATATGGCTGCATTTTACGGATTTCAGACTCGTCAAGAAAAGGCATTATTCACAAAATTATTGAATGTAACCGGAATCGGACCGAAGGGTGCTCTAGCCATATTAGCATCAGGACAGGTTGATCAGGTGGTGCAGGCGATCGAAAGTGAAGATGAATCGTTTTTGGTGAAATTCCCGGGAGTCGGAAAGAAAACGGCACGGCAAATGATTCTGGATTTAAAAGGGAAACTTGAGAACATTATTCCGGATGCTTTTCCAAGCTTGTTTAATGAAGGCGTCACGGCCGCACTCAGTCCCAATGGTTTTACGGAAGCGTTGGATGAAGCCGTTCTTGCTTTGAAGGCTCTTGGTTATTCTGAAAAGGAAATCCAAAAGGTTGCTAAGAAGTTGCAGACGGAAGATTTGACGACCGAGCAATACATTAAGAAAGCATTGCAAATGATGTTAAGATAAGGAGTGGCGCAATGGAGGAGAGAATATTCAATCAGGAAGCCGATCTGAACGAACTATCCTTTGAACAAAGTTTGCGGCCGCAAAACTTAAAGCAATATATTGGACAGGATAAAGTGAAAGCGAATTTGAGTGTTTATATTGAAGCGGCAAGGATGAGGGAAGAAACGCTTGACCATGTACTTTTATATGGTCCGCCCGGTCTTGGGAAGACGACGCTAGCTGTCATCATCGCCAATGAAATGGGTGTCAATATCCGCACGACTTCCGGTCCCGCCATTGAGCGGCCGGGAGATCTGGCGGCCATTTTGAGTGCACTTGAACCCGGTGATGTGTTATTCATTGATGAGATTCACCGACTTCCTCGTGTTGTCGAAGAGGTTCTATACCCGGCTATGGAGGACTTCTGTCTGGATATTGTAGTCGGTAAGGGGCCGGAAGCCCGTTCGATCAGAATCGACCTGCCTCCGTTCACCCTTGTAGGGGCCACGACACGTGCAGGGTCACTGTCTGCACCGCTCAGGGACCGTTTTGGCGTTTTGAGCCGTCTTGAATATTATACGGAAAACCATTTGGCAGATATTATCATCCGTACCGCAAGAATCATGGATACGGAAATGAATGATCAAGCAGCTGCAGAGCTTGCAAGAAGGTCAAGGGGCACCCCAAGGATTGCTAATCGGCTTTTACGGAGGGTCAGAGATTTCGCCCAGGTACGCGGTGATGGTACGATAACTGCTGAACTTGCCGATTATGCGCTTGAATTAATGCAGGTCGACCGTTTAGGACTCGATCATATTGACCATAAATTACTTAAAGGGATCATTGAAAAATTCCGAGGTGGACCCGTGGGTCTGGAAACGATTGCTGCAACGATTGGCGAAGAGGCACATACGATTGAAGACGTGTATGAACCATATCTGTTACAAGTCGGTTTTCTTCAGCGGACTCCAAGAGGCCGGATGGCAACACAGCTGGTTTATGAGCATTTCGGAATGGAGATGCCTGAAGGATGAATATCCCAAAAATGGTAATGATACTGGGTGTGATTATATTCGTGATTGGTTTTGCGATGAAATATATTCATCTCGGCAGGCTGCCGGGAGATATTTTTCTAAAAAAGGGGAATACGACGTTTTACTTTCCTATCGTTACATCAATCATCGTCAGTGTTGTGTTGTCCGCCATTTTTTATTTGATCGGCCGTTTTAAATAATAATTACAGCTTGAAAGACAGGTTAGGAAGTGGAACAGATGAAATTGGAAATGTTTGATTTTCATTTACCGGAGGAATTGATTGCACAAGTTCCTTTGGAGGATAGGGAAGCAAGTAGATTGATGGTTTTGGACAAAGAAACCGGTAAGCTCCAGCATGATGTATTCAGCCATATCACAGAATATATCAAGCCGGGAGATTGCCTTGTGTTGAATGATACGAAGGTGCTGCCGGCCCGACTATACGGCAGTAAAGAGGAAACAGGTGGAAAAGTAGAAGTCTTGCTGTTGAAACAAGAACATGATGATGTATGGGAGACACTTGTAAAGCCAGCGAAACGAATTAAAGAAGGCACGACAATCATCTTTGGCGATGGTAAGCTGAGTGCCGTCTGCACAGGTGTACTTGAACATGGCGGTCGAATCCTTAAGTTTCAATATGAAGGTATCTTTTATGAGATATTAGAGGAACTTGGCGAAATGCCGCTACCTCCATATATCAAGGAACAGCTCGACGATCAGGACCGTTATCAAACGGTATTTGCGCGTGAACGCGGGTCGGCTGCAGCCCCAACGGCAGGGCTGCACTTTACCGAGCATTTGCTTGAGAAACTTAAAGGCATGGGCGTCCACATCGCTTTCATCACGCTTCATGTTGGACTAGGTACGTTCCGCCCAGTCAGCGTGGACGATATTGACAGTCACGAAATGCATTCAGAGTTTTACCAAATGACTGAAGGCACAGCCAGATTACTGAATGATGTGAAAGAAAAAGGCGGGAAAATCATCACGGTCGGTACTACGTCGACGAGAACGCTGGAAACGATTGCGTCCCGTAATGATGGAGTTTTTAAGGAAGAAAGTGGCTGGACGAGTATTTTCATTTATCCTGGTTATGAATTCAAAGGGATTGATGCGATGATTACGAATTTTCATTTACCAAAATCAACTTTAATCATGCTTATCTCCGCCCTCGCAGGCAGGGAACATGTTCTTCATGCCTATGAAAGGGCTGTGGAAGAAAAATACAGGTTCTTTAGTTTTGGAGATGCAATGTTAATTAAGTAATATAAGAGTGAGATGCTCTTGAAGGGAGTTATTGCGTTGACTGCAATACGATATGAGTTAATCAAAACATGTAAACAGACAGGGGCACGGCTAGGTCGAGTTCATACGCCGCATGGTTCTTTTGAAACACCAGCATTTATGCCGGTTGGAACAATGGCTACTGTCAAAACGATGTCACCAGAAGATTTGAAACAAATGGGAGCAGGCATCATCCTAAGCAATACGTATCACTTATGGCTGCGTCCAGGACATGAAATCATCAAGGAAGCTGGCGGATTACATAAGTTCATGAACTGGGATCGGGCGATATTAACCGACTCTGGCGGTTTTCAAGTGTTCAGTTTGAGTGAATTCCGTAAAATTGAAGAAGAGGGCGTACATTTTAGAAACCATATCAATGGTGATAAATTATTTTTATCTCCGGAAAAAGCGATGGAAATACAAAATGCACTTGGCTCCGATATTATGATGGCATTCGATGAATGTCCGCCATTCCCGGCAACCGAAGAGTATATGAAGAAGTCAGTTGAGCGGACATCACGCTGGGCAGAACGCTGCTTGAATGCGCATGAGCGTCCAAAAGATCAAGGGTTGTTTGGTATCGTTCAGGGTGGAGAGTTTGAAAATCTTCGTAAACAAAGTGCGAAAGACCTTGTCTCCCTTGATTTCCCGGGTTATGCTATTGGAGGATTATCTGTTGGGGAACCGAAGGATATCATGAACCGTGTCCTTGAATTTACAAGTCCATTACTGCCAACTAACAAACCGCGTTACCTAATGGGAGTCGGTTCACCGGACTCATTGATTGATGGTGCGCTCCGCGGCGTCGATATGTTTGATTGCGTACTCCCTACACGTATTGCACGTAATGGTACGTTGATGACAAGCAATGGCCGACTGGTTGTGAAAAATGCGAAATATGCTCGTGATTTTGGTCCAATAGATGAAAATTGCGATTGTCATGTTTGTAAAAATTATAGCCGGGCATATATCCGCCATTTGATTAAATGTGAAGAAACCTTTGGTATTCGTCTTACGACTTATCATAATCTTCATTTTCTGTTAAACTTGATGGAACAGGTCAGACAAGCAATTCGAGAAGATCGCCTTGGAGACTTTAGGGAAGAGTTTTTTGAACAATATGGTTTCAATAAGCCAAATGCAAAAAACTTCTAATTCCATACATATTTTAAAGAATGAAAGGAGTGAATTTACAAATGGGTTCTTTAACACAAATACTTCCGTTGATCTTAATGTTCGTATTGTTCTATTTCTTATTGATCCGTCCGCAGCAAAAACGCCAAAAGGCTACGCAAAGCATGCAAAGCAGTTTGAAAAAAGGTGATAAAGTTGCTACTATCGGCGGCATGCACGGAACAATCGATTCGATCGATGAATTGAAAATCGTCATTAAATCACCAGACGGTACAAAACTTACTTTCGACCGTGCTTCAATCCGTGAAATTACGGAAAGCGCACCAAATAAAGAAGCAACATTATAAGACAAACGAAAACCGGGCCATGTGCCCGGTTTTTTTGCTGTGTTTTTTTAATTGGTGCGTGATTCGGAGCTCATGTTGACCCCAAGCACGCCACCCATCATGGCCGTAATGACAAAACAGCCGTAGTAGATCCATTGCTTGATGGTGAAGAGGGCATCGTGACCTAAATATTGAAAAAGGAACACGACCAACAGATAAAGCAGCCCAGTACTTCCGCCTAAGAATAGTCCTTGCTTTTTCCCTTTGCCTCCTGAAATGAATCCACCAATGAACAGCGATAAAAAGGACACGATCATGATCACGTATGTCAGGGATGATTCCGTCAATGAAGTAAAACGAAGAAGGATGGAAACGATTAAACTTGCAATCATCGCTATGGCAAAGATGGAGCCTACGCCATAAATTACGGCGACACTCATTTTTTTAGTTTCGATGGGTATTCCTCCTTTTTAAAAGGCTGTTACGTTATAGCCTGTTTATGTGTTAGTACAAGCATATTCCCGGTATGGAACCTTTAGACCAGGTTTACAGAAGCTTCCCATAATATTAGAAAAGATTATGGAGTAATTTTTCAGTTCCCAAGCCATGCTATGGATGAAGGATGTGTTAAATGAAGTGGAAACCTATCTGGCTATTATTTTTAGAACAACAGTGATCTATCTAGTCATCTGGTTCCTTTTTCGAATGATGGGTAAGCGGGAAGTAGGGGAACTTAGCGTTCTTGATTTAGTGGTATCCATCATGATAGGGGATATTGCCGTGCTATCCTTTGAAGATTTGGAAAGACCGTTTGTTCGACAGACTATCCCAATGTTTGTCCTCGCGTTCCTCCAAATTACATTGGCATTTATCTCATTGAAAAGTGTCAGGTTTCGCAATTTCATGGACGGTAAGCCGCAGATCATTATCAATCAGGGGAAAATAGATGAAAAAGCGATGCGTAAACAACGATATAATTTTGATGACTTATTGACCCAGCTTCGTGAACAAGGAATTAATGATTTAAACGTTGTTAAATTTGCCATCCTTGAAACTTCAGGAAAGCTCTCGGTGATTAAAAATACGCAAGAAGAAAGGTCGGAAAGTGTAGAAACTCCCTACCCCCTTATAATCGACGGAGAGATTCAGGAGACTAATCTCGAAAAAATTGGCAAAAACCATTTTTGGCTCCGGTACCAGTTAAAAAAAATGGGAGAAACGAATATTAAAGAGATTTCGATTTGCGGATACATAGATGGCCAATTTTACATCGATAAGAATGAAACGAAGAAATGACCGAAGCGGTTAAATGCTTCGGTTCAATTTATTTCCAAGCAAACTTTGACAAAAAGCCGCCCACTACAGGAATCCTGATCAAATCCGCTTTTTTTATGCTGCCTGTCATGAGGAGGAAAAATGTGAACAGCAGGATTACGACCGTCACGGATAGCAAAAGCCGTGCGCCAAGTGGCTGTGAGGAGAGCGGGACTTTATAAAGAAAATAACCGCCCCAGCCTGAAATTAAGGCAAGGCCCAAAGCTGACATATAGCTTCGGAAATGAAGCGTGAAAGGAACGACTTTCAGCACGGTTGAAAAGTGCAGAAAGGTAACGAGCATCGTACCGACGGCTATCCCGATTGCGGCTCCCATGATCCCGAAACTTTCCTTCGACGCCAGCAGCCAAATCACACCAATTTTAAGGATGTTCCCAGCCAGGCTGTTGAACATTGCGGCTTTTGCTAGATCCAGTGCTTGAAGCATGGACTGTAGCGGGTATTGAAAATAATAAAGGATAAAAAAAGGTGCCAGGAATTTAATGAAAACAGCAGCATGGGAAGAACCATACATGACTTGTAAAATAGGTTCGGCAAAAACGAACAGAATGACGACAGCTAAACAGCCTGTGATAAAGGTGATTTTCAGGGCCTGCTGAAGCCTGTGCTCAACGAGTAGAAAGTTTCCAGTTGTACGGGCTTCGCTCACTGCGGGGACAAGTGCCGTCGCCAATGATGACGTAACGAAAGAAGGAAGCATGAGTAAAGGCAGTGCGTACCCCGTCAATTCCCCGTATTGGCTGGTGGCTGCTGCCGCGGTGACACCGGCGATTGCCAAACTCTGGGCAACCACGATCGGTTCGAAAAACCACGAAACCGATCCAATCATCCTGCTTCCTGTGGAAGGAAGGGCGATCCCCATCAATTCGGTGAACGTTCCTTTTCCTGATTTGACATTCTTGAAGAATCCTTTCCGGAACTTAAAATGTTTCTTTAATTTAAAGCTAGTCAATAAGTAGATGAGAGAAACAAGTTCGCCGATAATCGAAGCGAACATCGCCCCGGCTGCAGCGTATTCGATTCCATATGGCAAAAAGGCCTTCGTCAGGACGGCTATGAAAGTGATTCGTGCCACTTGTTCGATGACTTGTGAGAAAGCGAAGGGCTTCATATTTTGCTTCCCTTGGAAATATCCGCGCAGTACGGATGAAATGGCGATGATTGGTACGATAGGAGCAATTGCCATGAGCGGCCATACCGTCCGTTTGTCAGTGAATAGGTATTCTGAGAGAACCGGCGCAAAAAACAGCATTGCAGGAGTGAAAATCATCGATAGAGTAAAGGTGCAGGCCAAAGAGACGACAAGGATTTTCTTGACTTTCCGTTCATCACCTTGGGCATTGGCCTCAGCCACGAATTTGGAAATGGCGATAGGCAGGCCTAACTGGGTAATGTTCACGACGAGAAATAGGGTCGGTAAAGCCATCATATATAAACCAACGCCTTCTTCGCCGATGAAGCGGGCGATGACAATACGGTTAATGAACCCAAGAACCCTTGTAATCAGGCTTGCGATTAATAAAATCAGCGTCCCTTTTAAAAACTTGGACATTGAACTCCCTCCCTGCCTTCTCAAAAAAGCGGTTATGCTATACAATTATCTATATGCTTGTACTTGGACAAAGCATGACAAAAGTGTTTGCGTTCTTACAAATGATCGCATTTCCTTCTAAGAAAATGCGCATTCATTTGAGAATCATTTTTACTGGAGGCAAAGTGATGACGAAAAAGAATCATCCCTATCAAAGGTATTATGTAAAGGTACGTCCATTTTTAAAAAGCAAGCGTGAGGAATTTCAAATGGTTGGATTGAATGCCGTAACAGAAGAAGACATATGGGGAACCTTAACCAAAAATAAATGGAAACGTCCGCAGGAAAACATTCACATTCACGAACTCGTAGCCGACATTGTGACTTTTTCGAGCAATCAGTTCATGACCTTCCAAATGGTTGAAGCTTATAAATCACCCAACCTTTTTGAGCCGCTTTCTGAAGATGAGCTGAAGGATCTTTTGAAGGAATAAACCAAAGATATACTTAAATTGACAGCGGTTTGTATATGACTCATAATAGATATGGTTATGCTTTTTTTGGAAAAAACATGGGAAGCTATGTCTTTTTTCTCAAGAAGCAAAAGGTATGCAATTATCATATAAACAAAAAAAGTCAGTTTTTTTTTAACTTCAGGAACAGGCGTATTATAGAAAGGGGCCTACTACATAATGGTAAAAAGAAGCAGGGTCGTTGCGTTTTTTCTAATCGTACTTTTGATTTTCGCAGCGATGGGAACGACTTCAAAAGGAATCCTAAAGGATATCAAGCTGGGACTTGATCTTCAAGGCGGTTTTGAAGTGTTATATGAAGTAAAACCGCTGTCTGGGGGAAAGGTTACTCCGGAAGTTTTGAAAGCTACAGTGAGCTCCCTTGAGAGGCGTGTCAATGTATTAGGTGTCAATGAACCTAGTATTCAAATTGAAGGGAAGGACAGGATCCGTGTCCAATTGGCCGGAGTTAAAGACCAAAATAAAGCTCGGGAAATCCTTTCGACCCAAGCTAAATTATCCTTCCGTGATTACAACGATAAGGAAATGATGACTGGTGCTGACCTGAAAGAAGGGGGCGCGAAACAAACGTTCCAAGAAAATAAACCGGTTGTTGAAGTCACATTGAAAGATGTGAATAAGTTTAAAGAAATCACTCAAAAAATTTCCTCGATGGAACGTCCGACAAATGTACTTGCAATCTGGTTGGATTTCGAGGAAGGAAAAGATTCCTTTAAAGATCCGGCTTCACAGGACAATATGATATCCGCTCCAGCTGTCAGTGAAGTTTTTAATACGAAGAAGGTATTTATCACTGGTCAATTTTCGTTGGAAGAAGCGAAAGAGCTTGCAGCCCTTCTGGATGCAGGTGCCCTGCCTGTTGATCTAAAGGAAAAGTACTCCACTTCTGTAGGTGCTCAATTTGGTGCAGGTGCACTAAATGATACTATTTTTGCAGGAATCATCGGAATTGCACTTGTTTTCATCTTCATGCTTGTGTATTACCGTTTCCCTGGATTCATTGCAGTCGTCACTTTAAGCATATACCTTTTCTTGACGCTATTGGTGTTCGATTGGATGAATGCAGTCCTTACGCTGCCTGGTATTGCGGCATTGGTACTCGGGGTCGGGATGGCTGTCGATGCCAACATCATAACCTACGAGCGGATCAGAGATGAATTGAAACTTGGCCGTTCGGTAAAAGCAGCCTATAAAGAAGGTACGAAAAATTCACTGGCTACGATCATGGATGCCAACTTAACGACCTTGCTGGCTGCGGCTGTTCTGTTCTATTTTGGAACAAGTTCCGTTAAAGGGTTTGCGACCACTTTAATCATTTCGATTTTAATGAGTTTCATTACAGCCGTCTATGGTACACGTCTTTTCATGAGCCTGTGGGTGAATAGCGGGTTCCTTGACAAACGGACATCATGGTTTGGCGTGAAGAAGAAATACATTCACGATTTATCCGAGAAAATTAATTTAATGTCATTGCCAACACGCTTTGATAAAATCGATTTCGTCAAACATCGGAAAGTTTTTTATAGCATTTCAATCGGTGTAACGATTATCGGGATCATTTTCCTGCTCGTCTTCAGATTGAATCTAGGTATTGATTTCACGAGCGGTACCCGGATTGAGATTGCGTCCAAAGATGTCTTGACGACCCAACAAGTCGAAACCGAGATGGTCAAGGTCGGTATTGACGCGAAGGATATCAAGGATGTCAGGCTCGCTGGAAAAGAAAATAAAAATGCTGTCGTTCGGACAGTCGGTGTGCTTAATAAACAGGAAATCGCAAAATTGAAGGACCATTTCAAGGAAGATTACGGAGCAGAACCGAATGTTAGCACCGTATCCCCGACAGTTGGAAAAGAACTTGCGAAAAATGCCATGAAAGCATTAGCGATAGCATCACTCGGAATCATTTTGTATGTATCGATACGATTTGAATGGCGAATGGCTGTACCTGCTGTCGTCGCGCTTATACATGACGCATTCTTTATTATTACGATCTTTAGTGTACTTCGACTTGAAGTGGATATCACTTTCATTGCTGCGGTTCTGACGATCGTCGGTTATTCGATCAATGATACGATTGTAACCTTTGACCGTATTCGTGAAAACTTACGCTTCAGTCGTAAAGTCAAAACCGTTGAAGAGCTTGAGAATATTGTAAATATCAGTATCAGGCAGACTTTGACAAGATCCATTAACACAGTACTAACTGTTCTCATTACGGTTATCGCGTTGATGATCTTCGGTAGTGAAGCTATCCGAAACTTCTCCATTGCCTTGTTTATCGGTTTAATATGCGGCGTGTATTCATCGCTATTGATTGCTTCTCAATTGTGGCTTGATTTAAAAATAAGGGAATTGAAGAAGAAAGGTCCGCTGAACACCGCAAAAGAAAAGAAACAAAGTCTTGAAGGACAAGTTTAATAGCTGAGAGGAGGCTGGCATGATGCCAGCCTTCTTTTTGTGAGACCAGCTTATTGAATAGGGAATTACAGCCATAACTGAGTTTAAAATAAAATTGAAACCGGTATATTCGTTTTGTATAATAAGTAAGTTGAGGGGTGAATTCATGTTAAAACCAAAAACTCGGTGGAACTTGCGAACTGCCGATGAAAACAAAGTTGCTGTACTAGCTGAAGAGCTTCATATCACACCTTTGGTTGCAGCTCTGCTTGTGAATCGAGGCCTAGATACGATTGAAAGTGCCCGATCATTTTTATTTGTAAAAAATCAAACTTTTCATGATCCATTTTTACTCAAAGATATGGATAAAGCAGTATATAGAATAAGAGAAGCCATTCAAAATGGAGAAAAAATACGGATTTTCGGTGATTATGACGCAGATGGCGTGACATCGACCACAGTGATGATGACGGCGCTAACGAGGTTGGGGGCCGATGTGGATTTTTATATCCCGAATCGGTTTACAGAGGGCTATGGTCCGAATCCGATGGCGTTCCGCCTTGCAGCTGAGCAAGGGGTGAAGGTGTTAATAACCGTCGATACCGGAATTTCTGCAGTCGATGAAGCGAAACTTGCCGGCGAGCTTGGCATGGATTATATTTTGACCGATCACCATGAACCGGGACCGGAATTGCCTGAGGCATTGGCAATCATACATCCTAAACTTGAGGACAGTTCCTATCCATTTGAAGATCTTGCCGGAGTAGGTGTCGCTTTTAAGCTGGCACACGCTTTGCTAGGGGAATTGCCAGAGGATTTGCTTGAAATAGCGGCCATCGGCACCATTGCGGATTTAGTGCCTTTACAAGGGGAAAATCGCCTCATCGCTGCGAAAGGGATCGAGCAGTTGCGTTTGACTGGCCGTCCGGGGCTTGTTGCCCTAATGAAAGTGGCAAATGTTCAGCAGGAAGCATTGAATGAAGAATCGATCGGTTTTGCGATGGCACCGCGGATCAATGCAGTCGGACGACTTGGAGATGCCGACCCCGCTGTGGATTTATTGATGTCTGAAAACCTGGAAGAAGCGACGGAACTTGCCAATGAAATCAATGATATCAATAAAGAACGGCAGGCAATGGTTGCAGCAATGGCGGAAGAAGCGATTGCTGAAGTCGAGGAGAATTTCCCGCCGGAGTCAAATGGTGTGCTCATCATCGGCAGGGAAGGCTGGAACGCCGGAGTTGTGGGGATTGTGGCCTCTAAACTTGTTGAACGCTTTTACCGGCCCACGATTGTATTGAGCTATGACCGGGAAAAGGGATACGCCAAAGGTTCTGCCCGGAGCATCGCCGGTTTCGATCTTTTTGAAAGTCTTTCCACCTGCCGCGAATTACTGCCTCATTTTGGTGGACATCCGATGGCTGCTGGAATGACATTGAAAATTGAAGATGTTCAGGAGCTTAGGGACCGCATGAACTTGATTGCGAAGGAACAACTGAACGAAGAGGACTTCACACCCATTACAAATTTGGACGGGGCTACGACTTTAGCTGAAGTTTCCATACAAACGATTCAGGAGATGAGCCTGCTGGCGCCATTTGGGGTTACGAATCCTAAGCCGAAGATTTTGATCGATTCCGTACAACTTTCAAGTGTCCGCAAAATTGGTGCAAACCAAAATCATTTGAAAGTGCAGCTAGAAGATGGTGAAAATCATAAACTTGATGGAGTGGGGTTCGGTCTCGGTCATTTTGTGGATGAAATAGCTCCGCACGCTGAAGTCTCAGTGATTGGAGAGCTTTCCATCAATGAGTGGAATAATATGAAAAAACCCCAGATTTTTGTCCAGGATGTCTCAGTAAACCATTGGCAGTTATTCGATTACCGCGGCAAGGGTCAGGCTGAGAAGTGGCTTGCTGACATTCCGGCACAAAACCGGAAGATCGTCATTTTCTCGGAAGATATTTATAGTAGATATCCATTTTTACAAAACCATCCCGATCTCATTCATATCAAAAATGGACAGGATGCAGATCAGCTCGACTGCTTCGAAGGACATGTGGTATTTATGGACATGCCACCGTTAAGGGAATATTTGAAAAGGGTGATTGCCAATAAGAATCCATCGCGTATTTACGCTCACCTTTCCCATGAACAGGACCATTTCTTAAGTACGATGCCAACAAGGGACCATTTTAAATGGTTTTATGCCTTCCTCGCCAAAAAGGGCCCGCTCGATGTGAAAAGATATGGTGATGACCTTGCCAAGTACCGCGGCTGGTCAAGAGATACCGTGGATTTCATTTCTAAGGTGTTTTTTGAGCTTGATTTTGTTACAATAGAGAATGGGTTAATCATGCTCACGACCAATGCGAAAAAACGCGATCTCAGTGAATCTGAATCGTATATAAGAAAGAAAGAGCAATTTGAGCTTGAACAAGAGCTTGTTTATTCTTCCTATCAGCAATTATTCGATTGGTTCAATCATTATTTAGTTCATGAGGCAACAGACCTTGAGGAGGAAACAAAGCAATGGATTTAAAGCAATATGTAACAATTGTACAAGACTGGCCGAAACCGGGTATTGTCTTCAAAGATATTACAACATTAATGGATAACGGCGCAGCTTATAAATACGCAACAGACCAAATCGTCGAGTACGCCCGCGATAAAAATATCGATTTAGTGGTCGGACCGGAAGCACGCGGATTCATTATCGGATGTCCAGTCGCATACTCATTGGAAGTGGGCTTTGCACCAGTGAGAAAAGAAGGAAAACTTCCGCGTGAAACGATAAAAGCCGAATATGGTTTAGAATATGGCAAGGATGTTTTGACAATCCATAAAGATGCCATTAAACCGGGACAGCGTATCCTGATTACGGACGATTTACTTGCAACAGGCGGTACAATCGAAGCGACGATCGATTTGGTTGAACAGCTTGGCGGAATTGTTGCCGGGATTGCATTCCTTATTGAATTGACGGACTTGGATGGTAAAGATAAATTAGACGGCTATGATGTCTTGACATTAATGAGCTTTTAATAAAGAAGAGCACTCTGACCAGGGTGCTCTTTCTGTTTAACTCGATTTAACGGGATTTTGTCGAATTTCCAGTGAAAAAATGCAGTATTCTTCATAAAATACACGTTTAACCCTTTACATCCTAGGCTTTTTTTTCGATAATAGTAATAATAAAGAGTTTTTCTGCTAATAAGTTTATTTGCACTTGCATCCGTTTTAAGCGGATTTATTTTTTTTCGCAAAAATTGTCACGTTTTGCAGAATAAAGGGAAGTGCTACCAATCATACTCAATCCGGATCATATCCGGTGGCAGTTAAAGTGGGGTTAAGGTGATTAAATGGCTAATGATCAAATATTGACTGCCGAGCAGGTTGTAGAACGGGCCAGCTTATATCTTCAGCCGGAAGAAGCTGAATTTATTCATAGAGCGTATAAGTATGCAGAGTATTCTCACCGAGAACAATTCCGTAAATCGGGAGAGCCGTATATTATTCATCCGATTCAAGTGGCGGGCATTCTTGCTGATCTAGAAATGGACCCTGCAACTATTGCGGCAGGTTTTTTACATGATGTTGTTGAAGACACGGAGATCACTCTAAAGGATATTGAAGAAAACTTCAGTCCTGAAGTCGCCATGCTCGTAGATGGCGTGACCAAATTAGGGAAAATCAAGTATAAATCACAGCAAGAGCAACAGGCGGAAAACCATCGGAAAATGTTTGTGGCGATGGCCCAGGATATTAGGGTCATCTTGATCAAGCTTGCTGACAGACTGCACAATATGCGGACATTGAAGCATTTGCCGCAGGAAAAGCAGAGAAGGATATCGAACGAGACGCTGGAAATTTTCGCACCGCTTGCCCATCGTCTTGGTATCAGTACGATTAAATGGGAACTTGAAGATACTGCACTAAGGTATTTGAATCCTCAGCAGTATTACCGAATCGTTAACCTGATGAAGAAAAAGCGTGCAGAACGTGAACAGTATCTGGAAGAAGTCATTGATGAAGTGCGTAAAAACGTTGAGGAAGTCAACATTAAGGCTGACCTTTCCGGCAGACCGAAACATATATACAGCATTTATCGAAAAATGGCTTTGCAAAATAAGCAGTTCAGCGAAATTTATGATTTGCTTGCAGTCCGGATCGTCGTCAATAGCATAAAAGATTGCTATGCCGTTTTAGGGATCATCCATACATGCTGGAAGCCGATGCCTGGCCGATTTAAAGACTATATCGCCATGCCTAAGCCAAATATGTATCAATCGCTCCATACGACGGTGATCGGACCGAAAGGCGATCCGCTCGAAGTGCAGATCCGTACTTCTGATATGCATCGCATTGCGGAGTTCGGGGTTGCCGCGCATTGGGCTTATAAAGAAGGTAAAGATGTCGGTGAACAGCCTTCATTAGAAGAAAAATTGACTTGGTTCCGGGAAATTCTTGAATTCCAGGATGACGCGACAAATGCCGAGGAATTCATGGAATCACTTAAAATTGATCTTTTTTCTGATATGGTATTCATTTTCACACCAAAAGGCGATGTCATCGAACTGCCATCAGGATCCAACCCGATTGATTTTGCTTACCGGATTCACTCGGAAATCGGAAACAAAACGATCGGTTCCAAAGTGAACGGGAAAATGGTACCGCTGGATTATAAACTGAAAACTGGCGACATCATTGAAATCTTGACATCTAAGCATTCATATGGTCCAAGTCAGGACTGGCTTAAACTCACTCAAACATCTCAAGCGAAAAATAAGATCCGCCAATTTTTCAAAAAGCAGCGCCGAGAAGAAAATATCGAAAAAGGCAAAGAGCTTGTTGAAAAGGAAATCAAGGATATGGAGTTCGAGCTGAAAGAAATCCTGACTGTCGAGAACATCAAGCGTGTTGCAGATAAATTCAATTTCCTGAATGAAGAAGATATGTATGCAGCAGTCGGATATAACGGAATAACAGCACTTCAGGTGGCTAACCGCCTTACCGAAAAATGGCGTAAGCAAAAAATGGTCGAGCAAGAAGCGGATATTTCAGAAGCGGTAGCAGATCTGAAAACCTTTTCTAATTCATCTAAAAAACGTGACTCAGGTGTACGGGTACCGGGGATTGATAACCTGCTTATCCGTTTATCGCGCTGTTGCAATCCAGTTCCCGGGGATGAAATCGTTGGTTATATAACCAAAGGCCGTGGAGTTTCAGTCCATAGACAAGACTGCCCGAACCTGGAAAGCGGGGATTCCGATCATCGCCTGGTACCGGTTGAATGGGAAAGCACGATTAACGAACGCAAGGAATACATCGTTGAAATTGAAATCAGCGGGTATGACCGTCGCGGCTTATTAAACGAAGTGCTGCAAGCCGTCAATGAAACCAAGACCAACATTTCAGCGGTCTCGGGTAAATCCGACAGGAATAAGGTGGCGACCATTCACATGTCGATTTATATTCATAACATTGCCCATTTACAAAAGGTCGTTGACCGTATAAAACAAATTTCAGATGTTTATTCCGTTAGAAGGATAATGAACTAAGGAGTTTTTATTACCATGCGTGTTGTTTTACAACGTTCCAAAGCCGCAAAAGTCGTTGTGGCAGACCAAATAATCGGTCAAATCGACAGCGGGCTCGTTCTGTTGGTTGGTGTCACCCATGGGGATACCATCGATGACGCCGCATATTTGGCCGATAAGATTGTCAATCTCAGAATATTTGAAGATGAAAATGAAAAGATGAACCACTCACTATTGGAAGTGGGAGGTTCGATTTTATCCGTTTCGCAATTCACCCTATATGGCGATTGCCGTAAAGGCCGTCGACCGAACTTCATGGACGCCGCCCGTCCTGAAAAGGCGAATCAAATATATGAAGCATTTAACGAGGAACTCCGGAAAAAGGGCGTCCATACGGAAACAGGTCAATTCGGTGCCATGATGGACGTTCAGCTTACTAATGATGGTCCCGTTACATTAATACTGGAAAGCAAAAAATAACCTGCTGCGGCAGGTTTTTTGTTTTTAGAAAATCAGTGGCGGCGAAATGAAAAGCCAGCTTCGTATGGGAAGCTGGCTCGTCTTTATTTGAAATATCGCGCCAATCCATTATAAATGGCGGATGTGACTTTTTCTTGATACTCATTCGATGTTAACGTCAATTCTTCCACTGGATTACTTAAATAACCTAGTTCAATAAGTGTAGCTACCCGTTTGTTTTCACGGATAACATGAAAATTCCCGTATCGTGATCCACGGTTGGGCACCTGCATGGTGGAACCGAGTGAATTGGCCAGTGTAGTGGCCAATGAACGTTGGTAGCCATGATAGTAGTATGTTGTTATCCCGCTGGTGATCTGGTCCTTGGTGCTATCATAATGGAGGCTGATGAAAGCATCCGCGTTATGGATATGTGAGGTGCCGACCCGGGAAGGGAGCGGCACATAGGTATTGCCGCTTCTGGTCAATATCACTTTGGCCCCTGCGGCCTGAAGTTTGTCCCGCAGCAACTCGGCCGTCCGGATTGTCAAGTTTTTTTCAAGAGTGCCACCGACCCCAACTGTACCGCTATCCCTGCCGCCATGGCCGGGATCGATAACGATTGTTTTATCCTTTAAATATTTTTCAACCCCAGGGCGTTGGATCTGCTCGGAATTCCCTTCAATCGTCACGATCCACCCCGCAACATAAGCGGTTTTCCCGTTCTTTAGTTTAATCGAATACCAGTCGCCTTCCATACCTGTTGCGGAAAACGTTTCTCCTTCATTGGCCTGCTTCACGATTTCCGAGTTGCCATCAGGCTCACTTCTAAGAATCGTTCCATCATGAATGATGGTAATCTTGTTTCCTTTTGCCTCAATCCTCTTTTCCCTTGGCGTTTGTTCAACATTCTCTTTTTCCAAGTACCAACTCACGACCCAGCCCTTTTTTGAACCGGAAAGCTGGATCTGCGTCATTTTTCCCTTTGTTTGTAAGACAGCGTAAGTCTCATCTTTGTTCACCGAACCGATGACCTTGCTGTTTAGAGATGCATCTTTCCGAACATTTAAACCTGTTGCGGTCACCCTTGCAGTGGCTCCTGCCGAATTGATTTTCGTATCACCTTTATCTTGGCTTATTTGTATGTAAGGTTCAGCTACCCAACCGCGGACGCCTTGGAAATCAATTTCTGCCCATTCATTTTCAATGCGATAAACGGTCACTGACGTATCTTTATTTATCTTTCCGAGCGTAGCGCTGCTTCTAGATGGTTCCGAACGGACATTGAGCCGGTCCACCAAAGTGACTCCTGTTTTTACGGATTGTTTCGTTGCTTCTTTTTTCTTAGGTGAAACTTTCTTCGCTGCATTATCGGAAGCGGCGGGAAGCTTAAGGTAATCAGAAGAGACCCAGCCTTCAAGATCCGATGTTTTGACTTTTATCCAATTTTCATTCTTTTCAATGATGTCGACAGCTGTTCCTTCATTCAAGGAGCCAACCGTTTGAAATGTTGTGCCGGGACCTGTACGGACGCGGACGGAGCTGCCTGATATCACTCCTTGTCCGGATTCCTTTTTGACCAGGTTGGTGTTCGAATCCGATGTTCTTTCCACTAACCAATTGGCAACCCATCCAGTTTTACCGATGCCGATCCGGATTTCGATCCAGTCACCATCTTCTTTCAGGATTGGATAGGATTCCCCTTTTTCTAATTTTTTCACGATAGGGAAACTGAGACCCGCGCCTTCACGGACATTGACCACTTTGGACGTTACGATAATTTCCCCTTCATCTTTTCCGAAAGCGTGATCGACGGGGAAAATTGCTGCCATAATCAGCATTAGGATCAGGCCGAATAAACCCGATTTCTTCTTCATAAGTTGTCTCTCCCTTTTAATGTCTATATGTATGTATTCTCGTTCAACAAAAAATTTCCTCTTTCCCTGTGCAAAAAACATTTTTTTTAGGAAAGAATAAAGCTTATATAACTCTAGGAGGGAACTACATGAAATTCAGCGAAAAAGATCAAACGAGCTTAAGCGGAGGCAATCAAGTATTAGGTGTCGATTTTCACGATTTCATCCAGAAGGAACAAAGCTCAAACCTTGTTGAATTGGCATCCGAATTCGGGGTCAATGTCCGGACGATCAAAAATTTGAAAAAACATTTTAACCGATAAAACGCGACAAAATACTGAAGCCTGCCTTGACATTTGAAGTTAACGTCCGTATGATTATAAAATATCAGACTAATTACTGCAATAACCAATGATGGAGAAGAGTAATTAAGAAACACATGGAAAGAGAGGAAATGCCGAGGCTGAAAGCATTCCACATGATGACTTAATGAAAGAACCCTCCGTAGGCTTCACTCCGAACGGATTTTTTCTTAATAGGAGATGGACGTAAAACAGGCGTTAACTGTTTTTGAGCGGGGCACTTATTTTTTGTGCTTCAACTAGGGTGGCACCACGGGATATTCAAACTCTCGTCCCTTGTAACGGATAAGTTACAAGGGACGGGAGTTTTTTGTTTGGAAAAAATCAGTATAGCGCCGTATCAGAAAGGGCGCCTTGCTTTAAAGGAGGAAACATATATGTCTATTCAAATTCCTAGAGGTACCCAGGATTTATTGCCTGGACAAACGGAAATTTGGCAGTATATCGAAAAGACAGCGCGTGAGATTTGTCAGCGTTACCAATATAAAGAAATCCGCACACCGATTTTCGAGCACACGGAATTATTTTTACGTGGTGTAGGGGATACAACAGATATCGTACAAAAAGAGATGTATTCATTTCAAGATCGCGGTGAAAGGAATCTAACCCTTCGTCCGGAAGGCACCGCATCGGTTGTACGGTCTTATATCGAGAACAAAATGTTCGGGTGGGCCAATCAACCGGTCAAGCTTTATTATATCGGGCCGATGTTCCGTTACGAACGTCCACAAGCAGGCCGCTTCCGTCAGTTCGTTCAATTCGGCATCGAAGCTTTAGGAAGTAAGGATCCGGGAATCGATGCAGAGGTTCTGTCACTTGCGATGAACCTGTACAAAGAACTTGGATTGAAAAAGCTGAAACTTGTGATCAACAGCCTTGGTGATAAGGAAAGCCGGACAGCGCATCGGAATGCATTAATCAAACATTTTGAACCTCGTATTGGCGAGTTTTGCAGTGATTGTCAAAATCGTCTGGAAAAAAACCCATTGCGTATCCTGGATTGCAAAAAAGATCGCGATCACGAATTGATGAACACGGCGCCATCCATCATTGAATATTTAAATGATGAATCCCGTATTTATTTCGATAAGGTTAAACAGCATCTTACGGACTTGGAAATCGAATTCGTCGAGGATCCGACGCTAGTGCGGGGCTTGGATTACTATAATCATACCGCTTTTGAAATCATGAGTGATGCAGAGGGCTTTGGCGCCATTACAACACTTTGTGGAGGCGGCCGATATAACGGGCTGGCTGAAGAACTTGGCGGGCCGGAAACACCCGGAATCGGCTTTGCGCTTAGCATTGAACGCCTGATTGCAGCACTGCAAGCGGAAAACATCGAGCTTCCGATCAAAAAGGGTATTGACTGCTATCTTGTTTCATTAGGTGAAACGGCCAAGGATTATACCGTCAAACTTGCCCATCAATTGCGGAATGCCGGTTTTACTGTTGAAAAAGACTATCAAGACCGTAAAGTGAAAGCTCAATTTAAATCAGCCGACCGCCTTGAAGCGAGATATGTGGCGACACTCGGTGATGAGGAATTGGCAAATAATAAAATCAACGTGAAGTTCATGGAAACCGGTGAACAAGTCCAAATGGATCTTGCCACATTCGTTGAACAATTCAAAAAGCTACAGGCTTAAGGGGGAAATACCATGTTTGGCAGAACATACTTCAATGGTGAAGTGACAGAAGCAGCTATTGGTGAAAAAGTAACATTAAAAGGATGGGTACAAAAACGTCGGGATTTGGGCGGGGTCATCTTTATCGACCTTCGTGACAGAAGCGGAGTCGTCCAAGTCGTTTTCAATCCGGACATTTCGGCAGAAGCCTTGGCCACAGCTGAAAAGATCCGTAATGAATATGTCCTTGATATCCAAGGGACAGTCATCAAACGGGAGGAAGCAAACTTCAACCCGAATGTAACAACAGGTACGGTCGAAGTTCAAGCCGAAAACGTTACAATTTTAAATGAAGCTAAAACCCCTCCGTTCATCATTGATGAAAGAACGGATGTTTCTGAAGATATCCGCTTGAAATACCGTTATTTGGATTTGCGCCGTCCAGCGATGTTCGAAACGTTGAAAATGCGTAACCAAACAACAAAAGCAATCCGTGATTTCTTGGACGGTGAAGGCTTCCTAGATATCGAAACACCTATCTTAACGAAAAGTACACCTGAAGGAGCACGTGATTATTTAGTGCCTAGCCGTGTACACGAAGGTGAGTTCTATGCACTTCCGCAATCACCGCAAATCTTCAAGCAGCTATTGATGGTATCCGGTTTCGAGCGTTATTATCAAATTGCCCGCTGTTTCCGTGATGAAGATTTACGTGCCGACAGACAGCCTGAATTCACGCAAATCGATATTGAAACAAGCTTCATGAGCCAAGAAGATATCATTAACACCGCAGAAAACATGATGGCTAAAGTGATGAAAGACGTTAAAGGGCTTGACGTAACACTGCCATTCCCAAGAATGACATATAATGAAGCGATGGGCCGTTATGGTTCCGACAAACCGGATACACGTTTCGGAATGGAACTTAAAGACGTATCTGAAATCGTCAAAGACAGCGACTTTAAAGTATTCACTGGCGCCGTTGCAAGCGGCGGACAAGTTAAAGCGATCGTCGTCAAGGACGGAAATGCGGATTATTCCCGTAAAGATATTGATGGATTGGCTGAATTTGCAGCGATTTACGGTGCAAAAGGCCTTGCATGGCTGAAAGTTGAAGAAGACGGAGTAAAAGGACCAATCGCTAAATTCTTCGCAGAAGATCAAGAGCAATTAGTATCCGTAGTGGAAGCTGAAGTGGGCGATCTAATCTTATTCGTTGCAGATAAGAAAGGCGTAGTCGCCGATGCACTTGGAGCACTTCGCAACAAGCTTGGTAAAGAAAGAGGCTTGATCGATCAAAGCAAATTCAACTTCCTATGGGTGACGGACTGGCCATTATTTGAATATGACGAAGAAGAAGGACGCTACTATGCAGCACACCATCCATTCACAATGCCATTCCGTGAAGACATGGACAAACTGGAATCAGACCCAGCAAGCGTCCGTGCACAAGCATATGACCTTGTCTTGAACGGCTACGAACTTGGCGGCGGATCACTGCGTATTTTCGAACGCGACGTTCAGGAAAAAATGTTCAAAGTCCTTGGATTCTCAGAAGAAGAAGCAAACGCACAATTCGGCTTCCTAATGGATGCATTCGAATACGGAACGCCACCACACGGCGGAATCGCCCTTGGATTGGACCGTATGGTCATGCTGCTTGCAGGCCGCACGAACCTTCGAGACACCATCGCGTTCCCGAAAACAGCAAGCGCAAGCGACCTGCTGGTTGACGCACCAAGTGCTGTAAGTGACAAGCAATTGGCCGAACTTAGCCTAAGGCTTGCTGCACTAAAAAAATAATGAATTTGGGAAAAATATGAAAAAATACCTAGATGCTTTCTCTTGAAACAGAGTTAAGCATTATGATATGATGTTTTCAAGAAGTAAGGGTCCTGATGTGTTCGTTCTTTAACCTATAAGTTTTGACCGAACACTTATAGTTACCGGGAGCACTAGTTTCCTGGCCGCGTAAATGCCTCCCTCGAAGAGGACTTACAAACGCGAGGAACCGAGCACCCACCTGCGGAGAGCGGGTTCAAAACAAAGGCGTAAACGGCACAATTGGGACTCTTACACCTTACAAAGCAACTCATGTTAAATAAACATGGGTTTTTTTGTGCGTTAAAATAGTGAAGAATGGTAACTTACAAATAAATGGCGTGAACTAACGAGGTAGCGTGAAATTACGAGTAAATGTGGTGAATTCACGAGTAAAAGGCTTGAATTCACGAGTAAAGAGCGAAAATTCACGAGTAAAAGGAGTAAACTCACGAGTAAATGGCTTGAATTCACGAGTAAAGAGTGCAAACTCACGAGTAAAAGGCTTGAATTCACGAGTAAAGAGTGCAAACTCACGAGTAAAAGGCTTGAATTCACGAGTAAAGAGCGCAAACTCACGAGTAAAAGGGGTAAACTCACGAGTAAAGGGCGCAAATTCACGAGTAAAAGGGGTAAACTCACGAGTAAATGACTAAACTCGCGGATAATGGCGTGAAATTACGAGTAAAGAGCGTGAATTTACGAGTAATGGCGTGAATTCACGAGTAAAGAGTGCAAACTCACGAGTAATGGCTGAATTCACGAGTAAAGAGTGCAAATTCACGAGTAAAAGGCTTGAATTCACGAGTAAAGAGCGCAAATTCACGAGTAAAAGGGGTAAACTCACGAGTAAATGACTAAACTCGGGGAGAATGGCGTGAAATTACGAGTAAAGAGCGTGAATTTACAGTGAAAAGTGTGAATTCTAGACCAAATAGCAAAAATACACGAGTTTAGAAACAAATCTCACGAATTAAACAGAGCAAACTCATAGTAAAATACTGATTTTCATTTTCCCAGCAGGAAAAGAAGGCTTTAATAAAGAAGCTAAAAGAGAAGGAGTTGACGAATGAATGCTAAAACCGTGTGAAAAGCCTATAAAAATGCTCAAACTGGAGGCATTAAGCAGGAGGCTAACATCAAACCATCCAAAACAGGAACAGATAAGGAACGATTTCCGGAAAATTCGTACAGGGTTTAGCGGTGAGCGGAGTATTGGAAATGAGTTGAAGGATCTTCCAAAAGAATATCGAGTATTACATGATTTGAGGTTAGGTAACGATGGGGGCCGTTATTTTCAAATGGATTTCCTTATAATCACCCGGAATTACTGTATCATCATCGAAGTGAAAAACTTTGCGGGAATGCTCTATTTTGATCGCACTTATCCTCAATTGATTCGGACAAAAGATGGACAGGAACAAGCTTATCTGGATCCATTAATCCAAGTAGACGTGCAAAAATCCTGCTTAATGGATTGGCTCACTTTTCATAACTTTCCCTCGCTACCGATTGAAACGCTCATTGCTAATGCAAACTCGAATACCATCATAAGGACTACCCCAGGTTTTACCCCCATTTTCAAAAAAATTACGGGAAAAGAAACTCTGATCTCCAAGATTCATACCATTGAAGAAAAGTATCCTTCTGCGCAGTTGACCCAAAGGCAGAGCAATAAACTTTCGAACACATTGTTGCAAAAAAATACCCCATATAATCCGGATATACTTGAATGGTATCAAATTGATGATAAAAATCTGCTTAATAGCGTTCAATGCCCTGATTGTTCAGCTCTCCATATGCAATATCACTGGGGCAAATGGTCATGTGGTCAATGTTCTTACGCCTCCAAGGATGCCCACATTCAAACTCTTCGTGATTATGCCCTCCTCATAGAGCCCAAAATTACGAACCAACAAGCACGGCTCTTATTACAAATAGATTCTATCGATATCATGCAACGAATGCTATCTGCTCTGGAATTGCCCTATTTGGGGCAATATAAAAATAGAGTATATAGACTTGATGGATTAATTCACGAGTAAAGTGCCTAAATTCACGAGTAATCGCCCCAAATTCACGAGTAAAGTGCCTAAACTCACGAGTAAACGCCCCAAACTCACGAGTAAAGTGCCTAAACTCACGAGTAATCGCCCCAAACTCACGAGTAAAGTGCCTAAACTCACGAGTAATCGCCCCAAACTCACGAGTAAAGTGCCTAAACTCACGAGTAAACGCCCCAAACTCATGAGTAAAGTGCTCAAACCCACGAGTAAACGCCTCAAACTCATGACCAAACCCAATTTCTATCGAGTAAGTCTTCAGTATTCTCGATTAAACTTAAATATCCCCATTTAAGTAACATTCCGCAGTATAGATTCGTAAATTATAGTAAGGTTGAAATAATAATCAGCCAAGGATAGAAAGTAGTGAGGGCTTTGAAGGATTTATTGAATGCAAAGAGGAAGGAAATGCTTCAATTAGTGGAGCAGCTAGTGAATATAGATAGTGGTTCCCATACGAAAAAGGGTATTGATGAAATTAGTTCGATTTTAAAAACGAAATTTGAAAGCTTGGATTTTATTGTGGATACGGTTGAACAGCAGAAATATGGCAATCAGCTGGTCATCCAGCATCGTGACGCGCATCAGCCGCATATTGTTGTCGTCGCACATATGGATACGGTTTTCCCAGAAGGGACAGCCCAAAAACGGCCTTTTAAAGTGAAGGGAAATCGGGCTTACGGTCCTGGTGTAGCTGATATGAAGGCTAGTTTGGTTTTGCTTTTTTATGCGATCCTTTGTTTGAAACAAACGGGGCAGGCAGGCTATAAGCATATCCAAATCATTCTCAATAGTGATGAAGAGATCGGGTCTCCGTCGTCCGCTTCACTCATATCGGAAAAGGCGGCCAATAAGAAGTTCGCGTTAATTCTTGAACCGGCAAGGGCGGATGGTTCACTGGTCACGGCAAGAAGGGGCTGCGGGCAATTTAAAATGGATATAACGGGGGTGGCCGCCCATTCAGGGATCGAACCGGAAAAGGGTCGAAGTGCAATTGAAGAATTGGCTCATAAAATCATCGCCTTACACCAATTGAATGATCAAAAGAAAGGAATCAGCGTTAATGTCGGCATGATTGAAGGAGGTTCTGCTGTCAATATCATCGCTTCCCATGCGGCCGCTTTTGTGGATGTGCGGATCTCTGAAAAAAGGCAAGAAGGCATCATCCTCAAACAATTGAAAAAAATCTGCGCTGAAACCTATATTCCAGGGACGAAAACGGTATTAAGCGGGAAAATGGACCGGTCTCCCATGGAAAAGAACGAGAAAACGAATTTGCTTTTAGAGACTATCCGTCAGTCTGGAAAGGAAATTGGCATCCAAATAACAGATACGGCCACGGGTGGAGGATCAGATGCTTCTTTTACTTCAGAATTGGGTATAGCGACAGTGGATGGACTCGGGCCCATTGGAGGGAATGCACATAGTGATGAGGAGTATTTGGATATTCCCAGCCTGACAGAACGGACTCACCTGCTGGCTACCATCCTTCAAAAATTATCAAAAATGACCTAGTACATTAATTCCGATTAGACTGCTCATATTTCGCTTGTCATAAATGATGTTTATGATATATTGTTAAATGGGAAGCTAAATAAGAACAGAATTTATTGGAGTTGAATATATATGCTGCATCAGTTTTCACGAAATGAATTAGCAATTGGCAAGGAAGGCATCGATATACTGAAAAACACGACCGTTGCTGTCCTGGGTGTGGGAGGCGTAGGTTCTTTTTCAGCTGAAGCATTGGCACGCACGGGAGTCGGCCGTATTATTCTTGTGGATAAGGACGATGTCGACATAACTAATGTAAACAGGCAGATTCATGCACTATTATCAACAGTCGGTCAACCGAAAGCGGAATTGATGAAAAATCGCATTCAAGACATCAATCCTGACTGCGAAGTGATCGCCCTGAAAATGTTCTATACAGAAGAAACGTTTGAGGAATTCTTCAGCTATGGCCTGGATTATGTCATTGATGCATCCGATACGGTCATTTATAAGATACATGTGATGAAGGAATGCCTGAAACGGAATATCAAGGTGATTTCAAGCATGGGGGCCGCTAATAAAATGGATCCTACGCGTTTCCAAATTGCCGATATCTCCAAAACGCATACAGATCCGCTTGCAAAGGTCATTCGTACTAGATTGCGTAAAGAAGGCATCACAAAGGGAGTTCCCGTAGTCTTCTCGGACGAAAGCCCGATTGTCATTCGTGAGGATGTCCGGAAAGAAGTCGGCAATGATGAGGCAAAAATCCGTAAAGCCCAAATGCCGCCATCTTCGAATGCTTTCGTACCATCTGTAGCTGGCTTAATTGCGGCAAGCTGGGTAATCAATGATATTCTAAAAGACATTGAAGTTCGCCGTGTAAACGATTGATAATAAGTTGACTGACTCTATAGGGGTCAGTTTTTTTTTGTCTAAACCATATCATATAGACGGGGACGAAAAAAAGAGAAGGACCGGGCAAAAATGCCAACTTATACGACAGGAGATTCATGCATGATTTTATGCATCCAAAAGGGAATTATTCAAATTTGATATAGGAATTAAGACTAAAAAGGAGCTTGGGAACTGGGTTTAATTCCCTATCGGTATAAAAGTATTTTGGTAAAAATGTAATTAATAGGATGTTTAAAATATGAGATTGAATAAAATTTTTTGGTCAATAAATGATGATTTTACAATTTCAACATAATTAAATTATCAGTTTTTTCTGATAATACCCTTTATTTTCGCAATATTTAAAATATACAAAGATAAAAATGACATTTTCCTCCCTATGAAAAATATACTATTTAGCGAAATATGCTCATAATTATTGTATGGACGGAATGAAAATTATGCGGTAAACTATTTTTCGAAATATTAATTTAATTTGAAAAATTTCATCTAATTAATTTTTTCTGGGGCATCTTGAATAAATATTCATGCATCAGAGCTATGATTACAAAATGGGGGGATTATTTATGAAGAAGAAAAAATTAGCAGGGGCATTCCTTTCTCTAACACTTGCTGCAGGAGTTCTAGCGGGTTGTTCCGGCTCCGGTTCATCAGATAAAACAAGCGGGGACGGTGAAACGATCAAGATCGGTGTCAACCTTGAATTATCAGGCGGTGTAGCCTCATATGGTCAATCAATTGCAGAAGGCCTGGAACTTGCGACTGCAGAAATCAATAAAGAAGGCATTGACGGAAAAAAAATCAAACTAATAAAAGTCGATAATAAATCTGAAGCTTCAGAAGCGACTAGCGCCGCAATCAAGCTGACATCACAAGATAAGGTTGCAGCGATCGTGGGTGCAGCGACAAGCACGAACTCGATTGCACAAGTGCAGATTGCACAAGATAATAAAGTGCCGGTCATCTCACCTTCTGGTACAAGCCCTGAAATCACTTTCAGCAAGGATAAATTGAATGATTACATTTTCAGGACCAGCTTCATCGATCCTTTCCAAGGAACGGTTGCTGCAAATTTTGCCACTAAAGAAATCAAAGCGAAAAGTGCGGCCATCTATATTGACAGCGCAAGTGATTATTCAAAAGGATTAGCTGCAGCCTTTAAAGAACAATTCGAAAAAAATGGCGGAAAGATCGTAACTCAGGAATTTTACATTGCGAAGGATACGGATTTCCGTTCCACATTGACTCGTTTGAAATCGGCAAAACCTGATTTCATCTTCCTGCCTGGTTACTATGAGGAAGCTGGTCTGATCGTGAAGCAGGCGCGTGAAACTGGACTTGATGTCCCATTCATGGGCGGAGACGGCTGGGACTCTCCTAAGCTAGTTGAAATTGCCGGTGCAAAAGCGCTAAATAACACGTTCATAACGAACCATTATTCTTCAGGCGACCCTGATGAGAAAATTCAGAAATTTGTGTCATCTTTTAAAGCGAAGTACAAAGATAAATCCCCGGATGCATTTAACGCTCTAGGATATGACACAGGATACTTCCTTGCCGATGCGATCAAACGTGCCGGTTCAGCCGATTCAGAAAAAATTAAAGAAGCGCTGGAAAAAACGAAAAACCTTGAGCTTGTAACGGGTACTTTTACATTGGATGAAAAACATAATCCGATCAAATCCGCTACCATCCTTGAATTTAAAGAGGGAAAACAAGTATTTAACACAAAAATCAATCCTTAATTTCGGAGAACAACTCCAACCCTTTCGCCGGCCCTTCGTCATATAAGAAGGTGCTGGCGAATTCTCATTTTTCAGGTATACCAGGTCACTGAACTTCCCCTTGGCGGAATGCAAAGAGTCTGGATTATCACATTACAAAATTAGATTTTTCAAGGAGAGTCGAACATGGAATTAATACAGCAGTTAATAAACGGGGTTTCACTAGGAAGTATTTATGCCCTTATCGCTCTCGGTTATACGATGGTTTACGGGATTGTTAAATTGATAAACTTTGCACATGGTGATGTCTTCATGGTCGGCTCATTCGTTGGATTTTACTCGATAACGGTTCTGGATCTTTCATTTGTGCCCGCTCTATTAATCTCGATGACGATCTGTGCGCTCTTTGGAGTGATAATCGAGCGCATCGCATACAAGCCATTACGAAACGCTACGCGTATTGCAGCACTTATCACTGCCATCGGGGTCTCCCTTTTAATCGAATACGGATTCATCTACGTCCGGGGTGCACAGCCGGAGGCTTACCCGAATGATGTATTGCCGACGGACAAGTTCAATATCTTTGGAGTTTCCATCAATAGTCAATCGGTTTTGATTTTTGGAGTGGCTGTAGTCCTGATGATCATTCTTCAAATCATCGTTCATAAAACAAAAATAGGAAAAGCCATGCGAGCCGTTTCATTCGATGCGGATGCAGCCAAGCTGATGGGGATAAATGTTAATAACACGATTTCTGCAACCTTTGCAATCGGTTCCGCTTTAGCTGGGGCAGCGGGCGTCATTTTCGGCATTTATTATATTAAAATCGAACCGCTTATGGGTGTGCTTCCGGGGTTGAAGGCATTTGTCGCCGCCGTACTTGGAGGGATCGGGATTATACCGGGCGCCATGGTCGGAGGCTTATTACTTGGTGTCATCGAGGCTTTGGTCAGTGCCGCCGGTTACTCATTATGGCGTGATGCGGTAGCCTTCGTCGTACTGATTCTTATCTTGATTTTCATGCCACAAGGCTTATTCGGTAAAAACAAAAAAGAAAAAGTATAGGGGAGACAAAGCAATGACTACATTTAAGCGAGCAAAAGGTTTTTGGCTCTCGATTTTACTATCATTGATCTTTTTCGCCGTAGTTCAAGTGTTAATCGGCGGCGGATCGCTAAATCCTTTTTATCAAAATACGCTCATGTTCATCGGAATCAATATCATTCTGGCAGCGAGCCTTCACTTGATCATCGGGATAACAGGGCAGTTTTCCATTGGACATGCTGGATTCCTGGCAGTCGGTGCCTATGCTTCAGCCGTAATGACCATGAAGCTGGAAATGCCTTTTGTTGCAGCATTGATTGTGGGCGGTTTGGCGGCAGCGTTGGCAGGATTAATCATCGGAATCCCAAGCTTACGTTTAAAAGGTGACTACTTGGCGATAGCAACACTTGGTTTTGGGGAAATTGTCCGGATCGTGCTTTTGAATATCGATTATGTTGGCGGGGCAAGCGGGATGCAGGTATCCCATTTGACCACTTGGCCTTGGGTATTCGCCTCCGTTATCGTTACGATCATCGTCATCAGGAATTTCACAAGTTCGACACATGGCAGAGCCTGCATATCGATCCGTGAGGACGAGACGGCTGCCGATTCGATGGGGATCAATACGACCTATTACAAAGTTGTCGCGTTTGCGATCGGGGCCTTTTTCGCCGGAATTGCTGGCGGGCTTTACGCTCATAACTTCTACATCATCCAGCCATCCAACTTCGGATTCCTAAAATCATTCGATATCTTGATCTTAGTTGTACTTGGCGGCCTTGGAAGTCTTTCAGGAGCCGTATTGGCGGCCATCTTACTGACTGTGGTCACGACTTTCCTCCAGGATTATCCTGAAACGCGAATGATCATTTACAGTCTTGTGCTAATCGTCATGATGATCTATCGTCCACAAGGTTTAATGGGGACAAAAGAAATAACATCCATGTTCAAACGTAAAGGAGGCAGCAGCCATGGAAATAAAAACACCGCTGCTTAAAGTCGATTCGGTCGGCATCCAGTTCGGGGGGCTAAAAGCCGTTTCCGATGTTAACGTCGAGCTGTACCCTGGGGAATTGGTTGGCTTGATTGGACCGAACGGAGCCGGAAAAACGACTTTTTTCAACTTACTGACAGGGGTATACGTCCCGACGGAGGGAACGATTTCTTTAGAAGGGGAGGACTTGAGAAAAAAGCCTCCATATAAAATTACGCAAAAAGGCATCAGCCGGACATTCCAGAACATTCGCTTATTCAGTGAACTATCCGTGATCGATAATGTAAAGGTGGCCTATCATTCCCTTTCGAAGCATAGCATTTTAAGCTCGATCTTCCGAATGCCGATCCATTTTAAAGGCGAAAAGGAAATGAATGAAAAGGCGATTGAGTTCCTGAAGATTTTCAACCTTGATCAATATATGGATGAAAAGGCGAAGAACCTGCCATATGGCAAACAAAGACGTTTGGAAATTGCCCGTGCACTTGCAGCCAACCCGAAACTGCTTTTGCTGGATGAACCGGCAGCGGGAATGAACCCTCAGGAAACGCACGAGCTCATGAACCTGATTGCCCTCATCCGTGAGAAATTTGATTTGACCGTATTATTGATAGAACATGATATGCCGCTCGTCATGGGTGTTTGCGAACGCATATATGTACTCGATCACGGACAGCTGATTGCTCAAGGTAAGCCAGAGGAAATCCGTAACAATCCAAAAGTCATCGAGGCCTATCTGGGCGAGGAGGTTTCATAATGTTAAAAATCGAGGACATCAACGTCTATTATGGAAACATTCAAGCCTTGAAAGGAATCTCGCTTTCTATTAATGAAGGTGAAATCGTTACCCTGATCGGGGCAAACGGAGCGGGGAAAAGCACGATGCTGAAAACCATTTCCGGACTGTTAAAACCAAAACAGGGGAAAATCATGTATGAAGGGCTATCCATCGGCGGAAAGGCCGCACAATCCATTGTGAAAATGGGTATTTCCCATGTACCTGAAGGCCGGCGTGTATTTGCTAATATGACCGTTGAAGAGAACCTTCAGCTTGGTGCCTATTTACGCAAAGATAAGGCTGGCATCAAGCAGGACATGGAGAAAGTCTATGAATTATTCCCGCGTTTGCTTGAGCGCCTGAAACAGCAATCCGGAACCCTTTCCGGCGGGGAACAGCAAATGCTCGCAATGGGCAGGGCACTCATGGCCAAGCCCCGGCTTCTGCTGTTGGACGAGCCATCCATGGGACTCGCCCCATTATTGGTGAAGCAAATCTTTCATATCATCGAAGAAATCAATAATACAGGTACAACGATTCTGCTGGTCGAACAAAATGCCAACCTGGCCCTATCCATCGCGGACAGAGCCTATGTTGTTGAAACCGGCCGAATTGTCCTATCGGGCAAATCTGAGGAACTGACCGCAAGCGAAGAAATCAAGAATGCCTATTTAGGAGGACATTAAACCGCTTTATACACTGTAGGCAAACTCGTTAATAATTGAGTTTGCCTTTTGAGGCTTTTAAAATTTGACCGTTGATTGGAACGTAGGGCACTCGCTTTCCGCGGGAGGTCCGCCCTCGGCGCCTTTGCGCCTGCGGGGTCTCCCTTGGACGCGTATTCCTGTAGGAGTCTGGTACCTTCCGTTCCAATCAACTTTGTTTTAATCATTTAGATAGAACCACTTTTGAAACCGCTTAGCGGTTTTTTTCTTTTGGAAAATATGTAAATTTACTAGATAAAAAGGTTAGTAAAACCAAATCACTCGGTATACAATCTAGTTAGGAATAATAGTAGAATGGGTTCATGTTCAAAACCTCATCCATAGCTATTCTTAATCATATTTTATTGGAGTGATTTCATGCACAAACTTATTCAGGCCTTACTGCCGGTTCTATTGCTGTTTATGATTCTGCCAATCTGCCAACCGGTTGCTGCATCTGCAGAAGAAATCCCGCAATCCGATGGTGTCATCGTCAAATATAAAGAGACGAATGATGAGCCGATCAATGACTTGATAGAAAAGGTCGAGGTCCCTAAAGGGGAAACAACCGACAACGTTATCGAGAAACTTGAAGAACAGAAGAATGTGGAATATGCAGAGCCAAACTATCTTTTCAAGAAGATGGATAGTCCGAACGACCCTGCCTATAAAGACCAGTGGCATCATAAAACGCTCGGAACGAATGCAGCATGGACAAAAACCATGGGCTCGAAAGAAATGATCGTAGCCATTATTGACGATGGGATCGATCGTAACCACGGTGATTTAAAAGGGAAAATCGTCAATGCCTATGATACGGTACGCAATAGGAAGAATATCGTCCCAAAAGGCGAGCATGGTACGCATATCGCAGGCATCATTGCAGGTTCTGCGAACAACGGCATAGGCGGAACGGGTGTTGCGCCTAACGTAAAACTCATGCCGATCAATGTTTTTGATGGCGAATATGCCAATACGGCCGATATCATTGAAGCCATTCATTTTGCCGTACAGCAGAAGGCTAACATCATCAATATGAGCCTGGGTGACACCAGTTATTCGGAGGCGTTGGACAAGGCCGTCCAAGAAGCCTATAAAAAAGGCGTCCTGATTGTCGCAGCTGCCGGGAATGAAGGTGATATGGGGAAAAATGTACAGCGTGTGTATCCAGCTGCATACAGCCATGTCATTTCGGTTGCCGCCACTGACTCAAGGGACAAGCGTGCCAGTTATTCCAACTATCATTCAACAGTGGATATTGCAGCACCTGGAGATGATATCTTTTCAACCTTGCCGAATGGTAAATACGGCTGGATGAGCGGAACATCGATGGCCACGCCGATGGTGACCGGTGTAGCAGCACTGATTTGGTCATATGAGCCCAAGCTCAACAAATCTGAGGTCGAATACCGCCTCTATGATTCGGCCGTGGACCTCGGTGCAAAAGGGAAAGACATTTACTATGGAAACGGGCGGCTCAATGCCAAAAAAGCACTGGAAATGAAGACGCTGACCAAACCGGCCGTGACCGCGATTTCCGATAGGGACACCAAGATCAATGGGAAAATCCCAACTGATTTCAAAACGGGGACCGTCTCCATTTATACCGATAAAAAACAACTCGCGACAGTTAAGATCAACGGTGAAAAGTCGTTTACAGCGACCATCGCGAAACAAACAGCCGGCACGAACATCTCTACGAGGGTCATCGATAAATCGGGAAATAAAAGTATACCCGTTTCATTTAAAGTGGTAGATAAAACGGCTCCCTTAAAACCGTCAGTAAACACGGTAGGAGACAATACCGTAAAAGTAACGGGGAAAGCGGAAGCGAGCACTAATGTCATTGTCAAAAATGGCAGTACGGTCCTTGGTAAAGCAAATTCCAATAGCAGCGGGAATTTCACCGTAACGATATCAAAGAAACAAAAAGCAGGAAAAGTCCTATCCGTTACAGCAACCGATAAAGCAGGAAATACAAGCTCAGTCAAAACAGTGACCGTCGCAGACAAAACAGCACCAAGTAAACCTACGGTCAACACAGTAACGACAAAAACGACAAAAGTAACAGGCAAAGCAGAAGCCAACTCCACTGTCTCCATCAAAGAATCAGGAAAAGTGATCGGCTCTGCCACAGCAACGAATAAAGGTGCATTCTCGGTTAAAATCCCCAAGCAAAAAGCCGGGAAAAACCTATATACCTATGCCAAAGACAAAGCGAAAAACGTAAGTGAATCAAGAAAAGTCACGGTTAAAAAGTGAAACAAGAACAGCCCCCATACTAAGTACTGGGGGCTGTACCGTTTTGGGTCAAAAAAAAGAAGCAATAGCGAATATTGCTTCTTTGATCATCTGTTGTTTCATCTAATTTGCAATATCGTCCTACACGAAATACTTTAAATTTCACCTTCTTCAAGCCTCCTATTATATTCAACTTTACTTATTAATCCTTTTGCATTACAGGTAAGACAATCAGTATAAATATCGTAGGCGCCTGTTCCGGCACAAACATGGCATTTGACATGAGTTTCTGGTATATCCTTTTGCATGAATGAAAAAAAATTTCCAATATACTGCAGAATAAGCATTCCCAAAACTCCTTTTTTTTTCTATCATACAACAAAAAAAGGCGAAACCAACCTGGAATACAATATCATTACTTAAATCAAATAAAACCATTACATACTTTACATTGAATTAAAAAATCGATTCAAGGCTATTGACTGATTTCGTCCAACTCTCCCTATAAATCAAAAAAGCCGCTCAAATCGAACGGCCTAACTTTCCTTTATAAACGATCAGCAAGTGTGTGGGCTACAACGAAAGTAGATGTTTATAGGATAATATAATCCGTATATATCATTATTTTTTTCTCAAAATCCATAGGTAAGCCAATAGTGAAATCCCCACAGAGACAGCTGCCATTATGTAAATGCTAATATACCCAAACAGATAGCCGATTTGTCCGAAGAGGATGGCACCGCAGCCGATTCCAAGATCAAAGAAGGAATAGAAAGTGGCATTGGCCATGCCCTTTCGATTTCGGGCAGCGTTTTCAAAAGACCACGCTTGAAGAGCCGGTTGGACAGCCCCGAATCCGATGCCATAAAAAATAGCTGCCATATACAGAATCATGTTACTTGGCATCCAGGCTAGCAATAGCATCGCCGCTACGATAAAAAGAGTAGCTGGAATGAAGACAGCTTGATGTCCTTTTTGATCATAGATTTTTCCAGCGAACATTCGTGTGAAAATAAGAGCTAAAGCGTAAAGAAAAAAATATCCTTGAATACCTGACAGACCTTTTTCGATAGTATAAAGCGGTAAGAAGGTAGCAATCCCGCCAAAAGATACCGTAATGAAAAAAACAAGAATGGACGGTGCAACAGCGCTTTTTTCATAAATGTCAAACCTATAAGTTTTAGCGGGAGCAGAAGGATGATCTACTTTTTTATAGATAATTGTTGAAGCCATGATCCAAGCTGCCAGGCTTAATGCACCGCAAAATAAAAACAAATGTTGAAAGGTTAAAACATCCGCTAAGAAAAGTCCAAATGACGGACCAAAAGCCATCGCCAAATTACCCGATAAAGTGAAGTATCCCATTCCCTCACCCCGACGCTTTGCTGGAATAATATCGGAGGCAATCGTACCTGATGCAGTAGTCGTATATCCCCAGCCAATCCCTTGGACAATCCTCATTGCACATAGAAGGAAAATACTCATCATAAATCCAAACGAGCCTATAGCTACAGCCAAAAAGGCTAGACCGAACAGGAAAACAAAACGTCTTCCTTTTGTTTCCAATGCATGTCCGGCAAAGGGGCGGACAATCAGAGCGGAAAATAAAAACATGCCAGCAACTAACCCAATATACCGTTCATTTCCGCCAAGCTCTTTTACAAAGAGCGGAAGGGTTGGGGAAGTCATTTGAAAGGATAAAAAAACAAAGAAGTTAGCTAAGAATATCATCACAAAATCACGCGTCCAGATTTTAGTGGCAACCGGAAGTTCTTCTTTTAACAAAGGTACACCCATAATAGTTTATTCTCCTTAATTGATAGTAATTATCATTCTCATTTTACTAGAGTTATAGAAAACAATCTATAAAGATTAGAAATAGAAAATAAGTGATCACATTATATCTAAGTAATATTTACTAATAGTTAGTCTGTAAAATGATAATAGAAATAAAAAATTAGGATGGAGGTCACTTTATATTCAGAAAACACAAAATTTAATTTGTAAAAATTAATAAAAATGTTATATTTATGTAAATAAATAAGGAGATAGACTTATGAGAAGGAAATGGTTTTTTTTAGGTGATGGATATTAACTCTATATATGAAGGTGTTAAGAGGTGACAAAAAGTTAGCTATTACTAAGTCCATTGCCAGTAACGGTCTGAATCTCTTATTATCAAAATGCCATTAGATCAAGTTCCTGCCTCTACAGAACCCTTCTGAAGAGCGGAGTTAACTTTGCATGAAACAAACGTAGTTGTAAAATCCTATCTTTACCGTGCAATTCCAATGGAAATTAATTAACCCACTTGGTAATTATGGTAAAATTGTCGGGCGTTTGGGAGAGTTGTTAAGAGTTTTTATCATTAATGTGAAATTTTAATTAAGGACCTTTTATTTACCATTTATAAGGTTTATTATCAATGGGGAAATGAGAGATTAAAGGAGTTAATTATGGGTAGACTTACAGAGACTTTAATGGAGACGGTAGAAGATTCTCAAAATAGTAGGAAGAAACCTATGGTTGTTAAACTAAATTCCGAACAACTCGATGATTTTATAGAAAGATTTCCAGATGGCGGGGAGTTTTTTGGTTTAAGCTATCACATTCATGATGATAAGACGGTCACTTTTAACTACAATTCAGATGGTAAACTTTTAGAAGTATTGAATTTGGTTAAGTGATTTGTATCCAGCAGGAATGCTGGACTTTTTTGAGCATAAATATAATACCCATGTCGAGTGATGTCGGAATAAATTGGAAGAATATTCTTTATCGGTGCAATTTCGATAGCTATAATAAATGACAGAAAAATAATCGGAAGATAGTGAAATAGAGTTTAGGTGGCAGTACTATGGGAGGTAAAGATGAGGAAATATGGTTTAATCATTATCGCTGGAATTTGCTTGGCAGTTCTGATTTTTGGCCATCTGCATTGGAAGAACTTAAGTCAGGCAGCAGGTGTAGAGGCTAGAGAAGCTGAAGCAAAAGTAAAAGAAAAGGAAAAAGAAGATAGAGAAGCTTTGGTACAAAGGCTAAAACCGGAAAATAATGAGCAGCAGCCGTTAATCGATTACCTCCATTATAAGTCGCTTACGCAAGATAGGGTTACTGTATCCTTAGTGGGGAGTAATGGTACTACAGGAACCGGTGCGAGTAATGCTTCCAATAGTTGGGCAGGGCGCTTAGAGAAGAGCCTGCGCGCTGATCGTGATGAGTTAGAAACACTACGTTTTATTAATCATGGACATGAGGGGTATTCAACAGAGGATTTGCTGAAAGGTAAGAAAATTGAAGCGGTCATACAAGATGATCCCGATCTGGTTATTTTTGAAAATTCGCTGATAAACAATCATTATCAATCACTTAGCTTGGAACAGACGGAAAAAGATTTGAAAAACATCATGACAAAGTTGCAAAAAGAGCTGCCGAATGCAAAGATTTTAATCATTTCACCAAACCCAGTCGCAAATGGTAAAACGGAGAATAGTTTAGGGCTGAATTATTTGGACTATATTCAAGCTTCTGAGAAGGTCATCAAAACGAATAAATGGACTTATATGAATAGCAAAGAGGGAATTGAAAAGAAGCTAAAGAAAAAGAATTTGAGATTGGCTGATATACTGACTAATGATAACATCCATCCCAATGACCAAGGGCATTATATATGGTTCGAGGTTTTGCAGGAATATTTTAAGTTGTAGAAAGTAAAAGGGAGAAAAGCGGCTATATCCACTTTTCCCCCTTTTATAGTTTTCGAATCGGAATGAATTCCTATTAATTAATGAGACATCACTTTCTATCTAGAATGAATTCGCGCATTTCCTCTTTCGATATCCCCGACCCCATAACATCCTGCATGATTGCCATCCACTCTTCATCCATGCCTTTGTCTGCTTGTTCATAAAGCAGAGCATCAACCTTTATACAAAGGATTCTAGCGATTTTTTCCAAAACTAAAATAGTAGGGTTTGTTTGAAGGTTTCTTTCCAGTGAGCTTATATAGGATTTGGCAACGCCGGATTTTGTGGAGAGTTCACTAATGGACATTTTCCTTTCTTCCCTAAGCGACTTAACTCGGTAACCTATCATATTGACCACACCTAACCATTAAAATGAAAGTTATAAATGATTTTTTTAAACTATTACTTTCAGTTTACACATTTTTTCTCCCTTTTTAATGATAACTAGGTACTAAAATACTCGGAGCAATTATATGAATAAACGGATTTTCCTGTTTTGGTAGGCATTTAGTTAGGTACATTTCAAGAAATTTTGCAAAACCTAAAAATCATCTAAGCAAGATTGGGATGTGGTGTATACTTAGATTTAATGAAATTCGGGTCAGAATATTCAGAAAAACGGCCTATATGTATATAATATTGGTAAATTTAGTAAATAAACTACTTTTGCATTGAAAAAGTAGTTTGTAAGTTTCATGTAAATTTCCTTATAATACATAAATATAGGTAATATTATGCTATAATGGAATAGGTCATTTTTAACATACCAGGAGGATGAAATGGAAGAAACTATTAGTATTAAAGATATTTTTAAAACATTAAAGAAGCGTTGGAAGCTGATCATGCTGCTGACATTAATTGCCGCTTTGATTAGCGGAACGATTTCTTATTTTGTATTAACACCCGTTTACCAAACTTCAACCCAGATTCTCGTTAATCAGAAACAATCGGAGAACCAATTGGATTCTACTCAAATCCGATCTAATATCGACATGATCAATACATACAGTGTGATCATAAAAAGCCCTGCCATTTTGGAGAAGGTCATTGATGAGCTTGAACTAGACCAAAGCGTAGACCAACTTAGCGAGAAAATCACGATTAACAGCCAACAAAATTCGCAAGTCTTCTCATTAACTGTTCAAGATAGTAATCCTACTAAAGCAGTAGAAATAGCTAACACTGTTTCTGCAACTTTCCAAAAGGAAATCAAGGATATAATGAACGTCGATAATGTTAGCATTCTTGCCAAGGCAGAATTAAAGGACAATCCTGCTCCTGTAAAACCTAATCCAGTATTGAATATCGCCATAGCTTTGGTGGTCGGATTGATGGCTGGTGTCGGTTTGGCATTCCTCCTTGAGTATTTGGACAATACGATCAAGGACGAGGATGATATTGAGAAACTCCTGGAGTTACCCATCCTTGGATCGATTCAAAAGATTTCATAAGTGCATAGTTAAGGCTAACCCAGAAAAGAAGTATATGGAAGGATGCGGGATTTTTGAGAAGTAAAGATAAAAAACAGGTGAATTTGATTGCACAGACTAATCCTAAGTCACCTATCACTGAACAATATCGATTAATTAGAACGAATATTCAATTTTCCTCAGTGGACAAAGACATACAAACCATTGTGGTAACTTCAGCAGAGCCTAATGATGGGAAATCGACCACAGCTGCAAACCTCGCGATCGTGCTGGCACAGGAAGAGAAAAAAGTTGTGCTTGTGGATGCTGACTTAAGGAAACCATCCGTTCATTATGCCTTTAGTCTTAGTAATATAGAGGGGCTTACGAGTGTCCTTACCAAGAAAATGAGCCTAGAAAAAGCACTTTTGAAAACAAATGTTCCTAATCTGGAAATTCTAACAAGCGGTACAATACCGCCTAACCCATCGGAATTATTAAATTCAAAAGCGATCGAAACAGCCATTGAAGAACTGAAACAAATGTATGATTATATCATTTTTGATACACCTCCCGTTCTAGTAGTGCCTGATTCCCAGATTGTAGCCAATAAATGTGATGGCGTGATCATGGTAGTGTCGAGCGGCAAGACAAACAAACAAAGTGCAGTGAAAGCAAAGGAGCTTTTAGTGAAAGCTAATACATCCTTGCTTGGAGTCGTTTTGAATGGCGTTGAAACAGATAACAGCAATTATTATTACTATCAATCTTAAAGAAAATAAGACAAAATTCGACAAAATAACACCCTGTTTAATGGCAGTTTAATATGCTACGATTATCCAGGGTATTAATTCCTATCTATTTTCTTAGTGTTAAGCCTATTATCCTAATTCGTTAAAAGGAAGTGTGTGTAATTTGATTGATATACATTGTCACATTCTCCCAGGAGTTGATGATGGATCCGCGGACATGAAGGAAAGCTTGATTATGGCAAAAAAAGCAGCGGAAGCAGGGATCACCCATTTATTTGCCACGCCGCATCACTTAAATGGGAAATATGTAAATGTGAAGAGTGACATCATTGACCATACAGTGAGGTTAAATGAGAGTTTACAACAAGACAATATTCCTCTAACCATTCATTTCGGACAAGAAGTAAGAATCCACCGGGACATATTTACTTCACTAGAAAAAGAAGAGATCCTAACGCTGGATGATAATGGTACATATTTATTGCTAGAGCTCCCTTCGGGTAAGGTTCCTGCATACACACAAGAAGTGATTTATGAGCTGCTGCTTAAAGGAATCACACCGATTATCGTACATCCGGAGAGAAATAAGGAATTGATCGAGAATCGTAAACTATTATTTGAACTGGTCCAGGAGGGAGCGTTAACTCAACTTACCTCTGGCAGCATTACCGGAAACTTCGGTAAAAGCATCCAATCTTTTTCAAAAAAAATAATCGAACATAATCTGGCTCATTTCATTGCAACAGATGCCCATAATATAGGCTCTAGAGGATTCACGTTACAAGAAGCCTATGAAACTATTACAAAAGCATATGGAATCGAACGGGCATTTTATTTCAAAGAAAACGCTGAACTGCTAATAAAGGGACAAAGTCCTTTAATTGATAAACCAATACTATTTAAAAGGAAAATATTTGGAATCTTCTAAGAATAAAGATAATTATGGGGCCTACACATCATAAAAGAATTTGTCTCCATATAAAGTTTTAGGTTATTTGTTGCTGGAACTACTTATATAGGAGAGGGATAGACCACCTCTAATTGGAAAGTTCCTAGTTCAAACAGCAAAAAAAAATGGTCATTAGGATCAATAAGGGCATTTAAAAGGGGAATGGACAGCACCATTCATCATGATATTAAAAATTAATATCATGTGAAAAAAATACAATGCATTAATACTGTATTTAATAGGAAGTATATCGACATTTTATTAAAGGGGGAAATGAGGTTGGCCTACCGAAAACGACTAACACTGCTGGCGCTTTTAGATTCCTTAATAGTATTATCGGCCATTTATGTAAGTTATTTATTCTTGTATCCGTATTTAAATATATTTAAATTACCAACGCTCTTGGTCACATCTGTCTCACTATTAATTAGCCATCATTTTTTTGCTTCTATTTATAAACTGTATAAGAAGGCCTGGGAATATGCGAGTATTGGGGAGTTACTGTCCATTGTAAAAGCAGTAAGCTTATCGGTTATCACTGTTATCGCCATCCAAGTAATTGTTTTTCAAGATGTTTATGTAAGAGCCATGGCATTAACCTGGATGATGCATGTCATCCTTATTGGCGGTTCCCGTTTTTCATGGCGAATGCTGCGTGACCGCTTGATACATAATCAAAATGAAACCAGGAACACATTGGTTATTGGCGCAGGATCGGCAGGAACCATGGTTGTACGTCAACTTCTTAATAATCATGGTACGGAGCTTAAACCAGTAGCATTCATTGATGATGATCCGAAGAAAAATAAGTTAGACATCTTAGGAATACCTGTTGTTGGTAACTCTAAACATATCCCTGAAATGGTGGAAAAATACCATATAGATAATATTGTCATTGCAATTCCTTCATTAAGTAAGAAAGAATTGAAGGTCATCTTTGATGAATGTGTAAAAACGAATGCCAAAACACAAATCATGCCGATGATTGAAGATATTATGGTAGGGAAAGTAAATGTTAATCAGTTTAAAGAAGTGGAAGTCGAAGATCTTCTAGGGAGAGACCCCGTCGAATTGGATATAACCAGTATATCTGAATATGTAACAGGCAAGACCATCCTCGTTACTGGGTCTGGAGGCTCAATTGGTTCGGAGATTTGCCGTCAAATATGCAGGTTCTCACCTGGCAAACTTATTCTCTTAGGTCATGGAGAAAATAGCATTTATCAGATTGATATGGAACTGAAAAAGTTATATGCAAATCAAATAGAAATCATTCCTGTCATCGCAGATATTCAAGACCGGGATAGAATTTTTGAAGTGATGGAAACCTACCGACCTGACGTTGTTTATCATGCGGCTGCACATAAACATGTACCGCTTATGGAATATAATCCACGTGAAGCAGTTAAGAATAACGTTTTTGGTACAAAGAATGTTGCAGAAGCGGCAGATACTTTTGGTGTAGGTGCATTTGTGATGATTTCATCCGATAAAGCCGTTAACCCAACAAACGTCATGGGATCAACCAAGCGTATAGCTGAAATGATCATCCAGCAGTTAGCAAAAAATAGCACAACAAAATTTGTCGCAGTTCGCTTCGGAAATGTATTAGGAAGCAGAGGAAGTGTCATTCCTTTATTTAAAAGGCAAATCCAGGCCGGTGGACCAGTAACGGTCACACATCCAGACATGACAAGGTATTTTATGACAATACCTGAAGCATCCAGATTAGTCATTCAGGCAAGTTCCTTGGCTAGAGGTGGGGAGATCTTTGTTCTTGATATGGGTGAACCTGTTAAAATTGTAGAATTAGCGACAAATCTTATTCAGTTATCAGGTTATTCAATTGAAGAAATTGGAATTGAATATTCTGGAATCAGACCTGGTGAGAAGATGTATGAAGAACTATTAGGGGAGAAAGAGGTTCATAGTGAAGCTGTGTTCCCTAAGATTTTTATAGGAAAAGCGGTACTGGAACAGGAAGAAGAGATACAGTATCTTTTAAACTCCTATGATGATTTTTCCATAATGGAACTGAAAGATTTCGTGATAAATTTAGCTAATCGAAGAAAGAACAAAACTTTCTTAGCAGTAAAATAGCAGTAGGGTAAGGAGGACTAATAAGTGAAGAAAATCACAAAAGCAATCATTCCTGCAGCAGGGTTGGGTACTCGTTTTTTGCCTGCCACAAAAGCTATGCCAAAAGAGATGCTGCCAATCGTTGATAAACCAACGATCCAGTACATAGTGGAGGAAGCTGTTGCATCAGGAATCGAAGATATAATCATCGTAACTGGAAAAGGTAAACGTGCGATTGAGGATCATTTTGATTATGCTCCAGAACTCGAACAAAACCTAATGGAAAAAGGGAAAATGGACCTGCTCAATAAGGTACAATACTCCACCAACCTTGCTAATATCCATTATATTAGACAGAAGGAACCAAAAGGATTAGGCCACGCTGTATGGTGTGCACGTAAATTCATTGGGGACGAACCATTTGCCGTACTTTTAGGTGATGATATTGTCCAAAGTGAGACTCCTTGCTTAAAGCAGTTGATTAATCAGTTTGAGGAAACAAACCATTCAATTATTGGAGTTCAAACTGTGCCTAAGGAAGAAACCAATCGCTATGGGATAATAGATCCTGCTTTTCAAGATGGCCGACTTTATCAAGTTGAAAACTTTGTAGAAAAACCAGCCATAGGAACAGCTCCTTCCAATTTAGCCATAATGGGAAGGTATATTCTTACCCCTGAAATCTTCAGTTTGCTTGACCAGCAAGAAACGGGCGCTGGCGGTGAAATTCAGTTAACGGATGCGATTCAAAAGTTAAATCAAATGCAGCAAGTTTTTGCATATGACTTTGAAGGGAAACGTTATGACGTTGGAGAGAAATATGGATTTGTGAAAACGACATTAGAGTTTGCTCTTCAGAACGAAGAAATTAAAGATGAGTTAGTAGAGTTTTTAGAACAAATGGTTAAGGATTATTCTTCAGAAAAGATTAATGCGTAGGCTCAAGTTTTCATCAAATATCAATCATATATTTTATTCAAGGTGAAACATTCAAGAAGGATACCTTTACTTCCATTTTCCTTGGATACTCTATCCCCCTATTTTTACCCTATTTGAATAGTGGCTAGATGAAGAAATAACTTGATGTAAAATTCTGTATAAAGTGACTTATTGTAGGAAGGAAGTTTTAAATAATGAAGGATAGATTATTCCTCGCATCACCACATATGAGTGATGAAGGTTATGAAATGGAATATATAAAGGAAGCTTTTGATACTAATTGGATTGCTCCTCTTGGGGAAAACGTGAATCAATTTGAAATAGAATTGGCAAATAAGGTAGGAAGTGAAGCGGCTGCAGCACTTTCTTCAGGCACAGCGGCTATCCATTTAGCGCTTAAAGCAGCAGGAGTTGAAGCAGGGGATATTGTATTTTGTCCTACATTAACATTCTCTGCAACTGTCAACCCGGTAATCTATCAAAATGCTATTCCTGTTTTTATAGATAGTGATTATGAGACTTGGAATATGTGCCCTAAAGCTTTGGAAGAAGCGTTTGAGAAATATCCTGAAGTGAAAGCAGTAATTGTAGTGCATCTTTACGGACTTTCAGCAGACATGGATAAGATTATGGAGATTTGTAATAAGCATAAGGTAACGGTAATAGAAGACGCTGCTGAAAGCCTAGGTGCTTACTATAAAGGAAGACATACTGGAACCTTCGGTGATTATGGAGTTTTTTCTTTTAATGGGAATAAGATTATCACTACTTCTGGTGGTGGGATGTTGGTTTCCAATAATGAAGAACGTATTGCTAAGACAAGATTTTGGGCCACTCAAAGTAGGGACCAAGCAAGGCACTATCAACATAGTGAATTAGGATATAACTACCGGATGAGCAATGTAGTTGCAGGGATTGGCAGAGGGCAGCTTAAAGTATTAGATCAGAGAGTCGATAAGAAAAACTATATCTTTGAGTTTTATAAGAGAGAACTTGGTGAACTTGACGGTGTAGAGTTCATGCCTAGCAATGAGTGGGATAAACCGAATTATTGGTTAAGTTCTATGACTTTGAATGGTAATGTTAGACCGATAGATATTATGGAAGCTCTTGAAAAAGAAAACATAGAGTCAAGACCGGTATGGAAGCCAATGCATATGCAGCCGTTTTTTGAGAAGTATGACTTTGTTGGAACGAATGTTTCTGAGAGATTGTTTGAAAATGGTATTTGCTTGCCTTCTGATACAAAGTTAACAGATGAAGATTTGGAGAGAGTTGTTGAAATTATTAAAGGATTGTGGGAAAGGTAATGAAACTTTCTAAGGGTGATATTTATAGAAGATTTATAAAAAGATCGATGGATTTCATACTATCTTTGATCGCTATTATTGTTCTCAGTCCGGTCCTTTTGATAGTTGCCATCCTTGTAAGAGTAAAGCTAGGGAGTCCAATTTTGTTTCAACAAAAAAGACCAGGGATGAATGAGAAGATTTTTATGATGTATAAGTTTAGAACAATGACGGATGAGAGAGATGAAAATGGTGGGTTGCTTCCTGATAGTGTTAGGTTGACGAAGTTTGGAAGGTTACTGCGTTCTACATCCCTCGATGAACTTCCGGAACTTTTTAATATTCTTAAAGGAGATATGTCGATAGTGGGTCCTCGACCCTTGCTGGTGCAGTATCTGCCACTCTACAATGAGCATCAAAAGCGTCGCCATGAGGTTAGACCTGGATTGTCCGGTTTGGCGCAGGTTAACGGTAGAAATGCTATTAGTTGGGAAGAAAAATTCAATCTCGATGTTGAGTATGTAGATAATGTAAGCTTCATTGAAGATTGGAAGATTATTTATCTAACTATTAAAAAGGTATTTGTCAGGGAAGGTATAAATTCAGAAGCTGCTGAAACGATGGAGCCATTCAAGGGAACTAATAATAAGGAAAGAATGACACTATGAAAAATAATCTTCTTATAATCGGTGCAAGTGGCCACGGAAAAGTTATTGCTGACATTGCGATTAAAATGAATAAATGGAAAAGCATTGCTTTTTTAGATGATAACGAAAATATTAAGTCATCAATGGGAATAGAAGTGATTGGTAAATCAACAGATGTGTTTAATCATCTACAGAATTACGATATTTTTGTGGGTATTGGTGATAATTGCACACGTGAAAAGGTGCAAAGGAAGCTTGAAGCTGAAGATGCAAGCATACCTTCTTTAATTCATCCCAGCGCTGTTATTGGTGAACAAGTTGAGTTAGCATCCGGTACAGTCATAATGGCTGGAGTAGTGATTAATTGCTGCACGAGAATTGGAAAGGGATGCATTATCAATACTGGAGCCACGGTAGATCATGACAATATAATTGAAGATTTTGTTCATATATCACCAGGTGCGCATTTAGCTGGTACAGTGAAAGTGGGGCATGGATCGTGGTTAGGTATTGGTAGTATAGTAAGCAATAACATTAACATCACTAACAGTTGTAATGTGGGTGCAGGTGCTGTAGTGGTTAAGGATATAACTGAATCTGGAACATATGTAGGTGTTCCAGCGCGTAAGATAGATTGATAGTAAATAATTTGAGGGAGAAAATATATGGAATTATCCTATAAAATTCTATTTTATATAAGTGGATTTATTATTGTTTGGGCAATGGTTGGATATCCTGTATCTTTAAAAATAATCGGAAACTTTTATAAGAACCGAAAGCTTGAAAAAGACTATAGTCATCAACCTACAGTAACGGTTATGGTAGTTGCTCATAATGAAGAAAAAGTAATGTTAGAAAAACTTAATAACATTATAGAGTTAAATTACCCTCATGATAAAATTGAATTCTTGATAGCTTCAGATAATAGCACAGATAAAACCAATCAAATTGTTAAAGAGTTCATAAATGAATACCAATATCAAAATATGCGACTTTATGAGGTTAAGGCTCGTAAAGGAAAAACAAATGCGCAAAATGAAGCACAAAAAATTGTATCAACAGAGTTCTTAGTAATGACTGATGCAAATTCAATTATGGATCAAAATTCTGTTAAAGAACTTATGGCGGCCTTTACTTCTGAAGATATTGCATATGTTTCGGGTAGACTTTCCATTATAAATCATGAATCAAGTGATATAAGCAGTGCCGAAGCAAGTTATTGGGATAGTGATTTAGCAATCCGTGAAATAGAGGGGAAAATACAAACAATAACTGCTGGCAATGGGGCATTATATGCTTGTAGGACGAAAGATTACTATGACTTTGATCCGATTCAATGTCATGATAGCGCAATGCCTCCATTGTATGCACTTCAAGGTAATAGAGCAATTGCTAATCATGATGCTATAGCTTATGAGAAGGCTGGCGAAATAATAGAAGATGAGTTTGGTCGCAAAGTAAGGATGAATAGAATTATTCTAAAACACATTTTACCTGACGTAAGAATACTTAATATATTTAAGTATAAGTGGTTTTCTTATTTTTACTTTGGACATAGAACATGTAGATATTTATTGTGGATTTCACATTTAATACTATTTATATCAAGTGCTTTTTTGATAAAGGAATTCTGGCCATATACTTTTGCGTTTGTTGGACAGGTGATGTTTTATTTTTTGGCACTAGTTAGAGTAATTACTAAAACAAATAATAAATATTTGACATTAATCTATTATTATTGCGTCACAGTAACTGCACAATGGGTCGGGGTATATAACATATTGTCTGGAAAGGCAAAGCCATTTTGGGAGAAGGCTGAAAGTACTAGGTAAAATCAAAATGAAGATTGCTTTGATTGTATGGGATATTGGCTTTTACAGTGGATGTATTATTTCTATGCTAACCAACTTTTGAATAATGGCTACTCTAATCCTACTATAGTTAAGTTCCTGAAAGATTAACCTCAAATTTAATTAAAGTGAGATATTTAAATATAGATTGTTTTTTATCTTATGGAGAACTGAATTTTATATTCTTATTATCATAGATAATTTCCTCTATAAGATAAAAATGAGTTATAAAGTGGCTACTAAACTTACAGTGGATTAATTTATATAGGTTTTACATATGTTCACAGTGCATTAGAAAGGATTGAGATAATGTGAGTATACAAGTTCTTGTAGCTACAATGAATCAAAAAGATCATAACTTATTAAATGAAATGAATATTCAATCAGATGCAATTATTGCAAATCAATGTGAAAGAAACGAAATTGAAGAATTAATTTTCAAAGGGAATCATATAAAGTATTTGTCGTTTGCTGAACGAGGCGTTGGTTTGAATAGGAATAATGCTTTAATGCGAGCTCATGCTGACATATGTATTTTGGCGGATGATGATATGGTATTCCATGATGGATACGTTAAGATGATTAAAAAATGTTTTATAGAAAATCCTCATACCGATGTTATTATATTCAATATTATTGAAAATCCAAAAAAGAGATATGTAATTGAAAAGAAATTTAAGGTGGGATATCACAATTATATGAGATTTGGTGCTGCTAGAATAGCATTTAGGAGAAAAAGTATAACTAAATGTGGTATAACATTTAATCTCCATTTTGGAGGAGGAGCAGAGTTTAGTGCTGGAGAAGATACCCTCTTTTTACATGATTGCTTAAAAAATAAATTAAATATATTAGCTGTACCAGAAGCTATTTCCACTTTACCAAATTATAGAGAATCCTCCTGGTTTCAGGGATATACAGACAAATATTTTATTGATCGAGGGGCTTTATTTGCCTCTATAACCAAAAGGAATGCATGGTTACTTTGTTTGCAATTTGCTATTAGACATAGAAAAATGTTTAAAGAGGCTAAAAATTGGTATGAAGCATATAATTTAATGATTAAAGGCATAAAGGAAATTAAAGGATGAAGAATATAACCCCAATAATAACAATTGTTGTTCCTGTTTATAAAGTGGAAAAATATTTAGAAAAATGTGTGAATAGTTTAATCCATCAGACATTAAAGGATATAGAAATTATCCTTGTTGATGACGGGAGCCCTGATAGTTGTCCTAAAATATGTGACGAATACGCAAAGGCTGACTTACGTATAAAAGTGATACACAAAGAAAATGGTGGTTTATCTGATGCTAGAAATGTAGGAGTAAGAGAAGCTACTGGTGAGTATATATTGTTTGTTGATTCTGATGACTTTATCGAACTAGATACATGTGAGAGGTTTATTGAGAATATTGGAAACCATCGACCAGATTTAGTAGTAGGCAATGCTAGGAAAATAAATAATGGTGAAATCATGAATATGCAACATCAATTTAATACTAATGGACAAATGATAACAGGAAAAGAATATTTAAAGAAAGAGCTAAACTCTGGAACTATGCATATGGCTGTATGGCTAAATTTGTATAGTCGAAATTTCCTTGTAAATAATAAACTGGAATTTAAGGTCGGGTTGTTACACGAGGATGAACAGTACACACCAAGAATTTTTTTGAAATCAAAGACAGTCATAGGGACCGACATTATTTTTTATAATTATCTAATAAGAGATGGGTCGATTACTACAGCCCAAAATAAAACTAAGAATGCAGAACATATTATGCAAACTTGCAGAGAACTAGAGGAAATCTATAATGGAATTGATGATGTAGAGTTAAGAAGGCTGCTAAATGATAATTTAGTAAATAAGCTTCTTTATATATATCAAGTGGCAGGTTTACACAAAAAAGAAAATTCCTATTTAATAGATAAAAAGTTTTTAAAGGGTAAGGCGTACACGCGAAGAAATAAATTGAGAGTTTTTATATTCCAATTAAATTCAATGCTATATTACAATTTAAATATAGGTTATAAAAGATTTAAAGAGAAATTTACATTTTGAAACCACGATTTTTCTGAATAAATTCTAGAAATAAGCAAAAATTGTCGGGATTAGGTGAGGACTACAAATGGTATTTTATTTGAGTTGGTTTACACTAACTTTTTTGTTATTAGCATTAACAAGAAATGTAAGTAGGATAAATTTGATTATAGTATTTATTCTACTTACTTTAGTTTATGGTGGTAGGAATTTAATCGGTGTTGATGATCTTACATATATCTCATCATTTAATAATGCTAATAGTGGTGGGTTAGTATATGGGATGGAAAGATCCTTTATAGTTATTTCAAAGTTTCTTGGAGATATGGGACTTAATTTCAGAGCATTATTTTTCTTTTATGCATTAGTTTCTTTTACCTTTATGTATTTATCATATAAAGAATTATGTCAAAATAAGTATGAATGGATTGTTGCTATTTTAGGTTTTATAGTGTTTGCATTCGTACCAACCATAACATTGATGAGGCAATTTGCAGCTGCCGCCATCTTGACTTATGCATTTCTTTTTATATTAAAGAAAAAAAATATACTTGCGTTAATTTTTATTGCATTTGCATCTGTCTTTCATCTAGGTTCTGTTATTTGTTTTATGTTTTTACCGTTTTTTTTAATACGAATAAAGGTAAGAACAAAAATTATATTACCTATAATTTGTTTAGCTATTGGCTATTTTGGTATATTTAATAATCTATTGAATTTGATTGACTCATACATTCCAAATAAATATATAGGTTATTTAAATAGTTCTACAGTACCTCAAATTGGTCTATTACATTTAATCTTAATAACAATATATATACTTCAATTTCTACTACCGATCCTATATAAAACAAAAAAACAAATAAGTGATACTACCGATTTTCTAGAACGTGCACAAATGTTATATTTTTCGGTGTATTTTATTACTCTGTCTAGCGGTTGGACCAGCAGAATGAGTATTTATTTTATTCTTTTTGTTCCTTTTATTTTCAAAACATTTATTACGAGGTTTAAACTAGAAAAAGATAAGCAAATGTTATATCTAATTTGTTACGGAGCATATTTTCTGTTGTTTATTTATCAAATTATTGTAAATAACAATTTTAATATCCTTCTGTAAAAAAATAGTATAAATAAAAAATATTGAGGTGTATCATGCCAATACCTAAAGTAATTCATTATTGCTGGTTTGGAGGAAATCCATTACCTCCTTTAGCGAAAATTTGTATAAATAGTTGGAAAAAGAATTGTCCGGATTTTGAGATAATAGAGTGGAATGAGCAAAATTTTGATTTTAATTGTAATACATACGTGAAAGAAGCGTATGAAGCAGGTAAATTTGCCTTTGTGTCAGACTATGTAAGACTTCATGCACTTTATCATCATGGAGGAGTATATATGGATACTGATGTCGAAGTAAAGAAACCACTAGATTTTTTTCTAAAACATGCTGCATTTACAGGGTGTGAAAATGAAAACTATTGTGTTACGGGGATAATGGCAACAGAAAAAAATCATCCATGGGCAAAGGACTTATTAGATCAATATAAATATAGGCATTTTATATTGGCAAATGGCAAAGTAGATACTACACCAAACACAGAGATAATAACACAAAAGACCACTGAAAAGTATGGTTGGATACCCAAAAATAAATATCAGGTTTTACAAAATGGGCTACATATTTACCCATTTACGGTGTTTTGTGCAAAGAGTTTTAAAACAGGAAAGATTATGGTAACAGATGAAACCTATACTGTGCATCATTTTTCAGGTTCTTGGTTATCTAAAACTGATAAAGTTAAGGCGAAAATTTTTAATTTTTTGGGACCAAATATTACTGGAAAATTAGTAAAGTATAAAAATAAATTAACTATAAGGAGTTAGTAGGTCAGTGTAATGACTTTTAACTTTAAAATAAGACAGTATTTTAACAACGTTCATTAATGAAAGGATTTTGGTTATACATGACAATCAGCCCTTTGGTTTCTGTTATTATGGCAACATTTAATGCCAACCCTGAACATTTAAAAGATTCAATAAAAAGTATTTTATCTCAAACTTATAAAAATATCGAGTTTATAATAATAAATGATGGTTCGACGACTATTAATCCTAAAAAAATTATAGATAACTTTAAAGATGAGAGAATTCTTTATATTAGTAATGAAAAAAATCAAGGACTAACAAAATGTCTTAACATCGGATTAAATTACTGTAATGGTAAATTTATTGCTCGAATGGATGATGACGATATTTCATTTCAGAATAGAATAGAAAAACAAGTTAATATCTTTGAACAAAACTCCAATATAAATATTTTGGGCACTAATGTAGAATACTTTGGTAATTCTAACAAATATTCAAATATTATCATGTCATCTAATATAGAAATTCAACAAATTCGTCTTCTTTTGGGAAATAAAGCAATTTTTCATCCAACGGTGATGTATAGAGCGAGTTTCTTGGAAAAAAATAATATTAAATACAATGAAAAGTATAAAAAAGCTCAGGACTATGGTATGTGGGTTGAGTGTACTAAATTTAGTAATATTGATTGCTTACCAGAAGTACTACTAAGATATAGGACTCATCCTAATCAAATATCAAATAAGAATAGAAATGAACAGCAGGATTACGATGATATGATTAGAATAGACCAACTTGAATTTTTAGGTATAAAACCTAGTGAAACTCAAATTAAAACACATTTAGAATTTTGTAAAATGGATATAAACCTTAAAATAAGGGATACAGAGAAATGGATAGAATTTTTGATTAGACACAATAAAGAAACAAAAAAATTCAATGCAAATGTTTTCTCAAAGATAATTAAAAGATATTGGATTTTTATCTGTTATAACAGATTTTTTAAAGAAAAGAATTTGAAATACTTACTTCCATTAATTAAATCGTTAAATTTAAATATTGTATCAGAATTTCTACTTAATAAAACTAGAAGTATTTGGAGAGTAAAATAAGTTGAGAACACAAAGAACTTTAAAAATTATCTACTGGGGTTTAGTATCTCAAGTTATTATCTTACTAATCGGTTTTATTACAAGAAAAATATTCTTAATGATATTAGACTCCACTTATTTAGGCATCAATAGTCTGTTTGGGAATATTATTTCAATAATATCACTAGCAGAACTAGGTGTTTCAAGTGCAATTATATATCATTTATACAAACCAATTGCTGATAATAACAGTAAAGAAATAACGAAGTTAATGAATTTGTATAAAAAAGTATATAGAATAATTGCTTTAGTAATCACTATAATAGGTTTATTGTTCATCCCATTCTTAGAATATGTAGTGAAGGATTCAACTTTTTCATTAGGCTACTTAAGAATTATTTTTTGTATATTTTTATTTGATACTGTAGTTTCATATTTTTTTTCGTATAAACGGTCTATGATTTTTGCTGATCAAAAAAATTATATTGTTATAATAAATGATACGATATTTAAAATTTTAACTGCAATTGTAAATATCGTTATTTTGATATTAACTAAGGACTTTATTTTATATTTATTATCAAGTACTGTTCTTAAAGTATTAAATAATATTACAATAGCATTAATTGCTGATATGAAGTATCCATATATAAAGAATAATGACAAACTTGAAAAAGAAAAAACTAAGAAAATATTTAAAAATATTAAAGATATATTTATTAATAAACTTTCATGGACAGTAACTAGTGCAACAGACAGCATAATAATATCCATGTATTTTAATTTATCTATAATTGGTATGATTGCAAATTATAACTTAATAATATTATCTATACAAAATTTGGTTGTGAAATTATTAGATTCTACTCAAGCAAGTATAGGAGATTTATTAGTTAAAGGCAAAAAAGAATATATCTATATGATTTTAAAACGATTAAGTTTGTTAGCATTTTTTATAGCTTCGTTTTTTGGGTTGAGTTTAATCTTCTTAAGTAGTCCTTTTATATCTATCTGGCTTGGGGGTCAATATTTAATTAGTAACGATATAATTATAGTACTAATATTGAATTTCTTCTTTTTGGTATTAAGGACACCTTTATGGCAAATGGTAGGAGTTTCAGGCCTATTTAGACAAGAGAGAAATATTGCATTAATTGGTACCATAGCAAATCTAATTGTATCAATTGTTTTAGTAAAATATATCGGATTAATAGGAGTATTCTTAGGCACTTTATTATCTATTCTTATACAAATCGGATTAAAAGTTCCGTTGTTTTTCAATAATTTTTTATTAATGAAAGCCAGAGAATATTTTAAAACACTCTTAAAATTTATCATTTTATTTTTTATAGAATTTTTAATAATTTATTACGTTAGTTTGCTTATTAATATAGAGAATCGGTATTTTGAATTTATTGTCTTAGCACTAATTTGTATGTGTATTCCAAATACAATTAATTACTTAGTATTTAGAAACTCAGAGGAATATAAATATCTTAAGTCATTGGCTGAAAATATTGTAAAGAAGAAAACAAAAGGTGTTTGATTTTTTATATTTTTTTAAAGAAACTAATATCTATTTTAAAAGTTGATAAATAGATAAATGTAAAATCATTTAATTAAAAAGTTGATGAAGTATGTGTGGTCACTCAAAACGATTGCCAGTTCTTGTATAATTAGAACAAATTCTTTTTTAAAAAATAAATGTGTAAAGGATGACGTCACAATGTACAAAATAGCAGTAGCAGGTACAGGCTATGTCGGCTTAGTGGCAGGTGTATGTTTTGCCGAAGTTGGTCATCAAGTGACCTGTGTGGATATAGATGAAAATAAAGTGAATGTAATGAAGTCTGGGATTTCTCCTATTTATGAAGCTGATCTAGAAGATTTGATGCAGAAGAATTATGCTGCTGGAAGGATTGATTATACTACTGATTATAAATCAGCCTATAAGGATGCAGATGCGATTTTTATAGGTGTCGGTACTCCAGAGCAGCCAGATGGTTCTGCTAACCTTTCCTATATCGCAACGGTTGCACGGCAAATTGCTGAATCGGTAGTGAAAGATTGTTTAGTTGTTGTGAAATCAACTGTCCCGGTTGGAACGAATGATAAAGTTGATCAGTTTATTCAAGACTTCTTAGTTAATGATGTAAAAGTGGAAGTTGTATCGAACCCGGAATTCTTGGCACAAGGTTCTGCTGTGCATGATACGCTGCATGCCGAACGGATCATTATCGGAACGGAAAGTAAATGGGCTGAAGAACTGATGCAGAATATTTATGAGCCGTTTCATTTACCTGTAGTTTCAGTGAATAGAAGATCCGCCGAAATGATCAAGTATGCATCCAATGATTTTCTTGCGCTTAAAATCTCTTATATGAATGATATCGCCAATCTTTGTGAACTTGTTGGTGCGGATATTCAGGATGTAGCTAGAGGGATGAGCTTCGATAATCGAATTGGAAGCAAGTTTTTAAATGCTGGTATTGGTTATGGTGGTTCATGTTTCCCTAAGGATACGAAAGCATTGGAGTATTTGGCAAGACAAAACGGTTACGAGCTTAAAACCGTGAAAGCTGCCATTGATGTGAACAAAGACCAAAAGACGATGCTATATAAAAAAGCTAGTAAAAGACTGATTACCTTTAATGGTTTGAAAGTAGCGGTATTAGGATTAACTTTTAAGCCTGGTACTGACGATTTAAGAGAAGCGGCATCTCTTGAGAACGTGCCTTTATTATTGGAGCAAGGTGCCGATATCTATGCGTACGATCCTGTTGGAGCTGAAAATTTTGCTAGAGTGTATCCAGAAGGTAAGAATGGTAAAGGCAGTATCACGTATGTTGCGAATATAGAGCATGCCTTAGAAAGTGCAAATGTCTGTTTTATTTTTACTGAATGGGGAGAAGTGAAAGCATTAACGTCTGCTACATATAAAAAGTTGATGAGAACGCCTTTAGTATATGACGGAAGAAATATCTATAGTGTAGTAGAAATGCAGGAATCAGGGGTAGAGTATCACTCCATTGGAAGAAAGCCTGCTAGTAGAAAAGGCATAAAGGAGTCGAAGCACGTTGAATTACAAATCCCTAGATCCTAGTAAAACATATCTAATCACTGGAGCAGCAGGTTTCATCGGATATTTCTTATCTAGAACACTACTCGAAAAGGGCTGCAGAGTGATCGGTGTTGATAACATCAATGATTACTATGATGTGAAGCTTAAATATGATCGTTTGGAAAAACTTAAACCTTATGAGAAATTTACCTTTATCAAAGGTGATATTTCTGACAAAACGATGATCACAAATATCTTCGAAGAGTATAAACCTAATATTGTAGTAAATCTGGCTGCTCAAGCTGGAGTGCGATACTCGATCGAGAATCCTGATGTGTACATTCAAAGTAATATCATCGGTTTTTACAACATCCTTGAAGCATGCAGGCACAATCCTGTGGACCATCTTGTTTATGCTTCATCCAGTTCTGTTTATGGAGCTAACAAAAAGGTTCCATTTGAAGAAACGGATTTTGTTGACAACCCTGTCTCACTTTATGCATCAACTAAGAAATCAAATGAATTGATGGCCCATACATACAGTCATCTATATAATATTCCTGCTACAGGACTCCGTTTCTTTACGGTTTATGGACCTATGGGACGACCGGATATGGCCTACTTTGGATTTACTGATAAGTATTTTGCTGGTGAACCAATTAAGATCTTTAATAATGGTGATTTTGAAAATGACTTATATAGAGACTTCACCTTTATTGATGACATTGTCGAGGGAATAGAACGTCTTCTATCCAACCCTTCAGTTGGAGATAATAACGTTCCTCACAAAGTATTTAACATAGGAAACAACAATCCTGAAAAGCTGATGGTTTTCATTAAAACTTTGGAGAAATGTTTAAGTAATGCTCTAGGCAAGGAGATAGAATTTAATAAGGTTTTCGAGCCAATCAAACCTGGAGATGTACCTGCCACTTATGCTTCTACTGATTTGCTGCAGAAGGCTGTCGGATTTAAGCCGGAGACTTCAATAGAAGAGGGTTTGCAAAAGTTCGTAAATTGGTATGTAGAATATTATAGAAGTAAATAAGGACTTTTTTAATTCTACCTCTATAGTTAGGGTGATTTTACTAGTCACATTTTTAGAAAGATAAAAATAGACAAAGAGTTATTTAAAGCTCTTTTGTTTATTTTGAAGAATTTCTTTGTTTTGATGTTATTCAACACCTTCAAATAGATACAACCACTCGGGTATAAACCTACCTGTTAGTCAAGTTTTCTGTTTGCCAAAAGGTTGTAAAGGATAAAGTTCTACAGAAAATTCGATTCTCAGGACAACTGATGTATGAAACTTTATTAATAGTAACTATTCCATATCTAAAAAAATGTTTGAAAGAGAATTCAAGCTACGTAATCGTACAATAAAAAGGTAGAAAAAGATATATAAGTGATATTGTTTTGAATTATTTAATGGTATCAGAATTAATAACATAAAATACAAGGAGTTAAAAGTATGAATAAAAAAATAAAAATTATGACTATTTTTGGCACTAGGCCAGAAGCGATAAAAATGGCTCCTTTAGTATTAGAATTAGAAAAGTATCCTGAAAGTATTGAATCTATCGTTACGGTTACAGCTCAACATAGAGAAATGTTAGATCAGGTTTTAGAGGTTTTTCAAATTAATCCGGATTATGACTTGGATATTATGAAAGACCGGCAGTCTTTGACAGGAGTTACTATAAATGCATTATCAGGGTTAGATAATATTATGAAAGAAGTGCAACCAGATTTAGTTCTAGTTCACGGTGATACTTCTACAACATTTGTTGCAAGCCTTTCTGCCTTTTATAATCAAATTTCAGTGGGACATGTTGAGGCAGGTTTAAGAACATGGAATAAGTACTCTCCATTCCCTGAAGAAGTAAATAGGCAATTAACTGGAGTTATAGCCGATTTGCATTTTTCCCCAACAGTTCAATCCAAAGAAAATCTTATACAAGAAAATAAAAAGCAAGAATCAATTGTTATAACAGGTAATACAGCCATTGATGCTTTAAAAACGACCGTATCAGATTCCTATAAGCATGATCTTATAGATGAAATAGGCTCTGACAAAATGATTTTGTTGACTGCTCACAGGCGAGAAAATCTTGGAGAGCCTATGAGAAATATGTTTAAGGCAATAAAACGACTTTTAGCAGAAAATAGTGATATACAGGTCGTTTATCCTGTTCATCTTAACCCCGCTGTTAGAGAAATTGCTGATGAAATACTAGGTAATGATGATAGAATCCATCTAATAGAACCATTAGGGGTTATCGATTTCCATAACTTTGCGTCACGTTCCCATCTTATTTTAACGGATTCTGGTGGAGTTCAAGAAGAGGCACCGTCTTTGGGGGTTCCAGTCCTTGTACTTAGAGATACAACGGAAAGACCAGAGGGAGTAAAAGCAGGAACCTTAAGACTGGTAGGAACTGATGAAGATATTATTTTTCATACAGCGCATGAGTTATTAAATAATGAAGAACAATATAATGCCATGGCTAAGGCAGCAAACCCTTATGGAGATGGAAAGGCTTCTAGCCGAATTGTTCAAGAAATCTTATATCGTTTTGGTAAAGTTGATAAAGCTCCATCTGAATTTCAGTAATTGTTGATTTTATATATAAGAACCTACTAATTATTGAGACAGAGAGTTTTTTGGAAAGCTCTTTGTCTTTTTTATTAATTTGGATAAAAGATTCTTCTATTATATAAATACCTCGTTTAACCTATACTTCCTTCTATATTGAAACCCACAAACATCTCAGTCATAATTTGTTAAAAATGTAGTTAGCTGTCCCTTTCAAAAAAGTGTATCGTCTGAAAGAGAATCCATTGATAGAACCTTCAATGAATATTCGAACAATGCCAAATAAAAAACTAAAAAAGGATGAATTTCATGAAAAAAATCATCGGTTTTCTCATATGTTTTTTGCTGATTGTTTTCGTCATTTACCAACAGATTAATTCTGTTTCGAACCATAAAGAGAAGATATATGTTGAAGATTTTAAAGGGGCTAATGATTCTGCGAAGATTCAAGCTGCCATCGATAAAGCACACAAGAATAAATTAAAGACCGTTATGCTGGATGATAGGAAGTATACGATTTCATCACCGATCATTGTTAGGAAGGGTGTTAAGCTGTTATTCGGTTATGGAACGAAGTTCATTGTGGAGGGGAACTTCAGGGTGCTTGAGCTTGAGCAGAATGCTTCCATTGAAGGTGCTTATGTAGTGATAAATGATCCTGAATTTAATTCGGAGGTCATTTACTTAGATGGTAAGTATAAATATTATAATACCTGGAACAAAACACAAGTGAAGGATGTAAATATTATTAATTGGTCTGAAAGTAATCAGGGTACAGGGATTTCTTTATATGCTGGCGGTAAAGGTCATGAGATTTCTTTCGTGAACTTTGAAAATATCAAGGTTGCAGGCATGAAGACTGGGGTAAAGTTAATGGCTGAAGAACCGTCTTCTGGAAAGGCATGGATCAATGCCAATCGGTTTTTGAATCTATCTTTAGAAGATTGTGTGAACATGATTTACATAAATAGTGGTTCTACCATTCCGAATGAGGCGAGTGGCAATCAATTTACGAATTTGCAGATACAGCCTTCAGGCAAAACAAAGAGCATTTTGAAGGTAAGCGGTCAATATAATAAGTTTGAGGGAATGTTCTGGGATTTGGACAAAATCACACTTCAAAACAATGTTATTGAACTTACGGAAAATAGCATGGGCACTAGCATTGATATCCCATCCTTGCCTATGAGCCGAATCACTGACAGTGGTCAAGCTAATATCTTGAATCAATAAATAAAAGAGTGTTTCTTTCCATCAAAAAGGGTGATTAGCTAATATAAATGAACTCATCTACTATATTTCAAAATGATTAACTGGTACTATTGATCGTTATCCATATAAGGGGGAAACCCCTTGCCACTTTGGATAACGAGTATATATACCAGTTTTTTAAATTTAAGGTTATAGCTTTGAAGTGATAATTTGTCCTTGATCATTAATAGTCACTTTCCACCTTGTTCCGTTTGGAGAAGCCATTGTCACAGCTTTCCCTTTTTGAAGTTCTAAATCTCCATATAATGTTCCGCCTGTAGTCGGCAGCCAAGCTGCACCAGGCTGTAACGATGATCTTGCGAAGATCCGGTTAATCCGGAATCGTTTATGCTCTTGTGTATAGCCACTTAACGTCAGTTTAACTTTATACAGCACCTCTGCTCTTGCTTCTGAGATGACGGTGTTACCGGCATTAAATGGGAGATTTTTTGCAACTGTCCAAGGTCCATTTAAGCTTTGTTGATATTCAATCAGCACCCGACTGGGACTTTCATTCCATCCAAAATAAATACCAAAGCAATTTAGCATATTAATAGGTTGTTTGGAAAAATCCAATTCGATTACAACTGGTTGGGAACTAGGAACATCCAGGTAATTTATACTTTGCTCATCGAGTAAATTGAAACAGTTATTGATATTTCCTCCATAAGGAGCTTTTCCAGAAAGCTGACGTACAGCGTAGCGGATGTTTGCATTTATTAAGATATCGTCCTGATTCCCGACCAGATGGGCTTTGCCTAAGGCAAGAGGGGGATATATATGGAGCGATTCTTCATGAGGAGATGTGCATCGATTGTATTGGCCGAGATCAAGGATGGATGTGGATACCTGATTCGAGCTTAGGTAGTTGTGATGGGAAGTGGCGGAGAATTCAATGACGGGGGGAGGAGCATCCATACGGTAGATATCCCATATGATGCCTTCAAATATATTATAAGCACCTGAGCATCGAATGACTTTTTTCGTTTGTTTGCGGCTTTGAACTTGAATTCCAGTAAAGGTGTTCCCGGAAATTTCGTAAGGTAAATCACTGTTTCCTACAATCTCGATACCGTACTGGCAGCCATCTATAAAAATGGACTCGAAGGAATTAGCATTAATCCAACACGGGGTATCTATATTTAAAAGTTTTTCGGTTTTTAAATAGATGGCTGTATGGAAGTTTGTGATTTGGAGGGAGCTTGCCTTAAAAAAACTGATGAAATCCCATGCTTGTTTACAGTATAAATGGATGGCTATACCCTGATACGTTGTTGTACGGTTGATAATATTGATATTGGATATAGCTGTATGATTATGGATTTCTATTTGCTGTGCCCCGGAAAGGAAAATGACGGATGAATTGAAGCTAGAATCCACGACTTCAATCGTCCCGCCGGAGATGGAAGCATCCTTCTGCAGCTCAAAAACCTGGAAATTACCTTTAACGATTAATGTTATCGTGGGATCAATTTCCAGGTGTACATTCGACTTAATGACAATGGGGGAGGAGAGGGTATATTGTTTCTTCCCTGTAATGATAACTTTAGAGTAGTTATTATCTACACAATAATCAATCGCTGCTTGAATGGCTGGTGAATTATCCGCTAGATTCGGATTGGCGCCAAAACAATCAATATTGGCAACATCCCTGTTCTGGCAATCTTCAGGGAGGCCGAGTGGATCTGCCATCTATAACACTCCTTTTATGGTGATGTTATATAGCATATGCTTGTCCAAAAACTATGTATAGGTATAAAAAACAAAAAAACAAACGAGGCCATCGTTTGTTTTTAATCATTGATAAGTTTTCAGTGTAGAATGAATCATATTTGAGAGGGAGAAGGATTCTTCTACCTTTTGTCTTGCTTTGCTTCCTAAGCGTTGTCTTAAATCATCATTACCTTGAAGTGATTTAATTTGTTTGGCAAATTCTTGTTCCGAATGATGTGAAATGAGAATCCCGGTTTCATGGTCCACAACCGCTTCTTTAATGCCGCCTACATCCACTGACATAATTGGCGTTCCAGCAGCCATTGCTTCCAGGACGACCATTGGGAACACTTCCCTAAGTGAAGTTAATAGTAGTAAGTCCATATTGCATATAAATTCATACGGATTGGAGGCCTTGCCTAGGAGCATCACTTTGTGGCGCAAATTTAAGTTTTTAATCATTTTTTCTACAAATTCCCGCTCTGGTCCATCTCCGGCAATATAAAACATCACGTTAGGTACATCTTTCAACTCATTAACAATTTTCAAGAAAAGCTCATGATTTTTCTCTTTTGATAAGCGGGCTAAAATCCCCACATTGAAAGTTTCTTTAGGCTGTAGTTGTTTAAAAGAAAAGTGTTCCACATCCACACCGTTGTATATCGTCCGAATAAGATCCTCCCTGACACCCAGCTGAAGTAAGTTATCCTTTTCAAAATTACTGATCGCGATGATTTGTTCAACATGCTTATTCAGCAGCCTTTTAAATAGTAAGGGCATCTTTTTTTCTAGGATCGTTACGTTATGCTTGGTATACACCAGTTTGATATTTCTTCTGGTCAGTTTCTTGATGGCGATCGAATATAGCAGCATTCGTAAACTATTGGCATGAATGACATCAATCCGTTTTTGGCTGACTTGTTTGCATAGTAGTTTAAGATTGGCAAGGTGATTATTTAAACGTAAAGGAATGAATTGTTGTTTGTTATGGATTTGCTTGTACAATTCACCCGTTGCAGCAGCAGAGTAAAACGTCATGTTTTCATCTTGGAGATGGTTTTCCAATTTACAAAAATACATCTCAGCTCCGCCTATTATGAGTTTATCGGTAAGTAGCAGGACATTGTTCATATACCTTATTTCCCTCCAGTTGGTATAGAGGCAGGCAGCGAACCTCTGTTTTTGTTATATGCGTTATAGGCGTATTTGCTAAAATAAAAGTTAGCTTTTACAAAGTTCAATTTTTCCTGGCTTCGTAACAGTTTCCAATATCGGTAAGCAGCCTTCAATTTATTCCTTGAGGTAGAGTTACTGACAATGCGATATCTGGATAAGACTTTCGGTAAGCCATGCGCTTTATAACCTTGGCGTAACAGCAACAGCCATAATGCGGTATCCTCAGGCTGAATATCGGGCATTTCAATATGCTTGATTTGCAGTCTATCCAACATCACGGTCAAACAGCCAATCGTTGTATTTCCAATCAGTTGCTTATAATCCACCGCTTTAGGTGCGTTTACTTCAATATCAAGAGAATTTCCTTCTTCATCTATTAAAGAATAGGAGGTGAAAGAAAAAGCAAGATTTCCCTTTTGCATAAATGTGACTTGTTCTTCCAATTTAGTTGGGAGCCATAGATCATCACTATCAAGAAACGCGATATAATCTCCATGGGCTTCTTTAATTGCTATATTTCTAGCGCGGGCAGCCCCGACATTCTTAGATAAAGGGATAAGTCTGATCCGTGAATCGTTAACTGAATAGGATTTAATGACATGAACCGAGTCATCCTTTGATTGATCGTCAACAATGATCATCTCCCAGTTAAAGTAGGTTTGATCTTGGACCGTTTTTATGGTTTCCGTTATAAAAGACGAGTTGTTATAAGAGGGAGTTATCACGGAAACTAAAGGTCTGTCATCCTTTTTGCTGTAGATCATTACATTCCACCTCTTTTCTCTCATATAAGGAAATATATTTTAAAGTTAATGCTAAAAAGGAAAAAAATGCTTCATTAATCATGAGGGAAAGGGACATCATCTGTATTAAGAAAGCAAAAAGAGTAAGCACAATGAAGGGTTTTTCTTTATGTAATTTAGTCTTGAATAACGTGATGATGAGCATCAATAAAAAGGAAATGTAAAACAGAAAACCTATGATTCCAGACTCTACTAAAACCTCAAGATACGTATTGTGAACATATAGCTTTTCATTATGCTCGAAAGCGTAATAATCGGAAAAATTAAAAGCACCAATGCCAAAAAGGGGATTGGACATAAAGTAGTTAATCGCCTGTCCCCATAATCCAAACCTGCCGCTGCCACCATCTGTTGAAAAGTCAGTAATGCGGCTAGTGATAATTTCATTGAAATCTATTTTGATAATAGATCCAGCAATATACATCACAGTTAGACATAACAAGGAAACAGTAATCATCTTGATTTTTTTTGAGAAATTGGCTAAGAGCATGTACAAAAAGACCACCAGTACGAGCGCTAAAATACCACCTCTTGAAAAAGTCAGGAGGGAAGTGATCATACATAGGATGAATCCAATTGAGTGCTTGAATCCCTTTAAATGGGTTAAATAAAAGGAAAAAAATAATGTGTTAAAAAAAATGAAGATGTTCGGGTCATCCAGCAAACCGATTAATCTTGGATAATCCCGGTCCAATAATAATCCATATGATGTAATCTCAACACCTGTTGGGAATCTTCCCGTCACCTTTATTCCAATGATGTATAATAATAGGCTGCTAACGTTAAAGATGATCCCGACATTTGCAATGGATTTCTCAATGGCACTTAAGGTTGTTAACTCCAGTACATATCTCATGATGAAATAACAGCCAAGTACGAGTATCACACCTAGGATGACCCGAATGCTCGATTCAGGGTATTGGGAAAAAGCACCGCTCAGACAATAGGTAAAATAAAATAAAAGCAATAGGATTTCATAATGGTAAAGGGTATGGAAATGAAAATCCCGAAAATGAATGCAGAAGAAAATGGCTAGAAAAATCATGTAAATTTTTAATGAAAAACCAATGGATATATTATATTTACTGAGTGTAATAAAAAATAACAAGAGAAAGACCGACCACATAGAGGTGTTCTTATTAATTAGCAATCTTTCCATTCTCTTTTTGTCTCCCATCTTGTAAATGTTTGGTGTCATTTTTCTTTTTAAGTAATTCTAAGATTAGTTGCTTGATGTCCTTATCGAATATCAACATTAGACCAGTGACTAAAATGATGGTAGAAATCATGGCTATGAAAGGATACTTGGATAATAAGTTGTGCATTAGGATGAAACTAATGGAAAAGAAAGAACCATACGGCAGGATGACCTTGAAAAATACCGTTCTTTTTTCTGGATTCGCAGCGACATAGCCAATGAATGATACGATTTCCATCGATAGGACGGCAAAAGCTGAACCAGCCACTGCATAGTTGACACTAAGAAAGTAGAAGGAAACCAAACCGACGGTGATGGTCATAAACTGGACCATTGTACGCCGGTTCTGTAATCCCCTTGTCGTGAGACCGTCAGCAATCGCAATGTTAAAGCCTTGCAGAACGATTATAAAGGCCAGTATTTTTAAAGGCTGAACCGCAGATCCCCATTCGGCTCCGAATAAAAGGGTGACGAGATATATAGCCAAGTAGAACAGGGATATAGTCATGCACATGCCGATAAAGGACATGATTTTCATTTGCAGGATATTCAATCTAGTGTGTTCTGTAAGTTCGCCTTGGTTGTATCGCTTAAATAAAAGCGGAAAAAAAGCGCCTGCAATGACCCCTGGTATTTGGTATAAAGCAGAAGGAATCCGGTAGGCTACAGCAAAGAGACCGACAAGCGCTAAAGGCAGTGTTTTTTCTAACACCAATGGTCCCAATTGCGGGGTTAGCATGATAAATAACCCACTGATTAAAAACGGACTAAGATTTGTTAATAATTGTTTTTCAAAAGGGGATTTCCATTTTATTTCCGCTTTTTTCAGTAGTAGATAAAGGCTGTAAAGTCCTCCGGCCAAATAAGAAAATCCATATAAGAAGGCTGCTGAATGGACATCCACTTTTAAGCCCATACTCACCGTGGTTGAGATGATTAAAGCAACGGATGAGAAGATTTTTATTGATGCGATGAATTGCATCCTTTCAGTTAATTGAAAATAGGTTATTCCAATACTCTGCATCGCCAGGCCAATGACCATGGGGATCATTAGGCTGTAGATCATATTAAGAATTTGTTGTTCTTTATAAAAAATATGTATGCCTGCAAAGAAAACAAAAAAGGTTAAAAGGGAGCAAACAATCCGAATTTTAATATAAGAAGAAAATACCTTCCCTAAGTGTTCCTTCTTCGATCCTTCCCTCAGGAAAGTATTACTTACCCCGAGGTCCGTAAAAAAGTTCATGACCATGGCAAGAGCAAGTGCCACACTAAAAATCCCATAGTTCTTTGAGTTAAAATAATTAGCTAATAGAATGAGAGTGGCCGCATTAAGGACATTAGATAGAATTGTACTGTAAAATAAATGGATAATATTTTTTAAAATAGAGTTCTTCTTTGTATTCACTTTTTTTTGGCTCCCGATTTTATGACGATAAAGTCGTTGACTTGAGTAGTGGTGCAGGTGAATGAAGTGCCTTTGCGGTTAAAGAAGAGTGATTTTGATTTAAATAATATTCATATGTGCTCGCAAGGCCCTTTTCAAGTGAATGAGCGGGTTGCCAACCCAATTTTTGGGTCGTCGTTTTATTACAGAGTAAACTTTCTTTGATATCCCCATTTTTCGCTGGCTGATAAATAGGAGATAAATCATGGGTGCCAAATGATTGAATAATCGAGAATAATTGATTGATGCTTGTACTGGTCGTTGATGAGATATTGTAGGTGCCGCTTCCTTCTGATTCCAACGCTTTCAGGTTGGCATCAGCTACATCTTTAACATAGATGAAATCCCTCGTTTGAGTGCCGTCCCCATAAATAACGGGCCGCTCATTATTTATGACAAGATTAGTGAAGATCGATATAACACCGCCTTCACCACTTGCTGTCTGTCTTGGTCCATATACATTACTATATCGAAGATTTACATAATTTAAATCGTATAATTCTTTTGCAAGCTTTAGATAATCCTCTGCCGTTTTTTTTGATGCACCATAGGGTGATAACGGAGAAGTAAGATGTGATAAGGTAATTGGCATGACATCAGCATTTCCATATACAGCCGCAGATGAGGCAAACACTATCTTTTTTACGGCATACTTGTGAGAGAGCTTAGCGATGTTTATCGTTCCCAAGATATTGATCCGTGCATCATTCGTAATGTCCGAAATGGATTTTTGTACACTAACTTGTGCAGCTTGATGAATGACATAGTCAGGCCTAAATGTCTCCATTGCATTATCGAGCAGGGCTTCATCTTCAACATTTCCAAAGAAGGGAGTGACTTTGGCATGGACATTCTTCATCGTTCCGGTAGATAGGTTATCATATATAGCTACTTCATAATTATTACGGATTAATGTATCGACAATATGAGAGCCAATAAATCCAAAGCCCCCAGTTACTAGCACTTTATTCATTTTTCACTACCCCTTTTTTAGATTATCTAGCTCCGTTACCAGTAAATACTATGGTCAATGTTCGGAACAAAATCTTGATTTCCATAGCAAGTGAGCGGTGTTGAATATAATATAGGTCGAAATTCAGTTTTTCTTTTGGTGTTAAATCATACCCCCCATTTACTTGTGCCCACCCAGTAATTCCAGGTTTCACATATAAACGTTTTTTAAAGCCAGGCAAAAACATTTCGAATTCTTTATAGAAATATTCTCTTTCAGGTCTTGGACCGATGAGCGACATTTCCCCTTTTAAAACATTAATGAGCTGAGGGAGTTCATCAATGCGTGTTTTTCGTATAAATACTCCTATTCTGGTAACTCTAGAATCATTTTCACTTGCCCACTTAGGTCCATTTTTTTCGGCATCGATGCCCATGGAACGCAGTTTAATCATATTGAAAGGCCTCCCATCCAGGCCCAATCTTTGTTGATAAAAAAAAGGGGAGCCAGTTGAATCAATAGGGATAAGAATGCAAAATAAGAATAATATAGGTGCTGAAAGTATCAGCAAAAAAAACGAGATGATAAAATCCATAGTGCGCTTTAGATTAAAATAAGATGATGTCGATAGTGGTTTTATCAGGATTTCTTCCTGCCTATCGACTCTGGCTTTCGAATCCACTGGTTATCCTCCCTGATTTATGAAATGATCATTGATCCTGAAATTTCAAGGTTTGCCCTATCAAATTGCATTTTTACACTTGCAATTTTCTCTAACTTATCTCTTCCTTCTTGTATCGCTAAAATTATGCCATCACAATATTTAGCAACGATATTTGCATCAGGTTTATTTAAACTATCTGATGTATGAAATAAAATGATATCAAAACTCTTTTTCCACTCTTTAATCAGAGTGGGGAGGGTCTCTAATGTTAATAATGTTGCTGGTTCATAAATGACTTCGCTTGTAGGTATACAGAATAGTTGTCCCTTTATATGTATAGCATGATCGTTAATATCGGGCTTCTCATTTAAAAGCAAGTTGGTCAAACCGAATGAATTATCGATATTAAACACTTGATGCAGCGAAGGTTGACGCAGGTTGGCATCCACTACCAGCACCCGTTTACGTTGCTCAGAAAAGGCAAGTGCTAAGTACGCGGTGGCATTGGCAATATTCTGTGATTGTGAAATGGATGTAATCATTAATATTGACTCGTCTTTTTGAAGATTGGACTCGATATTGTTACATATTGAGTAAAATTGCTCTTTATTGGTTTCATTTAGGTAAAAGGATTGTTTCCTTGTGAATTTAATACTCACTATATTCACCCCGTTTTGTGGAAGGTAAGGTTTTATAAGTTGTTTTGCGTTTTCTGTTTTTCCATGTTGTATTTAAATCCAACCTTCCTAATAATGGAATCCCGAGCAGTTCAAGTTCCCGATCGGAATAGGTCGAATCATCAAAGTGTTCTCTAAGAAGTGCTAAACCTATTCCAGCGAAAAAGCCTAAAACGATTGAAATGGCTATAATGAATTTGGGCTTGGGGAAAAGCAGTTCTGCTTGTCCCATTTCATTATCAGTGAGAATGCTAAGCTGTTTAACGTTGGTAATGTCTTTAAATGTAGAGATGGAATGCCTTGCGACAGTCTGGGCGATATCTTTAGCGGAATCAGGATTCGAATCCTTGACGGTAATCGTAATAATTTGTGAATTATCTCTATTGGTAATGGAAACTTGCTTAAGTAAGTCATAACTTGAAGTCTTAAGATGCAATTCCTCTTTAACCCCTATCATGATTTGAGGACTTTTAATGATGTCCATATAGGAAAGAGCCAGTTGTCTATTCTCTTGAACTTTATTCATCGAAGCGTCCTTTTCGTCCATGCTCAAAGATCCTGCCAGGACTTGAGTTGAGTACTGATAAGTTGGCTTCATAAGGTACATGGACGAAAAAATAATGAAACCAGTAATGCAAAATGCAGAAAGTATTATGATAAATATTCGCTTTTTTAAGATTCGTATAAAGTCTTTTATTTTCACTTTTTCATTCATCGATTTCACCACTTTTTTAGAGATAAGTAAGAATACGTTTAAAACTTGAAGAGAATAATTATATTTTGCAATACGGCAGTAATAGAATGTGAGCAATTATCCTATTTTGCGCTTTAGTACTATTGGAACATTGGATATTTCTGTTCCTTGTTTGTTTCTCGTGAAATACGATCCGAGGCTCATGCATGGTTTTTCCACGAATAGATAGGCTACTGAAGAGAGTAAAAAAGAAAAGAAAAATGAAAAAACCAATATTAAACCGGTAGGCAGCTTGTTATAGAATAGGTACATGAATGAGAATAAGGATATGAGATGATACAAATATAAGCTATATGAAATTTTCCCTAGAAAAGTTAGCATTCTAGACCTTAAGAGAGTTGAAACTGTTTGCGAAGATACGCTCATGGTGATAAAGATGCAAACACCGCACGAGACCACATAGTCCCTGAAAATATAATTGTTTAAAAAATCCACTTCGCCAATAATACCTTCGTACATAAAACAGATAATCGCCCACATCAGCAATGAGGTTTTTACAGTTTTTTTCATTTTAAAGGTATAGGCAAAGAGTGTATGCCGATATTTTGCTAACATAGCTCCCATTAAAAAAAGAGTACTATAATGGAAACTTAGAATAATGCTGGTTATATCCACACTAGAACCAAATAAATATAAACACACAGTCGAAGAAAAAATTAAAACAAAAAGCCATAATAATGAATATTTGAGCTTTCTTCGTATAAATAAAAGTACCAGTACAGGGAATACAATTGAAATTCTCATTTCGTGGACAAGTGACCATATTACATTGTTATAGGCGTCTGTATTGAACTGACCAATAAACAAAAGATGTTCTATTAATAAGGAAGGAGTGTCAAGAGCTGTCCAAGATTTACTAAACCAGTCAGTGATAAAGGGTAAATCAATATGGCTTAAAAGTCTTTTCGCCAATATAGCCAAGCTTATTGCCACTAGATATGGTATATAAATTCGAAACACTCGTTTTATTAGATATGTAGAATAGCGGAATTTAGCACTAGTAACTGATAAATACAAAACAAAACCACTCAATACAAAAAATAGAATGACAGATTCATTTCCACTACTGAAAAAAAGGCGTAGAGGAGTTTCCTTGAACAAATAAATCATATAGGGACTGTTTGAGTCGTATTTATAATTTGCATAGGCAGGGTAAACCATCAAATAATGCCCGATTAACACAATGAGAGCTGCTAAACCCCTTAATGAGTCGAATTCCTCATATCTACTAGTCATATCCTCCTCCAACCATTTTTTTTATAATATAGCATTTGTTCTTAATAAAGTATATATAGTTCTATAAAACAGACAAAATTAGACAAAAAAAGTAAAAGTTAAACCATATTATCCTAACTTTCAATTATTAAATGTTTAATGGGCGTACTATTAGTATTTAATAATTAAGGAGAGTATTTGAAAGAAGGAACACATCATGGTTAAGTTAAATCGAAGTTTCAGATTATGAAAAAGGGATTTCGGACTTTTGTCCAGGAGGATAAACACTGTTCCTATCACCCTTAATTCACTTAAGGGATGGATTTTGCGGATCATCCAGCAGTTATGGATTAAAGAGGAAACATTCAAGCTGCTGATGCTAATTCGTCCTAAGAGGGATACAAATTAGATAATCAAATAGAACCAATAATGCTGATTGACATAATAATGTAAAGATGGTAAGTTCAATCTGAATATTCGTTATAAAGAACAATGTGTTCGTTAAAGGTTGGAAGTTTGAAGGATTAAAGTAATGAAAAATGTAAAATAATAAATTCTACTTTTAAATATATATACCTATCATTTATTAAAAGCAAAAGCTCAATTAATGAGTTATAGAAAGGATGAATTTTAATGCCTTTATACCAAATGAGAGAAATATGGACACCTTTAAAATTAGTTGGAGTTAAGTTTTTTAAAACAGATGAAGGAAGTATTTTTATGAAAGTTTTTAATAAACGTCGAAGAAAGTTAAATTAATGCATTTTTTTAATGGCAGTTCAGCTTGTTTATGATTGATCGGAATTTCCCAATATACCTAGTTTTAAGACAATTTCTTTGAAGGATTTTGTAGAATGATGGCAGAAATTAACGAAAATTATTAATGATTAATACTTTAGTTTTAAAGTATAATTAACATGAATATAGTATTAAAGGCTTAGAAAAAATATAATGGGGTGTCGACTTCTTAAAAAAGTAGAATTGCACGCCATGAAACTAAATGGGAAAATTAAATGTTAAATATTCTTGAGAAAAGCAAACCTATTGAAAAGTAGGGACGCAAAATTACAGGTCTAAGGCTATGCTAAGACGGCTGTGTTACCACAAATTAGGCGGGAATTTTCATGAAAGCAAACAATGAATTAGAAGAATGGGTTTATTTAATGTTGGAGGCGAAAAACTCAGGATTATCCATTGAAGATGTGCGTGACTTCATCGTAACAAATAAATCTAGAGTAAAACAGTAAATCATGGGATTAGCAATATTTACTTTAGGGAAGGCTGATATACAGTCTTCTTTTTTTGTGGATCCTCTAAGGGATAAATAGGAATTTTAAGTTCACCTAACCTTCTATAGTTTTACGAAAAATAACCTACAAAAAAATAGTGAATAATACCTAAATGTTTTCGGGTATGTGCCGATATAACTATAAAGATCAAGCAAAGGGACTTCGCGGCAGGCGATGTCAGATAGCTGCCATCAAAATAAAAGGAGATTATTTGATGACAAAAAACAAATTCATTACGTTCGAGGAAGTTTATGAAAAGAAACAAAGAAGCAAGAAGATTTTTATTGGGACTTATATTACCATTACTTTAGTATTGATTTCATTGATGACTTATTTAATGGGGCAATCATGATAGAGGGTGTCGAATGGGCTGAGGAATCGGTCCTTTTTGTTTCTTTTTCATTTGGCTTTTACACCAAATGAACTACATATATTCAACTGATGATTTTGATATTCCGTCAGTTATGAACTTTTTGTGATCATATCTTTTAATATTTCTTTAAAAATTCAGATTTTACCCTTTTGTAGATTCATTCCGCTTGCCAATCACCAATTTATATGTGATTATCAAATAAAAGAGCTATATTCCTTATTTTTGAAAAAAAGGATTAGGACAACAGTATGAAATGGTGGCTCAATTATATTGGAGTGGAAAATTCAAATGGATTTTTTTGATGTTTTAAAAGACACTTTTGCCAAAGGAGAGTCTGGGCAGGATGTTACTGTAAATGAACTTGTGGAGGAGATTAAGGAGAAATTAAGCGGGATCATGGAAGAACCTGATAGTATATGATCCGTAGATATTTCGTCCCGGGTTTGCTCGTTTTATGGGCGATGGTCATCTTCTTTTTTTCCTCGCAAACGTATGAGGAGCAAAGCATTTCCCCTTTATTAGCACAGTTCAATACGCCGTATTGGTATGATAGATTAAGCGGCATTTCATTCATGTATGGTGGTGTTGAAGTAAGTGTCCAAACAGCTGGAGTGAACGGTTTTCTGGAGTTTTTCCTTCGGAAGGGTGCCCATCTTTTTATCTTTTTTGTGTTTGGATTATTGACATATGGTGTTTGGCGCCGTTTTGTGAAGAATCCTGTTCTTTCGTTTTCAGGCGCTTTTTTATGCGTCCTTTTTTATGCGAGTGCGGACGAGCTGCATCAAAAACTAACGGGTGGACGAACTCCCTTGTGGCAGGATGTCATGCTGGACACGTTTGGCGGTTTGCTGGGAATTTTCTTTTTTCTTATCTTTTATCGATGGAGAAGTCCTAGAATCTGAAGAAATCATTTCACATAAACTTCTAACAATATGCTTTTCTTTTGGAGTGCCCGCACAGGAAAAAATGAATAAAAACAAGTATAAAAGCAGTGGATTTCGCAAGTGAAATCGCACTGCTTTTCGTGTTTTTTAGGATGAAAATCTTTTTATTCTATTGGCTGATGAATTGTTATTTACGTATAATCGAATATCCCAGATGAAAAGTCATAACAAAGTAAGTGGAGAGTTGAAAATTGCCGTCTCTTGACGGCAATGTCAACTTTTCATTCTTCCTTAGAATAATTCAAATGTAGCTACGCTCTTTTATATGTCTTTAACAATCCTGATAGGCTGCACAGCATTATTATTCTGGGCTTTATTTGGTTCTGCATTTAAGAAGATATTTGCAAAATACGATAATGTGTTTATTACTCATTTATTCTGCCATTGCAATTTTCTAAAGAAAGGCCCATTTGGAATGAATCCACATGAGCGAAAGTAACATGCCGAAGTTAGAGGGATTTCGACCGCATAAAGGGATTACAACAACATGCTTCTTTTTTATCGTTATCCCTTATATATATAAATAAATGATAACCTGTGAGGGTGATTGATGAGTGAGGAGACAAAATAAGGTTCAACTGGGAGCATTGGCGATTATTCTCCTGGCTTTAGCAGCAGGGGTTTGTATCATTTTTCTTTGGCCGAGCGGTTCAAAAAGCGTTGTGGAAGATTTTTATGAGTATGAAAGTGAAGCGGAGTTCGGGAAGTCCTGGGATTTGTTAAGTTCTGAAATGAAGCTGCGGTTTCCGAATCGGGCAGATTATGTACAAAATCGCTCCCATGTGTTTTTACAGCATATGGATGTGGAGACCTTTCAGTATGATATAGGCCGAATTAAGAAAGTGAAGAACTGGAGTCTGGATAAGGGTGGAAGGGTGCATAAAACGGCCTTTAAAATTCCAGTTACACAGGTCTTCAATTCTCGCTTTGGGGTGTTTAAATTGGAACAGGAATGCTATGTCGTAAAAGAAAAAGGCGAATGGCGTTTGTTATGGGATTATCAGTTTGAATAGATTCCTCTCCTTTTTCAGGCTCAAGTTCGTTTTAGTGAAAAGGGAGAGGCGATGCTCTCTTGTAATGATTCCAATAGATCTACTTATCATGAAACATATTTCATTCTTGAGCGATCACTGATGGCTTTCAGAATAAACATTTTGTCCTGTGTGCTCAGCATAGCCCAGCTGCCTGCTTTGATTTTCATTTAAATCGACTCCTTTTGTTTAGGATTATTTATTATGGTTGGTGAATGATGGTTGATGGAATTCCGGGTCCAAAGAATAATAGTGTCAAGTAATGATAGGGGCAAGGGGAAGATGTAATTATCAGCTCCTACTAGATTATACCGTTTTTCCATGCCCAATAAACAACAAAAATTCCAACAAATCTCTACAATTGGTGTTCGTTTTTTGTCAGATTATTGGACGGGGAAAATGAAAAAGCCGTCGGGATGCAGGCCCGGACAGCTTTTTCATTTTTTCTTATTTGATGGATAATTGTTCTTTTAATTCGGATTGAACCTTTTCTTTTTCCTCATCCGACACAATATAGTAGTAGATTCCGTCGATTTTCGTTCCGTTGCCATTTATGGATGATTCGGTAATGCTTTTGCTAGCGTCTCTGTAGTTCTTTTGGATGTCCATCATGTCATCAAACGTCAAATTCGTCTGGATATTATTACCTAGTGCGTCGAAGACATCATTGTATTTCGTCAGAGAGGAAACGCTCGCACCCTCCCTGATGACAGCCTCAATGATGGAACGTTGTCTGGACTGACGGCCAAAATCACCATTCGGATCATCATGCCTCATTCGTGAGTAGGCTAAGGCTTCTTTCCCATTAAGAGTATGCGAACCTTTCGCAAAATGAATGCCATCGGAGGTGAAGTCCAAATCGTTTTGAACAGTCACTCCGCCGACTGCGTCAACGATATCCTTAAATCCTTCCATATTGATCTTCATATAATAGTCGATCGGGATATCAAGAAAGTTTTCAACAGTATCCATGGACATCTTCGCGCCGCCAAAGGCAAACGCATGGTTGATTTTATCCTTTGTACCATGACCGACGATCTCGGTCCGTGTATCACGCGGAATGCTTAGCATTTTGACTGACTTCTTTTGTGGATTGACCGTCAAGACGATCATTGTATCTGAACGGCCTTTGTCGCCATCACGTTCATCGACACCGAGCATGAGCATCGAGAAGGGCTCCTGATCCGATAGTGCTAGGTCTTTTGTTCGTTTATCCGTGTCACGGTCTATGGGTGTATGCATGGAGTCAACGGTTTTAGTTAGAGCATTCCATACGGAGTAGGCAAACGCTCCCCCTGCTAATATGAAAAGTAGGACAATTATACCAACTACCTTCAGCCATGTCCGTTTCTTTTTCGTCTTTTTTTCATGTCTCATATTTTACTTCCTTCCTCTTTTTGTAACCACTTCATCTATTATATTTAAATTCACTATAAAAGAATAGTATATTTTGTTATTTTATAATACTTTTGACATATATCAGTGTAGTTGTGTACTATGTAACTAGAACAATAATGAGGGGGTTGGGAAGTTGAATTCGTTTAAAGGTTTAATGCAGAAGGAGTGGCTGATCGGGAAATCCACACTTCTTTGGCTATTGGTTGCGCAGCTTGGCTTAGTGTTTATTGTTTTTTTAGTATCCAGGTATTTGGAAGTTGCGGGTCTTTTTTATTTGTGCACAGGGGTAATCATGTTCTTACAACCATTTTTTATGTTCTCTTTGATTTTTGGATGTTTGAATTATGAGGGGAAGACGCAGTTGTGGATTCATAATCCCCAGTCTGCGGCGATGCTGCTTGGAAGTAAATTATTGTCAAGTGTGCTGTTTCAGGTGGTTTCAATTTTATTTGCCTGCTGTTTAGTTTTTGTGGCTTTTAGGGTTCCGACCAGTTATTTTCAGCCAGACTTTCAGATGGAAAATATTTCGGAATTAGGAGGCTTGCTACAGATAGGCGGGGTTATGACGGCGATCAGTATTGTCATTGCCGTGCTAATGATGTTTTTATGGGTAGTGTATCATGCACTCGCAAGGATTCAGCTTATTAAAAATATTCGTTGGCTGATAGTGTCGCTTCTGTTTATAGGAATGGTTTTGGTAAAAAATTGGGTTGGGAATACCAAGATATATAAGAAACTGGATGAGCTATGGGCTGTACCTGCTTTTAACGGTTCGTCGTTTAGCTTGTCTCAAGCCAAGTTTGAGTTTTTTATAGAAAGTAGAGGGAATATTTCGCTTTTGACAAGTGGATTGGATGTTATCGCATTAGTGATATTGTTCCTCGCTTCATGTTGGCTCTTGGATCGAAAGGTTGAGGTGTAGAGGATGTCAGAGGATTTTCATGCTTCAAAACCGATTTATTTGCAGGTTGCCGATCGAATTTGTTATTCAATTGTACGGGGTGAGGTAAAGAGTGGAGATAAGCTGCCATCGGTCCGCGAAATGGCTGTCGAAATGGGTGTCAATCCGAATACGATCCAGCGTACTTATACCGAGATTGAGAGGGATGGAATTGTGGAGACGAGACGGGGGCAAGGTACATTCGTTAAAAATGATCCGGTGCTGATTGCATCATTGCGTAACCGGATTCAAACGGAAGTTATCGAGACATTCGTTGAAAATATGAAAGAAATCGGCTTGTCGAGAGAAGAAATGCTGACAGCGGTACAGCAATTTCTGAAGAAGCAGGGGGATGCAAAATGACGGTTGAGCTGCATGATGTAACGAAAAAGTATGGTAGTATTACTGCCCTGGATGGTGTTTCACTCACGTTTGAAATGGGGAAGATATATGGGGTGTTGGGGGCCAATGGCAGCGGTAAGTCAACCTTGCTCAAACTTATTGCCGGTCTCGCGAAACCGGATCATGGAGAAGTGACGGTTGATAGGGTGCCGGTAAGCAGGAGGACGGCTTCTGTTGTTTCTTATATGACAGAGCTTGATTTTTTCTATAGCCATTTTACGGCAGGTCATTATATTGATTTTTATGCATCGCAATTTGCTGATTTTAATCTGGATAAGGCAATTGAAATGCTGGCATTCATGAAATTGGATGTCCGGAAGAAGGTCCGTACAATGTCGAAGGGGAATCGGGGAAGGCTGAAATTAGTGCTGGCCCTGTCTCGGGAGGCGCCAGTCGTGTTATTGGATGAACCATTCTCAGGGTTGGACGTTATGGTCCGGGAATCGATAGTCCGGAGTTTGCTGTCTCATATCGATTTTGAAAGACAAATGGTTATCATGGCCACTCATGAAATCGAGGAAATCGAGAAAATCCTTGATGAGGTGATCGTGATCAAGGATGGTAAAGCCATAGGAAAGGAAGTAGCTGAGGACCTCCGCGAAACCGGTGGGAAATCGGTAATCGGATGGCTAAAGGAAAATCATAGGTAAATGTCATGCTCCGAATTTTCATTTGGAGTTTTCTTTTTTCAGGACATACGAGCAGACTTTCACGTTTTTTAGGGAATTGTATGCAAATGGTAGGCAGTAAAAAGAGCTAGTGGCTGCTTCCAAGGATCCTTTTCAATTCTGATACATTTGCCGTTATCCAGTGTAAAAGGAAGCGTGTGGCTAAAGCAGTAGCCAAGGAGTAATGATGGAATTGTCCAATAAGTAAGAAGAAAATCAGGCAGGCTGTATGTGCCCGTTTGGCCATTTTCAATAAGTAAAATGATGAAGTAACTCCGGGAAAAATTCCGGAGTTTTTTTTATTAAAAAAGTAAGGCCCTTTTTAATAGTTGAATAGAATGGAAAAAGTTTTTTTCATAACAATTTTCTAGGCGTACGACGATTTACTACAAAATGGGTGATTAGCAGAGTCCGTATTAGAAAGAAGGCGCATATATATGCAGTACGGATATCACTAAAGTATAAATAACTATTGGAGGCTAAAGGAAAAATGGAAGAGACTGTTGGTTTACCTTACCTTGAAGCTTTAACAGGGAAATTTGTGAGGGTGTTTAAAGGCGGGCCTGAATCTAGAGAAGGCAAGCTTTTAGCAGTGCAGAGCGATTATATCGTGATTCAAACAGAACAAAATCAACTCGTATATTTCGCCATCGAGCATTTGAAAATCGTTGTGGGGAATGCGAAAAAATCTCAACTTGATTTATGTGCGATCAACGAAGAAGAAACAGTATATTCAGCAAATTTTTTAGGTATGCTGGAATCACTTCAATCTAGCTGCATTCAAGTGAATGGCGGCGGTCCGGCATCAAAAGTTGGCCGGGTTGTAGATGTAAAAGAGGAATTTCTAGTTTTATCCAGTGAGAAAGACGGGCTTGTACTATACCCAATTTCCCATATTAAAAGTGTAACAGTGCTGGAGCTGGCGGACAATGAGTTATTGCCTGAATTTGGTGACGGTACAGAAACAATTAACGGCTTACTATCGCGGTTAGTCCACAACTGGGTATCCGTCAGTGCTGGAGGACCTAATAAAGTTGAGGGCATCCTGATGGAAGTTACTGACAAACACCTTATCGTTGTTCATCATGAAGAATTATTTTATGTGACAACGGATCATGTCCAATTCGTAGTTATAACTGTGCAGGTAAATGAAAATTGCGGCGAAGAAGCAGAAGGTGAAAACTCTGCAAATGGAGGCTCGGCAAAAGGAAGAAGTTCAAGCAGTTCATCAGATGAAAGCAGCAGTTCGTCAGATGAAAGCAGCAGTTCTTCGGACGAAAGCAGCAGTTCATCAGACAAAAGAAAAGGTTCATCAGACAAAAGAAGAGGTTCAACAGACGAAAGCAGCAGTTCATCAGATGAAAGCAGCAGTTCTTCGTACGAAAGCTCTTCAAGCAGTTCATCAGATGAAAGCAGCAGTTCTTCGTACGAAAGCTCTTCAAGCAGTTCGTTGGATGAAAGCAGTTCATCAGATGAAAGCAGTTCATCAGATGAAAGTTCTTCAAGCAGTTCTTCAGATGAAAGCTCTTCAAGCAGTTCATCAAATGGAGGTTCAAGGAGACTTCGAGGTCCTCGTGTAAATGCGTTCAAGCAAATATGGATTGAGAGCTTAATCAAAGCAACATCTCAAAACACACGGTAAAAGAAATACCCAACAGGTACAGCAACCAATATGGAGTTGTTGTGCCTTCTTATGGAAAGTGGACATGCCGCTCTTGCCCATGATAGAAGATGTTTCATTTTATAAAATTTTTTAATGACGATTTTATCAGTCAAATGCTATTGGAACTGACAAAAAAATGGCCAAGCAACCATTCTAATGACAGGTAACCTGGTATCAAGTTGGAACAAAGCATACTTTTTGGTTTGATTGATTTCAATAGAAAGGAGGAAGCAACGCTTGTTATCAAAACATATAGGTCAGTATATGGAACTTGAGCTCGCAGGGAATATACATGAAGCGGGGAGTTTAATTGAAGCAAGCTCGGACATCATCGTCTTGTATACTGGAAAAGTGTACCGTTACATTCCATTCCGGCACATTAAGAATTTTTCCTTTCCAATGATCGAAGAGGAGTTTGGGTCGGGAGGAGAGCCGGAAATCGAAGAGACATCGTTCCGAAAATTGTTGATGAATGCGAAGGGGAGGTTCGTTGAAATCCTGCTCACGAAAAAACACTCGGTTCATGGCTATATCGTGGGAATCATGAATAACTATTTCGTCTTTTATTCGCCTGTATTTAAAACGATGTTCATCTCGATGGATCATTTGAAGTGGCTTTCGGTTTCTAATGATGAAAAAGGCCCTTACGGTTTAAATAAATCAGAGCAACTGGCACAGGTCTCATCTTTAAGCTGGGCCAGGACATTGGAGGAACAGATGAAAAAGCTAACCAATAAACTGGTGGTGCTCGACTTAGGGATGCATCCGAAGAATATTGGTAAGATCAGTACGGTGAAAGATGGCATCATTGAGATGGTGAATGCTCATGGGGAGGCGGACTTTGTCAATATGAGACATGTCAAAAGCTTTCATTTCCCCCAATAAAAAAACTCCGGGTCTGAAGTGATCCGGAGTTATTTCTTTTTCTCGATATTTTCATAGACCGATGCCAGGGCTTGTTCAAATTTCCCGCTCTTTTTCGGTTTGTAATATTTTTTGCGGCGCAGTTTGTCCGGTAAGTATTGCTGCTTCACCCAGCCACTCTCGTAGTCATGCGGATAAAGGTAGCCGATGCCGCGTCCGAGATCCGTGGCCCCTTTGTAATGGGCATCCTTAAGATGGTCAGGTACATCTCCGCTATGGCCGCTGCGAATGTCAGCCAGAGCTGCATCAATTGCGACATAGGCTGTGTTCGATTTAGGTGATAGGCATAACTCGACCACTGTGTTGGCAAGTGGAATCCGGGCTTCAGGAAATCCGAGCCGTTCAGCGGCTTCGACTGCAGCGAGGGCCCTGGGACCAGCCTGAGGATTGGCAAGACCTATGTCTTCGTAGGATATGACTACCAAGCGGCGGGCAATGCTGACAAGATCGCCGGCTTCGATCAAGCGCCCCAAATAGTGAAGGGCTGCATTCACATCACTTCCGCGAATTGATTTTTGAAAAGCCGAAAGGACATCATAATGGGCATCTCCATCCCTGTCATGTGAGAAGCTTTTTTTCTGCATGCATTCCTCGGCAATTTGCAAATCTATATGAATCGTTCCGGACTCATCGGGTTCGGTGGAAATGACGGCGAGCTCAAGAGCGTTAAGGGCACTGCGGACATCTCCGTTTGAAGCAGTCGCGAAATGGGAAAGGGCATCAAAGCTGACATCCGTTTCATACGCACCAAGCCCCCGCTCTTCATCATGAAGTGCCCGTTCCAGAGCTGTAGTTATATCATTGGTTTCCAAGGATTTGAGCTCGAAAATCTGGCACCGGCTTCGGATAGCCGGATTGATTGCATGATAGGGATTGCTGGTCGTTGCACCGATCAAGGTAATCATCCCGTTTTCGAGATAAGGCAATAGGAAATCCTGTTTCGCTTTATCGAGGCGATGGACCTCGTCAAGCAGCAGAATCACTTTACCGGACATCTTAGCCTCGGCTGCCACGATTTCCATATCCTTTTTATTATTGGTCACTGCATTCAGCGTCCGAAAAGCAAACTTCGTGCTTCCGGCAATCGCACTTGCAATCGATGTCTTGCCAATTCCCGGCGGACCATACAGAATCATGGATGAAAGCTGCTTGGCCTTCACCATCCTTGCGATAATTTTCCCTTCACCGACCAGATGCTCCTGCCCGATGATCTCATCAATCGATCGAGGCCGCATCCGGAAAGCAAGCGGTTTAATATTCATTGCGCACCTCTCCTTTTAATATAAGGTATCACAACTTATGGGGAAAATGCGCTGATTATGCTGTGAATGCAGTTGAATTAGTATTTAATGCGCCCTTCTGACAGCTAATTCGACCTTCACAGGAAATATTCGTCCTTCGGGAAAATAATTCGTCCTTCACACCAATTAATTTGTCCTCTCCTCAATAATCGAACGTAAAAAGTAAACTCTTCCTTTGGTGTTGCCGGAATGATGTAATTTTAATGAGGTTAATAACTTTTTTGCACTGGATGGAAATTTGAGTTGGAGGAATTGCCGGAATTCGCTGTTGGTAATGGTAGGTTTAACGAGGAATACATAATCCTGAAGAGCGGAGATGTGGGCATCATGGGAAGAATGCAAACATGTACGGCAAATCCACTTTCTTAATCGTCTCTCCATAGAAAATGCATAACATTTATGGCAGTATACTCCGGTTTGAAGGGCGGTAAGAGGATCCATAGCTTTCTAAAAGATTTGGAATATAAGGTGTTTGTTCGTCGAGCAATAAAGTAGATATTCTTTTCATATTTCTAGTTGAAAGGATTTTCTTTTTATATTTTTTTTGAATTCTGCAATTTTTATAAGAATACTATCTTTACGTATCACTTTTCTATAAATATCTCTATTCTAAAGCTCGTATTATAGTTGATGAATTGGCGCTGACGACTAATGTTTTCTACTGGAAGATTGATGATTTTTTTAATTTTAACCATTCAACTGGCACTGCCGGTTCACTTGCAGAATTGGATCATCAAAAGCTTCTGTTCTTCCATCTGGATTTGTGCGGATAAGTTGATTGAATGTGTTGTCGAAATAGATTTCACCAGCCATGTTTTTCACTTCAATAATTAATAGAAAATAAGAACTGAGAATAAGGATGTCGATTTGGAAGGGGAAGGTTGATCCAATTAGACGGAAGTCATGAAAAAATAGATACTCTTTTTCAGGAAGGGCATTTAAAGAGGTTAAGACTCTATATTCCCCACTATATCCAGCTTTGTTTTTTTGATGTCTGAGTTAATATCGGTTGCTAAGCATGATCAGGTGGTAAGCGTCTCATTAGAGCTTCTATCATATGTACTTTTAAAGGTATCTCACATTCGTTTATCATCATAGTAATAATAGAAATATTCTCTATTAATGATAGGTTTCCTGTATTTTTTAGTAAAAGGAAATGTGTCAAAGAACAGAACTTTCATTTAAAAAATGTACGTTGTCTTACAAAGAAGTTAATTTGTCCTAAATGCGGGATAATTCGTCCTTGATAGATAATAATTCGTCCTTGGAGCTGGATAATCCGTCTATTCCCTACCTCTCCAATTTGGATAATTGACAAATGAAGGGCGGGTGAATGCATTTCTAGTAGGAATATGCTATAATTTCAACAGAATTTATAAACGGATAAATAATATGAGGTGTATATGAATGAAGATATCTACTAAAGGCCGATATGGTTTAACCATCATGATCGAGCTTGCTAAACATTATGGAGAAGGCCCGAAAAGTTTGAAATCGATTGCCCAGACGCATAATCTCTCGGAGCATTATTTGGAGCAGTTGATAGCGCCGCTGCGTAATGCAGGATTGGTGAAGAGTGTCCGTGGTGCGTATGGCGGGTATGTATTGTCTAAAGATCCTCAGGAGATTACTTCGGGTGATGTCATTCGTGTATTGGAAGGACCGATTACCCCTGTTGAAGGAATTGAGGATGAAGAGCCGGTGAAGCGCCAGCTTTGGATCCGGATCCGTGATGCTGTGAAGGATGTATTGGATAATACGACGCTTATGGATTTGGCAAACTATAAGGATACAGGTGAAATCAATTCTTATATGTACTATATTTAAGTGATCAGCAATGCGCCTATTATGTAGGCGCTTGCGTTTTTTAATGGAGGCGACAATAAAGTGGACAGAATATATTTAGATCATGCTGCGACTTCACCGATGCATCCGAATGTGATCGATAGAATGATGACAGTCATGAGCCATGACTTTGGTAATCCGTCGAGCATTCATGCTTTCGGGCGGGAGGCTCGCCATGTTTTAGATGAGGCGCGTTCGAGTATTGCAAAGAGCATCGGTGCCGGGCGGAATGAAATCATTTTCACGAGCGGCGGAACCGAGGCGGATAATACGGCGATCATTGGTGTTGCGAATGCTTATGAAGAAAAAGGAAAGCACATCATAACGACGGAGATCGAGCATCATGCGGTTTTGCATACATGCCAATTCCTTGAGAAGTCTGGCTTTGAAATCACATATTTACCTGTGAATGAAGCGGGGCTTATTTCGCTTGCTGATTTAAAAGCGGCATTGCGGGACGATACAATTTTGGTTTCGGTCATGTTTGGCAACAACGAAGTCGGAACGATCCAGCCGATTGCTGAAATTGGACAATTGCTCAAAGGTCATCAAGCCATTTTCCACACGGACGCGGTTCAGGCATACGGTTTGATCTCTATCGATGTTCGTGAATTGGGTGTGGATTTGCTGAGTGTAACAGCGCATAAAATCAACGGTCCCAAAGGAATCGGCTTTCTATATATGCGTGAAGGCTTGAAGCTGAATCCGCATTTATATGGTGGGGAACAAGAACGCAAACGCCGAGCGGGTACGGAGAGTGTGCCGGCCATTGCCGGTTTTTCAGAAGCTGTTTTAATTGCACAAAGTATGATGGAAAAGAAAACGGAGCAATACAAGCAATTTAAAGACGTATTGCTTGCCGTCCTTGATGGGGCGGATGTACAATATGAAATTAACGGATCTATGGAACAATCGCTGCCACATGTGCTGAATGTTAGTTTCCCGGGTACGAATGTGGAATCGATGCTCGTTAATATGGACTTGGCAGGTGTTGCGGTATCGAGTGGATCCGCTTGTACGGCAGGGTCAATCGATCCGTCGCATGTTCTTGTGGCGATGTTCGGGAAAGATTCGGAGCGGACGAAGAATTCGATTCGTTTCAGCTTCGGTTTGAACAACACCGAAGAAGAAGTCAGGCATGCTGCTGAAACCACCGTGAAAATCGTTAAAAGATTAGTGGGAAGATAATTCTTTCTTTAAATAAATGAGGTGACAGAATGAATAAAGCACCACAGGATACCCGCGTCGTCGTGGGTATGTCAGGAGGCGTGGATTCTTCTGTGTCAGCCCTGCTTTTGAAGAATCAAGGCTATGATGTGGTCGGGATTTTCATGAAGAACTGGGATGATACAGATGAAAACGGAGTCTGTACGGCAACGGAAGATTACAATGATGTAATTGCTGTTTGTAATCAAATCGGCATCCCTTATTATGCGGTAAATTTCGAAAAGCAATATTGGGATAAAGTATTCACTTATTTCTTGGATGAGTATAAAGCGGGCCGCACCCCGAATCCGGATGTAATGTGCAATAAGGAAATCAAGTTCAAGGCATTCCTTGAGCATGCGGTAAGCCTTGGTGCTGATTATGTGGCTACAGGCCATTACGCGCAGGTAGAATACCGGGATGGCGAATACAAAATGCTTCGCGGTATTGATAATAATAAGGATCAAACCTACTTCTTGAACCAGCTTACTCAGGAACAATTGGAAAAAGTCATGTTTCCGCTTGGGCACATTGATAAGAAGGAAGTCCGTGAGATTGCGAAAGAAGCGGGTCTTGCTACGGCAACGAAAAAAGATTCAACAGGCATTTGTTTTATCGGTGAACGCAATTTCAAAGAGTTTTTAAGCAATTACCTTCCAGCACAGCCCGGTGATATGGTCACGATGGATGGCATCGTCATGGGCAAGCATGACGGTTTGATGTATTACACGATTGGTCAGCGTCACGGTCTAGGGATTGGCGGCAGCGGCGAACCTTGGTTTGTTGCGGGAAAAGACTTGAAGCGCAATGTTTTATATGTGTGTCAAGGCTTTGATAATGATGTGCTGTATTCCAATTCCCTTCGTGCAGTGAATGTCAGCTGGGTAGCGGAACATATACCTGCGGGTGAATTTACTTGTACGGCAAAGTTCAGGTACCGACAAGAGGATAGCGGTGTTAAGGTGAAGGTTCTGGAAAATGGCGGTGTCGAAGTCATCTTTGACGGGCCGGTCCGCGCGATCACACCTGGACAGGCAGTCGTATTCTATGATGGTGAAGTGTGCCTGGGTGGCGGTACGATTGATGAAGTATTTAAAAAAGGTGAAAAACTGACTTACGTAGGGTAAAATAAGCATGTCCCCAGCTGTGTTTGCGGTTGGGGACTTCTTTTGGATTGCGAGTGTGCTGTCTGAATTCGACCGATGGCTTATGCTATACTTTTTAATATGAAAAATGGAGTGTGAAATGATTATGGATAAGAATCAACAAGGAATTGAGTTTATGCAGCAAGGAAAATACGAAGAAGCGGCGAAAGTTTTTAATGAGGCGATCGAGGAAAATCCGAATGAGCCTGTTGCCTATATAAACTTTGGGAATGTATTGACTGCCGTGGGTGAAACGGATAAAGCGGTCAAGTTTTACAAAAAGGCGATTGAGCTGGATGAAAATGCAGCTGCGGCTTACTATTCATTAGGAAACTTATACTATGAAACCGATACTAAATTAATCGAAGCAAAGGATATGTTTGAAAAGGCTATCCGTTTGGGTCTTGAGAACAGCGATGCTTACTTTATGCTTGGATTGACATTGATGGCGTTAGATCAGCCGAAATTGGCGATGCCTTATTTACAGAGAACGGTAGAGCTGAGCCCTGAGGACGTTGATGCGAGATTCCAATATGCGCTATGTCTTGCCAATGCGGAATTGTATGATGAATTGATCAAGCAATTGAATTTAGTGGTTGAACAGGATCCAGGCCATGCCGATGCTTATTATAATTTAGGTGTTGCGTTTGCCGGGTATCGTGAGGATGCGCAGGCGGCGATGGCTTATTTTGATAAAGCTTTGGAAGCACAGCCTGACCATATGCTTGCTGCACACGGTAAGAAACTGATGGAAGAAATGAATGCTGAGTAAATAGACTGCATTTGCATGGAAAGGTGGGGAGAAGCGTTGAGCCAGCAAGATTCGTTGGATTTGTTTTCAGAAGAGAAAATGTTCATGAAAGGAAGTCATTTAGTGACGATCTTTCATAATGAAGAAAATATGTACTCGGTTGTAAGAATTCGTGTGCATGAAACGAATCTGAATTATGAAGAGAAGGAAGCTGTCGTGACAGGTTACTTTCCAAGGATGCATGAGGATGAGATCTATATTTTTTATGGGGCGATGAAGGAACATCCGCGTTTTGGCCTTCAATTTCATGTAGAGCATTTTCGCAAGGATTTGCCCCAATCAAAGGAAGGCATCGTCAGTTATTTATCCGGTGACCTGTTCAAAGGCATTGGGAAAAAAACAGCCGAGAGCATTGTTGAGACACTAGGGGAAAAGGCAATTTCCAAAATTCTGGCTCAGCCTTCGTTACTTGATAATATCCCGAAGCTATCCGGGGAAAAGGCAAAGGGTCTCTATGATACATTAGTCGAGCATCAAGGTCTGGAGCAGATAATGATTGCCCTGAATCAATATGGCTTCGGTCCGCAGCTGTCGATGAAGATTTATCAATTGTATAAACAGGATACGATTTCGATGGTTCAGGGAAATCCATATAAGCTCGTAGAGGATATTGAAGGGATTGGTTTTGGACGGGCGGATGAGCTTGGGCATCAGCTTGGCATTTCCGGCAGCCATCCCGACCGAATCAAGGCTGCGTGCTTGTATACACTTGAAACACAATGCCTTCAGGACGGAAATATCTACATAGAAGCCGAGCAGCTTTTGGAAGCTGTCAAGCGCCTGCTCGAGGAAAATAAACGGGATCGCATTGAGTTCACGAACATTTCCTCGGAAATAATCGAATTAACGGAAGAGGGGAAAATCGTTGTCGAGGATCAACGGATTTATCCTCCTTCACTTTACTATTCTGAAAAGGGAATTGTTACGAACATCAAGCGGCTGCTCGCACAAACCGAGTATGAAGACCAGTTCCCGGAATCGGAATTTTTACTGGCCCTTGGGAAGCTGGAAGAGCGTCTAAATGTTTCTTATGCCTCAGCTCAAAAAGAGGCGATACAAACAGCCCTGCAGTCCCCTATGTTGATCTTGACGGGGGGACCTGGTACTGGGAAGACGACGGTGATCAAAGGGATTGTTGAGCTATTTGCAGAGCTGCATGGTGTATCCATGGACATTAATGATTATAAAAAAGAGGGAAGCGATCCATTTCCATTCGTTCTTGCGGCCCCTACTGGCCGTGCAGCGAAACGCATGGCCGAATCGACTGGACTCCCCGCTGTTACGATCCACCGTTTGCTGGGGTGGAACGGGAGTGAAGGCTTTTCCCATGATGAGGATAATCAGCTGGATGGCCGGATCGTGATCATCGATGAGGTTTCCATGGTGGATACATGGCTGGCCAATCAATTGTTTAAGGCTTTGCCGGAAAATGTCCAAGTGATATTGGTAGGTGATGAAGATCAACTGCCATCGGTTGGACCTGGGCAGGTTTTAAAGGATTTGCTTGCGTCGAATTGTGTGCCTACTGTCAGTCTGGAACATATTTATCGTCAAGCTGATGGCTCATCGATCATTGAATTAGCCCATGGTATCAAAAAAGGAAAGCTTCCGGATGATGTGACGAAGCAGCAAGAAGATCGATCGTTCATTCGCTGCCAGACCGGGCAAATCGCTCAAGTAATCGAGAAAGTGGTTGCGAACGCCAGGACGAAGGGTTTCACTGCCAAGGATATACAGGTGCTGGCTCCCATGTATAGAGGTCCTGCCGGGATTGATGCACTGAATAAAATGCTTCAGGAAGTGTTCAATAGCAATGCGGATGAAAAGCGGCGGGAGATTAAATTCGGAGATGTGATATACAGAACGGGAGATAAGGTGCTTCAACTGGTGAACCAGCCAGAGGAGGGTGTCTTTAACGGCGATATGGGTGAAATCGTGTCCATATTGTTCGCTAAGGAAAATACCGATCATGTCGATAAAGTAATCATATCGTTCGAGGGAATCGAAGTGACATACACGAAACAGGACTTGAACCAGATTACGCATGCGTATTGCTGCTCCATCCATAAGTCGCAGGGAAGCGAGTTCCCTATTGTCATTTTACCTGTAGTAAAAAGTTATTATCGGATGCTCCGCCGTAATTTATTGTATACGGCGATTACTCGCAGTAAAAACTTCTTGATCCTTTGCGGTGAAGAAGATGCATTCCGTCTAGGAATAGAGCGTAATGATGAGATGCGCCGGAAAACGACCTTGCGTGAAAAGCTGCGGGAGATTTTGAGTGAAGAAGATATGCCGGTGGAAAAGGGAGAGGTGCAAGCGCCCGAGGCAAGTTATCTTGATGTCTTCATGAATGCTGACCCGATGATCGGGATGGAGGATGTCACGCCTTATGATTTTATGTAGCTGATGATCAATGTTTGGTTCTTATTTTGATAAATTTTGTTTGAAAATCATAGTCTTGGTAGAAATAATATAGAATATAACTTATATGAATGTGAAAGAGCAGGGGGGATTTGGATGAAAAAAGGTTGGATAATAGGAATAGTAGTTGTCGTTTTACTTGTCATTTATGGGGCAACTTCTTACAACGGTCTTGTAAGTGCCAATGAAGACGTAGACAATAAGTGGTCACAGGTGGATAATCAATTAAAACGAAGAGCGGATTTGATTCCGAATCTTGTCGAAACGGTGAAGGGTTATGCTTCGCATGAAACGGAAGCCATTAAAGCGGTGAGCGATGCACGCTCGAAGTTGGCAGGTGCCAATTCGACTGAAGATGCTATTAATGCGGACCAAGAATTGAGTGGGGCTTTAAGCCGTCTTTTAGTGGTTGTCGAGAACTATCCGGATCTAAAGGCCAATGAGAACTTTAAGGGTCTCATGGATAGTTTGGAGGGGACGGAAAATCGCTTGACGGTAGCACGGAAAGACTATAATGATGAAGTTACCAACTATAATAAGACGATTAAACGCTTTCCAAAGAATATGATGGCAGGTGCTTTCGGGTTCGATGCCAAACCATATTTTGAAGTGACCAATCAAGAAAAAGAAACGCCAAAGGTTGATTTTGGGAGCGATAAATAATGAAAAGACTCGCTGTGTTTGCGCTATTTTTCATTCTCACGTTCAGTTTAGCAAACGTAGTCGCAGCACAACCTAAAATTCCTGAACCAGTTGGGGATATATATGTCCAGGACTTTGCCGGAGTCCTGGATGATCAGGAAAAATCCGAACTCATCGAGCTTGGGAAAAGGTTGGATGATGCCACAAAAGCACAAATTTCCGTTTTGACGGTTGATTCGTTGGAAGGATCTGAGATTGAGGAGTACTCGGTCCAGGCATTTAGGTCATTCAAGCTTGGTGATGCAGAACAGAACAATGGAGTCCTCATCGTTCTGGCTAAGGAAGAACGGAAAATCCGTATTGAAGTGGGGTACGGTTTGGAAGGTGCCATTACCGACATAAGATCTGGACAGATTTTGGACAATGTGGCAATCCCCGAGCTGAAGGCGGGTAAATACGATCTTGCCCTGACTGAAACCTATAAGGCCGTATATAACGATGTCACGGAAGAATATAACTTAGGTGACGAGTTTCATCAAGATCTATCGGTTCAGCCCGAGTCAGAAACTTTTCGGCCATCAGCTTTACAGATTTTTCTCATTATCATCGTTGTCATCATCGTATTCATCATCGATGCCAAGTTCTTTAAAGGGTTTTTCCTTCAAATATTACTCAATATCCTCTTGATGTTCATCAGTCGCGGAGGTGGCGGTGGCCGTGGAGGCGGCAGCGGTCCACGGGGCGGCGGCGGCGGAAGTTCCGGCGGCGGTGGTTCCAGCAGAGGCTGGTAAGATGGGATTGACCGGGAAATCGGTCACAGTTTGGAGACAAAAGGGGTTCGGAATTAAAACATTCCGAACCCCTTTTGAAATTCCCTTTGACTTTTCGACTTTCATCGATTTTGTCTAAAGTTTGTGACTGGGAAACCGGTCTTTTTTTATACCCGTCACTGGATATCCGTAAGGTTGATCAACAATGGAAAACCTTTCAGCACATCTATTTTCATGATGAAAGAGATAATAAAAATGTTCGGAAAGGCGGGATGACCTTGCGGACGTTTTCTTTATTGAAAGGGATGCCGGTTTTTACAACCAAAGGAGAAAGAGTCGGCACGGTCCACGATTTATCGATATCTGATTCGGGTCAGGTAACAGGCTTGGTCATTCATCAACAGGCATTGTTCAAAAGAGCTTTTCATTTAAAACTGGACGATATATCTTCGTTCGGTCCAGATGGGATCTTCATCATGCATCAGGATTCAGCCCTAGGTAAAGTGCCTGCGGATTCCATGTGCTTCACGAAGGACGAATTATTGGGACGCATGCTTTTTTCAGAAATGGGTGAGGAGCTTGGTTTACTGCAGGATGTATATTTCAAGGAAAAAATGGGCACGATTATAGCGTATGAAACAACGGATGGGTTTTTCTCGGAGTCGACAGTGATAGAATCAAAGCAGCCGCCTGCATTAGGGAAGGATACCATCATTGTTTCAGTTTATGAACAGTGAGGTGTCCATTTTGGAAATAAAATGTCCGAATTGCCGCAGTAAAGATGTTGGGAAGATTGGCGTTAATCAATATTATTGTTGGAATTGCTTTATTGAAATGACCTTATCCGAAGGGATCATTAATACGCACCAGGTCGAGGAAGATGGAAGTTTAAGCTCCTTGGACGACTTGTTTGATGAAAATGACCGCCGCTTCAGTATGTAATTAACGGAAGAGGTGTTGGCAATGGCTAGACGTTCACGCAATAATCTAATGAATATGGGTTCGGACTTGATGAACTCGAAGATGATCAAACGGAATATGAAGAAAATACGTAAAAGATTAAAATCATTATTTTAATGGGAAGGGGTGTCCTGCTAATGAGGGCACTCTTTTTTATGTATGAAAACCTTCCGCCTTTCGAAGAATAAATGAGCGGGAGGTGTTTAATTGTGAGTATTCGTCTTAAGTGGTTTTATCGCCTGGGTTTTTTATTGCTCTTATTTTTCGTCATCTATATTTTTATGAAACTTAAGCCCATGTGGGGACCTGTCGTTACTGTTTGTGTGACAGTACTGCTGCCTTTTTTGGTGGGTGCGTTCATCAGTTACTTGTTGCACCCTGTAGTGGAGTACTTAAATGATAAAGGGATGCGCCGATGGCTTTCAATTACGATCATCTATTTGCTGTTTTTCGGAGGGGCTGGCCTTGCTGTTTATAAAGGTATTCCAGTAATGGTCAGCCAGGTTCGAGAGCTGTCGGAAAGCGTACCGGAACTGGTTGAACAGTATAGGAGCCGGATAGATAAGCTCAATCATCAAACGGCGGCCTGGCCGTTCGGAATTCATGAAAGATTCGAAGAAGGCGTCATCCTTTTTGAAGCCTGGCTGAAGCGTATGCCCGAAAAGGCGATGGAGTATGCGATGAAGATGATTGATTTCATCGTACTGATTGCGTTGATTCCATTTATTGCTTTTTATATCCTGAAAGATTTCACGGCATTAAAAAAAATGGCATGGTATATGACACCGAAAAAATGGCGAAAGCAGGGACGGGCATTCGTTCGTGATGTGGATGCGTCGCTTGGCGGCTATATTCGCGGACAAATCATCGTTTGTGTCGTGATCGGTTTAATTTCCTCGCTGCTTTTCTGGATAGTCGGAATGCAATATCCGCTGCTTTTGGGGGCGATAATCGGAATAACGAATGTTATTCCCTATTTCGGGCCCATAATCGGGGCCATTCCTGCAGTTATAATTGCCGCGACAATGTCAGTGAAAATGGTGTTGATCATTGCGGCCATCGTGCTTGTACTACAATTCCTCGAGGGGAATATCCTGTCGCCGCTAATAGTCGGTAAAAGCCTCCATATGCATCCGCTGTTCATCATGCTTGCATTATTGGCCGGTGGTGAAATAGGCGGCATTACGGGCATGGTCCTTTCGATTCCCATTTTGGCTGTGTTGAAAGTTTTTGTACTGCATGCCCGCGTTCACTTTAGAAAGAAGCCATCCCTTGTTGACAAATAAAAGTCTTGTGAATATAATCCATTACATAAGATAATTCGTTGAAGGATGAAGTATGCTGAAGTCCATCTAAAAGAGAGGGGTCCCCTAGGCTGAAAGGGACTGCAAGGTGAAGAGCAGCAGAAAGCTAGTCCTGAGAGCAGCTAATACCTGCCGTCATGCCGCGTTAAGGCTTTTATGAAGGTGATGGACATGGGGTTTCCCTGCGTCCATAATCAGGGTGGTACCGCGAGTTAACTCTCGTCCCTGTTTTTGGGATGGGAGTTTTTTGTGTGCTCAAAATTACATAATTTAAAAGGAGGATATATATGAAGTATTTAACTGGTGCTCAAATCCGCCAAATGTATTTAGATTTTTTTAGTGAAAAAGGCCATAACATCGAACCAAGTGCGTCATTGGTTCCTCATGAAGATCCATCATTGCTTTGGATAAATTCCGGGGTTGCGACTTTAAAGAAATATTTCGATGGACGGGTGATTCCCGAAAATCCAAGGATTACAAATGCACAGAAGGCCATCCGTACAAACGATATTGAAAACGTGGGGAAAACCGCACGTCATCATACGTTTTTCGAAATGCTCGGTAACTTTTCCATTGGTGAATACTTCAAAGAAGAAGCCATCACATGGGCTTGGGAGTTTTTGACGGATGAAAAATGGATTGGGTTCGACAAAGAGAAATTAGCTGTGACCATCCATCCTGAAGATGATGAAGCATTCGAACTCTGGAATAAAAAAATCGGTGTTCCTGCTGAAAGAATCATTCGTCTGGAAGAAAACTTCTGGGATATCGGTGAGGGTCCAAGTGGCCCGAATACAGAGATTTTCTATGACCGCGGACCAGCATACGGAGATGATCCGAATGACCCGGAACTATATCCAGGCGGGGAAAATGAACGTCATCTAGAAGTTTGGAATCTTGTGTTTTCTCAATACAACCATAATCCTGACGGCTCTTACACACCGCTTCCAAAGAAAAATATTGATACGGGCATGGGACTTGAACGTATGGCTTCCGTCGTTCAAGATGTGGCGACGAACTATGATACTGATTTATTCATGCCAATCATCCGGGCAGTCGAAGAGATCTCTGATGTGAAATATGGTGTCGATGCAGAAAAAGATGTTGCATTCAAGGTCATTGCCGACCATATTCGTACGGTAGCCTTTGCGGTAGGTGACGGGGCTCTTCCATCCAACGAAGGGCGCGGTTATGTATTACGCCGTTTGCTTCGCAGAGCGGTTCGTTATGCGAAGCAAATCAACATCAATCGTCCATTTATGTTCGAGCTTGTGACGGTCGTTGGCGAAATCATGAAAGACTTCTACCCTGAAGTTCTTAACAATAAGGAGTTCATTGCAAAAGTAATCAAGAATGAAGAGGAACGCTTCCATGAAACTCTAAATGATGGGCTGGCCATCCTTTCTGAAGTCATTAAAAAGGAAAAAGCAAAAGGCGGAAAAACCATTCCGGGCAGTGATGCATTCCGTTTATATGACACATATGGCTTCCCTATCGAGTTAACGGAGGAATATGCAGAAGAAGAAGGCATGACGGTCGATCAGGCTGGATTTGAAAAAGAAATGGATGCACAGCGCGAACGTGCCCGTTCAGCGCGTCAAGATGTTGATTCCATGCAAATCCAAGGCGGGGTATTAGGCGATATTAAAGTTGAAAGTGAGTTTGTCGGCTATGATCAAGTTGCTGTCGAAGCCAAAGTTTCTGCCATCATTAAAAATGGCGAGCTTGTAACGGACGCACAAGAAGGTGAGGAAGTTCAGGTGATACTGAACAAGACTCCTTTCTACGCGGAAAGCGGTGGTCAAATAGCTGATAAAGGAACGATGGCTAATGAATCCGTTAAGGTGGATGTCCATGATGTTCAAAAAGCTCCAAATGGCCAAAATCTACACCGTGTAACTGTGGCTGCCGGCACTTTAACATCAGGTTCTGATATCATTGCTGCGGTGAATCAAGAAAATCGCATCCATATCACGAAAAATCATACAGCGACACATCTTCTGCATCAGGCGTTGAAAGATGTGCTAGGTACACATGTCAATCAGGCAGGTTCACTCGTACAAGCTGAGCGCCTTCGCTTCGACTTCTCTCATTTTGGCCAGATAACGGCGGAAGAGATTGAGCGGATCGAAACGATTGTGAATGAAAAGATTTGGCAGAGCCTTCAAGTGAACACTGATTATAAAAACATTGAAGAAGCCAAAGCGATGGGCGCAATGGCCCTGTTCGGCGAAAAATACGGCAAGATTGTCCGTGTCGTGCAAATAGGCGATTATAGTCTTGAACTTTGCGGTGGCGTTCACGTCCCGAATACCGCGGTAATCGGCTTGTTCAAAATCGTTTCAGAAAGCGGCATCGGTGCGGGAACTCGCCGGATAGAAGCGGTAACAGGTGCAGGGGCATACACATTGATGACTGATCAAATTGGTGTCTTAAAAGACGCGGCTGCTAAATTGAAAACGAACTTGAAAGATGTACCGTCAAGAATTGAAACGGTCTTGGCTGAAGTGAAGGATCTTCATCGTGAGAATGAAAGCCTGACTGCAAAATTAAGTAATATTGAAGCAGGAAGCCTTGTTTCCAACGTAAAAGACGTAAATGGGGTTAATGTATTGGTGGCAAAGGTTCAAGCTACCGACATGAATAACCTTCGTGCCATGGCGGATGATTTGAAACAAAAGCTCGATTCTGTCATTATCGTATTAGGATCGGCCCAAGATGATAAAGTCAATTTGATTGCCGGTGTTACCAAGGATTATATCGATCGCGGTTTCCATGCAGGTAAATTGATCAAAGAAGTTGCTTCCCGTTGCGGCGGAGGCGGCGGCGGACGTCCAGATATGGCCCAAGCCGGCGGAAAAGACCCAGAAAAATTGGATGCAGCACTTAATTTTGTTGAAGAATGGGTCTTATCGATTTCATAATCAATGGAAAGTGTTGTACAATGTAGATATTAGTGGATTCTGGACGCTGAGGAGAGGTGCATGTTAATGAGTTCCTTTGATAAAACGATGAAATTTAATTTTCCTGAAGAACCATTCGAAAGAGATGTACAAGAAGTATTGTCTCAAGTGTATGTTGCACTTCAGGAAAAAGGTTATAACCCGATCAACCAGATTGTCGGTTATCTATTATCTGGTGACCCGGCCTATATCCCGCGCCATATGGATGCTCGAAACATTATTCGTAAGCTTGAACGCGATGAAATCATCGAAGAATTGGTTAAGTCGTATCTTAAGAACCATCGAGAGGAATACTAATGCGCACAATGGGACTTGATTTAGGTTCAAAAACCATCGGCGTTGCCGTGAGTGACGCGATGGGGTGGACTGCACAAGGATTGGAAACGATCAAAATTAACGAAGCTGGTAATGACTTCGGCTTTAAACGTCTCAATGAAATAATAAAAGAGCATGAAATTTCTAAAATTGTCCTAGGTTTACCTAAAAATATGAATGGAACCGTTGGACCGCGAGGCGAGATCAGTCAAGATTTCGCCAAACGATTAGAAAAAAAATTCAAGCTGCCTGTGTTTCTCTGGGATGAACGGTTGACAACTATGGCGGCTGAACGTGTTCTTCTTGAGGCGGACGTGAGCCGAAGCAAACGCAAGAAAGTCATTGATAAAATGGCAGCTGTCATGATTCTGCAAGGTTTCTTGGACAGACAAACAAATTCAATATGAGGTGAATACAAATGGAACACGGCGAAAACAACATTACAGTAGTAGATGAAAACGGAAACGAGCAGCTTTGCGAAATCCTTTTCACATTTGACTCAGATAAATTCAACAAATCTTATGTACTTTATTATCCAATGTCTGCAGAAGATGAAGAGGAAGAAATTGAAATCCACGCTTCATCATTCGTACCAAGCGAAGATAATAAAGATGGTGAACTTACACCGATCGAAACCGAAGAAGAATGGGATCTGGTTGAAGAAATGTTAAATACATTCCTTGACCAAGAAGAAGCTGAAGAAGAATAAGAATAGAAAAAACCGACCTCGATCAAGGTCGGTTTTTTTTCATTTATGTACCAGTAAACCTTTATCTTTTCTCTACGAATAAAAGAATAAAAGTAGCGAGCGGACCCAAAAATAATGATAGCAGGAACCAATTCAATGCCGTTCTATTTTTACCTTGAGCAAGTCCGGCGTTTATGAGTGCCAATGTCCCCCAACCTACAAAATAAGAATTATCCAACTCCTTCACACCTTTCTTCAGCTTATAATTAATAATAGCATTCCTTCATGCATATTCCTGTCATTGCCTGAAATTCCTTACACATGCAGGGGAACAAATTTGAGGGCATTTTTAAGCTAATGAGAAAATTATGTCACTATTTTCCTATTAAATAACATCTGTATATTGACAAAACTAGTGCATTTTTGCCATAAATAGAGTAGTAATCAATGTAGTTTTGCAAAAACCATGTAATTATTTGTTGATTTTAGTATAATGTTCGAAGCAAAGTTTAATTAAAGAAAGCATCACCTAGAAACCATTCTGTAGTTGGTGTGAGTTTGGCAGGGGGAATGAAAATGGATGAAAAAGATAAAAATTTATCTAAAAAGGAACATATCCGAATGAAATTGTTAGAACGGCAAGGAGAAGCCAGGCTTGTGCGTAAAATCATCATGATTACGATAGCTTCGCTTATTTTACTAATTGGGATAGTTGGTCTTGTGGGCTTTTTATATATCAACTCAGCCATGAAACCAGTCGATCCTGATGATGACACCATCAAGAAAGTGAAAATCCCAATCGGATCTTCCGTGAACGAAATTTCAACACTGCTTGAAGAGCAGGGTATAATCAAGGACGCACGCGTATTCAAATATTATATTAAATTCCGAAATGAATCCGGTTTTCAGGCAGGTGAGTATAAATTGTCACCTTCCATGCCAATCGAAGATATCGTCACAAGCATTAAAACCGGGAAACTCATGAAAGAAGCTGCATTGAAGATAACGATTCCTGAAGGAAAGCAGCTTATCCAGATTGCCGATATCATTGCAGTGAAGACGGATGAAGATCCGAAAAAGGTCTTTAAGGAATTGAATGATAAGAAATTCGTAAAGTCCATGCAAAAGAAATATCCGGAGCTTTTGACGTCGGAAATTGAAAATAAAAAGGTTTTATATCCACTTGAAGGGTACCTTTTCCCAGCTACATATGACTTTTATGAGGAAAAGCCGACATTGGAATCCATAGTCACCGAGATGCTGAAGAAAACGGAAGAGACATTGCAGGCATACGAGACCCAGATGGACAAAAACGATTATTCCGTACACCAGATGCTGACTTTCGCTTCGCTTGTCGAAGAAGAAGCCACGGCAAAAGTTGATCGCGGAAAGATAGCTTCCGTCTTTTATAATCGTATGAAGGAAGATATGCCGCTTCAAACGGATCCGACCGTTCTGTATGCAAAAGGTTCACATAAGAGTAAGGTGTATTACAAAGACCTAGAGGTGAAGTCCCCGTATAATACGTATAAGAACAAGGGGCTGCCGCCAGGACCGATTGCCAATGCCGGAACGACCTCGATCGATGCGGTATTGAAACCTGAGAAAACGGACTTCCTATACTTTTTGGCAACACCTGAAGGGGAAGTCCTTTACTCCAAAACCTTGGATGACCACAATAACAAAAAGGCAGAGCATATTTCCAATAAATAAATAAAAAAATTGCAAAGCGACTGAGGGGGGAGAGATATTACTTTCCCCTTGTTTTTATGATAGAATAGTACAAGTGAATTTTAGATCCGATTTTTATCGGTGACGTAACTCGGCGAATGCCGGGTTTTATTTTGAAAGATAAGGAAATGTAGATCGTCAAGCATACTTGTTTCAGCTCCTTGTGAAAAATTGCAGGCATTTAAAGAGAAATCTTTTTTTGACCGATCAATTTCTTCATGTACTGACCAAGCGCTTTCGTTTTTCTTATAATTGGAGGAAACGTTTTGAACGGAAAAATAGAACAATATCTTCATTCCTTAATTCCGGAGCGTACGGGTTTGATTAAGGAGTTGGAAGATTTTGCAATGGAGAATAGCGTGCCGATCATGGAGCCGGAAGGTATTGAGGTGCTGCTTCAGATTTTAAGGCTTCATCAGCCTAAGGCGATTTTGGAGGTAGGTTCGGCCATTGGCTATTCGGCTATAAGAATGGCTGAGACCCTTCCGGAGGCTCAAATCGTTACACTTGAACGGAATGAAGCCCGTATTGAGCAGGCAAGAACTAACTTTGAGAAGGCTGGACTGTCCGAAAGGATTACCCTCATTGAAGGTGATGCCCTTGAAGCAGGACCGAAAGTCATGGAACATGGTCCGTTTGATATCATCTTCGTTGATGCAGCTAAAGGGCAATACAAGCGGTTCTTTGAACTGTTTGAACCAATGCTTGCAGATGCTGGCATTATCATTACGGATAATGTTTTATTTAAAGGCTTGGTTGCCGAAAATATTGAAGAAATGGAAATGACGAGACGAAAGCGAGCTCTCATCAAAAAAATCAGAGACTTTAACATCTGGTTACATGACCATCCTCATTTCGATACCGTAATTTTGCCGATTGGAGATGGCGTGGCCATAAGTAAACATAGAGGTGACAAAAATGAAAAAGCCTGAATTACTCGTGACTCCAAAAAGTGTCAATCATATAACAGAACTCATCGATGCAGGAGCAGACGCCTTCGTCATTGGCGAACAACGTTATGCCCTTAGGCTGGCAGGGGAGTTCAATCGTGATGATGTCAAGAAGGCGATTGAGCTTGCACATGCCGCAGGCAAGAAAGTGTACGTGTCCATGAACGCCATTTTCCATAATGAAAAAGTGGACGAGCTTGAAGAGTATGTCACATTCCTTAAGCAGACTGGTGCTGACCGGATCATATTCGGCGATCCAGCAGTCTTAATGGCTGTCCGTGCCGCGGCACCTGATATGCCCCTGCACTGGAATACAGAGATGACGGTAACGAACTGGTACACATGTAATTATTGGGGGAAACGCGGTGCTGTCCGTGCCGTGTCTGCCCGTGAAATAAGTCTGGACGAGATAGTGGAAATGAAGGAAAATGCCGAAGTGGAGATTGAAGTGCAAGTGCACGGCATGACGTGTATGTTCCAATCGAAGCGTACGCTTCTGGGAAATTACTTTGAATACCAAGGCAAGTCATTGGAAGTGGAAAATCGGAAGGAACATAGAAATATGTTCTTGCATGATAAAGAACGTGAAAATAAATACCCGATTTATGAAGATGAAAATGGTACACATATCATGAGTCCGAATGATATGTGCATGATTGATGAACTTCAGGAATTGATTGAAGCGGAAATTGATTCCCTTAAAATCGAAGGGGTATTACAAACACCGGAATATATCATCGAGATGACAAAGTTATATCGGGAAGCGATTGACGTATGTGCAGAAGATCCTGACCGTTATGATGATATGAAATCGGAACTATTTGAAAAAGTCAAAGCGGTTCAGCCGGATAGTCGTGAGTTGGATACAGGATTCTTCTTTAAAGAATCGGTTTATTAAAGAAAAGGGTAAGAGAAAGAGGAGGAATAGCCTTGAATGCTATTGCTGATAAAATTTCCAAGATCGTTGATGGAAAGAGAGTCATTATAAAAAAACCGGAATTGCTGGCTCCGGCTGGCAACCTGGAAAAATTAAAAATCGCCGTCCATTACGGCGCAGATGCCGTATTCATTGGCGGGCAGGAATATGGTCTTCGTTCCAATGCCGGCAACTTCACGTTTGAGGAAATGAAGGAAGGCGTCGAATTCGCTAAAAAGTATGGTGCTAAAGTATATGTAACAACAAATATCTTCGCACATAATGAAAATATCGATGGTCTTGATGAATATCTGGAAGGTCTTCAGGATGCTGGTGTTCATGGAATTATCGTTGCTGATCCATTAATCATTGAAACTTGTAAGCGGGTTGCTCCTAACGTTGAGATCCATTTAAGCACACAGCAGTCTCTATCGAATTGGAAGGCTGTTCAGTACTGGAAAGAGGAAGGTCTGGAGCGTGTTGTTTTGGCACGTGAGACAAGTGCTGATGAAATTCGTGAAATGAAGGAGAAAGTCGATATTGAAATCGAAGCGTTCGTTCACGGTGCAATGTGTATTGCCTATTCTGGACGCTGTACGCTTTCAAACCATATGACTGCACGTGATTCGAACCGCGGCGGCTGTTGCCAGTCATGCCGTTGGGATTATGATTTATATGAATTAAATCAAGATGGGGAAAAGGCTTTATTCGATAAAGAAGATGCTCCATTCGCAATGAGTCCAAAAGACCTGAAGCTGATTGAATCCTTGCCAGGCATGATTGAAATTGGCATTGATAGCTTGAAAGTCGAAGGAAGAATGAAGTCCATTCACTATATTGCTACAGTTGTCAGTATCTATCGTAAAGTGATTGATGCGTATTGTGCCGATCCGGACAATTTCAAGATTAAACAAGAATGGCTGGAAGAGCTTGATAAGTGTGCAAACCGTGAGACGGCATCATCGTTCATGGAAGGGGAAATTCCTGGGTATAAACAGCAAATGTTCGGGAATCATACCGTAAAGACTCGCTTCGACTTCGCGGGACTGGTGCTTGATTACAACGAGGAAACTCAAATCGCCACCATGCAGCAACGTAACTTCTTCAAGGCTGGAGATGAAGTGGAGTTTTTTGGACCGGAAATCGAAAATTTCACTCAAAAAATCGGTACGATCTGGGATGAGTCAGGTAAGGAGCTGGAGGCAGCTCGCCATCCGCTTCAAATTGTCCGCATTCAAGTAGATAATCAAGTTTATGTGAACAATATGATGCGGAAGGAGAATTGACATGACAAGGAAAAAACCAGTGGTCATCGGAGTTACCGGAGGGTCGGGATCAGGTAAAACAAGTGTTACTCGTTCGATTTTTGAATTCTTTCAAGGACATTCGATCTTGATGATCGAACAAGATTATTACTATAAAGATCAAAGTCATCTGCCTTATGAAGAGCGGTTGAAAACGAATTATGATCACCCTCTGGCATTTGATAATGATTTGTTAATCGATCACCTTAACGCATTGCTGCGCTATGAAACGATAGAAAAACCAGTTTATGATTATTCGATCCATACACGTTCAGAAGAAGTCGTCACAGTTGAGCCACAGGATGTCATCATCCTTGAAGGGATTCTTGTACTGGAAGATGAACGCCTTCGAGACCTGATGGATATGAAACTGTATGTTGATACTGACGCAGACTTGCGGATACTCCGTCGGATGACCCGTGATATTAAAGAACGCGGCCGTTCCATAGATTCCGTCATCGATCAATACATCAGTGTCGTTCGCCCGATGCATAATCAGTTCATAGAACCGACGAAGCGTTATGCCGACATCATCATTCCAGAAGGCGGTCAAAACCATGTGGCGATTGACCTTATGGTGACAAAAATTCAAACAATCCTTGAACAAAAGTCTTTTTTGTAATAACATAGCATAAATAATGATATGTGCCATTTTCCTCCGTTTTTTTAAATAATCCCATTTATTTATTGGGAAAGACTGGACAAATGTTGGAAAACGCAATACTCTATTCTTGATACAGAACGAACCGGCTGCTCACCGCAGTCGGTTTATATACTAAGGAACGGATGTTTCTTAGTATTAATGCGCGTACTTTTTAATTCGCGCAATTATATATTTTGACTCGAGTATTTGGGTTAAGCACTTATAGTACATAAACTTGTCACAGCAAATGCTTGCTGTAAAGAATTAGAAGGAGTGAAGGGTTTTGGCAATTGAAAAAGAGTATCCAATGACTAAAGAAGGAAAGTTAAAGCTTGAACAGGAACTGGAACAATTAAAAACGGTTAAACGTAAAGAAGTGGTGGAGAGAATTAAAATCGCCCGCAGTTTTGGGGACCTTTCCGAGAACTCGGAGTACGATTCCGCAAAAGAAGAGCAGGCATTCGTTGAAGGACGTATTACAACAATCGAAAATATGATCCGCAATGCTAAAATCATTGAAGAAAGCAATGATTCGAATACAGATACAGTTGCACTTGGAAAGTCGGTAACATTCGTAGAACTTCCAAATGGTGACGAAGAAACATATTCCATCGTAGGAAGCGTTGAAGCTGACCCATTCGAAGGGAAAATTTCCAATGATTCTCCAATCGCGAAAAGCCTAATAGGGAAAAGGGTCGGCGACAAGGTATCGATCATGACACCTGGCGGCGAGATGAGCGTCAAGATTGTATCCATCAGCTAAATACGGCTTAAGAGGGTGTCCATAGGGACATCCTTTTTTTTATCAAAAAAATGACTTGATAAATTTGTTCATAATTGTTTAAAAATTCGCACCTCGTCAACAATGGTTACGAGGTGTATTTTATGAAAAAGAAACGAATGAGGTTGCTGGCTATTTTTTTGACCACTTTCATGCTGATGCTCATAGGAAGGCTCGCCTACATCCAACTTGTATCGACAGAATCTTTTTCAAAGCATGATGTGAACCTAATAGAAGCAAGTGTGAATCAGCGTTCACAGATATTAAAGATTGATGATGGGCGTGGAAAGTTCTATGACAGAAATGGGGAACCACTAGCACATGAAGAGATCCCGACACTCGTCCTATTTCCATTTTTGAAAAAAATGACATGGCCTATAGATGAAATTGCCTCGATAATAGGCAGATCGGAAGCGGAGTTGAAACGGGCAATTGAACAAGCGGATGAACCATTCGTATTTGGCGGAGAAGAACCGATAGAGTTGACGTCCAGCCAATCGAAGGCAATCAATCAATTGAAGATTCCCGGGGTCTTTGCCGTGAAAGAGAAATTATATCACGATCAAACCCCTGCAGCGCAATTGATCGGCACGACGAATATATCAGATGCGGAAAAGAAAAAACGTTATCCCGACATTAATTTATCTCCTGAAACGAAAATCGGCAATACGGGACTGCAAAGGACCTTTGATGAGTTCTTGCTTTCCGCTGGGGAATCGAAGCTCGTTTTTCACGTGGACGCCAGCGGAGGCCCAATGTTCGGTGTCGATGTTAAATACGTGGAACCAGCGAATCCCCTGTACCCAGTGAAGGTAGTAACGACCATTGATAAAGAGATTCAGGAAAAAGCGGAGAAGCTAGTCGATGATCGCGGGATAAAAAAAGGCGGTCTCGTACTGATCGATATCGAAAAAAGTGAAATTGTTGCAATGGTATCACGCCCGGCGCTCGATATAAAAGATCCGAATGGCGAAGGGGCCGTCAATATGATGCTGACTCAAAAAACGCCAGGTTCCGTCTTTAAAACGGTCACGGCAGCAGCGGCCATCGATTATGAAGCGGCTAGTCCTTCCAGGACATTTAATTGTAATTTGACGATTGACGGGAAAACGGATAAACAGAGGGAACTGGGCATGCTTAATTTTGAAAATAGCTTTGCCCAAAGCTGTAACAGGACGTTTGCCGAATTGTCACAGGAAATTGCTGAAAAGGATCCTGACTTTTTGGATAAATACGCAAAAATGTTAGGGTTGATTGGTGAAACGGGCTGGCAAGGGGATGTATATCACACGGAAGTTACCCAGTTGCATCATGAACAAACCGGGAAGGTCTGGCATGATGACGATTTAAAAAAGGATCCCAAAATGATTGCCAAAACAGCAATTGGCCAGCAGGATGTCCAGACGACACCACTCGCTATAGCGAATATGATGGCAACGCTTGCCCGCGGTGGCAAGAAGGAACAGGTCAAAGCCGTTTCTAAGGTTGAATTTAACAATAGTACGACGGTAGTCGACTTTCCCGATCAAAGTATTGGCGGTGAGACACTTTCCCCATATACAACGATGAAGATGCAGCACCTTCTGAGGAAGGTCGTAACGGAAGAAAAAGGGACGGGTGCTTCCTTGAGAGATTTGCCTGTAGAGGTAGCGGGCAAGTCTGGTACAGCTCAGACGAATATTGAAAAAGGGGAGCTCAATAAATGGTTTGCCGGCTACTTTCCATATAAAAATCCCCAATATGCTCTAGTTACCGTAAGTTTTGAAACGAAGGAAAACAGTTCCAGCATGACGCCTCTTTTTTCAGATATTGTAAAAGTCTTGTACTCCAAGGACCAGGACAAGAGCGAGAATTGACGAAAAGTGTAGGAAACCCTTCCCTTCTATCTCTAGCTAAATCATGTTAAAATGAGGCAGTAAGAAATGGTAAGGGAGGAATGGACCTTGGGCTCACGTTTTAATCAGAGAGATCAAAAAAGAAAAGTAAATAAAATATATAATATAGCAATCACCATCGTTTCCATTTTAATCGTCATTGTAGCTGTCACCATTTTCTTAAGTGATGATGGCACTGAATCAAAAAAAGCCACGACTGAACCAAAGCAAATTTCCGGAAAACAGGGAAAAGTAGTGGACAAACCTGCTGGGAAAAAGGAAGAAACAGATTCAGAGAAGGAAGAGGCAGAAGAAGATAGTAAAGCAACAGAAGATGGTAAAGCAACGGAGGAAGATACCGAAGAGAAGTCTGAAGATGGAACAGACCCAGAAAAAGCAGGGGATGCCAAACTTGTAGAAGTGGAAGGCAGCGGAGATGGAAATGTCGCGGCAACATATACGAGTGAGGGCTGGAAACCAGTTGGAACTAAGCAATCAGGGGAACACACTACAAGCTTCCAAAAAGGCTCAGTCGATTGGAATGAAATGAGTAAAGCCATAGCAAGCGGAGCTGGAATCGATGAAGGAAACATGAAACTATGGTGGCTTCAAAACGGCGGTTCGCCTAACACGGCAATCGGTACCGCTTCTGAGGGAACCAGTCCTAAAACCTTCCGTGTTTATATCGAATGGGTGGACGGATCAGGTTGGAAGCCTGTAAAAGTCGAAGAGCTGAAGACAAACGATAAAAGGTAATGGATAAAAAATATTAACGAAAAACCCCCGAAAGGAATTCCAACTTTTCGGGGGTTTTTCATAGTGGTCACTTTTTGGCTTTAAAGTGTACGACTGCACTGTAAAAACGTCTGCCTTCCTCGCTTACATACATTTGGTGTGATACTGATTGAACCTGAAGCATGATCGCTTTATTTATTTCAATTTGTGATTGGATTTTTTCCTCGAGATTTTTAATGCTTTCTGCCTCGAAAAATTCTATTTTATCTTCGAATAAGTTTAAGTCTAGTTGAAAACTCATGACTATTCCCCTCCAACATTTAGATACTGTTAGTTTAACACCAATCTGAACTGAATGAATAGATTTGCCTAAAAAACAAGAACTGTTTTGTGTTTATTTCATATTATGCTTATAGGTTTTATTATCTAATTATAAAAGCTGATTTTTATTTGAAGAATGGTCGAAATCGTATGATGATACGGCGGTGACACGATATTGAGTATCAAACATTATGACAGGATATTGGAAAGCTCTCCAATTGGGCTTATAGTCACGTGCATACAAGGGATCTTATTGAAACTGCGGAAGCCTTTCCGCCGATTATTCTATATTGCATAAACCTTATTAAACTGGTAGGATAACTTTGAAAGGTATCTTATTTTACATTCCTTCCCAACATCCATGTTGATTGGGGTGACGACGATGATTTGAAATCACCCATTTCCGGTTACACAATGAAGTCCGTATCTTTGTCTAACTGGAATACTTTAATCCGGGAGGAAACCAAGGGGATATGGATGGCATTTTTACCTATCTATATGGATGAAACGAATTTGATAAGATCCATTGTGACGATTTTACAAATGGTGAAGGAATTGACGATTAAAGAGGGCTTGTTTGTCGGGTATTCTTCCGGCACGGCATTTGCAGCGGCCATGAAGGCGGCAGCCAAGGCTTCCAATGAAAGATACTTTAGAAAAAAATTTATCAGGGTGGTATATAAAATGGGCAGAGAATTTATAGATTTATTTGAGAAATGGTCGAAATCGTATGATGATACGGTTGGTGGATACGATATTGAGTATCAAGAGGTTTTTAAACATTATGATAGGATATTGGACAGCGTCACCAATCGGGTTCATGGCCATGTGCTTGAGTTCGGCGTAGGTACCGGAAATTTGACGGAAAGGCTTTTGAAGAAAGGCTTGGAGGTATCGGGAATCGAGCCATCACCTGCCATGAGAGAAATAGCGGTAAGCAAGTTGCAAGGGAAAACAGAAATTGTAGATGGTGATTTTATCGATTTTCCGAAGCCGGAACAGGTAGATTCGATTGTGAGTACGTACGCGTTTCATCATTTAACCGATGAAGAAAAAGAAAAAGCGATAGCCAACTATGGAAAGTTACTGAATACTGGTGGTAAAATAGTGTTTGCGGATACAATGTATCAATCCAGGGAAGCGCATGAACAAGCGATTTCTGATGCAAGGCAGGCAGGCTTTCATAATTTGGCGAACGATTTGCAAACGGAATATTATACGACGATTCCTTTTTTAGAAAAAGCACTTGAAGCAAATGGATATAAAGTGAACTTCGAGCGCTGCAATCAATTTGTCTGGATTATGGAGGCGGAAAAATTATAGGAAGAGGTTTTTACTAATGAAAGTAGCCATAATCGGAGCAATGGAAGAAGAAGTTACGATTTTACGTGATAAATTGGAAGGTTTGGAGCAGGTGACCATTGCCGGTTCTGAGTTCAATACAGGCACACTGAATGGTATCGAGGTCATTTTGCTTAAATCGGGAATAGGTAAAGTGAATGCGGCAATGTCCACTACGATCCTTTTAGAAAAATTCAAACCGGATGCGGTCATCAATACTGGCTCTGCGGGCGGTTATCATTCAGCACTGAATGTCGGGGATGTGGTCATATCCACGGAAGTTCGCCACCATGATGTCGACGTGACGATTTTTGGATATGAGTACGGTCAAGTCCCTCAGCTGCCTGCAGCTTTCCTCCCTGATGAAAAACTTCTCGCAATCGCAGAAGATGCAGCTAAAGAAATAGAGGATATGCAAGTGGCAAAAGGGCTGATCGTAACGGGGGATTCTTTCATGAATGATCCTGACAGGGTTGAATTCGTCAGAGGGAAATTTTCCGATTTATACGCGGTGGAAATGGAAGCGGCAGCCATTGCTCAAGTAGCTTTCCAATTCAAAACACCATTTGTCATCATCCGCTCCCTTTCGGATATCGCAGGTAAGGAGTCCAATATTTCCTTTGATAAATTCCTGGAAACGGCGGCTCTCCATTCAGCGGGACTTATTTTGAAAATGGTTGAAAAAATGAAATGAATGGTTAGTGATCAGCGGAAGTCTTCCGCTGATTATTCTTTATTGCATAATCCTTATTAAATTGGTAGGATAACTATGAAAGGATGTCCACATATGAAAGTCTTTAAAAACATTCATGAGTTGATCGGGCAAACGCCGATGATGGAAATAACCCATTTCCCGCTTCCTGATGAAGTCCGTATCTTTGCTAAACTGGAATACTTTAATCCGGGAGGCAGTGTGAAGGACCGGCTTGGTCAAGAACTTTTAGCCCAAGCGTTACAGGCCGGGAAGGTGAAAAAGGGTGGGACAATCATTGAACCGACTGCCGGAAATACTGGGATTGGCTTGGCGTTGGCGGCAATAAACAGTGGAGTGGACGTGATATTTTGTGTTCCGGAGAAATTCAGTGCCGAGAAACAGGAATTGATGCGTGCGCTTGGGGCCAAAGTGATCCAGACCCCGACAGAGGAAGGAATGACAGGAGCGATTGCGAAGGCTAAGGAATTGCTGGCTGAAATTCCAGGATCTTATTGCCCCCAACAGTTTGCCAACCCATCCAATCCTGACACCTATTATAAAACGCTGGGACCTGAAATATGGGAACAGATGGATGGCGATGTGGATGTGTTTGTTGCCGGAGCAGGGACGGGAGGGACATTCATGGGAACATCGCGATATTTAAAAGAAAAGAATGCTGCTTCTGTCAAAACGGTCATAGTCGAACCAGAAGGATCGATTTTAAACGGAGGCAAAGCAGGACCCCATAAAACCGAGGGGATAGGGATGGAATTTTTACCTGCTTATATGGATGAGACGTATTTTGATCAGATTCATACGATAAGTGATCGTGACGCTTTCCATATGGTGAAGGAATTGGCGAAAAAAGAAGGCCTGCTTGTCGGCAGTTCTTCCGGCGCGGCATTTGCAGCGGCCATGAAAGAAGCGGCCAAGGCTGCCCGGGGGACGAATATCGTCGTCATATTTCCGGATTCGAGTGAACGATACTTAAGCAAAGAAATTTATCAGGGAGGTATTTAAAATGAGAAAAAAAACACAATTGATCCATGGCGGCATTTTTGGTGATGAAAAAACAGGAGCGGTTTCGGTGCCGATTTATCAAGTGAGCACCTATAAACAGGATGGTCCGGGGAATCATCGGGGATATGAATATTCCCGTACGGGCAACCCAACCCGCCATGCCCTTGAGGAATTGATCAAGGACCTCGAAGAAGGAGAAAGAGGATTCGCCTTCGGATCAGGAATGGCAGCGATGACGGCTGTCATGATGGTGTTCAGTCAAGGTGATCATGTATTGATGACAGATGACGTTTATGGAGGGTCCTTCCGGGTCATCACTAAAGTTCTTAACCGCTTCGGGGTGGAAGCTACGTTCATCAATACGAGTGACATACACTCGATCGAAAAAGAGATCAGGGACAATACGAAGGCACTTTTCATTGAAACTCCGACGAATCCATTGTTGAAGATCACTGATCTAGCAGCGGTATCAAAAATAGCTAAAGAAAACGGCATCCTCACCATTGTGGATAATACCTTCAGTACGCCATATTGGCAAAATCCACTTACACTTGGGGCCGATATCGTGCTTCATAGCGCAACGAAGTACCTGGGGGGACACAGCGATGTTGTAGCAGGTCTTGTCGTGGTGAAGGATGAAAAACTTGGCAATGACCTTCATTTCATCCAAAACTCTACAGGGGGCGTGCTAGGGCCTCAAGATTCATGGTTGCTGATGCGTGGAATTAAAACGCTTGGAATCCGAATGGAAGAACATGAAAAAAATACATCTCGTATCGTCCGTTTCCTATCCGGGCATGAAGGCGTTTCAAAAATCTATTACCCAGGTCTTGAAAACCATCCAAACCATGATATTGCAAAAAAACAATCGCGTGGCTTCGGCGGTATGGTTTCATTCGATGTCGGCAGTGCCGAAAAAGCCGAATCCGTTTTGGGTAAAGTGAAATTCTTCACACTTGCTGAAAGTCTAGGGGCAGTGGAAAGTTTAATTTCGATTCCAGCCTTGATGACGCATGCCTCGATTCCGGCAGAGCGCCGTGCAGAGCTTGGAATAACAGATGGGTTGATTCGTATTTCAGTTGGTCTGGAAGACGTTGAAGACTTACTGGAAGACTTGGAACAGGCGCTAAAAGGATAAATCGGAAGAGGGACCGCTTCATAGCTTGCTGCCAATAATTACACCCTGCCATTTGGAATAAATATGGTAGAATGAGATAGCGATATCTTATTAGCTTGAAAGAAGGTGGAATGGCATGAAAAACCGCAAAAAACAAACGGCGGCAATGCTGCGTTCGAAAATGGTCGATTTTAAACAATTTGCGATCACCTTGCTATGTGTCGGCTCTTTCTTCTATTTAGGAACCATCCTTCCCTCTGGCGACAAAGCGATGATTGACACATATGTCTATATGGGAGCGACAATAATGTTCCTTGGCATATCCATAGTATTTTTCCGATTATCCAAAAAATATAAAAAGACCCTGGCGGAAATGGATGACCAGGACTCTTTACAACAATAGAAGAAAAACCTGATTCTTTCACGAATCAGGTTTTTTTGTTTGTCTTACGTTATTGCCCGGTATATGGGCAGATATATCATACTTATTTCCTCATTTAAGTGATAATGGCTCTTGGAAATAGGAAGAAAGAAAGAAAATTCAAAAAAATAGGCAAAAGCCGTTTACAAATATCGAATTTGTGGATATACTTACCAGGTAATAAAAAATATTCCAAAGGGAGGTCGAGGAAAATGAAATTGTATCTATATGGAATTGTCACAAATCAGATTAGCTGGTCCGTTTCAAATAACAATCACATACCATTCGACCTGTGCCAAGCGGAATATTTCTAAAGCAATTTGGCTTTATTAATCATTCAGACATAGCGGCCGCAGGGAGAAGTGTTTTATCCTGCGGCCTTTTTATATTTTAAAAAATCCCGCAGGAGGACGTAACTTTCTGCGGCCTTTTTATGCCTTTTTGTTGGGCCGCTCCCTTAAAGGAGGTGATATTATGACACTGAATATGCTTTTCTTCACCATCACGATTAAAATGAAAAAAATGACTGCCGAGGAATGTTTGCAACAGGAGAGGATCCAGAAGATCCGAGAAGAACATCTAGATAAAGCCATGAAGCATCGTCCTTTTTTCTAAAAGAGATATGAGGTTGGTATTCCATAAATGAATTTTAAGAAAGGTGGGAGGGTAATATGGATAAATTGGTGTATGTAAAAGGAGAGAAGCGTTGCTATTGGCAGGAGAAGGATACCGGCTAACGGGTCTGCCGACGTTCACAGTATAGACATGGTTGTATAAAAAAATGTTCACTTAAACAGCGGAAAAGGATGTTGGAAACATGATGAATCGAGGTGAGGAGTGATTCATCATGTTCTCAATGTAGATAACGCTAATTATCACTGAGGTCATGGAACGGAGATATCCGTAAATGTTTCCGTTGAGCCTATCAGCCGCTGAAATGAATATGTAAAAGGGAAACTCGGCACTCTGGCCGAGTTTTTTTCTTTGTTTGCATCAGCAGCATGGACCTGGTCCTCCACAACCAAACCCACATCTCGGGAACCAGCAAAACCCGAAAATGAGCAATAAAATCAAGAGGACAATAATCAGTCCATAACCAAACCCGCAACCGGATCCGGCATAACAAGGTGCAGGAGTCGGATAACCATAGCTGCACCCGTATGGTCCATAGTTATATCCCATCCTAAAAACCCCCCTTTCCTTAAAAATTCACTTTCATTATATGAAAGTTTGTCTTCGTCCGTTTGGGAATTCATCCATTCTGGTTTGAACATTTAATACTTTCATGATTTCTTTTAGTGGGACAGACACGAACAAGCCCACTGTTGCATAGGTATGAATAGGGAAACCAAAGAAACGGGGGATGAAACCAATGCCCGGAATACTTACAGCTGTCGGCTATATTATTAAAGAATTTTACTTATTAGTTTCCTATGTGAAAAACAACGCTTTTCCCCAGCCCTTGTCATCTCAAGATGAAAAGAAATATCTGAAGCTTATGAGTGAGGGAGATGGTGATGCCCGTAACATCCTGATCGAGCATAATCTCAGGCTTGTTGCCCATATCGTCAAGAAATTCGAGAATACGGGCGAAGATACAGAGGATTTGATTTCAATAGGAACAATTGGTTTGATAAAGGCCATTGAGAGTTATTCGGATGGGAAGGGTACGAAGCTAGCCACATATGCGGCGCGATGCATTGAGAATGAGATCTTGATGCATTTACGAGCGACTAAGAAAACGAAAAAAGATATTTCCCTGCATGATCCAATCGGTCAGGATAAAGAAGGAAATGAAATCAGTTTAATCGATGTACTGAAATCGGAATCGGAAGATGTCATCGATACGATTCAGCTGAATATGGAAATTGAAAAAGTGAAAAAGTATATTGATATTTTGGATGAACGGGAAAAGGAAGTCATTGTAGGCAGGTTCGGACTGGATTTAAAAAAGGAAAAAACCCAGCGTGAAATCGCTAAAGAACTTGGCATTTCCCGCAGTTATGTATCAAGGATTGAAAAGCGTGCCTTAATGAAGATGTTCCACGAATTTTACAGGGCAGAAAAAGAGAAGGAAAAGAAAGCAAAAGGATAGGAATGCTAAAATTCAAAAGAGTGCGGGGGAATTCCCCCGCACTCTATTTTTTAATATTTATTTCTGATCAAATCTGCAAATGCATGATAAATCTCGATACCCTGATAAAGGAACATACGTGAGGCGGTTAAAGAAAATACCCCTATTATAATTAGTCGGAACCACATATGAATCACTCCTCGATTTTATTTTTTATAAAATGTCAGAGTGTGCGGCAACGTAATTCGCCTGAAAAAAAACTGGACTGAGATATCGTCGGCGAAGATTTGAATGAAAGTACAGGAAACTTAAAACGGAAAATTCAAAAATGATAATAATGATAAGAGACTGCCAGGAACTAAGGAAAGGGACGAAAGGCAGTTTCTTGTCGGCCTTTTCCCAGTGATGAACATCAATATGCTCTTCAAGGGTTAGCTGCTGTCCATGATGATGGAACTGTATCGGCAGTGTCCATAGAAGAAGGATGATAGCAGACAGGTGGATAAAGAATTTCATACATCAACCACCTCTTTCCCAAGAATATATTCATCATATCATGCTTTTATTATGGGATAAATAAAAATGTTCTAAAAAATACTGAAAATTCATTTTAATTAGAAAAATATTGAATAAAGCTCTATAATTGGATTATTGATAAAAAGGGGGCAATGCAGAATGGTATATTCTTTGACGTGGGATTTGGATATCTTTTATAAAGGGGGAAGCTCTTCTAAGGAGTTCTTGCTTTTTTTAAATGAAATTAACGAAGAGGTACAAGAATTGGACCGGCTTGTTAGCAATATCAATCCAGAGGAAAACGATGATGGAGTTTTAATCCAGGCATTTGATTTTTTTAAAAATACAAATATGAAATCGTCTCAGGCCGGAGCTTTCATCGGATGTCTGGAAGCTCAAAATGCGCAGGATAAAAAGGCGGGTCAGCTGCGGATCAAACAAATGAAGATAGTCGCTTCACTAAAAATGGTGTTAAGCAAGCTGGATGAAAAGTTGATACAGCTTGATAATGCGTTTTTTAAAAAAATCCTTGAAAAAGAACCATTGAATGAATTGAAATTCGTATTGAACGAACGTCGAGAACGGGCAAAGGAAAAGCTTTCCGTTAAGGAAGAATCATTAATCACTCAATTGTCCATGGACGGTTTCGAAGGCTGGAGCCAAATGTATGATACGATTGTTGGTTCAATGACCATCCCTCATAAGGGTGAAAATCTTTCTGTAGGCCAAGCGGCGAATAAATTTTCGGATCCTGATGGAAGGGCACGGAAAGAATTATTCACTGCTTGGGAACAAGCTTGGGAGGAAAAAAGTGACCTTTTTGCCCGGACTTTGAACCACTTAGCAGGATTTCGTCTTAGTGTGAATGATAAAAGGGGCTGGGATGATATTTTGAAGGAGCCTCTGGAAATAGGGAGGATGAAAAAAGAAACCCTCGAAAGCATGTGGAATGTAATTGCCGATCATAAGGAGCCGCTTGTGAGGTTTTTACAAAGGAAGGCGGAGTTACTGGATTTGGATAAATTAAGTTGGGCGGATTTGGATGCACCGCTCGCTGTTACAGCAAAGTCCAAAGTAATGGATTATCAAGAAGGTGCAGACTTCATCGTTCAGCAATTCTCTAAATTCGGCTCTCAATTAGCACACTTCACCCAAAAAGCTTTTGAGGACAGCTGGATTGAAGCGGAGGACAGACCAGGTAAGAGACCAGGCGGTTTTTGCACGGGCTTTCCATTAAATAAGCAGTCAAGAATTTTCATGACGTACTCGGGTACCCCTTCAAATGTATCGACATTGGCCCATGAGTTGGGGCATGCGTTCCATTCTTATGCGATGAGGGAAATCCATCCATTGAACCGATCATATGCAATGAACGTAGCTGAAACTGCCTCTACTTTTGCCGAAATGGTCGTATCGGATGCAGCTGTGAAAGAAGCAGCCAGTGAGGAAGAAAAGCTGGTTCTTTTAGAAGATAAAATTCAGCGTTCCGTAACATTATTGATGAATGTCCATGCTCGCTTCTTATTCGAGACAAGATTTTATGATGAGAGGAAACAAGGATATGTCAGTGCCGAACGATTGAATGAACTGATGGTTGACGCACAAAAAGAAGCTTATGGTGATGCATTAAGTGACTATAATCCAACGTTCTGGGCTTCAAAGCTTCATTTCTATATTACAGGTGTACCATTTTATAATTTTCCGTATACATTCGGATACTTATTCTCAATAGGCATATATGCGAATGCCCTGAAAGAACCGGCAGGATTCGAAGAAAAATATATCGCCCTATTAAAGGATACTGGTTCGATGAAGGTCGAGGATTTAGCGGACAAACATTTAGGCGTTGATTTGACGACCCGGGATTTTTGGGAAGAAGCGGTTAATGCCTGCATGGAGGATGTAGAAGAATTCATTCGTTTGACCGATCCCCTTGTCCGAAAGGCATAAGATAAATTTAGTCTGAATATGAACGAAAAAAAGCGGATGTCCGGTTAAGGACATCCGCTTACTTATTTAAACTTTCTTCAGTTTAAATGGACTGACCATGAGTAATGATAATATAATCATGAGGGATAAGAAAAAGACCGGATGGAAATACGGGATTGCGAGAAAACTTAAGGTAGCGATGCAGCCTGCAACCGTAATGGGTACTCCTGTAAAATATCCATTGCTTTCACTTATATTGAAGCGTGCGAGGCGAAATGCGCCACAGCCAATATAGAAAACGGTGAAGATTGTGCCAGGTGCCCCGAATTCTATTAATATTCCTTGGTATAATAATAGAGCTGGTGCAACGCCAAAAGAAATGATGTCACACATGGAATCAAGTTGCTTACCCAATTCCGATTCAATGTTAAACTTACGTGCAACCATACCGTCAAAGCGATCTGCAAGGGCAGCCAAGAAGATTAAAAGCAAGCTTAAATTCAATTGGCCGTGCATCACGGCAATTATCGCAAATCCACCAAGGGATAAATTAATTAAAGTAAGTATATTTGCTGTTTGTGCTTTCACTTTTTTAATGGTTTGATCTAGGGCGTGTAATAAAAACATCTTTTCACTCCTTTCAAATGAAACAAAATAAAACAAAATATAATAAACCATAAGTATTTATTATATAATAATATTTTATTTAACACAATTTATGCAAGTGATTTTTGAATAATTTTACAATTTGGAGTGGTTTTATTTGTATCAGTCTTTGTATCGCATTCTTATTGAACTGACGAATGGTCGGTTTTCATCAGGTTTATTAAAGCATTTTAGCCAATCTCGTTGGAGCAGGCCCTTGATTTTACTATATGTAAAAACTTTCAACCTTAATCAACAAGAATTTGGTAAGGATTTAAAAGGGTATACGAATCTGCATGAGCTATTTACAAGGCGGTTAAAGGCGGACGCCAGGCCTATTACGGCAGCTCCTTCTGCAGTGGCTTGTCCCGTCGACGGTGTACTCGAGGATTCAGGGGAGATACGCGTTGATAAAAAGATCGTCGTTAAGGGAAAGGTATACTCAATGGAGGAGATGCTCGGGGATGAGCTTTTTTTGGAAAAATACTTAGGCGGCAAATATCTCGTGTTATACTTAAGCCCGAGTCATTACCACAGGATCCATGCACCAATCAAGGGCTCCGTGGTCAAACGCTGGACTCTTGGAAGGAAATCATACCCCGTTAATAAATGGGGAATGAAATATGGAAAAGAGCCTTTGGCAAAAAATTATCGTACAATAACTGAACTTCAAAATGAAGCGGGAAGTCTGGCAATGGTGAAAGTCGGAGCCATGTTTATAAATTCGATCGTCATTACTGATGAATCGGATGAATTGGAAAAAGGACAGGAATTTTCTTATTTCAGCTTTGGGTCGACAGTGGTACTTCTTTTTGAAAAAGGCAGTTTTGAACTTGAAGGAAACATAACCATCCCCGCTGATGTCCGTGTCGGTGAAACAATCGGATTCATGAGACCCGTCTAACTTCAAATAAAAAATAAGAAGGCTGACATTTGATGTCAGCCTATGTATTTCATATTAGAATATTGATCGGATTTTATGTGTTAAGGATCTTCGATGAATTTCCGTTTCTATAAGGCGGATGAAGTCGGTACTTAACTTTAAATTCTGCGCTTTAAAATAGGATTCCAGCAACAGGTCATCAGATAGTTTTTGCATCAGAACGCCATATACGGCTGCTCACCTCCAGTAGGGATTGCGAGGAATAATTTGGTGTTTACTTGCATATATTGATAAGTCTTCCTTGATGTACCCCTACTGTATCAGAAATAAACTTGGAGAACAATCGTTCTGTTATCCACAGATAAAAGTGGATAACCTGTGGTTAAGTTGTTTACAAGGTGAACGAAATGATGCACATCAGTATGGATAATGTTAGTAAAGTTATCCACAGGTTGGATAAATGAAATTTTTGTCGAAATCTTTTAGGAATAATTAGTTCTTTGGGTCTGGTTTACCCGCTAATTTCCCATTCTTTAATAAAAAATGCCTTTCCATATCAGAAAACATACATTATGATGTTTTTTTACCGTCAGACCTTCTTTCCTAATTTTTTTTGAAAGTGAACCGAAATTTCGATATGATGGAGACGGTATATTTTAATGAAAATATAGAGGTGCCAATATGCTTAAATTATTTTTGCCGAGTGAACATGTTAAAAGCATTTTTAATATAGATCCTCAAGAATTGAAAAAAAGAGGGATAAAGGGAGTCATTACCGATTTGGATAATACTCTCGTTGAATGGGACAGGCCAACAGCCACCCCCGATTTAATCAAATGGTTCGACAATATGCGGGATCATGGGATTTTAGTGACGATTGTGTCCAATAATAATGAAAAACGGGTTCGGTCTTTTTCCGATCCGCTTCACATTCCGTTTATCTTCCAGGCCAGAAAGCCGATGGCAAGAGCTTTCCATAAAGCCCGTAAGACGATGGGATTGAAGTTAGAAGAAACGGTGGTAATCGGCGATCAATTATTGACGGATGTATTGGGAGGGAACAGAGGCGGGTTCCATACGATCTTAGTGGTCCCTGTCGCGCAGACCGACGAATTCAGAACGAAGATCAATCGTTATTTTGAAAGAAAGATCATGGCGTTTTTTAAACGAAAAGGAATGATAGAATGGGAGGATCACAATTGAACAATCATCAAGAATTAGTGTGCATCGGCTGTGGTGTGAAGGTCCAGACGGAAGATCCGAAGGAGTTGGGCTTTGCCCCTAAATCAGCACTGGAAAAAGAGAGCATCGTATGTCAGCGCTGCTTTAAATTGAAACATTATAACGAAGTTCAGGATGTGTCCTTAACTGACGATGACTTCTTGAAAATCTTGAATAAAGTAGGCGAAACCGATTCTTTAATCGTCAAAATCGTCGATATTTTTGATTTCAATGGAAGCTGGCTTCCGGGCCTGCATCGATTTGTCGGGAGAAATGATGTTCTTTTGATCGGTAATAAGGTTGACTTATTGCCTAAATCAGTAAAACCGAACAAGTTGATCAATTGGATGAAGCAATCGTCCAAGGAATTGGGGCTTAACCCGATTGATGTCCTGCTTGTCAGTGCGGAAAAGGGAAAACACATCCTTGAAGCGGCTGATGCGATTGAGCGGTATCGCAAAGGTAAGGATGTCTATGTCGTGGGCTGTACGAATGTAGGTAAATCGACTTTCATCAACCGTCTTATAAAAGAAGTGAGTGGTGAAGGTGATATCATCACGACATCCCACTTCCCAGGCACAACCCTGGATATGATTGAAATTCCTTTGGATGATGGACAGGCTTTGATCGATACACCAGGTATCATTAATCATCATCAAATGGCTCATTATGTGGACAAACGGGACTTCAAGGTGATTATGCCGAAGAAGGAAATCAAGCCGAGAGTGTACCAACTGAATGAAGGGCAGACGCTATTTTTCGGTGGATTGGCTCGGCTGGATTATGTCTCAGGAGGAAGGCGTTCACTCACTTGCTACCTTTCGAATGAATTGAATATCCACCGTACGAAATTGGAGAATGCCGATGAATTGTATAAAAACCATGCCGGGGAATTATTGACGCCCCCACGCCCTGAACAAATCGAGGAGTTTCCGAAGCTGATTCCACATGAATTCTCCTTGAAAGATGGTAAAATGGATATTGTGTTTTCTGGTCTTGGCTGGGTTACGGTCAATGAGCCAGGAGCGAAAATCGTTGCACATGTCCCTAAGGGTGTCAATGTGATCGTTCGTAAATCATTAATCTAAATATAGGGGTCGTCTAGTCTATGAAAAAGATATATGGGGTAATGGGAGATCCAATTGCACATTCGATGTCCCCGGACATTCATAATGATGCATTTGAAAAAGAAAATATAGAAGCGGTTTATCATCATTTTCATGTGACGAAAGAAGCTTTGAACGATGCTGTAAAAGGCATGAAAGCCCTTGGTATAGAAGGATTTAACATCACGATTCCTCATAAGACTTCAATCATCCCTTTCCTTGATGAAGTGGATGAACTTGCCCTGGCAATCGGGGCTGTAAATACGGTTGTTAACAAAAATGGTCGGTTTATAGGGTATAATACAGACGGAAAAGGATTTTTTAAATCTTTATGCGATGAAATATCAGGTGACATTAAGGCTAAAAAAACGTTAGTGATCGGAGCGGGCGGTGCTGCGCGTGCGATTTATTTTACTCTTGTTAAAGAAGGGGTAAAACAAGTTGATATTGCAAACCGGACAAAGGAAAGAGCGGCCCAGCTTGTTTCTGATTGCCCATATGATAAAATATCGAAGGCACTCTCGATTATCGAAGCGGAAGAAAGCTTATCACAATATGATTTAATCATCCAAACGACTTCATCTGGAATGAGTCCGGAATTGGACCATTCACCGTTGAAGGTCGACCAGCTTAAAACCGGTGCAATCGTCAGTGATATCATCTATAACCCTCTGCAAACCAAGCTGCTGCGTGAAGCGGGGGAAAAAGGGGCGGTAACGCAAAATGGTCTGGGGATGTTCATCAACCAGGCTGCGCTCGCATTTGAGATATGGACAGGCGTTATGCCGGATACAGCAAGAATGACAGATATTGTCTTGAACAAACTAGGAGGTAACACATGTTAACAGGAAAACAGAAAAGATTTTTACGATCAAAGGCCCATCACCTCAATCCAATTTTTCAAGTTGGTAAAGGCGGGGTCAATGATAATCTCATCAAGCAAATTGGTGAGGCGCTTGAAGTACGTGAATTAATTAAGGTCAGCATCCTGCAAAACTGTGAAGAGGACCGCAATGATGTGGGACGTTCTTTATCAAAAGGTGCAAGAGCGGAATTGGTTCAGATTATCGGCAACACAATTGTGCTGTATAAAGAATCAAAAGAAAACAAACAACTTCAATTACCTTAAGGAACCTATCTATGAAAAAAATTGGAATTCTTGGCGGTACATTCAATCCTCCACATATTGGGCATTTAATTATAGCGAATGAAGTGCTGGATGCTCTTGAGCTAGATGAAATTAGATTCATGCCAAATCATGTTCCTCCCCATAAGGAAAAATCGGAGGAAGTAACCGATATGGACAGGTTGGCTATGTTGGAAAACGCGATAGCCGGAAACCCATCTTTTTATATTGAAGGTATTGAAATAGAAAGAAAAGGCACATCTTATACGTATGATACGATAAAATTGCTGAAAGAACTTGAGCCGACCAATGAGTTCTATTTCATAATTGGCGCAGATATGATAGAGTATTTACCGAATTGGCACCGTATTGACGAGCTGGTGAACATGGTCAATTTCGTTGGGGTGAAGCGCCCCGGTTATAATGAAAAGACTGTATACCCAATCACGATGGTGAAAGTCCCTCAGATGTTCATTTCCTCTTCCATGATACGGAGGAAGCTAAGAACGGGGAAAACCGTGAAATATTTAATAGCAGATCCAGTGGTGAAGTATATTAAAGGGAATGGTTTATATGAATCGTGAAAAAGCGTTGATGCTGGTCAAAGAACAAATTACCGAGCGCCGGTACATTCATACATTGGGCGTGGTCGGATCAGCGATTGAACTTGCTGAACTGTATGGTGCCGACGTCAAAAAAGCGGAATTGGCAGCAATTTTCCATGATTATGCAAAATTCCGTCCAAAAGAGGAAATGAAGCAAATTATAATCGCTGAAAAAATGGCTCCGGAGTTACTTGATTACGATATGGAGCTGTGGCATGCTCCAGTCGGGGCTTTTCTCGTGAAAAAGGAAGCTGGTATCACTGACGCTGAAATATTGGATGCGATTGCCTATCACACGTCTGGCAGGGTTGGCATGAGCCTTTTGGATAAGGTCATATACCTTGCTGACTATATTGAACCGGGACGTTCTTTTCCTGGAGTCGACGAAGTCAGGCAGACAGCAAAGCGAAATTTGGATCATGCTGTCATTCAGGCTTTAAGGAATACAGTTGTTTTTTTAATGAAAAGAAATCAGGCAATTTACCCTGACACATTTAAGACATATAATGATTTGATCATGAATTTGAAGGAGAAGATGTAATGACTGAACGTGAACTTCTTGTAATTGCAGCAAAAGCGGCAGATGATAAAAGAGCGGAGGATATCGTAGCATTGAATATGCAAGGTATTTCCCTAGTAGCGGATTACTTTTTGATCTGCCACGGTAATTCTGAAAAACAAGTACAAGCAATAGCTCGTGAAATGAAGAGCAAAGCTGATGAATCAGGAATCAATGTAAAACGTCTTGAAGGCTTTGACGAAGCGAAATGGGTGCTTGTGGATCTTGGCGATGTAGTGGCCCACATCTTCCATAAGGATGAAAGAAACTATTATAACCTTGAACGTTTATGGGGAGATGCACCTTTTGAAGATCTGGAGAGTGAACTGACTCCATGACTTATGAACGCTTTGCCTATGTATACGATGAATTGATGAAGGACGCACCCTATGAGAAATGGCTGATGATCCTTACGGCGAAGCTGGAACAGTACGGAATTGGTGGAAGGAAAGTCCTGGATTTAGCTTGTGGAACCGGGGAAATGACCGTTGAATTGGCACAACACGGATTTGAAGTCACCGGCGTGGATTTATCTGATGAAATGCTTCTTGTTGCCAATGAAAAAGCGGTGAAGCTTGGATTATCGATTCCACTTTTCCAACAGAATATGGCAGAACTCGAGGGACTTGGTCAATTTGACTGTGTCACGATTTTTTGTGATTCGCTGAACTACCTTCGCGACGAGGCGGATATAGTAAAAACGTTCAGCAGGGTTCATGAGCATTTGAAGGATGGCGGATTATTCTTGTTTGATATCCATTCGATTTATAAAATGGAAAAAATCTTTCATGATAATACGTTTGCTGTCAATGATGAGGAAGTATCCTATATATGGGACTGTTTCCCAGGTGAAGAACCTTACAGTGTGGAACATGATTTAAGTTTTTTCGTGAGGGACGATGAAAGTGGTCTGTACGATCGTTTTGATGAGTTGCATTATCAACGGACCTATCCGGTTGAACAATACAAAAAGTGGTTGAAGCAAGCAGGTTTTACGGTTTCTGAAATACTGGCGGATCTTGAAGAAGCACCGCTTGTAACGGAAACTGAAAGAATCTTGTTTGTAGCAAGTAAATGAATCAAGAGGTCAAGATTCCCGTTCGTACATCCCTGTACGAGTCGAGGATCTGACCTCTTCTTTTTTTTATTTTTAGAAGGAGATGAGGTGTTTATTACGAATATTAATAAGGATGGCCGAATTGTTTTTTGACTTCGTGAAGATCTTCTGCAAACTTTTCATGTGTCGCTTGAAAAAGATGATGGAACATTTCCCCGGTTTCAGCTTCTAAAACCTTGATCCCCTCACCCGTTATTCCACCCTTTACACAAACCTTTTCCTGCAAGGTCGGCAATGTATAAACTCCTTTACCAAGCAGTTCCCCTAAGCCAACCAGCATGTTCTCAGTCAAAGTCGTAGCGGTTTCTTTATCAATCTTCGTCGTTTGGCATGCCGCGTCAATAAAAGCTTGTGCTAAATAGCTAAAGAAGGCAGGACCGCAGCTGACGATGTCGGAAGCTACCCGGGTAATATCATTTTCAATGATGACCGGTGCCGATATGGCGGAGGCCAAATCATATAAAGCAGCCTTTTTTTCATTACTGCAGTCATTGCTGAAACTCAGTAACGATACCCCTGAGCCCACACGGTTCGTTATGCTGGGGATAAAACGGGCGCAGGGGGCATCCACTGCCGATGCGAGCTGGGAGACTGAAACAGGGCTTGTAATGGAAATAACTAGTTGTTCACTTTTTATATGGTGTTTGATGCCCTGCAATAGGCTATCTATTTGTAATGGTTTTACACAGAGAAAAATAAAGTCCGCTTGCTGGACGATTTCGGCAGCGCTCTCCGCAACCTTGATACCAGGGTGTTTTTCTTTCAGCACCAATGCTTTGGAAATTGTTCGATTTGTAATGATTAGATCAGCCGGATTCAATATTTTTGCCTCCAGCCACGCCTCGATTAAAATGGTCCCCATATTGCCAGTTCCGATTACACCGATTTTCTTCAATGCCGATCAACTCCTCTCAATTAAGCGATTGATTCTCCTAGAAACCCTATGTATTTTTAATCTGTCCTATTCCAATGTATTGTGTCAAATCTAGCAAGGAGGAAGAGAAATGGAAAAAATTTTAAAAAACAAAATGGCGATGATTACCGTTGCGGCGGTATCTGGGGCAGCGGGAATTTACTTTTTTTTGCAACAAGGGGAAGGTCCGGTTGAAACGGAAGATATATTTGCTGTTACGGCAAATGAAGATAAAATCGAACAAAATAAAAATGAAACGGATACCGAACCTGTAATCATTAAAGTGGATGTTAAAGGAGCGGTAAAGGCCCCAGGCTTATTTACGGCCCAGGCAGGTGACCGGGTAATCGATTTGATTACAGAGGCGGGCAGTTTTACGAACAAGGCCAATAAGGATAAAGTGAATTTTGCTCAAATCGTTGAAGACCAAATGGTCATCTATGTACCGGAAATAGGTGAAGAAGACAAGGGAATCTCGGAGGATATACAAGTCGGTCCGGCTGGTAATGCCGCTTCTGGAGGGACGTCAGGGAGACAGGTGAACTTGAATACAGCTACGCAGGAAGATTTGGAAACACTTACGGGAATTGGACCATCCAAAGCGATTGCGATCCTGGAATACAGGGAAAAAGTGGGGAAATTCAAGCAGGTCGATGAATTGAAGAAGGTATCGGGAATCGGCGATAAAACGTTTGAAAAGTTACAGGATTCCATTTCGGTGCAATGAATGATTGAATTTGCTACACAAATGGACAGGAAGAGGGTAAAATTGAAGAAAATCATTCTAGGGTAAGGGGATACAACATGAACAGGATTAGTTGGGATCAATATTTCATGGCGCAAAGCCATTTATTAGCTTTAAGAAGCACATGTACACGCCTCGCTGTAGGAGCGACAATCGTTCGGGATAACCGGATCATTGCGGGAGGATATAATGGGTCCATTGCAGGAGGGACGCACTGTATTGATGATGGCTGTTATGTAATTGATAATCATTGTGTCAGAACGATACATGCTGAAATGAATGCACTTTTACAATGTGCGAAATTTGGAGTGCCTACTGATGGGGCAGGAATATATGTGACCCATTTTCCATGTCTTCAGTGCTGTAAATCACTCATCCAAGCTGGAATCAAAGCTGTTTATTATGCGGAGGATTACAAAAATCATCCATATGCCCTGGAATTATTTAAACAAGCTGGTGTCAAGACTGAAAAGGTCGAATCGAAAGGGGCAATAGATGTTAATGGAAAAGAAAAAAAGGACTTTGTTTTCTCGTTGCTAGCTCAACTTGAACGAACAGGTCTGGGAAAAGAAGCTGTATTGGAGCTGGAAAAGCAGGCCAAACAGATATTTGACAATTAAATCGGACGGGAGGCAGGCATGGCTAGACACCTTATCTTATTAGCTGTTTCAGCCACATTTGGGGTTTCGGCCCATTCATTTTTACATGTAAGGCAGCTGATCATTATCCTTATTTTTCTCTGTTTCCTTTATTTATCGGTCGGGTTGAGCGTTAAGGTCATTAGCTTTCATTTAGTGATCATGGGGATTTTCTTAGGTGCTGCCTCCGTCTCCGATCATCGGAACAACACTGCGTATCATGGAACGGAAAGCCGATTTATCATCACATTTACCGATCAACCGAATATTGATGGAAATTCATTAAAAGGATTCGTTGGCAGTGAGAAAGGCGAACGGCTAATGCTTCGTTATAATATCACCTCCGAACAAGAAAAGGCAAAGCTTAGCCAGCTTCTGCGAATCGGTTTATCATGTCCGGCCGAAGGGAAATTGCTAGTTCCCGACAAAAATAGAAATGAAAACAGTTTCGATTACCAGCGTTATCTTTTACGCCAAGGCACCCATTGGATATTTAAGGCTGATTCCATTTCATTTCAAGAATGCCAAGAGGTTGGAAACTCGATTGTCGTTTCGATTCGTAATTTGCGAATGAAGGGAATCACGTATATTAGTGAACATTTTCCGGAAGAATCGAGCGGTTTTGTTACAGCTCTCATATTCGGCGACCAGACATATATAGATGAAGTCGACCTTACTAATTATCAGCGGTTGGGTCTGGTTCATTTACTGGCGATTTCCGGTCTTCATGTAAGTTTTTTAACGGGGATGTTATTTTATATTGGCATCAGGGTTGGAATTACAAGGGAAAATATGATGGTGGCCATCCTGATTTTCCTACCAGTTTACATGATACTTTCAGGTGCTAGCCCATCAGTGGTTAGATCGTGTTTAATGGCTATGTTTTTCTTTTTACTCCTGCTGTTCAAAAAGCGAATCTCGGCAGGTGCCACAATTGCATCGGTTTATATGGCACTGTTGTTTTTTAAACCTAATATGCTCTATGATATAGGTTTTCAGCTTTCATTCGCAGTCACTTTCTCCATTATCATGTCTTCAAGCATTTTCTTCCAATACCCGCAAAAAACGATGCAGCTATTCATCATCAGTTCCATATCCCAATTGGCTGCTCTTCCAATTTTACTTTTTCACTTTTTTGAAGTATCTTTTCTTGGCGTGTTCTTGAATGTATTGTATATTCCTCTTTATTCCATCATTTTGCTGCCATTTTCACTGATTACCCTCTTTATTCATTTATTGCTGCCTTCTCTGGGGCAACCCCTCATATCAATATTAAACTTCACTTTCATACTCTCTAATAAAGCCGCGGATGCGGTATCGGATTTGCCCCTTGCATCCATTACGTTTGGAAAACCGCCTTTCATCATGATGGCATTACTTGTTATTTCCCTTTTAGGGTTATACCTGACTTGGGATGAATCTTTTGAAAAAAGTAAAATCTGGTGCGGAATCATAATTGTCCTTTTGCTTTTTCAATATAATTTACAAAGGTTCTCACCTTTTGGTGAAGTACAAATAATCGATGTCGGACAAGGCGACTCCATTTTAATTATCCTGCCATTTAACCGCGGTAATTATTTGATTGATACGGGAGGGCAAATTACATTTCCAATCGAAACGTGGGCAAAAAAGAGAAAGAAATTCAATACGGCGGATGATATCATTATTCCATTATTGAAAAGTAAGGGAATCCACCACTTGGACAAGCTGATTTTAACTCATGCGGATTCAGATCATATGGGAAGTGCGAAGGAATTAATTGAAAATTTCAAAGTAAGGGAGATCGTTATTGGAGACTGGAGTGAAGAGCATTATCGGGATTTGGATTTTGTGTCCATTGCAAGAGATAAAAAGATTAAAATGACGGTTACGAAGAGGGGGGACCAATGGGTAGTAGGCGAAGCTGCGTTTTCCGTGCTAAATCCATACCAAAAAGAAGAGGATAAGAATGATGCCTCCATAGTTCTATTCACAGAGCTTGGGGGATTGTCATGGCTATTGACTGGAGATATGGGAGAAGAGGGGGAAAGGGAACTGTTAAGCACATTTCCGCAGTTGCAGGCGGATATCTTGAATGTTGGTCACCATGGCAGTAAAACATCTTCTTCCACGCCCTTCCTTGAACAGCTACAGCCGAAAGCTGCGCTTATTTCAGTTGGGAAGGATAATCGCTACGGTCACCCTCATGGGGACGTAATTGGAAATCTGGAGGGTAATGACATTAAAGTGTTCAGGACGGATGAGGATGGATCGATTATTTACAAGTATTACAAAAGTAAAGGAACCTTTCGGAAGATTCTTCCATAGTATGTAGAAAATCAATAAGAAAGAGACTGCAACGGCAGCCTCCTTCAGGAAAAATAAGTGCATGAAAGTAAATGAAATCAGGATCCGACAGCTTTAATGACGACAGCTATGGTGAACATGGCGGCGAAAAATACAAAAGAACCGATGAATCCCATAGCGGAATCAGCGACGTCATCTGTTTTTGATTGGACATTCTTTTCGAATTCGTTCATTATTTACCCCTCCTATTTCTGCTAATAGTATAAAACATTACCAAAAAAAAATCTACAGGCTACATTTCTTCTTTCCTTTACTGACAAGAGTTGTCACAAATAGTTTGGAATTTTGAGGTCAAAATAAAAGTACAAACAAAGCAAGCGAAAAAGAAAAGCTCGATTTTTGTTCTACATGAATACTTTACCCGCTTTCAAGGGAGATTACCCGGGCCTTTCTTGAAAGTGTTCATATAGATCCGGAATTAGCCCTTTAGAGGGCTAGTTCCCTTTATAGCTTGTCAAATGGTCCATCCACCTATACCATTAGAGAAGAATACATAAAAAAGAGGCGGATTCTATTGGTATTAGACGTATGGAAAAGTATAAAAAAAGGGCAATTCGCGCCAGTATACTTGTTATATGGAACGGAGGCCTATCTAATTAATGAAACGAAGCAGCTATTGATCGAGAACGTCCTTCACGACGATGAGATGGATTTTAACTTTTCTCAATTTGATTTGGAAGAGACGCCTGTTGAAACAGCGCTTGAAGATGTTGAAACCCTCCCGTTTATCGGGGAAAGGCGTCTTGTTTTCATGCAAAACCCATTTTTTTTGACAGCTGAAAAAACGAAGTCAAGAGTTGAACATAATGTGAAAAGGCTTGAAGCATATTTGGCTGATCCTGTTCCCTATTCTATTGTCGTGTTGACCGCACCTTATGAGAAACTGGATGAACGGAAAAAAATTACCAAGGAACTGAAGCGTAAAGCGGTTCTCGTTGAGGCAAAGAAGCTTGGTGATCATGAATTAAAGGGATGGGTGAAGGAGCGGGTCGCAGCCTCTTCCGTCCAAATAGATGAACAAGCTACAGAGCTTTTACTTGAACTTGCAGGAACGAATCTGATGATGCTAACGAATGAACTGGATAAAATGGTGCTTTATGCAGAAGCTGATAAACACATTACGGTCGAGGTAGTGGAAAAGCTGGTCGCTAAATCCCTTGAGCAGAATATCTTCACGCTTGTTGATCATGTCTTGCAGCGGAAGATGGAGAGTGCAATGACGATCTTACACGATCTTCTCAGGCAAAATGAAGAGCCGATCAAGATCTTGAGTGTTATGGCGGGACAGGTCAGGCTAATGTATCAGGTGAAAGAGCTTTCACGTCAAGGCTATAGCCAGCAAAAAATTGCAGGACAACTGAAGGTGCACCCTTACAGGGTAAAGCTGGCACTTGAAAAGACGGGGAAATTCCAGGAACGCGAGCTGTTGAGCATCATGAACGACTTAGCAGAGGCGGATTATAAAATGAAGACCGGACAAGCAGATAAGGCGATAACACTTGAATTGCTGCTCTTAAAAATTAGATGATAAAAAAAGGTGGCAGAAACCCTGTCACCTTTTTTAAACAAAAAAACATGCACAAAAAAAACGATCCAATTGGATCGTTTAATTTTTCATTATGCGTTAAGAGCGTTAAGTCTTTTCGCTAAACGAGATTTTTTACGGGCTGCCGCATTTTTATGGATTAATCCTTTAGATGCAGCTTTGTCTAATTTCACAGCAGCTGTTAATAGAGCTTCTTTAGCAGCTTCAACGTTTTCACCAGCTAATGCAACTTCAGCATTTTTCACTGTAGTACGCATAGTTGATCTAACAGTAATGTTATGAACGCGTTTTTTGTCGTTAATTTTTACACGTTTAATAGCAGATTTAATGTTTGGCATTCCGTTCACCTCCTACAAAGAAATCGAGATTATATGAACTCGACTTTTCAAATCCATATCAAATAGCACAAGTGATATTCTATCAGACTGCTCATAAATATGCAATACTTCAGATTGAGAATCGAAAAGGAATTATAATTTCAGAAATAAATTCATCTCGTCATGGTTCATTGTACCAAAAAAATGAATAATAAAAAAGCAAAAACGACAGAATGTTTAAGAGAGACTATGAAAATTACTAGATTAGATACAATTCAAACATCAGGAGGCCGTTATGGAAAATAATTTGGACCTTAGTGAATACGGAATTCGAACAGATTTGGCGATTGAAGCAAAGGAAATTGCGCTTGAACATAAAGGTGTTGTTGAGGAAGTGGATGTATCCCGTATCGAAGGGGTCATTATTAAGGAAAAAGAAGTGGACGATCTGAAGGTATCCTTAGTCGAGGTCACGGCTGAGGGGGAAAAAGAAATCGGTAAAAAAAAGGGCAGCTATTTGACCATTGAAGTCCAGGGGATCCGCCAGCAGGATACGGAAACCCAGCAGCGAGTTGAAAAGGTGTTTGCCAACGAACTGGCTTACTTCTTGCAACGGAATAAAATCACCAAAGATAGCAGTTGTTTAGTTGTCGGACTTGGTAATTGGAATGTTACTCCCGATGCTCTAGGGCCTGCTGTCGTTGAGAATCTTGTAGTCACGAGGCATTTGTTCGAATTGCAGCCAGAGTCCGTCAAGGAAGGCTATCGCCCGGTCAGTGCGATTTCCCCCGGTGTGATGGGGATTACGGGAATCGAGACGAGTGACATCATAAAAGGGGTCATCGAAAAAAGTAACCCTGATTTCCTTATCGTCGTTGATGCCTTGGCTGCCCGTTCAATCGACCGTGTGAATTCAACGATTCAAATTACGGATACAGGCATCCATCCAGGCTCTGGTGTGGGAAATAAGCGAAAAGAATTGAGTCAGGATACATTGGGAGTTCCTGTTATAGCAATTGGAATACCAACCGTAGTAGATGCCGTATCAATTGCCAGTGATACGATTGATTATATATTGAAGCATTTTGGCAAGGAATTGAATGAAGGGGACAGACCATCACGTTCATTGGCACCCGCTGGATTCAGTTTTGGAAAACGTACAAAGCTGACCGAAGAGGATATGCCAGGTGAAAAGGAACGCCAAACCTTCTTGGGGATGATAGGTGTCCTCCCTGATGAAGAGAAACGGAAATTGATTTATGAGGTGCTGTCACCACTTGGCCAAAATTTAATGGTTACACCGAAGGAAGTGGATGTTTTCATTGAGGATATGGCCAATTTGATAGCTAATGGGTTAAACGCAGCCTTACATAATTCAATAAATCAAGAAAATACCGGTTACTACACCCGTTAAATCATTTTAAGTGCCCAAAAATGGTGTTCTACCCTTTCTAGCAAAGTCATAGGTATTAATAGACAAGCTATAGAGAGGGTGGAAGGATGAGAAGAAGAAATTCCCCAGGGATCATAACAGCTATTCACGGATCAACAATAATAAAAACTTTTCTAGGTATTCTCGCCTTGCTTCTTTTTGTTTTTTCCGTCAGCGGGGTCATGACGTCCCTAAGACCGGAGTATCGGATATCTTCGAATTCCGTACATACCGTTGCGAACCAATTTTCAGGAAAAATGCTGTTCTCGATGCTGGCCAATGAAAACCATTATTTTTTTAATGCCCTGCCAGAAGGTAAGCAGGAATCGGTAATCACGAGTCAATTGATAAAAGCCTCGACTAACATTTCATTTGAGGACCCGCGAAGTTTACTTGGACGGGAACTTCCTGGCTTCTCGATTTTTGATAATGAAATCCTCGTGGCTGGGGAGGGGACGAATTATACGAATATGCCGTATGAATCCTCACCGCCAGTAGACGTCCTAAATGAAGAAAGGGATGCATCCCTGCAAAACCTGGATGAGATTGAAGAAACGGAAAAAGGAGTGGACAATAAGCCGAATCAAACGACCAATGGCCGGAAAGTGGTCGAGATTTATCATAGCCATAACCGGGAATCGTACCTTCCTTATTTAAAAGGTGTGACCAATCCAGATATGGCCTACCATTCTAAAATCAATATTACGAAACTCGGGGAACGGATGGTTGAAGATCTGGCTGATAAGGGGATTGGTTCCTCGCTCGATAAAACGGATATCATGGGAAATCTCAATAATAAAGGATTGAATTATACCAAATCTTATCAAGAATCCCGAAGGTCAGTCCAGACGGCATTGTCCACTAACAAAGATTTGGAATATATGATTGATATCCATCGTGATTCGAAACGAAAAAAACATACGACCATTAACATTAAAGGTAAAGATTATGCAAAGATTGCCTTCGTGATTGGGGGCAATAACCCGAACTTCGAAAAAAATGCCGCGCTTGCCAATAAGCTTCATAAAGCTTTGGAGAAAAAATACCCTGGGATTTCACGCGGGGTTATGAAACAGGGCGGAGCGGGGCAGAATGGAGTATACAATCAGGATTTGTCAGGCAATGCCATGCTAATTGAAGTTGGCGGTGTTGATAATACTTTCGAGGAAATGTACCTAACCGTTGATGCCTTTAGCGATGTTTTCAGCGAATTTTACTGGGATGCCAAAGCAGTGGATAAAACGACTGGGGAATCGGAAGCGAAGTAATTTGAAAGGAGTTCTCTATCATGGTTCGATTTTGGTTGAAATGTACAGGGATTGTGCTCGTATTATTTTTAGGTGTCCTTATTGGGATGCAGCAAGCGAACGATGGGATGAAAAAAATGAAGGGGTATGAGGATCCCTCTTTGAATAGTGCATTCATTATTAACCAATCGGACCAAGGGGAGATGGAAGCGGATATCCTTGGACAAAAAGTAACAAGTCATGATTTGGAGACGAAAAAAGAAAAGCTTGAAGAAATGAAAGCATTCAACTTTTTCTCTTCGATCGGCAAAGCGCTTGGAGATACCATATCAGGGGCCTTCCAAGCACTTATCGATATGATTTAGGTGTGGCATAAGCTGAGTGTGCCCTATCCAAGGGCTGCATCCGAATCCGGAATGCAGCCTTTTTTTATGCTTTGCCCTGTAATGATGCTTCTTTTGTAACTATTCTGTTGAATCTTGCATTTTCTATTGATATAATAAAAAATAGTGTATTGTGTCGACTAGTGGGAGTGAACGTCATGAATAGAGAAGAAAAATTAAAAAGACAATCAAAGATTCGTAACTTTTCCATCATCGCTCATATTGATCATGGTAAATCTACATTGGCGGATCGTATCATTGAAAGAACGAACGCCATGACTCAGCGTGAAATGAAGAGTCAGTTGTTGGATTCCATGGATTTAGAGCGTGAGCGTGGAATTACGATTAAATTGAATGCGATTCAATTGAAATATAATGCGAAAGATGGCGAAGAATATATTTTCCATCTTATTGATACACCGGGACATGTCGATTTTACGTATGAAGTGTCACGAAGCCTTGCAGCTTGTGAAGGCGCTGTCCTTGTTGTCGATGCGGCACAGGGGATTGAGGCCCAAACGCTTGCAAACGTGTATTTAGCTTTGGACAACAATCTGGAAATCATTCCGGTCATCAATAAAATTGATTTGCCGAGTGCCGATCCGGAACGGGTACGTGGAGAAATCGAGGAAGTAATCGGGTTGGATGCTTCCGATGCAGTTTTGGCTTCGGCTAAAGCGGGAATCGGAATCGAGGAGATTTTGGAGCAGGTCGTTGAATTGGTGCCAGCTCCACAGGGAGATCCCGATGCCCCGTTCAAGGCGCTTATTTTCGATTCACTGTTTGATGCGTACCGCGGTGTGGTTGCTTATATCCGTGTTGTTGAAGGTTCCATTAAAGTGGGCGACAAAATCAAAATGATGTCCACTGGCAAGGAATTTGATGTAACCGAATTGGGTGTCTTCAATCCAAAGACCCAGCTGTTGGATGAACTGAACGTCGGTGATGTAGGTTTCCTTACGGCAGCCATTAAAAACGTTGGTGATACGACTGTTGGTGATACGATTACCAGTGCCGTGAATAGTGCGACAGAACCATTGCCGGGCTACCGGAAGATGAATCCGATGGTATATTGCGGTCTATACCCAATTGACGCATCGAAATTCAATGATTTACGGGATGCGTTAGAGAAATTAGAATTGAACGATTCAGCGCTACAGTTCGAAGCGGAATCATCGCAAGCATTGGGCTTCGGTTTCCGTTGCGGATTCCTTGGACTCCTTCATATGGAAATTATCCAGGAACGGATTGAACGTGAATTCAAAATTGATCTGATTACAACTGCGCCGAGTGTTATTTATGATGTGATCCTGACAGACGGAACGGTCCTGAAAGTAGATAACCCGTCTAATATGCCGGATGCTCAAAAGATTGAACGGGTCGAGGAGCCATATGTCAAAGCGACAATGATGGCACCGACGGAGTTCGTCGGAACGATCATGGAAATCTGTCAAAATAAACGAGGCAACTTCATTGATATGGAATATATCGATGAGACCCGTGTGAGCATTCATTATGAAATACCTTTATCGGAAATCGTGTATGATTTCTTCGATCAATTGAAATCCAATACAAGAGGCTATGCTTCATTCGATTATGAGTTGATCGGCTACAAACCGTCCAAGCTTGTGAAGATGGATATCTTACTGAATTCTGAAACTGTCGATGCTTTAAGTTTCATCGTTCATAAGGACTTTGCCTATGAACGCGGTAAAGTCATTGTTGAAAAATTGAAGAAATTGATTCCAAGACAACAATTCGAAGTGCCGATCCAAGCGGCAATCGGGCAAAAAATCGTGGCCCGTTCTTCGATTAGTGCAATGCGCAAAAACGTATTGGCTAAATGTTACGGCGGCGATATTTCCCGTAAACGTAAGTTGCTCGAAAAACAGAAAGAAGGTAAAAAGCGGATGAAACAGGTAGGTTCCGTTGAAGTGCCGCAAGAAGCTTTCATGGCTGTTTTGAAAATGGATGATACGACACCAAAAAAATAAATAAAATAAACGATAGATAGAAAAGAGGGTAGAGGAGATCTAGCCTCTTTTTCTATCGACTCATTCGATTAAAAGGTTGTGAACACAATGATTAAAAGCGCCTACCTCCATATACCATTTTGTGAACATATTTGTCACTATTGTGATTTTAATAAAGTGTTTTTGCAGGGACAGCCGGTCGACGATTATTTACAGATGATGAAAAGGGAAATGGTATTGCAGCTTTCTAAATACCCGACTGCAGGATTGGATACTGTTTTCGTCGGTGGAGGGACACCGACCTCTCTAGATGAAAATCAGCTTGCATTCTTATGTGAAGCAATCAATGAAACCCTGCCATTTGACCCCAAAAAGGCTGAATATACATTCGAAGCCAATCCAGGGGATCTTTCGCGAGAAAAACTCGAGATTCTTTATCATTCAGGTGTCAATAGACTTAGCTTTGGCGTGCAAAGCTTCAATGATGAATTATTAAAACGAATAGGCCGGACTCACCGGGCTCTAGAAGTATATGAAACGATTCATCTGGCTCAAGAGGTTGGCTTTACGAATATCAGCATCGATCTGATTTATGGATTGCCGGGCCAAACGATGGAAGATTTCAATGATACGCTGGATAAAGCGATTGCCCTTCAATTGCCGCATTATTCGAGCTACTCATTGATCGTTGAACCGAAGACGGTTTTTTATAATCAGATGCGAAGGGGTAAGTTAAACCTGCCGCCGCAGGAGCTCGAGGCTTCGATGTATGAGAGGCTGATGGAAGAGATGGAGAAGCATGGTCTGCATCAATATGAAATCAGTAATTTTGCCCGTGAAGGGTTTGAAAGCCGGCACAATCTGACATATTGGGATAATGTGGAGTATTATGGGATTGGTGCCGGTGCACATGGCTATACTGGAGGAACAAGAGTGGCCAATCATGGTCCGGTGAAGAAATATATTACACCATTGATGGCGAACCAGCTGCCTGTTTTGGAGGAACACCCAGTACCGCTTCATGAACAGATGGAAGAGGAGATGTTTTTGGGTCTCCGAAAAACGGAAGGAGTTTCATTGGAAATCTTCAAGAATAAATTTTTTGTTGAAATGACGGAGATTTTCAGGAAACCACTCGAAGAAGAATCGGCAAAGGGTCTGCTTAAGATAGAAGGCGGGTTCGTGCGCTTGACCGAACAGGGAAAATTGCTTGGAAATGAAGTGTTCCAATCATTTTTAGGCGTTATTGATTCCGAGTGAAGTAAATCTATGTTATTTTAACGATGAATTAGGGGTTTTCATTGTTGACATCATAAGCTTCATTTGATAATTTATTAGTATATTAGCACTCGGAGAGATAGAGTGCTAACAGAGGTGATCATACATGCTAACTGATCGTCAATTATTGATTCTACAAGTGATAATCGAGGATTTTATCCATTCTGCCCAGCCAGTCGGGTCACGAAGCTTGTCGAAGAAAGATGAAATTACGTTCAGCTCTGCCACAATTCGAAACGAAATGTCCGACCTTGAAGAAATGGGATTTATAGAAAAAACCCATACTTCTTCCGGTAGGATTCCTTCTGAAAAAGGGTATAGATATTATGTGGATCATTTACTTTCTCCTCAAGCTCCTAAAAAGAATGAAATGAAGATATTAAAATCCGTTTTTGTAGAACGAATTTATGAATTGGAAAAGATCGTTCAAAAGTCAGCGAAAATACTTTCGGAACTGACGAATTATACGGCGATTGTACTGGGGCCAAAGGTGAATGAGCATAAGCTGAAGAAAATCCAGATCATTCCTCTTAGCCCTGAAACAGCAATAGCCATCATTATCACTGATACAGGTCATGTGGAAAATCGAATGATTTCCTTACCGCCTTCTTTTGATATAAACGAAATTGAAAAGATGGTGAACATATTAAATTCCCGTTTGGTCGATGTTCCGCTGGTTGATCTAAAGGATAAGATTTATAAAGAAGTGGCTGTACTTTTGAGCCGCCACATCCATAACTATGGATCGATGGTCTCGGTCCTGGCGGATACCCTGACGGACACAAAACCCGAAAAGATATTTTTCGGCGGGAAAACGAATATGCTGAGGCAGCCGGAGTTCCATGATATTGCTAAAGTAAGCACGCTTTTATCAATGATTGAGCAGGAACAGGGGTTTTATGAACTCATTACCCAAAATCCATCGGGCATCCACGTCAAGATTGGTCGTGAAAATCAAAACACAGTGCTCGATGACTGCAGTTTGATTACAGCAACATACTCAATCGGGCAGGAGCAAGTGGGCACATTAGCCATATTGGGCCCAACGAGAATGGAATATTCGAGAGTGATCAGTTTGCTTTCGTTTTTCTCGAAAGATTTAACGGCCTTGATGACAAAACTGTATCAAAAATAGGAGCAAAGGTAATATTGTTAAGGTGGCGGAGGTCATATTCCGCAGCCTGACATATTACTTTAGCATAAATTGTATAACCCTTTTAGGGAGGTGAGATTGTGACAAAAAATAAAAACGAAGAACAAACATTGGAAAATGAAACAATCGAGGAAAGCACTGCAGATGCAGTTTTCGCTGAAGATGAAATTCCAGCTGAACAAAAACAGGAGGAAACTCCAGTTGAAAAAGATGAACTTCAATTGGCTCATGAAAAGATTGCTGAGCTTCAGGCAAAAATCGAAGAAATGGATAACCGTTATCTTCGTCTGCAGGCCGATTTTGATAATTCAAGACGCCGTGCCAAGCTTGATATGGAGGCGGCTCAAAAATATAGAGTTCAAAGCATTGCCATTGATTTAGTGGAGGCTCTTGATAATTTTGAAAGAGCTACAAAAATCGAAGCGGAAAATGAACAGACGAAATCCCTGCTATCTGGCATGGAAATGGTCTACAAAGCGATTACTGATGCATTAACTAAAGAAGGTATCGAACCGATCAGTTCGGTTGGTGAAGAGTTCGATCCGCGTTTGCATCAAGCGGTCATGCAAGTTCAAGATGAAAACTTCGGTTCTAACATCGTCGTCGAGGAATTCCAAAAAGGATACCTTCTTAAAGACCGTGTTATTCGACCTGCAATGGTTAAAGTGAACGAATAAGATTTTTACATATAATAATTGGGAGGTAGTGAAACTATGAGCAAGATTATTGGTATTGACTTAGGCACAACAAACTCTTGTGTATCTGTACTTGAAGGCGGGGAACCAAAAGTAATCCCGAATCCAGAAGGAAACCGAACATCACCATCCGTAGTGGCATTCAAAAATGGAGAAAGACAAGTGGGGGAAGTGGCAAAACGCCAAGCGATTACTAACCCTAACACGATCATTTCCATTAAACGCCATATGGGTACTAACCATAAAGAAGTAATTGAAGGAAAAGAATACTCACCTCAGGAAGTATCTGCAATCATCCTTCAATACTTAAAATCATATGCTGAAGAGTATCTTGGCGAAAAAGTTACAAAAGCGGTTATCACTGTACCTGCTTACTTCAATGATGCAGAACGTCAAGCAACTAAGGATGCTGGTCAAATTGCCGGTCTTGAAGTGGAACGTATCATCAACGAACCGACAGCTGCAGCACTTGCATACGGATTGGATAAAACGGAAGAAGATCAAACGATCCTTGTATTCGACCTTGGCGGCGGTACATTTGACGTATCGATCATGGAACTTGGAGATGGCGTTTTCGAAGTTAAGTCAACAGCCGGTGACAACCGTCTAGGTGGAGATGACTTCGACCAAGTCATCATCGATTACCTAGTCGAAGCATTCAAGAAAGAAAATGGAATCGACCTTTCAAAAGACAAAATGGCGGTTCAACGTTTGAAAGATGCAGCTGAAAAAGCGAAAAAAGATCTTTCTGGCGTAACTTCAACTCAAATTTCTTTACCATTCATCACAGCTGGAGATGCTGGCCCGCTTCACTTGGACGTAACGATGACTAGAGCTAAATTCGATGAGCTTTCTTCAGGTCTTGTGGAACGTACTATGGGACCAACTCGTCAAGCATTGAAAGATGCTGGACTTTCAGCATCTGAAATCGACAAAGTAATCCTTGTTGGTGGATCTACACGTATTCCTGCGGTTGTTGAAGCGATCAAAAAGGAAATCGGTCAAGAACCAAGCAAAGGTGTAAACCCTGATGAAGTAGTGGCCATGGGTGCTGCGATTCAAGGTGGAGTATTAACTGGAGATGTTAAAGACGTTGTTCTTTTAGACGTAACTCCACTTTCACTTGGAATTGAAACAATGGGCGGAGTATTCACGAAATTAATCGACCGTAATACAACGATTCCAACAAGTAAATCACAAGTATTCTCAACAGCGGCTGATAATCAAACAGCTGTAGATATCCATGTTCTTCAAGGTGAACGTCCGATGTCAGCAGACAACAAAACGCTTGGTCGTTTCCAATTGAGTGACATTCCACCGGCTCCACGCGGAATTCCACAAGTCGAAGTAACTTTCGACATTGATAAAAATGGTATTGTAAACGTTCGTGCGAAAGACCTTGGCACAAACAAAGAACAAGCGATCACAATCAAATCATCTTCAGGACTTTCTGATGAAGAAATCGACCGCATGGTACGTGAAGCAGAAGAAAATGCTGATAGTGATAAACAACGTAAAGAAGAAGTTGAACTTCGTAACGAAGCAGATCAACTAGTCTTCCAAACGGAAAAAACGCTTAAAGATCTAGAAGGTAAAGTAGACGAAGCGGAAGTAACAAAAGCAAACGAAGCGAAGGATGAACTTAAAGCAGCAATCGAGAAAAATGAGCTTGAAGAAATCCGCGTGAAAAAAGATGCACTTAACGAAATCGTTCAAGCTTTGACAATGAAGCTTTATGAAGAAGCTGCAAAAGCTCAGCAAGCTGCCCAAGAGGGTGCTGGCGAAGCTGGTGCTCAAGACGAAAATGTAGTTGATGCAGAATATACAGAAGTTAACGAAGAAGAGAAAAAATAAAAAAGTGACCCAATCGGGAAACTGATATATATTGGGCAGTTAATTTCTGCCTGCCATTGTAGAAAAGTCAAAGTCAGGTTATCTTGACTTTGGCTTTTTTTACAGTGGATGGAATCATTGCCAGGAAGTGTTGGCATCTGATTTTCTTTTATTCTTACAATCGCTGGTGGGGAATCATGGGAATTTAGAGAAAAATGTGTGCAAATTGGGGTTGGCATGACCATTTACAAAAAAGTGTTAAAGCCGTTTGTACTTTTCTAGTTGATTATTATCTTCGTTCAGTGATAATATTACCTTTATGTGAATCGAATCGGGAGTGGATTTTATATATGAGTAAACGCGATTATTATGAGGTGTTAGGCCTTTCGAAAAGTGCTTCGAAGGATGAAATCAAAAAAGCGTATCGTAAGCTCTCCAAACAATATCACCCTGATATTAATAAAGCGGACGATGCTGCGGATAAATTCAAGGAAATCAAGGAAGCTTACGAAGTATTGAGCGACGAACAGAAAAAGGCCCATTATGACCAATTCGGACATACAGATCCAAATCAGGGCTTTGGCGGTCAGGACTTTGGTGGTTTTGGCGGTTTTGAAGATATTTTCAGCAGTTTCTTTGGTGGCGGCGGACGCAGGAGAGATCCGAATGCACCGCGTCAAGGGGCGGATTTACAGTATACGATGACGCTTTCTTTTGAAGAGGCTGCATTTGGAAAAGATACTGAAATCGAAATTCCGCGTGAAGAGAATTGTGATACATGCAAAGGATCCGGTGCAAAACCAGGTACAAAAGTGGAAAACTGTTCACATTGTCATGGAACCGGTCAATTGAATGTTGAACAAAACACAGCGTTCGGAAGGATTGTTAACCGGAGAGCATGTCATCATTGTCAAGGAACAGGAAAAATCATTCCTAATAAATGTTCAACATGCGGCGGGGACGGAAAAGTCCAAAAACGTAAAAAGATCCAAGTTAAGGTGCCAGCAGGAATTGATGATGGCCAGCAATTACGTGTAACCGGACAGGGCGAGCCAGGGATCAATGGCGGACCAGCCGGAGATCTGTATGTAGTCTTCCATGTGCGCAGCCACGAATTCTTTGAGCGGGATGGCGATGATATCTATTGTGAAATGCCTGTTACTTTTGCTCAAGCCGCACTAGGGGATGAAATAGAAGTTCCGACCCTTCATGGAAAAGTGAAGCTGAAGATCCCTGCCGGTACACAAACGAGCACGCGCTTCCGTTTAAAAGGCAAAGGTGTTCCTAATGTCAGAGGATATGGCCAAGGAGATCAGCATGTGGTCGTATTAGTGGTCACACCTAAGAAATTAACGGAAAAACAAAAAGACCTGCTTCGTGAGTTCAGTGATATCAGCGGACAAGGTGTAGATGAACAAGATGATGGCTTTTTCTCAAAAGTAAAGCGTGCTTTTAAAGATAGGTGAATAAAAGTAAAAGAACAAATTGGGAGTTGGTAGATTATGAAGTGGTCTGAATTTGCAATCCAAACAACGAATGAAGCGGTTGAACCTGTTTCGAATATTCTTCATGAGGCAGGTGCGAGTGGTGTTGTCATTGAGGATCCTCTAGAACTAGTCAAGGAACGCGAAAATGTTTTTGGCGAAATCTACCATTTAAACCCAGATGATTATCCGGATGAAGGTGTATTGATTAAGGCCTATTTGCCAGTTAACAGCTTCCTTGGTGAAACTGTTGATGCTATAAAGGAATCAATTAATAATCTCCTTCATTTTGATATAGACCTTGGGAAAAATGTTGTTTCAATTAGTGAAGTGAATGAAGAAGAGTGGGCGACGGCTTGGAAAAAATATTATAATCCCGTCAAGATTTCCGAACGTTTTACCATCGTGCCGACATGGGAAGATTACACTCCTGTAAGCAGTGACGAATTGATCATTGAACTTGATCCAGGCATGGCCTTCGGAACGGGGACACATCCGACAACGGTCATGTGCATACAAGCACTGGAACGTACAGTTCGGCCAGGGGATTTAGTTGTTGATGTAGGAACGGGTTCTGGGGTTCTAAGCATTGCTGCTGCATTATTGGATGCAAAACGAATCCAGTCCCTTGATTTGGATGAAGTGGCTGTACAGTCAGCTATGCAAAATGTGGAACTTAATAACGTGCAGGATAAAGTGTCCGTTTCACAAGGCAACTTGCTGGATGGCGTGAATGAACAAGCGGATGTCGTCGTGGCTAATATTCTTGCCGAAGTGATCATGCGATTTACGGATGATGTAGCGAAAGTGGTAAAACCTGGCGGATATTTTATAGCTTCTGGGATCATTCAACCAAAGAAACAAGATGTGAAGGATGCGATTATAGGATCTGGATTCACCATTGAGGAAACGATCTTGATGGAAGATTGGGTAGCCATAATCGCGAAAAGAAATGATTAATTGAAAAAGTTACTCTGATTATCGGGTATTTTGATAGTCAGAGTACCTTTTTTTAGCTTGAATCCTTGCATTCGAGAAAGCTGACTGATAGCCCTTGTAAGTGTGTTAGACTAGACGAAGTAGGTGGCAGTGTGCAACGGTATTTTCTTAACGAAGAAGACATCAATGGAAACACGGTGACGATATCGGGTGATGATTTTCACCATATCTCCAGGGTGATGAGGATGGGACCGGGAGAGCAGATAATCACGGTGAAAGCTAATGGTATGACTGCTGTCACGGAAATTTCCGAAATAACTGATGATGTTGTTATAGGGACTGTTATCGAATGGAAGAATGAAGAAAAGGAACTTCCTGTGAGGGTTGTGATAGCGAGCGGTCTGCCTAAAGGGGATAAATTGGAATATATCGTACAAAAGGGTACGGAACTGGGTGCGGTTGAATTTATCCCTTTTATTGCTGCTCGTTCGGTGGTAAAATGGGACCACAAAAAGGTAGGTAAGAAATTGGAGAGGCTCCAGAAGATTTCAAAAGAGGCGGCTGAGCAATCTCACCGCACGGTTATCCCTGCCATCAAGGAACCGATGACGGCAGATCAGCTAGCTGGGTATGCTTCCGGTTTCGATCATAAATTAATCGCTTTTGAAGAAGAGGCAAAGCGGGGGGAAACTTCTGTACTCGCTTCTGTCTTGAAGGATATCACCGGAGGGCAATCGATTTTATTCGTCTTTGGTCCTGAAGGTGGTTTAGCAGATAAGGAAATTGAAAAACTGTCTGATGCCGGGTTTGTAGCTTGCGGTCTTGGACCAAGAATATTAAGAACTGAAACAGCACCTTTATATGCACTTTCTGCTGTTTCTTATCATGTAGAACTTTTGAGGTGATGAAAAATGGCAACGGTCGCTTTCCATACATTAGGCTGTAAAGTGAATCATTATGAAACAGAGGCTATTTGGCAATTATTCAAAACTGGGGGATATGATCGTGTTGAGTTTGAAAATACATCAGATGTATATGTCATCAACACATGCACGGTGACAAACACTGGCGATAAGAAAAGCCGTCAGGTCATCCGTCGTGCCATTCGTAAAAATCCGAATGCCGTCATAGCTGTAACGGGATGTTACGCTCAGACATCGCCAGCAGAAATCATGGCCATACCAGGTGTGGATATTGTTGTAGGAACACAGGATAGGGTTAAACTTCTTGATTACATCGAGCAATTCAAGGTGGAACGTGAACCAATCAATGCTGTAGGAAATATTATGAAAAACCGTGTCTATGAAGAGTTGGATGTACCTGCTTTTACAGACCGTACACGCGCTTCGCTAAAGATTCAGGAAGGTTGCAATAATTTCTGCACATTCTGCATCATCCCTTGGGCTCGTGGCTTGATGCGTTCCCGCGATCCAAAGGAAGTCGTTCACCAAGCTGAGCAGCTTGTCGAGGCAGGATATAAGGAGCTAGTCCTGACCGGAATTCATACTGGTGGCTACGGAGACGATTTGAAGGACTATAATTTGGCGATGTTGCTGCGGGATTTGGAAAAAGTCGATGGGTTGAAACGTATCCGTATTTCTTCAATTGAAGCCAGCCAAATTACAGATGAGATCATTGAAGTGCTGACGAATTCGAAAAAAGTCGTACGTCATTTGCATATTCCAATCCAATCGGGATCCGATACGGTTCTAAAACGGATGAGACGTAAATATACAATGGATTTCTTCGGTGATCGGATCGAAAAATTGAAAATTGCACTCCCGGGTCTTGCCGTTACCTCCGATGTCATTGTAGGTTTTCCGGGTGAAACCGAAGAAGAATTCATGGAGACATATAACTTTATAGAAAAATATAAATTCTCCGAACTTCATGTCTTTCCTTATTCAAAACGGACAGGGACTCCGGCTGCACGTATGGAAGATCAAGTGGATGAAGATGTCAAAAATGAACGCGTCCACAGGCTTATCGCTTTGTCGGATCAGCTGGCAAAAGAGTATGCCTCCCGTTTTGAGGGGGAAGTTCTTGAAGTCATTCCTGAAACGAAGTTGGAAAATGGCCTTTATGAAGGCTACTCCGATAATTACATGAAAATCGTCTTCCCGGCTTCGGAAGAAATGGTCGGTGAAATCGTAAAAGTGAAAATTACAAAGTCTGGCTATCCATTTAGTGAAGGACAGTTCGTGACGGTCATAAAGGATTTTCCATTGCAACAAGCATCAAATATTTAAGACGGCGATTTTACGCTGTCTTTTTTTTATTCTCTATTTGATGTGTTTTCTTGGAACGTTCGGGTAAAGACTATATATATCGTCAAAGTGGATAAATTATGGTATGATTAGAGGTACGTACAACTAGTTATAGATAGTTTTGAGGAGGATTATTAATGTCACAAAATGTAGCAGGTTTAATTGACCACACGTTATTAAAAGCAGATGCAACCAAAGAGCAAATTAAGGTATTATGCGAAGAAGCAAGAGAGTATAACTTTGCTTCCGTATGCGTAAACCCGACTTGGGTTAAGTATGCAAGCGAACTTTTGGAAGGTTCAGAAGTGAAAGTTTGTACGGTTATCGGGTTCCCTCTAGGTGCAACCACACCGGAAACTAAAGCTTTTGAAACGAAAGATGCCATCAGCAATGGCGCTCACGAAGTCGATATGGTGATCAATATCGGCGCATTGAAGGACAAGGATGATGAGTTGGTAGAGCGGGATATCCGTGCTGTGATAGCTGCATCCACCGGTAAGGCTCTATCGAAAGTAATCATTGAAACCGCTCTATTGACTGAGGAAGAAAAAGTCCGTGCTTGTGAACTGGCAGTAAAAGCGGGAACGGATTATGTTAAAACATCAACTGGTTTTTCGACCGGCGGTGCGACTGTTGAAGATATCACGCTCATGAGAAAAACGGTCGGTCCCGATATCGGTGTCAAAGCTTCAGGTGGTGTCCGTAACACAAATGATGCCCAGAAAGTAATTGAAGCTGGTGCAACTAGAATTGGTGCAAGTGCAGGTGTCTCCATCGTAAAGGGCTTAACAGCTGAATCCGATTATTAATTTTTTCAAAGGCGGAGAATAATTTTTCTCTGCCTTTTTTTTATTCCTCTTTTTCCCACCACGTCTGATCGCGTTTGCTTCATTCCTGTCCAAGAAAAAGCTCTCCACGGCAAAAGAATGAAAGATGCATCGATTTTGAATTCTCACTAGTTATTTTTGAAAGAAATCCGCACAAGCAGCGAGTTTCACGAGTTAGAGCGGCGAAATTCATGAGTAAAGTATCAAAATAGAGTGAATGTCATGAAAATGCAAAAGAAAACGCTCCAAAATTACGCCAAAGTATGTAATTTTTGAGGAGGAAATTGAAACTTACGAGTAAAAGTGCAAAACTCACGAGTAAAAGCGCAAAATTCACGAGTAAAGCACCGAAATTCACGAGTAAAAGTGCAAAATTCACGAGTAAAAGCGTAAAATTCACGAGTAAAGCACCGAAATAGAGTGAATGTCATAAAAATGCAAAAGAAAACGCCCCAAAATTACGCCAAAGCAAGTAATTTTGAGGAGGAAATTGAAATTCACGAGTAAAAGTGCAAAACTCACGAGTAAAGCACCGAAACTCACGAGCAAACCGCCGAAATTGTCCCCAAATCCATTGACTTTTAGGACAGGCCTTTATTTTTTTATAGGGGGACGGTGCACCAAAAGAATGAAGCTGGAGAATTGCCGTGCGAAAGGCAAGACAGCCAAAGAAGTCAAGATATTGAAAATGACACTAGCATGGGCTAGTTGTTTCCCCTCATTTTCGCTGAAAAAGGCTGCCGCTCGTTCCAGGATGTCCACAAAAGGCAGGAATGCGGCAACCCCGATGACGTTTAGCCAAATATGTGCATAAGCTGTGAAGGCAGCTTGTCTACCAGACCCGATGCTGGCCATGTATCCGGTGATGCAAGTGCCTATATTGGATCCAAACATGATGATGATTGCGGAAGCGACGGATAACTCCCCATTCATCAAAAAGCTCATGGCTATCCCGATGGTTGCCGAACTAGAGTGAATGAGTGCCGTTAATAATATCCCGGCTAATAGGGCATAACTCATATGGCCCTCTATGTAATTGATGAGCGTTTGTATGGATGGATAGGCTGCAATTGGTGTCGAAAGCGTTTTAAAACCGCTCATAGCGGCGAAGATCGCTGAGATTCCGATCAGTGTCATCCCTAAGCTTCGCGGTAATACTTTTGGCATGAAGCAAAGGAAAGCGCCGCTGATGACACCTGGGATGATCCAACGATCCAAAGAAAAGGTCATGAACTCTGCCGTAAAGGTGGATCCGATATTCGTTCCAAGAATTATCCCGATTGTTTGCGGGAACGTTAAGCTTCCTGCAGAAACGAGGCCGACGGTCATGACCATGACCGCCGAGCTGCTCTGCAGGACCCCCGTAAAGATGGTTCCGGCCATGAAGCCTTTCCATGGTTTATCTGTTACTTTTGAGAGAAATGTTTTTAATGCTGCACCGGACATATTGAACAATCCGATTCGTAAAACTGACATACCAGCCAAAAATATCGCAATGAATAGCAGGAATAAAAATAGTTCATACATGACTGTCACCCCTTTAATAAGCTTATGGTCCATTAAGGGGAGACATGCTATAAATTGGATTTCCATGCCGTTGAATGATGGTTTAGAGAAAAATTATGATAATAACATGATAATATTCAAAATAAGTTTGATTTTATTAGTTGACCTGCTAAAGATGATATATTATAATTGTTTAGTACATGTATAACATGTTGACAACTTGAGTTAGTGTGTTGTTTTCGGAGGGAGGGAAAGAGATGTCTAAAACCGTCGTTCGTAAAAACGAATCGCTTGAAGATGCTCTTCGTCGTTTCAAACGTACTGTATCTAAAGCAGGATCGCTTCAGGAAGCTAGGAAGCGTGAATTTTATGAAAAACCAAGCGTAAAACGTAAGAAAAAGTCTGAAGCTGCAAGAAAACGTAAATTCTAAGAGAGGGTGGAAAGATGAGTCTTCTCGAGCGTTTAAATAATGATATGAAACAAGCGATGAAGAACAAGGAAAAGGACAAACTATCTGTTATTCGGATGCTGAAAGCTTCTATTCAAAACGAAGCACTGAAGCAGAGACAAGATTTAACAGATGATGAAGAATTGACAGTGCTCTCTCGCGAATTAAAACAACGCAAAGACTCCCTCCAGGAGTTTGAAAACGCAGGTCGTTCCGATCTCGTGGATAAAGTCCGCACCGAACTAGTATACGTAGAGGCATATATGCCTGAGCAACTTTCAGAAGAAGAGATTTCTAAAATTGTTAAACAAACGATTGAAGAAGTCAATGCAACATCCAAAGCAGATATGGGGAGAGTTATGGGAGCTTTAATGCCTAAAGTTAAAGGTAAAGCGGATGGTTCTCTAGTAAACAAATTAGTACAACAACATCTATCTTAAACTCGAAACTTAAAACTCGAAACCTAACCGCAGGCAAATTGCCTGTGGTTTTTGTGTATTTCCCGGTTTTATGCGTATATTATTGAAATGAAGCCGAAGATATTATGGCCACTTTCAATTTTATTTGCTTTTTTTGAAACCTTTTTCATATACATACGTAATAACTAAAGAACAGAGTATAGGGTTGCTTCATTTGCTCCTTATTCGAATTTTAGTTGCGGGCTGAATTTTACTGGTAAGTATCTTCCTGAAAATTGGAGGCACTTACAGCGTTTAATACGGGAAAGGGGGCGTTCCGTTGAAAATTTGGCGTTATTTATCTGTACTCTTATTTGGATTGCTGTTCACGATTTCTTCATTTGGGGGATCGGCGGTTTCTGCAAAAGAGAAAATCGTTTACCATGTTCCAATTGAAGAAACGGTGGAAAAGGGACTCTCGGCCTTTTTGGAGCGTGCGCTGACCACTGCTGAAGCTGCTGATGCAGATCTTGTCGTATTCGAGGTGAATACCCCTGGAGGCGCTGTGGATGCAGCAGGGGAAATTGCGAAGTTACTGTCCGATTCACCAATTAAGACAGTTGCCTACGTGAATAACAGGGCTTTATCTGCAGGTGCATATATTTCCCTAAGTGCAGATGAGATCTATATGGTTCCAAGTGCCACTATGGGATCAGCGGCAGTGATTGATTCAACGGGGAACGCTGCAGGTAAGAAAGCACAATCTTATTGGCTGGCTGCCATGAAGACTGCTGCAGAACAAAATGGACGCGATCCCATATTCGCCCAGGCGATGGCGGATGATGACATCGACCTTCCCGAATATGGGGCGGAAAGAGGAAAGTTGCTGACATTTACAGCTGAACAGGCAAAAAAGGCTGGTTATAGTGAAGGTACCGTCTCTGGGAAAGCGGAGTTGTATAGTATACTAGGGGTTGAGGATGCCGATATTCGGTCAATCGAAGAAAGCTTTCCTGAGAAACTTGCCCGCTTTTTGACCAATCCGATCGTTGTCCCCATTTTATTGACGATAGCGGGAATCGGGATTGTGATTGAATTGTTTTCACCTGGTTTTGGAATTCCGGGGGTAATTGGGATCTCCAGTCTTGTCTTATTCTTCTATGGTCATCTTGTCGCTGGTATCACCGGGTACGAATCGTTAGCAATGTTCATTATTGGGGTCATTCTCGTACTAGTTGAGTTTTTTATCCCAGGGGGGATTATCGGGCTGCTTGGATTTACGGCGATCGTGGGGAGTTTATTCCTCGCATCAGGTGATCCAGTTCATATGACGATATCCTTGCTAATTGCGATCACCGTATCCATTTTGGTATTCATCCTACTTGTAAAGGTGTTTGGAAAACAAATGAAATTTTTCAGGAAAATGATATTAACCGATGCAACAAAAACGGAACAAGGATATGTCAGCAATCCGAATCGAGTGGATTTATTAGGTGTGGAAGGGAAGGCCCTTACAGATTTGAGGCCTTCAGGAACAGCTTTAATCAAAGATGAAAGAGTGGATGTCGTGACTGAAGGAAGCTTTATTTCCAAAGGTTCGTCAATCATGATCGTTAAAGTTGAAGGATCTAGGGTGGTTGTCCGGGAAATTCCGGATTCAAATTAAAAAATTATAGATACAGGAAGGATGAATAATTAAGTGATAACTTCAGGAACGATATTTATTGTACTGGCAGTGATTGCTGCTATCATCGTATTGGCAGTATTTTTCACATTCGTACCAGTAATGTTATGGATTTCCGCTTTAGCGGCAGGAGTTAAAATCAGTATATTTACATTAGTGGGTATGAGGCTTCGTAGGGTTATACCTAGCAGAGTTGTCAATCCTCTTATCAAAGCCCATAAGGCTGGAATTAATGTTTCAACGAATCAATTGGAAAGCCATTACCTTGCAGGAGGTAATGTCGATCGCGTCGTGAATGCATTAATTGCTGCAGAACGTGCGAATATCGTTTTACCTTTTGAAAGAGGTGCGGCTATTGATCTTGCTGGTCGTGATGTACTGCAAGCCGTTCAAATGAGCGTTAATCCGAAAGTAATCGAAACTCCGTTCATCTCTGGTGTAGCGATGAATGGTATTGAAGTAAAAGCAAAGGCAAGAATTACAGTTCGTGCCAATATTGAACGTCTAGTCGGTGGTGCCGGTGAAGAGACGATCATTGCCCGTGTAGGGGAAGGTATCGTATCAACAATTGGTGCTTCGGAAATGCACACGGATGTACTGGAAAATCCTGATTTGATTTCAAGAACAGTATTATCAAAAGGGTTGGATTCAGGAACAGCATTTGAAATTCTCTCCATTGATATCGCTGAAGTGGATATCGGGAAAAACATCGGGGCTATCTTGCAAACTGACCAAGCCGAAGCGGATAAGAAAATTGCCCAGGCAAAAGCAGAAGAACGCCGTGCCATGGCTGTTGCACTTGAACAGGAAATGGTTGCCCGCGTTCAAGAAATGCGAGCGAAGGTTGTCCAATCTGAAGCGGAAGTTCCGTTGGCAATGGCAGATGCACTGAAAAGTGGAAACCTTGGAGTGATGGATTATATGAATATCCAAAATATCACGGCTGATACGGATATGCGTGATTCCATCAGTAAAATATCCGACAATCCAAAAGATAACAACAATAACAATAATTAGATCAGGGAAGGGAGGTCTTTAAATGGGAGATTTTATTGATTTCTTTCTCAAGAACCCATTCCTTATCATTGTCTTGATCGGTATTTTAACGTCCATGCTAGGAAAGAAAAAGCAGCCTCAGCAAAATGATGATCCAAACAGGCCTCCGAAAAAGAACTGGCAGGAGGTCATGCGGGAGCTTCAAGGTGAAATGTCGCAAGGGGATCAGCAGCAAAGGCCTGCCCCTGCTCCTGTAAGGAAAGTCGAACAGCAGGCAACGCAGGCTGTTGAAGTAATCGATGAGACGAAGAATGAAGCGAACAATAGGATTGCTGAGCTTAGACGGCTTCAGCAGAAGTACGATCAAGAGCGTTTATATCAAAAAGCGAAGGCAGATCAAATTACATCAGCAATATCTGATAACAGCAGTCCGGTTTATCGCAAAGGACCGTCTTTTGGCAAAAAGCAGCTGATTGATGGCATCATCATGTCAGAAGTGCTGGGACCGCCAAGGGCAAAGCGAAGTCTTCAGAGGTCCAGAAGGTAACAGAAGGCAATCCGGAACACAGGGCTTTTTTCAGTTACGTCTTTGAGCACGAAAAAATAGGCTTTCATTCCCTTATAATTTTGTGCTAGAACCCTCTTTCATTTCATACATTGAGATGAAAGGGGGTTCTTTTTTATGGCACGCAATTGGGGAAAAAAAGTGAAACAGCTTATGACCAAAACAATGGACCTTCCGCAAGATGTCATGATGGACCTGCCGCGAATTACAATGATCGGACAATTACATATTTATATTGAAAACCATCGTGGCTTATTGGCTTTTACAGACAGCGAAGTGCGATTGATGCTGAAAAGTGGGCAGTTGCTGATAAAGGGAAACGCCTTTGTCATAAAGACGATTTTGCCGGAAGAAATCATGCTCGAAGGCAAAATTGACAAGGTTTATTTTATCAATGAATGATCCCGGGAGGTCTCCATGAAAAACCAATGGACAAACTATTATACAGGCTATGTAAAAGTGAAGGCATATGGAAAAGGCGCAGAACGGCTGATTAACATGCTCACGAGAAGAGGGCTGCATATCTGGGATGTGAAGCGCGTCGGCAGCGAAGCCCTGATTTTCCATATGGATGTTAGGGATATCCCTAAACTCCGTCAAGTCATGCGTAAGAGCGATTGTAAAGTAAAATTCATGCAGGGAAAGGGTGTCCCTTTCCTAATGAAGAGGATAATGAAAAACAGCGGATTTTTAGTGGGTCTGATCGCTTTCCTGCTTTGCATATTTGTACTTTCCAATATGGTATGGGGCATCGAGGTACAAGATGCCAAGCCGGCAACCGAGCATGCCATCCGGAAAGAATTGGACAAGATGGGCGTGAAGATCGGTAAAATGCAATTCTTTGTTGATGATGTGGATACGATTCAGCGTAAGCTTTCGGACCGGATTGGTGCATTGACATGGGTAGGGGTAGAGCTAAAGGGAACGACATACCATTTCAGGGTTGTTGAAAAACGGCAGCCTAAAGAAGTCGAGAAAACATCTCCACAGAATTTGGTAGCTTCCAAAAAAGCGATCATCATTGATATGTTCGTTGAAAAGGGACAATCTATAGTAAATGTGAATGATTATGTAGGAAAAGGACAGCTTCTTGTTTCAGGACTGATTGGAAAAGAGGATAAACAGGAAATTGTATCCGCAAAGGGAGTAATAAAAGGGAAAACGTGGTATAAAGCGAAAGTGGATGTACCGTTAAAAACCAAGTTTGCTGTTTTTAACGGAAATGAAACGAGTAGGCACTTTTTGAAAATGGGGGAATTTTCACTGCCTATTTGGGGATTCAAGGATCCGGGTTATGAAAAACAGGTAAAAGAAACGACAGTGAGGCCGTTTCACTTTCTTCAATGGGAACTGCCCATTTCCTATAAACAGGTGACCTTAAGGAGCAAGGAAGACATTGTTCGAAATTATACAGAGGAAGAAGCGGTGAAGGAAGGCAGGAAAATGGCTAAAGCGGAATTGGAAAAGCATTTAGACGAGGACGATGAAATCGTCGAAGAAAAAATTTTGCACGAAAGCATAGAGAATGGTAAAGTTAAATTATCTATACATTACCAAGTTATTGAAGATATAGCGATTGGACAGCCAATCATTCAAGGAGACTAACGAATGGCAGATGATGTGAAAGTAATTAAGCTAGAAATAGAGTCACCTAATGAAGCGATCGCTTTATTGGGCAATGGAGATTCAAATGTGAAAGTGCTTGAAGAGGAGCTAGGCATTTCCGTCATTACCCGGGGGGAAGCGGTGAGTGTTGCCGGGGATATCGAGCGGGTAACGATGGGAGAGGAAATACTTAAGGCGCTATTGACAGTGATCAGAAAAGGAATTGCAATCAGTTCTAGAGATGTGCTTTATGCAATTGAGTTGGCAAGAAAAGGCACCTTGGAGTATTTCGGTGAATTATATGATGAGGAAATCGCCAAAACGGCTAAGGGGAAATCCATTAAAGTCAAAACTATCGGGCAGAGATACTATATCCAGGCAATAAAGAAACATGACCTGGTATTTGGAATTGGGCCTGCCGGAACCGGGAAGACCTATCTTGCTGTAGTGATGGCGATTAATGCATTGAAAAATGGACAGGTTAAACGGATCATCCTGACACGTCCTGCCGTCGAAGCAGGTGAAAGCCTGGGTTTTCTGCCTGGTGATCTCAAAGAAAAGGTAGATCCTTACCTACGGCCGCTGTATGACGCTCTCCATGACCTTCTTGGGATGGAACAGACCCAACGGATGATAGAGCGCGGAACGATCGAAATAGCTCCTCTGGCTTATATGAGGGGCCGTACGCTTGAAGATGCCTTTGTCATTTTGGATGAAGCCCAAAATACGACGGAAGCCCAAATGAAGATGTTCCTGACCCGGCTAGGGTTCGGATCGAAAATGGTCATTACGGGAGATCGGACACAGATTGACCTTCCAAAAGGCGTGAAGTCAGGTCTTGTCCGGGTAGAAGAGATCTTGAAGAATGTTAAAGGCCTTTCCTTTGTTTATTTTGAGCAAAGTGATGTAGTAAGACATCCGCTTGTCGCCAAAATCATTACTGCTTACGAGCAGGCAAAGTCATAAGAAAAAATCCGCCATTTTTAATCGGCGGATTTTTCGTGATGTGACTGAATGACTATCTTTTTGTCTAAAAAGTGGATATGGAACCAAAGAAGGTTTACATTTATCAATACGAAGGTGAAAATTTACATGAAAACTGTTATGATTTTACATATCTAGAATAATAAACATCATTTTTTTAGGAGGACCTTCCTTGAATCGTATCCAGAAATTTTTCACTAAAATAAAAGAGCTGTTGGTCCATCGCTTTTTTCAAGTGTTATTGTTTATCATACTTGGTTTGTTTGCTTATGGGTTAATGTTCTCCAACGTCAAGCCGGAAAAGGTCGAAGTAGAGCTATTTAAGCCCTCGGAACAAACAATCCGTTCAACCAAGACCGTGGAAGATACCTATAAAACCGAACAGGAAAAAGAAGAGATTTCAAAACAGGTGGCGGATGTATATTCATTAAAAAAAGAATATGCCAAAAATAAAGTCGATCTGATTTCATCCATCTTCGATTCAGCGATTGAGGTGAATAAAGAAACGGACCCCGATAAAGAGCATGATGATGATGGTAAAGAAAATAAAAAAGGGACCGTAAAGACGGATGCTCAAAAAGTTTCCATATTAAAAGAAAAATTGACCGATGAAGTCAATAAAAATATTGAGGAATCCGTTTTCCTTGCTTTAGTCCAGGCGGATAAAGATGAGTTGAAAATAGCGAAGGATTCAACCATTACTGCCGTGAATAATGTGATGAGCTCCCGCATCGCTGCCAGTGACGTCGAAAATGCCAAGAAAAAGGTTGTAGAAGAATTGGGCTATATGAGCATTAATAGCGATATGAAAAAAGCTTCCAATTCCCTAGCGCGCACGGCAATCATTCAGAATGTGTTTTTCGATAAGGATAAAACCGAGGAACAGCGACGGAAAGCGGTCGAAAGCGTGGAGCCAATCAGGATTCTCCAGGGACAGATCATCGTAGAAGAAAACCAATTAGTGGACAGGGATGTATATAGGCAGCTTGAACTGGCAGGATTTTTAAATACGGAGTCTACCATTTACCCGTATATCGGCCTGCTGCTATTCATATTTCTGACTTTTACCGCTTTTTATTACTTTTTCTACTTTTCCATTTCCAAAAAGGATAACAAGTACAATCAGTTATTAATCTTCAGTCTTGTCTTTATCCTTTCAATGGCTACCATGAAAACGGTCAGCATTCTGGCAGACCTGAAAAACTCGAATTTGGAATACATTTTCCCGGGTGCCATGGCGGCGATGCTCATCAAGATACTATTGAACGATAAGTTAGCGGTAGCCATGATCATATTGTTAGGTTCATATGGTACGATTATATTTAATGGTGATACGCCTGGTAATCTGGATTTCTCGATGGGGCTTTATATCATTTTCGGGGGATTGGCGGCAATCATCATTTTATCGAGGCCCAATTTCAAATCAAAGGTTCTGGTTGCAGGGCTACTATTGTCTTTAATCAATATGGCATTCGTATTTTCACTAATCTTTATTATGGACGGCCATTATACTAGAATGGAGTATTTATATTATGCTTCTGCTGCCATAGGTTCTGGAGTTGGTTCAGCTGTTTTGACCATGGGCCTTTTACCGTTTTTCGAGGCTGGTTTCGGGATCTTATCATCTATTAAGCTTATTGAGCTTTCGAATCCCAATCATCCGTTACTGCGGAAGATCTTGATTGAGGCTCCGGGGACTTATCATCACAGTGTAATGGTCGCCAATTTGGCGGAATCGGCTTGTGAAGCCATCGGGTCTAATGGATTGCTGGCAAGGGTCGGCAGTTATTATCATGATATCGGTAAAACGAAGCGGCCGCACTTCTTCATCGAAAATCAGATGAACGTGGAGAACCCGCATGATCGGCTACAGCCGGAAACGAGCAGGGATATCATCATCGCCCATGCCGTTGATGGCGGGGAGATGCTGCGCAGTCACAAATTCCCGAAAGAGATAGTGGATATTGCAGAGCAGCATCATGGGACAACTTTATTGAAATTTTTCTACCATAAGGCAAAAAAACAGGACGATGCCACACTGGAATCGGCTTACCGATATCCAGGGCCGAGGGCGATAATGAAGGAAGTAGCCGTCATAGGCATTGCCGATAGTGTGGAAGCTGCAGTCAGATCGATGCAGCACCCAACCCCAGAGAAGATTGAAGAACTGGTAAGTTTCATCATTCAGGACAGGATTCAAGATGGTCAATTTGATGAATGTGACATTACTATGAGAGAATTGAGTATCGTGAAGCATTCCTTATGTGAATCGCTTAATGGTATCTTCCACTCCAGGATTGAATATCCGGAGCCGGATAAATTAGGACAGAAGGTGAAAGAATGATTTTAGCTATCGATTTAATGGATGAAACGAACGAAGTAACGGAAGAAGCTCAGCGACTTGTTGAAAGCATTCTGCAATTTGCGGCAAAAAAAGAAAACATTGAAAAAGATACCGAGCTGTCAGTTACATTTGTGGACAATGAGAGAATTCGGGAAATCAATAAAGAATATCGTCATAAAGATTCAGCAACCGATGTCATTTCTTTTGCACTTGAAGAAATGGGGGAAGATGAAGTGGAAATTGTCGGTGCGGAAATGCCCCGCATGTTAGGCGATATCATCATTTCCATTGAACGCACGAAAGAGCAGGCTGAAGAATATGGTCATTCTTTCGACCGTGAACTTGGATTTTTAGCACTGCATGGCTTTCTTCATTTATTAGGATTTGACCACATGAATGAAGAAGATGAAAAAGAGATGTTCACAAAACAAAAGGAGATCTTGGAAGAATATGGACTTTCAAGAGAAGGGTAAAAAAAGGTATCCATTATTAAAAAGTTTCTCTTTTGCCTGTCAGGGAATTTTGGAGGCTGTTCGAACGGAACGCAACATTAAGATTCATTTCGTGTTAACGGCAATCGTCGTTTTCTTTGGCTGGTATTTCTCATTGAATGGGATGGAATGGCTTTTCATTTTGGCGGCCATAGCCGGTACGATTACGTTAGAGCTCGTTAATTCAGCGATTGAAAGGGTAGTTGACCTGGTGACGGATCAAATCCATCCCCTTGCCAAGCAGGCAAAAGATATTGCAGCCGGCGCTGTATTCGTATATGCTATATTCTCCATAATAGTTGGATTGATTATCTTTTTGCCTAAGTTTGGCCTGTAGGTTGCCAAATGGTACTCAATTTGAAAGGAAGATGTGAATTGAATACGAATGAATTGATTGAAGAAGCTAAAAAAGCTAGGGAAAAAGCTTATGTGCCTTATTCCAAATTTAAAGTGGGGGCAGCCCTTTTGACCGCTGATGGAAAGGTCTATCATGGTTGTAATATAGAAAATGCTGCGTACAGCATGTGTAATTGTGCTGAAAGGACCGCTTTATTCAGCGCTTATGCCCATAACGATAAAAAATTCACTAAACTTGCAGTCGTGGCAGATACCGATGGTCCCGTTTCTCCATGCGGGGCGTGCAGGCAGGTTATTTCAGAACTGTGTGACCAGGATATGCCGGTAGTTTTGACCAACTTAAATGGGGATATAAAAGAACTAACAGTACAGGAATTGCTTCCAGGAGCTTTTTCACCGGAGGATTTAAATGGATAAATTATTTGATGATACACAAGTAAAAGGTTATAAATCAGGTTTCATTTCGATTATTGGTCGACCTAATGTTGGAAAGAGTACATTTCTGAATCGGGTCATCGGTCAAAAAATCGCGATTATGAGTGATAAACCCCAAACTACAAGAAATAAGGTTCAGGGTGTACTTACGCAAAACGATTCACAAATGATTTTCATTGATACACCCGGCATTCATAAACCAAAGCATAAGCTTGGGGATTTCATGATGAAAGTGGCAACGAATACATTGAAAGAGGTCGATTTGATTCTCTTCATGATCAATGCGACTGAAGGATACGGGCGCGGTGACGAGTTTATCATCGAAAAACTTCAAACCGTAAAAACTCCTGTTTTCCTGGTTGTAAACAAAATAGATGCGATGCATCCAGATGATTTACTTCCAATCATTGAAAAATACCAGCAGCTTTACCCTTTTGCGGCAGTCGTTCCGATTTCTGCACTTGAAGGAAATAACGTCGATACATTGCTTGAACAAATCAAGGAACATCTGCCAGAAGGTCCCCAGTTTTATCCAGCTGACCAAGTGACCGACCATCCGGAACGTTTTATCATTTCCGAATTGGTCCGCGAGAAGGTATTGCACCTGACGCGTGAAGAAATTCCGCATTCAGTGGCTGTTGTCATCGATTCAATTAAAAAAATGGATAACAGCGATACCATTAATGTCATGGCGACGATTGTTGTCGAGCGTGATTCACAAAAAGGCATCGTCATCGGTAAGCAAGGGAAAATGCTTAAAGAAGTCGGTAGCCGTGCCAGGGTGGACATCGAAAACTTATTGGGCTCGAAAGTTTTCTTGGAACTTTGGGTAAAGGTACAGAAGGATTGGCGTAACAAAGCCAGCCAGCTTCGCGATTATGGTTTCAATGAGAGCGAGTATTAATTAACAAAATTTACGCGTTATGAAAGTTTGGAAAACGGTCAAGCTAATCATATGGTCGGATATTCATATTGCTAGTTAAAAATGAAAGGTGGGCTTTATATGTTGGATTTTACCTGGGAATTATTTAGTGAAACAGGTAATGTGGACACCTATTTGCTGTTTAAGGAGATAGAAGTCGAAAGACAGGAAAGACCCTTGGTATTGAAAGATGAGCTAGCAGAAATTGATTTTCCTGTTTCATAGGTTAGTCTTGGCGAACATGGGTGGTGTCTTGGTATGCTCCAAAAATGTGAGGGCATTGTCATAAGGCGAACTGCATATGGAGAAAATAACAAAATCATTACTATATATACCCGAGAGCTAGGAAAAATTGGCGTTATGGCTAGAGGAGCCAGTAAACCTAACAGCAGGCTTGCTGCCGTCACCCAGCTTTTTTGCTCCGGGTATTTCCTTGTAACCACATCAACCGGACTCGGAAGTCTTCAGCAAGGTGAAATGGTCGATTCACTCCGCTTCATACGGGAGGATCTTTTTGCGACTGCTTATGCTTCTTATATTGTTGAGTTGCTTGATAAAAGCGTCGATGATAAAAAACCGAATCCATATTTGTATGAATTGCTTTTGCAAACCTTGCATTACATAAACGAAGAATATGACGCAGAGGTTTTGAAATTCATTTTTGAAATGAAGATGCTGCCCGTCAACGGGATTAACCCAGTGCTGAATCAATGTGCTGTTTGTGGTGAAACGGAAGGGGAATTCGCCTTCTCGCTTCGGGAAGCGGGTTTTATTTGTCATCGCTGTCTCGGGAAGGATCCCTATCATTTTAAAATTTCACCTGCAGCCGTCAAATTGCTTAGGATATTTTATTATTTCGATTTATCAAGGCTAGGAAACATTTCCGTCAAGCCTGAAACGAAAAAGGAACTCCAGAAAATCATAGATGCATATTATGAGGAATATTCCGGTCTCCATTTGAAATCAAAAAAGTTCCTAAAACAGATTGATACGATGAAAGATATGTTTTAAGTTCTGACCTATTGACATTCCATGCTAGTTTGTATAAAATTCTAATCATTAAAATAAGAAGATTGCGTTGATGGAAAAGAGTATCTGTCATTCTCCATAAAAAGCGAACCCGGGACGGTGGAAGCCGGGATATGGATTTACAGGGAAGGGCGTTTCCGGAGCATGTTGCTTTAAAAGAGGCCGTTTTATAAACGGCAATTAGGGTGGAACCGCGGGTATACTCTCGTCCCTATGCATTTCGCATAGGGACGGGAGTTTTTTGTTTGCCTGTGAAAGGGTTCCAATCCTTAATTTTTAAAGAGCCGTTTAAATAACCTGGAGGTGTACGATGAATATTCAAAATATGATTTTAACGTTACAAAAGCATTGGTCTGAACAAGGCTGCATATTAATGAATGCTTATGATGTAGAGAAAGGGGCAGGAACGATGAGCCCATACACGTTCCTGAGAGCCATTGGACCTGAGCCTTGGAGTGTTGCTTACGTGGAGCCATCCCGCCGTCCGGCTGATGGTCGTTATGGCGAGAACCCTAATCGACTGTATCAGCATCATCAGTTCCAAGTGATCATGAAGCCGTCGCCTGACAATATCCAAGAGTTATATTTGGATTCATTGCGCGCTTTAGGGATTAATCCGCTAGAGCATGATATTCGTTTTGTAGAGGACAATTGGGAAAACCCATCACTAGGGTGTGCTGGTCTCGGTTGGGAAGTATGGCTTGATGGAATGGAAATCACGCAATTTACCTATTTCCAACAAGTGGGGGGCCTTGAATGTAAGCCGGTTTCCGTGGAGATTACATACGGGATCGAACGTCTTGCCTCTTACATTCAAGATAAGGAAAACGTATTTGACCTGGAATGGACAGAAGGATTCACGGTTCGGGATATATTTGGACAGCCGGAATACGAACATTCAAAATATACGTTTGAAACATCCGACCTAGATATGCTGTTTCAACTTTTCACGATGTATGAAAAGGAAGCGCATCGCCAAATGGAAGAAGGGCTTGTGCATCCTGCCTATGATTATGTTTTGAAATGTTCACATACATTTAATCTTTTGGATGCCAAAGGCGCCATCTCGGTAACGGAAAGAACGGGATATATTGCCCGCTGCCGTAACCTAGCGCGTAAGGTCGCTAAAACCTTCTATGAAGAGCGGGAAAAATTAGGCTTCCCGATTCTGAAAGTGAAAGGGGAGAATACAAATGAGCAAGCGTGATTTGTTATTGGAAATTGGATTGGAAGAGCTGCCAGCCCGTTTTGTGACAGCTTCCATGAATCAGCTGTCAGATAAAGTGCAGAAATGGCTAACGGAAAAAGCGATTGAATTCGGAGAGGTTGAAGCGTTTTCCACACCAAGACGTTTGGCCATATTGGTGAAAGACGTGGAAGAATCACAAAAGGATATCGAAGAAGAAGCAAAAGGACCGGCTAAGAAAATAGCTTTGGACAGCGAAGGCAATTGGTCTAAAGCTGCATTGGGATTTGTCAGGGGCCAAGGCATGACTTCAGAGGATATTTATTTTAAAGAACTCAAGGGTGTAGAATATGCCCATGTGAATAAATTCATAAAAGGACAACCGACAGCCCAGCTTTTATCTGAGCTACAGGAAATTATTACAGGCATGACGTTCCCGAAAAATATGCGTTGGGCCAACCAAGATCTTCGTTTTGTCCGTCCGATTAAGTGGCTAATTGCCTTATTCGGTAATGAAGTAGTGCCATTTAGCATCGCTGATGTCGAGACGGCCCGTGAAACAAAGGGACATCGTTTCTTGGGCGATAGTGCAATCATCGAGCTGCCGGCACAGTACGAAGAAACGTTAAAAGAACAATTTGTAATGGCGGATCCAGATAAACGCCGACAAGTTATTCTAGATCAGATTAAAGGGCTTGAGCAGGAAAAGGGCTGGATCATCCCAGTCGATGAAGACCTGCTTGAAGAAGTCAATAATTTGGTGGAGTATCCAACGGTGTTATTTGGACACTTCGAAGAAGAATTCCTTGAGCTTCCTGCAGAGGTACTGATCACTTCAATGAAGGAGCACCAACGTTATTTCCCGGTCAAAGATCAAGACGGCAAGCTACTTGCTTTCTTTGTAACCGTGCGTAATGGTGATGATCGCCATTTGGATAAGGTTTCTAAAGGGAATGAAAAAGTATTGCGTGCACGCCTATCAGATGCAGCATTCTTCTATAAAGAAGATCAGAAAAAAGAGATTTCGGCTGCTTTGAAAAAACTGGACAGCATCGTTTATCATGAAGAAATTGGTACATTGGCCGAGAAAACTGCCCGAGTAACTGCAGTGACCGGTGTTCTTGCCGATGCCTTGAATTTAAAGGCGGAAAAAGAAATGGCCCTTCGTGCAGCGGAAATTGCCAAGTTCGATTTGGTTAGCCATATGGTTTATGAATTCCCTGAATTGCAAGGGTATATGGGTGAAAAATATGCGCTCCTAAAAGGAGAAGCCAAGGAAGTGGCCGCAGCCATCAATGAACACTATATGCCAAGGCATGCGGATGACAATGTTCCGCCATCTGTCATTGGAGCGGTTGTTAGTATAGCTGAAAAAATTGATACTTTGTCTTCATTCTTCGCTATTGGCGTCATTCCGACAGGTTCCCAGGATCCATACGCACTAAGAAGGCAGGCGAGCGGTGTCGTCCAAATTCTAGCCGAGAAGAAATGGAATATCTCTTTAGAGGAGCTTATTGTTTTAGGCCTTAAAGGTCTAGAATCAAAAGGTATCTTAAAACGTGATCTTGAGGAAGTTAAAGCGGATATGTTCACATTCTTTAAAGCCCGTGTAAAACACCTGCTACAAGAACAGCAAATCCGTTACGATTTGATTGACGCAGTTCTGTTCAATGAGATCGGTTATATCCACTCCATCGTGGAACGTGCACACGTCTTGGATGCGAAAAAAGACGAAGCAGGATTTAAAGAAAGCCTGGAAGCTTTAAGTCGCGTCATGAACATTGCCGTGAAATGTGACAATAAAGTGACAGTCGACCCAAGTGTCTTTGAAAATGATCAAGAAAAAGCGCTATACGAAAAATATCAAAATGTAGCAATGCGCTATACTGAATCTAAAGATGAGAATGAGCGGTTTGAACAGCTTGTTTCGCTCCAATCGGAAATAGAGTCATATTTTGAGAATACAATGGTCATGGCAGACGATGAAGCAATACGTAGTAACCGTTTATCTCTTATGAAGGAAATCAGTGATTTGGTTGCAAGTTTTGCCGCCATGAATAAAATCATCCTTACATAACTGAAAGGGTGTATGGAAATCGGAAATACTTTAAACAAGGGTTTCCGATTTCCATAAAAAGATAAATGGTCAATAATTAGGACAAACATGCCCTTATTAAATAATTTAGTATATAATTATTTAATGAATGACTTTTGTTACTTTACTCTGCGAAAGCAGTGGGGTGGTGATTATAATCCAATTGAATAAGCGTCAGGAACATATTTTACAAATTGTAAAAGAAAACGGACCGATTACTGGAGAGCATATTGCCGATAGATTGAACCTTACGAGGGCGACTCTTCGTCCAGATCTAGCCATTTTGACGATGGCAGGTTTTCTTGATGCCAGGCCGCGAGTGGGGTATTTCTATACAGGCAGGTCAGGAACACAGCTTTTGACCGACAGCCTTAACCATCTTTATGTACGAGACTACCAATCGATCCCGGTCGTTGTTGACGAGGGCATTTCCGTATATGATGCAATCGTCATGATGTTTTTAGAAGATGTCGGGACAATGTTCGTTGTCGATAAGCATGCATTGCTTGTTGGTGTCTTATCCAGGAAAGACTTGTTGCGTGCGAGTATTGGGAAACAAGAGCTTAACTCCATTCCAGTCAATATCATCATGACTAGGATGCCCAATATTACAATGTGTTCAAAAGAAGATCTTTTGATTGATGTTGCCAAAAAATTGATTGATAAGCAAATCGACTCATTACCGGTCGTCAAAGACACAGAAAAAGGCTATGAAGTAATTGGAAGAATTACAAAAACCAATATTACGAAAGCATTCGTAGCTTTGGCTGATGAAGGCTATTAGGGGGCTTGCAAAAGGAATGACGGAGAATATGAACGGTTCTATTATATATGTTGTATCGGATTCAGTAGGCGAAACAGCGGAATTGGTTACAAAAGCAGCTGCAAGCCAGTTCTCGGGATCTGCTTTTTCCATAAAGCGAATTCCGTACATTGAAGATGAACAAAACGTGGATGAAGTGATTTCACTAGCTAAATTAGATGGGGCGATTATTGCTTATACCCTTGTGAAGCCGGCTATTAGAGCGTATATGAAAGCACAGGTCGAAAAGGAAAACCTGTCTGCTTATGACATTTTAGGGCCGCTTATGGACATCCTTCAGGAAAGGGCACCAAAAGGGCCTCTTAATGAACCTGGTCTTGTAAGAAAGCTGGATGATGATTATTTCAAGCGTGTGGAAGCCATTGAATTTGCAGTAAAATATGATGATGGGCGTGATCCCCGAGGCATTTTACGTGCAGATATCGTCCTTGTAGGTGTTTCACGCACTTCAAAAACACCGTTATCACAGTATTTAGCCCACAAACGCTATAAAGTGGCGAATGTACCTTTAGTGCCTGAGGTGGAACCGCCAGAAGAGCTGTTCCTGGTGCCGCCTGAAAAATGCATTGGTTTAAAGATCAGTCCGGAAAAGCTGAACCATATTCGGAAAGAACGATTAAAGTCACTCGGGCTCAATGATCATGCTATTTACGCAAACGTGGAGCGAATAAAAGAAGAATTGACATACTTTGATAAAATCATATCAAGGCTGAACTGTCCAATTATTGATGTAACCAATAAAGCTGTTGAAGAAACAGCCAATTTGATCATCAATATCCTTCAAAATAAAAATCGTTAACCCTTACAATCAAGGCAAACCAAAATGTGAGCTGGACACTTTAAGTGTCAGCTCACATTTTAATGCCAAGGTCAGTAAAGGGAATATCAAGAATAAATTGAAAATAATTACATTTAATTCCTCTTTTTTTCAAATGTAAATCCATTGATTTGCATGAAAATAAAATCGGAATTTAAATGTTGGCATCTTCTAATCAAATAGACTATAATAAAAAATTGTGAGAAAAAAGTAATCTTAAGGTTTAGACTTAATTAATAAGGAATAAACTAAAGGTTAATGAGATGTCAAGGTTTTTATCATAAAAATAATTCGACATGTTCCGTATAATTCAAAATGGGTGGGCCTTATTCAAGAGAAAAGTGGCGCTCTCACTTAAGAAAGCTGGTATTCCTTGAAGAATAAATATTGGCTATTTTAGAGGGAACTCTCTGAACCAATGCTAAAAATTCACTATATCTTCATAAAGTTTAGGGGAGAAAAAGGATTATGCAGAAAGATGTAGAATTAGAAAGTATGAATAATAAACCGACCATACACGTCGATGCCGATGCATGCCCGGTGAAAGACGAGATCCTTCATTGTGCAGGATTGCACGATGTTGAAGTCTGTTTTGTTGCATCATATAAAAATATGATGAATAACCCTGAAGGTAAATGGGTATATGTCGATGCAGACAAAGAAGCGGCTGATCTTTATATAGTAAACTCAGTAAAAAAGGGTGATATTGTCGTTACCGCAGATATTGGTTTGGCTGGGACCCTGCTTCCTAAAAGCGTTTACGTCCTTTCGCCTAGGGGAAAAGAATACACAGAAGAGAATATTTTCATGCTCTTGGATATGCGTTATCAGTCGGCGAAACTCCGCAGGCAGGGTAAACATACGAAAGGGCCGAAAGCATTCACAAAGGAAGATCGAACATGTTTTACAAATAAACTTTTGAAAACTTTGTCGAACTTTGCAGGAAATTAGGAAGCAGTATCGAATTAGAAACTATCACCAGTATTGCAAGGTGGAAAAATGATAAATGGCCGTATAGAAGATGAAAAAATTAATCAAATTCGCGAAGCTGTTGACATTGTTGATTTAATTGGAGAGTATGTTCAGCTGAAGAAGCAAGGGCGCAATTATTTTGGCCTTTGTCCTTTTCATGGTGAAAACTCACCCTCGTTTTCCGTTTCAACGGAAAAGCAAATCTTTCACTGTTTTGGTTGTGGGGCAGGCGGAAATATTTTTACCTTCTTAATGGATATAGAAGGCTACAACTTTGTGGAATCTGCAAAAGTTTTAGCTGAAAAAGGAAATGTTCCTTTGGATGTTGAAATTAATAAGGATTCCAAGCGTTCTAACATGCCTGCAGGCTCGCAGCAAATGGTTGAAGCCCATGACCTGCTGCGAAAGTTTTATAACCATCTTCTCGTTAACACGAAGGAGGGCCAGGACGCTCTCGAATATTTACTTAAACGGGGGTTCACTGAAGAGACGATAGAAAAGTTCCAAATTGGCTACTCTTTAGATTCATGGGACTTCGTATCCAAGTTTCTTTTAAAACGTGGGTTTCCAGCAGAATACATGGAGCAGGCAGGGCTTATTATTTACAGGGAAAAAGACGAGTCATATTTTGACCGTTTCAGAAATAGAGTCATGTTTCCAATTATGGATCATCAAGGAAATACGATTGCGTTTTCAGGGAGAGCGATGGGGGACGATGAGCCCAAATATTTGAATAGTCCTGAAACGCCAATCTTTAATAAAAGTAAAACTTTATATAATTTCCATCATGCAAGACCTCACATACGAAAGAAAGAACAAGTAGTCATTTTTGAGGGCTTTGCCGATTGTATTTCAGCTGTTCGTGCAGGTGTAGAAAATTCGGTCGCTACAATGGGGACTGCCCTGACGGATCAGCATATCCAGCTTTTAAAAAGAAATACTGACCAGATACTCATTTGCTACGATTCGGACTCTGCGGGATTGAACGCAGCCAATCGTGCAGTTGATATGCTGCAGGACCATGACTTTTCCGTGAAAGTCGCTCTCATGCCTGATAACTTGGACCCCGATGACTACATAAAGGAATTCGGTGAAAAAAGCTTTGTTTCTGAAGTAATAGGGGCCAGCTTAACCTACATGGCATTCAAAATGCATTATTTGCGTCGAGGGAAAAATGTAAATAATGAAGGAGATCGAATTCAATATATCGAAGAAGTCCTTAAAGAAATTTCGCGATTGCCCAATGCAGTGGAGAGGGATCATTATCTCCGGCAGTTATCCTCTGAATTTTCCCTATCATTGGATGCGCTGGAACAGCAGCAGCGCCAGGTGTTCTTTACGGAACGCAAGAAGGGGACACTGCCGCAGCCTGCAGCCCAAAAGAAAATGGCCCTGCAATATGAGCATAAGTTAAAGCCTGCTCATCATAATGCTGAAATGAAGTTAATTGCCCATATGCTAAAAAGCAGGGATATGACTTTTAAAATTCAGCAGCTGCTTGGGCAAACGGTCTTTCATGTAGACGAACATCAGGCAATCATCACCTATTTATATGCGTTCTATGAAGATGGACACGAACCGGATACAAGCTTTTTCCTTACTTATTTACCGGATCCAAACTTGAGAAGGATCGTTTCGGAAATAGAAATGATGTCAGTGAATGAGGAAGTTACCGATAAAGAACTGACCGATTGTATAAATCAAGTGTTGAAATATGAAAAGTTGTTAAAGATAAAAGAAAAACAAGTTGAAGAAAAAGATGCAGTTAGACGGAGTGATTATGTCACTGCTGCACAGATTGCCATGGAAATCATTAAATTGCGTAAAATGTTGTAGTCGTTTAGGTGTAAGTCCTGGAAGGAGGGGAACTAATGGCTGAAAAACCAGCACGTTCCAAACAAGTTGATAATGAATTTAGCCTTGAACAGGTTAAAGAAAAATTAATAGAGCTAGGTAAAAAACGAGGCTCTTTGACTTTAGAAAAAATCGCTGAAATGATTGGCGGTTTTGAGTTAGATTCCGATCAAATGGATGAGTTCTATGAGGTGTTAGCAGAAAACGGCGTCGAGATACTCACGGATGGTGAGGAAGACGAAGATGAAGATGATCCTGATGAGAAGAAACTTGCAAAAGAAGAAGAGTTTGACTTAAATGATTTAAGTGTTCCTCCTGGCGTTAAAATTAATGATCCAGTCCGTATGTACTTAAAGGAAATCGGACGGGTCGACCTTTTATCGGCAGAAGAGGAAATCTCTCTGGCGACGCGAATTGAAGATGGAGATGAAGAAGCGAAACGCCGATTGGCTGAAGCTAACCTTCGTCTTGTTGTCAGTATTGCCAAGCGTTATGTCGGACGAGGCATGCTTTTCCTTGATTTGATTCAGGAAGGTAATATGGGACTTATCAAAGCAGTAGAAAAATTTGATTACCGCAAGGGATTCAAATTCAGTACGTATGCAACATGGTGGATTCGCCAAGCCATAACCCGTGCCATAGCCGACCAAGCAAGAACGATCCGGATACCGGTGCATATGGTTGAAACGATCAATAAATTGATCCGTGTCCAAAGACAGCTTCTTCAGGATTTAGGACGTGAACCTTCTCCGGAAGAAATTGCAGAAGATATGGACTTAACTCCTGAAAAAGTTCGTGAAATCTTGAAAATAGCTCAGGAGCCTGTTTCCCTGGAAACGCCAATAGGTGAAGAAGACGATTCCCATTTAGGTGATTTCATTGAAGATCAGGATGCTACTTCCCCATCAGAACATGCAGCATACGAACTTTTGAAAGAACAGCTTGAAGACGTATTAGATACACTTACTGACCGTGAGGAGAACGTCTTGAGACTCCGCTTTGGACTTGACGATGGCCGCACTCGGACACTTGAAGAAGTAGGTAAGGTGTTTGGGGTCACCCGCGAGCGTATCCGTCAAATCGAAGCGAAGGCGTTACGTAAACTGAGACATCCAAGCCGCAGCAAACGCTTGAAAGATTTCTTGGAATAAAATATAAATGCCCTTCACAGAGCCCTCTTTGAATGCCCAGCGTTCGGGAGCGGCTTTTTTTTGAAATTGAATGTAAAAAATTTCTTATAAGAACAAAATTTAACCAGTTATCTATATAATGGAGATGGGTTTAGCTAGATAAACTTAGTTTCCACAACCTAAAAGAGCGGGAAAAACTGTTAAAAAGAAATGACCGGCATGAGGATGTGAAATTCATGGATGAGATGAGAAAGAAAATCATCATTCAAGAAATAAACTCCTGGAAGGAAAGTCGTATGCTTCCGGAGAAATATTGTAATTACCTGCTTGCATTATACTGTCAAGGCGAACTACCGCCTGCAAATTCGAATAAAACCGGAAGTGATAAGAAAGACATTCTTTCAGGACTGTTGATTGGAGCCCTTTTTGCATTTATTGTATTTTTGAATTATTTTACTGAAATACCCATAAGAATGCAAATGCTTGGGACAACAATTTCTATCATTGCCTTTGGACTGGCGGTCCGCCGCTTTATCGGCAGGAAAATAATTTTTCAGATGGCGTTGATGGGAATGGCGTTATCACTGCTTTTATTAACAGTCAGTTTGGCAGAATTCATGGCACCCGGCAAAGCGGGCATTCTTTATGTTTTCTTGTTCATAAATTGCGGACTCTGGGTTTTAATGGGCAAAAAACTGAAGCTGCTCTATTTCTCCATAGCGGGAGGCCTGGGGGCAATAGTCATTGCTTACTTTTTAATAATATAATTCAAAGACATTCTAGCGGTTTTAAATAGTGAATTTAGGGTATTATGAAATATATGTAAGAAAAAACAAAATTGTTTGGAAATATACATAAGTTTTTGACAATTTTAAGAAATTATATAATATCTTCTATTTTTGGGCTTTTACTTGAAACTCTTTTCAAGTAAAATAATATATAGTTGTTTGTATATAATATTAAATATGGTAAGTTTAGGTTCTACATAGGGGAGGAAATACTATGCGCAATCCAGTAATGCCTTTTATTATTATCATGGTTTTTGGTATTGGACTTATGTTTTTACTTTCGTTTAAAGGGTTGGGTGATGCCAAAGATCTAGCTAAGGAAAAAGAGGGCGGCGAAAAGACAGAAGAAAAAGAAAGTGCGTCTGCATCACCTGAGGACATCTATAAGCAAAACTGTATCTCTTGTCATGGTAACGCCTATCAAGGCGGTGTCGGGCCTGCTCTAAAAGGAGTTGGTGATCATCTGTCGGTGGACGAGGTTAAAGACGTGATCACTAATGGACGAGGTGCAATGCCACCAGGTTTAGTCGAAGAACAGAACATTGATGCCATGGCCGAATATATTCATGGACTGAAGTAATTCATGAAAACTGACTCAGGAGATCGTTTGAAGGCGACCTTTTTGGGTCAGTTTTTATTTTATTCTGAAAAAGGAAGATTCCAGCTGGAAGATTTCCTTTATCCAGTGATGGAGGGGGCCCCTATTTCTCCTTCCTGTAATTTTTTGATTGAACTTGTTATAATCGAATGGGAAACTAATTAAATGTAAGACATTATTTGAATTAAGAGAGTTGATAAATATGAATCATGAAAAACTATCGATGAGATTAGAACGAGTTGCCATACATATACCAAAAGGAAGCATCCTTGCAGATATAGGTTCCGACCATGCTTACTTGCCGTGCTATGCGGTGAGTAACGGCCTGTGTGACAGCGCTATAGCAGGTGAGGTAGTAGAAGGACCTTATCAGTCAGCCCGCAAGCAAGTGGCTATAACGGGACTTGGGGACAAGATAGAGGTCCGTAAAGGAAACGGGCTTGAAGTATTGAATCCCGATGAAGCGACATGCATTACGATTGCAGGTATGGGTGGGACTTTAATATCAAGTATATTGGAAAACGGAAAAGGGAAACTCGGCAAGGCAGAAAGGCTTATTCTTCAGCCTAATGTCGGTGCAGCGAATGTTCGCAGTTGGCTAATCGATAACGGCTGGGAACTTAGTGGAGAGGAAATCCTTGAGGAAGATGGGAAAATCTACGAAATCTTAATTGCTGAAAAAGGGGAACCGCTTCGCCCTTATCATGTAAACAGGCAAACAGGCCTCATATTCGGACCATATTTAAGAGAGCAATTCAGTGACATTTTCATAAAAAAATGGCAGCTTGAGAAAAAACATTTGGAAAGAATCATCGAACAATTGGATGAAAGCGGACGAAGCGGACTGGAAACGAAGCGCAATGAGTTACTATCCCAAATTTCCGTAATTGAGGAGGTGCTTAAAGGTTGAAGATCGTAAATGGTCACAAAATCATTGAAATGTTTGAACAATTCTCCCCAAAGCAATATGCAATGGAGGGCGATCCGATTGGTTTGCATGTCGGACAGCTGAATAAGCCGGTTACTAAAGTGATGATTGCTCTTGATGTGTTGGAAGAGGTTGTAGACGAAGCGATTGAACATGGCGTGGAATTGATCATCGCCCACCATCCGCTTATTTACCGACCATTGAAAAGGATCGATACAAACGCAGCTGGAGGCCGCATCATCGAAAAGCTGATCAAACATGATATCGCTGTTTATGCTGCACATACCAATTTGGATGTTGCTAAGGGAGGAGTGAATGATTTACTTGCCGAAGCGCTTCAATTAAAGGACACAGAAGTATTGGTTTCAACGTATGAGACAGCTCTGAAGAAATTGGTCGTGTATGTTCCGGAGGCCGACGAACAAAAGGTGAGGGAAGCCTTAGGTAAGGCAGGGGCCGGATCAATCGGGAAATACAGCCAGTGTTCGTTTTCGGGGGAGGGTACAGGACGCTTCTTGCCAGGTGAAGGCAGTGAACCGGTAATTGGCTCCCAAGGAAAGCTTGAAGCAGTAGCTGAAATGAGGGTTGAAACGATATTCCCGGAAAGTATCGAGAAGAAAGTGCTTTCTGCAATGATTAAAGCCCACCCATATGAGGAAGTTGCTTATGATATTTATAAACTGGAAAATAAAGGGGAATCACTTGGGTTAGGAAAGATTGGCGTGCTTGCTGAAGAAATGACACTAGAACAATTTTCCGAACATGTGAAGCGGACCCTTGATGTTGAAAAGGTGCGCGTCGTTGGAGATTTGCAGAGCCCGATAAAAAAAGTGGCCGTGTTGGGCGGAGACGGCAATAAATACTTTACGGCTGCGAAATTCAAGGGTGCGGATGTATATGTAACAGGTGATATGTATTACCATACAGCCCATGACGCAATGATGATTGGTTTGAACATTGTGGACCCAGGCCACAATGTTGAAAAGGTGATGAAAAAAGGCGTTGCACGAATCCTTGAAGAAATGTGTCGCGAAAAGAACTACGATGTGGAATTTATTCCATCTCAACTTAATACGGACCCTTTCCGATTCATTTAAAAGACGAAAAAAGGCAGCCGCAGCGGCTGCCTTTTTTGTGCATAATCATTTCTTCACTTTAATCTTAGGTAAAATTTTATGCAATGGCGTTTTCTTTTCGGTATTCCAGGTCGTTTCATCATTTGCTTCATATTGTTCCAGAAATGCTATAACTTCCTTTGTGATCGGAGTGGGTGTAGATGCCCCGGAAGTGACGGCAACCGTTTCTGCATCTTTTAGCCATTCAAGGTTCAGCTCGGAAATATCAGCGATTCGATAAGCTGTCGTGCTGGCAATTTCCTCGGATACTTGTGCAAGGCGGTTTGAATTATTACTCTTGGGATCACCGACGACAATTAAAACATCAGCTTCGCCAGCCTGCTTGGCAACCGCTTCTTGACGTACCTGTGTCGCTAAACAAATTTCCTTATGGACTTCGGCATGTGGGAATTTTTCCTTAACCTTATCCATGATATCCAAAACATCCCATTGGCTCATCGTTGTTTGATTTGTCACAATGATCTTATCACTATTCAATGTCAAGGCTTCAACGTCTTCATCCTTTTGAACGAGGTGAACGACATCGGGAGCAACTCCGACTGCACCCTCTGGTTCCGGATGGCCTTTCTTGCCAATATAAATAATTTGATAGCCTTCCGCTTCTTTTTCCCGGATTAAGTCATGGGTTGCGGTAACATCGGGACAGGTTGCATCTAGCGTGACAAGTCCTTTTTTCTCAGCAATCTTTCTAATCTCAGGGGAAACGCCGTGAGCAGTAAAGATGACGGTTCCGCTGTCGACCTTTTCGATGATATCGTTACGGTTGCTGCCGTCCAACGTGATGATGCCTTCTTCTTCAAACGCATCCGTTACATGTTTGTTATGCACGATCATTCCCAAAATGTAAATGGGGCGTGGCAAGGTTTTATCTAAAGCCGCATTTCGGGCGATGACCATGGCATCGACAACGCCATAACAATAGCCGCGCGGGGAAATTTTAATCACTTTCATCTATGTGTCCTCCTCATAGCAAAAAACTCTCACTTTTATACCTTTCTATTATATAAGACCATAGATGATATTACAAAACATCCTATTTGGATAACAGTTACTGGTAAAACTTTTTAAAACTTTAAATATAAAGCTTGGGACCGGATGTCCTTTCCCTTTTGGTTTTGGTACGAACCTGGGTAATGGGTTTATCTTCTTTAGCTTTTGCTTCTTCCTTCGCATCCGTTTTTACCTCATTATTTTTTTGTGCCTCAACATTAGTCACGCTTTCAACTGGCGCTTTCTGGTCCTCGGTTTCACCGGCTGATGATATGTTCCGGAAAACTTTCCACACGGAAGGCAAGTTTTTAATCACCGGTCCATATTGTTCCACCATAGGGGTGAATTGTTCGGCTGCCTGTAACACCTTTTGCGTGTTGTTGAGCATATTGTTCAGGGAATCGGGGTTTTTTAGTGTTTCTAAGATACCGCCGCCTCCGCTGCTTCTTGAAGAACTTTGCTTAGTGGAAGCAGCTGGTGCAAACAAGTTGGGAGAAGCATTTCTTTGTTTCGACTTACCGAGTATCTTTGACAATAGCCCTTCCTTCTTTGCTGGCGGCATTTCCTGCCGTTGCGGTGTGGAGAAAGGACCCCGGAAACCTTGAGGCCCCTGAGGTCCCTGCGGTCTGTTTTGTGCCATCGGCCGCCGCATCTGCTGATAAGGGTGGGGAGGTTGCGGTGGTTGCCTGAATGGTATAGGCGGCTGTTGCATCCTTCGACCATTTTGTGGCTGAAAACCGGGTCCGGGTTGACGAGTTCTGTCTGGGAACATAGGTTTCACCTCCTCTGATATTATATGCTGGTGTATTCTTCTATATAAATTATGCAGCTCGACAAAAAAGGTTTGAGGAAAGAGTGACTGGGCTGTTGTGAAGTGACCGGAAAGAAGGTAAGATGGTAACGGTAGTCTTTTAGCTCCATGTCTGCGGGGGATACGCTATGACCAGGACAGGGGCTTTTCGTTTGCAAGAGTCCATTTTAAGAGAACTAGCCTCAGCGCACGCGCTTTTTATGAAATCCAGCTTCAGCGCCCAGCCCGTTGTGAAAAAGAGGATGGACCACATAAGGCAAAAAGCGCCTTAAGGGTCAATCCCTATTTTCTTCACGAGCAACCCAGGCGCTTGCGCTTTTTATGTAAAATTTATTATAATAAAAGGACATGTCTAATGACTGACAGGATAAAGGAGTTTTTTGATGAAACAAAACCAATTTGAACGATTTAATTTGAAAAGCTACATTCTAGATGCAGTTCGTACTTTAGGGTTCGATAAGCCGACGGAAATTCAAGAGCGCGTGCTTCCGTCGCTTTTAAAGGGAAGTAGCTTAATTGGACAGTCGCAGACAGGTACAGGAAAGACACATTCCTATTTGCTGCCGATTATGAACAGGCTTGATGCTGGCAAAAATGAGGTTCAAGCGATTATTTCCGCACCAACCCGTGAGTTAGCGAACCAAATCTACAAAGAAGCTTTGAAAATTGCTGACCATTTCCCTGAGGATGAGCAGATTCAAGTCCGTTGTTTCATCGGTGGTACTGATAAACAACGAATGATAGATAAATTGAAAACACAACCACAGTTGGTAATCGGTACGCCAGGCCGGATCAAGGATTTGGTTGAGGCTCAGGCCCTACAAGTGTATACAGCAAAAATGCTTGTAGTCGATGAAGCAGACCTTATGCTAGACATGGGATTCCTTGAAGATGTTGATTTATTTGCATCACGCATGGCTGAAAAAATTCAAATGCTTGTCTTCTCGGCAACCATTCCTGAAAAATTGAAGCCGTTTTTGAATAAATATATGGAGAATCCTAAGTATGTTCAAGTGAATCCGAAGCAGGCGACCGCTGCGAAAATTGAACATGTTCTGGTACCGATTCGCCACCGTAACAGGGAGCAGTTACTTCATGACATCATCGTTCGTTATAATCCATATTTGGCGATTGTTTTCACGAACACAAAAAAAATGGCGGATCATGTGGCTAATTCCTTGATTGAAAAAGGGTTGAATGTCGGTCGTATTCATGGGGATTTAACACCTCGTGAGCGTAAAAAAATGATGAAGCAAATCAAAGATTTAGAGTATCAATTCATCGTTGCGACTGATCTGGCTTCCCGTGGAATTGATATTGAAGGTGTAAGCCATATCATTAACTATGAATTGCCATCAGATTTGGATTTTTACATCCATAGGACGGGAAGGACTGCCCGTGCAGGATATTCCGGAATTGCCACTACTATTTATGATACATCCGATGAAGATTCATTGAACCGCCTTGAAAAAATGGGCATCGAATTCCGTGATGCCGATATCCAAAACGGTGATTGGGTTGATATCGACGAACGTAATAAACGGAAAAACCGTAAAAAACAAAAATCTGATATCGATGTTAAAGCGAGCAGGCACGTCAAGAAGCCAACTAAAGTCAAGCCAGGATACAAGAAGAAAATTCAACGTGATGTGGAAAACTTTAAAAAACGCGAACGTCGTATACAGAGAAAGAAATAGGGGAGTAATCAGATGCTGAAGATTGGATCGCATGTTTCAATGAGCGGAAAAAATATGCTTCTTGCTGCGAGTCAAGAAGCGGCTTCATATGGCTCCAACACATTCATGATCTATACGGGGGCCCCTCAAAATACAAGACGTAAAAAAATCGAGGATTTAAATATTGAAGCCGGAAGACTGCATATGGAGGAGAATGGAATAAGCGACATCGTAGTCCATGCCCCATATATCATCAATATAGGAAATACCACGAATCCAGCTACATACGAGCTGGGGGTCAACTTCTTGCGTAGTGAAATCGACCGGACTGAAGCGATAGGTGCAAGGCAGATCGTGCTTCATCCAGGTGCGCATGTTGGTGCAGGCAGTGAATTGGGAATCAAGAGAATCATCGAAGGTTTGAATGAAGTGCTGACAGCCGACGATAAAGTTCAGATTGCCCTTGAAACGATGGCGGGTAAAGGTACTGAATGTGGCAGGTCTTTCGAGGAGTTAGCGATGATCATTGATGGTGTGACCCATAATGAAAAATTATCGGTATGCTTCGATACTTGCCATACTCACGATGCAGGATATAATATCATTGAGGATTTTGATGGTGTACTGAATGAATTTGATAAATTGGTCGGTGTTGACCGCATCAAGGTCCTTCATATAAACGATAGCAAAAACGAACGCGGCATGCGTAAGGACCGCCATGAAAACATTGGATTCGGTCATATCGGTTTTAAGGCATTGAATGATATTGTCCACCATCCGCAATTAAGCACTGTTCCAAAAATCCTGGAAACACCTTATGTAGGGGAAGACAAGAAAGACAAAAAGGCACCTTATAAATTTGAAATTGATATGTTCAAGAATAATCAATTTGAAGAAGAGTTATTGGAAAAGATCAGATTGCAGCGATAATCATAATAGATAGGGACGATTCATCTTTATGTCGATGAATCGTCCTTTCCTTTTACATGTAGTTTAAGTATACCTATTCAAAGACTGTCCGTAAGTAGGCTATAATCCTTTAAAAGGTGGAAGTAAGATTATTAAAGAGGGATTCTATTTCCCTGGCTGTGCCTGCTCCGGCAACTTTTGTAATTTGACCCAGTACGTTCTGTCTTTGGCGTATATCAAAAATGTTGATTTTCTTACCTGCTAGAAGTGCAGTGATATCCTGTGCTTGTTTTTGGGTGAGTGCAACCCTATGCTGCTTAGCAAGGGAAAGCAGTTCATCAGGGCGTATATTGTTGATTTTATGATTGACCATCATTTCAAATAATTTCAAACGATCTCCTCCTTTGTTAAAACATATGAAAGAGGAAGACGTATGTGAACATGAAAGTTTGTTTGATTTACGGGAATTTGGTTCAGCTAACGTTTTTTGATGGTTCAGGGCGGATGGACACTTGTTCAGAAGACCGGTTTCTTTACATCTGGGCTTCTTTGATTTATACTAACGATTGTTAATCGTAATGATTCTTAAAAAAAAGGTGATCTATTTGGATAATGTAGTAAACCCAATAATTAAATTAGAAGATATATCTTACAAATATACAAAAGATCTAGTGCTGGAACATGTTTCGCTTGAAATTCCTAGAGGGGCCTTCTTAGCTATCGTCGGGCCGAATGGATCCGGTAAGTCAACTCTTTTGAAATTGCTGCTTGGTCTGTTCAAGCTCCAAAACGGAAAAATTGAAATATTCGGGGAAGACATAAAACGCTTTAAAGATTGGCAAAAAGTAGGGTTCGTTTCCCAAAAGGCAAACTCCTTCAACTCGGGATTCCCTGCCACTGTATTTGAAGTGGTGCAAAGCGGTTTGACTAAAAAAATCGGTTTATTCAAGTTTGCAGTCAAAGAGGATAAGCAAAAGGTGAAAAAAGCTTTGGAATCCGTGGACATGCTTGAATATCAGAACCGCAATATCGGAGAATTGTCCGGAGGGCAGCAGCAGAGGGTATTCATTGCCCGTTCACTGGTCAGCGAGCCGGAATTGATGATATTGGATGAGCCCACGGTTGGCGTTGATTCAAAGAACGTCCACCAATTTTATGAAATGCTTGAGATGCTGAATAAAAAATTAGGAATAACACTGATTTTAGTTACCCATGATGTTGGTACTGTGACGGATAAAGTCACACATGTCGCCTGCTTAAATAAAAAACTTCATTTTCACGGGGATGCCTGTGAATATAATGAGTTGAATGAAAGCGAGCTCTCATCCATTTATGGACATGGGGTCCAATTATTAAATCATAATCATTAATATGTTTTGGAGGATAGCCCAATGATATCGGGGATATTGCAATTTGAATTTTTGCAGAACGCATTCTTGACCGGAATCATCATCGGAGCGATTGCGCCATTAGTAGGCGTTTTTGTCGTGGTAAGGCGGATGTCGATGATTTCCGATGCTCTCAGTCATGTAGCGCTTGCTGGTATAGCGTTTAGTTTATTGCTTCAGAAGAGCTTTCTACCTCTAGCAGGATTGAATCCACTTTATATAGGAATGGCGTTTTCTGTAGGTGGTTCATTATTCATTGAAAAATTAAGAGGGGTGTACAAGCATTACCAAGAGCTTGCAATCCCGATCATAATGTCCGGCGGCATGGGTCTTAGTGTCATTTTCATATCCATTGCAAATGGTTTCAATACGGATTTATATGGTTATTTATTCGGCAGTGTCAGTGCCGTCAGCCGGGCTGACTTGTATGTTATATTGGCAGTGGGGATAGTCGTTGCATTAATGCTCACCCTATTGTATAAAGAATTATTTCTGTTATCATTTGATGAAGAGCATGCAAAAGCGTCGGGAATACATTATAAAGCGATTCATTTTATTTTTATTGTCATGGTCGCATTGGTCATTGCCGCTTCCATGAAAATCATTGGCATATTACTGGTTTCTTCGCTCATGACGCTCCCGGTAGCAGCTAGTCTCCGTTTCGCTAAGGGCTTTAAGCAGATGATTGTTTATTCGGTATTATTCGGTGAAGTATCTGTCATAGGCGGATTATTTTTATCATACAACCTTGATCTCGCTCCTGGCGGGACCATTGTAATAATAGCTGTCCTAATTCTCATCTTGTCAATTTTGTTTGATAAGTGGAAAAATCGATAGATGGGGTGATGTTTTTTGAACGTAACTACTGCCATGCAATTATTAAAAGATAAAGGTTTTAAACATACAGGAAAGAGGGAAGAAATGCTTCAGCTTTTCTCTTCCAGCGATAAATATTTAACGGCAAAAGACGTATTGGAGAATATGAAAAAAGACTATCCGGGGTTAAGCTTTGATACGATTTACCGGAATCTTTCCTTATTTGTCGAACTAGGCATCTTTGAAGCAACAGAGTTGGAAGGAGAAAAGCATTTTCGATTTACATGCGGCCATTCTTCCCACCATCACCACTTTATCTGTTTGAATTGTGGAAAAACGAAAGAAATCGAATTGTGTCCGATGCAGGAACTTCAGGAAAGCTTGAAGGACTACGATGTTTCAGGACATAAATTTGAAATATACGGACGATGTCCCGCATGCAGCGCATCTTAGAAACATAAAAACCATTGACCCTCATGTCAATGGTTTTTATGTTTTACTTTATAGTTGCCGGTTGCCCTGACATCCATTTATTCACCCAGACGGAAGCTTCTTGCCAATTGTTGACCCGAATCACCCTTTCAGGCACAGGGTCTTGGTTATAAGGAGTATTAAATAAAATCACGGGTATTTTACACTCTTCCGAAATGGCCACTGCATTATCGTGCTTGTCCTCTAAAAAGAGATCGACTTCAAATTTCTTGGCTGCAGCCACTTTATCGTGTGATCCTACAAGCTCGATATGATCATATAGAACTTCGTTGCTCGTGAACCAATTCTTCGTTATATCCAATAAACGGTTGCTCCTGGCACTGATGAAATATAGGTTAGCTTGTTCTGTCCATTTTTCCAATACATCCTTCGCTCCCTCAGCCAATAAAGATTCGGAATAGATGATTGGCTCAGTTTCAATGAACCATTTAGTGAAATCTTCTTTTGGAACATTCACGAATGGGTATAAGTCATACTCCGTAATGTCTTCATATGCTAAATTCAGCTGAAAAGCATTATTTAAAAAAGGGACCATGGAATCAGGTCTCGTAACAGTCCCATCTATATCGATGCCAAATCGTTTTTTCATGATGAATCTCTCCTCATATTCAATACTTGTAATAGTGTAACATATACCAACATAGCTTTGGTAAAAACCCGTATTTATTTCCAAGACATGAAACCATTTCACGGTGGATTCCATCAATTTTTACATACACTATAAATGCTCCATAAACGAAAGTGAGGGATGCACGAATGGAAAAAGATCAATACTCCAGTATTGACGATGAGATGCAATTGACTAAAAAGGCCAGTGAACCATCCGTTGTGGATGATCAGCATCATGAGCGATATTATAATGAAGATACACCAGCAGATGACAGGCGGTATGAAAGTCGTGGGACCATTACCAATAATATGGATAACCAGTATACTGAAGAAACGTCTGCCGAAATTTCAACACCACCGCGAATCAGGGAATATAAGGATGATGAGTCAATTAAGGCTGATGATGATTCTGTGAATGTGGCTTCAAGAGGGCAGGCTATTGGTGTCATAGCTTTGATCATCTCCATTATATCGTTATTCATGATGCCGTTCATTTTAGGGGTTGTGGGTATAATTGTAGGGATAGTAGCCAGAAGCAGAGGATCAAACTTGGGTACTTGGGCCATAGTCATAGGTGCAATCTCCATCATTGTTGGCATATTCATTCTGCCATTCTTTTAAGCAATTTTGAAACCCTTTGATGTCATTTCTCCAAAATGCATCAAAGGGTTTTCAAATGAAAAAAAATCCCGATATTATCGGGATTTTTTTCATTTATTTAGTAAAGCGGCAGCAGCCGCTTCGGCTCTTTGTTTTTCATAGTACTCTTCAGCGATTTTGTCAATTTCCTTTTTCAGTTCCTCGACCATCGTCTCTTCAGGCACTTTACGTACAATCTGCCCTTTTCTAAACAGCAAACCTTCACCACGAGCCCCTGCTATGCCGATATCAGCCTCACGGGCTTCCCCAGGACCGTTTACCGCACAACCGAGCACTGATACCTTAATTGGTGCTTTAACCGTCTGGATGTACTCTTCAACCTCATTGGCGATGGAGATTAAATCAATCTCGATCCGACCGCAAGTAGGGCAGGAAATTAATGTGGCCATGTTAGAAGCAAGGCCAAATACTTTTAGGAGCTCCCTTGCCACCTTCACCTCTTCGACAGGATCGGCACTTAAGGAAACACGCATCGTGCTTCCAATACCTTGACTTAGGATGGCACCTAGTCCGGCAGCACTTTTTACGGTTCCTGAGAACAGTGTACCTGATTCCGTGATTCCCAGATGTAATGGGTAATCGAATGCTTTTGAAGCTTTTTCATATGCTTCGATGGCTAAATTCACATCAGAAGCCTTCATGGAAACGATTATGTCATGGAAATCGTGATCTTCCAGGATCTTGATATGGTGTAAAGCACTTTCAACCATGCCATCGGCAGTTGGGTATCCATATTTATCGAGGATCTTCTTCTCGAGTGAACCGGCATTGACTCCAATACGAATCGGAATTCCTTTTGCTTTCGCAGCTTTAACAACTGCTTCAACTTTTTCACGTCGTCCGATGTTACCAGGATTAATCCTGATTTTATCTGCTCCGCCTTCTATTGCTTTAAGAGCCAGCTTATAATCAAAATGAATATCAACTACAAGTGGGATGTTTATCCGTTTTTTTATTTCAGGAATGGCATCTGCCGCTCTTTCATCTGGACAGGCGACACGTACGATTTGGCAACCAGCTTCTTCAAGACGAAGAATTTCTGCAACTGTTGCTTCAACATCATGTGTTTTTGTTGTTGTCATGCTTTGTACAATAACTTCATTATTGCCGCCAATTGTTAAGTTTCCGACTTTAATTGGCCGCGTCTTAGTGCGATGTATGATTTCACTCAAGTGGAATTCTCTCCTTTAGGAAAAAATCAGTTTTGATTTTTAATTTGCTTCTCTGAAATATTGTATCAATGTACATACCGCTTGACAAGGAAATAGGTCGTATTATCTTTTTTCAACAAGAAAGATTCCCTATTCCTGGATAAATTCGATGCTTGGAAATCCCTCTTAATGGTGCTTGGGAATGCGCAGATCCCCATTTAGAGGTTATTTATAAACGGGAATCTTATATGTTTTGCCAATCTGCATATTTTCGGGCTTCAATCCTTCATTCAAACTTTGAAAGTCAGAAATGATCGTTTCGATTGGCTGATTAGATCCGACTTTTTCCGTTTCAATGATGGAGAGTAAGGTATCCCCGGGTTTCATGGTGATTTCTTTATAAGCGGCAGATGGTGCGGTTGCAGACTGACTGGCCGGGACGGTCGGTTCGCCTGTAGTGGCCGGTGGATGGGAAACCGGCAGGGTACCCGTAGTCAAATCGAAATAAATAATAAATAAAGTGAAACAGAATGAGATAAAAAGCAGTAGCCGCTTCAATTTTCCATCCTCCCAAGCTTGTCTTTAATTCATATATACTTGAAAGAATCTAAAAATATGCCTAAAAATGGGCAATTTTTCAAATGGGATGTGGGAAGGTTTTTCTTTTTCAGTTGAAAAGAGCTGATTTCCTTTGGAGTCATACCAATTTCTCTTGCCTCCATTATGAGTAACAGCCATTGTACATCAATATTACTTTCCTTCACGTCTATACCTCTTAAATACTATTTCAACGTTAAGTATAAGAATGACTTGGTGAGTATTTTGTCGAATTAAGTAGATATGAAAAAATGATGACTGTAGTCATATGCGGGAAAGCATGGATAATCCGATTATAAGTAAAAGCAAAAAGATCCGGAACAGATGGGTTCCGGATCTTTTTGCTTTTTAAGGTCAATCTGCAATCTTATTAGCGGCTGTTTCTTTAATGGATAAATATAACATAATTAATGTCACAAACCAGCTAATGATTGAAGCGAATGGAACCGTTGCTTGAAAAGCATCCATGATGGTGAAGAATATGGTGGCAAGTGTAATGCTATATGCACCAATTCTCCATAGATGCCTATAGGAAAGCGAACGGCCAAGGGCATTTTTGAAAAGAAGACCGAAAGCGGCAAGGATTGTCACTTTAATGAAGATTCCGCTAGCAGTAAACAGGTATAATATAAGTAGTAGCAATGGAAGGATGATCGGTAGCACAGATTCAACTGACTCAAGCCAAGTGGATATTTCCTGATTATCTCCTTCCAGAAGTGAATATGGAGAGGATTGCACGTTGCCGCCAGAAACGAACACCAGATTAGACTTTAAAAGGGCGACAGCTTCATCAGCTTGTGAAGCAACTTCTTCCGGGGTCAAGGCCCCCGTGCCATCTACGAAAATTTGGTAACCGTTTTTATTAAGGCTAAATGGCTCACTTTCTTCAGTCGTCAACGTGCCATTTTTGATTTCAAATGCAGGTAAGTCTTCAGATACTGTTTCATTCATGGCATCTATCCCGTCAACTATCATTGTACCGAAATAAAAAGCTGAAGGGAGAAAGGCGATGAGACTTATAAAGAATACGAATAAAATCGTTTTCCCGATACCTTGGCTTTGAAAGGAAGCGATATCTTTAGGAGAATATATGCTTACCCATAGTTGTTTGAATATGTTCAATGTTTTTCAGCACCTAACTATATAAGATTCCTAACCAATTTTAACTATTTGGGAAAAATAAAACAACCTGTATTCTGCTTCATTGGTTTCAACCATCAATAAAGAGGCAATTATGGAGAGATAAAGGCAAAAATTTTTAATGAAATGAGAAAGGGCGTTTTTAGTTATGGATACACTATTTTGGATAATAATTATCCTCATGTTCATAATGGGCTTTGTCGGTCTGATTTTTCCGATCATCCCAAGTGTTTTATTCATATTCGGCGGAATATTGTTATATGGACTATTTTATTCCTTTGAACCATTTGGCTGGTTTTTCTGGACTGTCCAAATTTTATTCGTCATCCTTTTATTCGCAGCTGATTATATAGCAAACATGGTTGGGGTTAAAAAATATGGCGGCACGAAAGCGGGGGTTTGGGGCAGTACGATTGGGCTTCTGGTCGGACCATTCGTGATTCCGTTCGTCGGAATTCTAATAGGTCCATTCATCGGGGCATTCCTGGCGGAAATCCTTGTCCATAAAAAAGACCCGATTACTGCTTCTAAAATCGGCCTTGGTTCCGTTGTAGGTTTTATAAGCAGTGTAATCACCAAAGGCATCATTCAACTTCTGATGATAGGATATTTTATATTCGTGGTATTCTCATAGGAAATAAAATCGAAAAATGAAAAACTGAGCATAAGGTTTGAAACGGTTACAAAAATTTGATACTCTATTGCTAGCGAGCTTCAGGTATCTTTCTAGACTTGAAGCCCTCAAAAAAACAGCTTACATAGGGAGGAATTTTATAATGGCTTTTGAACTTCCACAATTACCGTATGCATATGATGCATTAGAACCACACATCGACAAAGAAACAATGAACATTCACCACACTAAACATCACAACACATATGTGACAAACCTGAACAATGCCCTAGAAGGCAACCAAGAACTTTTAAGCAAAAGCGTTGAAGAAATTGTCGCTAACCTTGACGCAGTACCTGAAGCTGTACGCACAGCTGTACGCAACAATGGTGGCGGACATGCTAACCACACATTATTCTGGGAAATCCTTTCACCTAACGGCGGCGGACAACCAACTGGTGAATTAGCAGATGCTATCACTTCTAAATTCGGAAGCTTTGACAGCTTTAAAGAAGAGTTCGCTAAAGCGGCTACTACTCGTTTTGGATCTGGCTGGGCTTGGCTTGCTGTCAACAACGGCGAGTTGGAAGTAACAAGTACACCGAACCAAGACAATCCATTATCAGAAGGTAAAACTCCACTTCTTGGATTGGACGTTTGGGAACATGCTTACTACCTAAACTACCAAAACCGTCGTCCTGAATACATCAATTCTTTCTGGAATGTTGTAAACTGGGATGAAGTTGCAAAACGTTACAGCGCTGCAAAATAATTAGTGAAAAAAAAGACAGGAACTTCCTTTACCGGAAATCCTGTCTTTTTTTTGTTTTTTTATGGCGGGCAGTATCTATAAGGTAAACAGTGTAAGTGCAACTACTTCTCTGTCTTCGTCATCCTGTCTCGCCAGTCGAAGAGTTTTCTTTACACTGTTCTTGATCTAATTTTTGGAAGAGAATGCGGGCAGTACCTATAAGGTAACCAGTGTAAGTGCAACTACTTCTCTGTCTTCGCCATCCTGTCTCGCCAGTCGAAGAGTTTTCTTTACACTGTTCTTGATCTAATTTTTGGAAGAGAATGCGGGCAGTACCTATAAGGTAACCAGTGTAAGTGCAATTACTTCTCTGTCTTCGCCATCCTGTCTCGCCAGTCAAAGAGTTTTCTTTACACCGTTCTTGATCTAATTTGAGGGGGAGAATGCGGGCAGTATCTATAAGGTAAACAGTGTAAGTGCAACTACTTCTCTGTCTTCGTCATCTTGTCTCGCCAGTCGAAGAGTTTTCTTTACACTGTTCTTGATCTAATTTGAGGGGGAGAATGCGGGTAGTACCTATAAGGTAATCAGTGTAAGTGCAACTACTTCTCTGTCTTCGCCATCCTGTCTCGCCAGTCGAAGAGTTTTCTTTACACTGTTCAGAATACAGGAAAGGGAAAATGCGCCAAGGACCTTAGCGGTAAACAGTGTAAGTGCAACTACTTCTCTGTCTTCGTCATCCTGTCTCGCCAGTCGAAGAGTTTTCTTTACTTTTTTTACATAAATACCCTTGTTTTTTCAAACACTAGAGTGGAATTTAAAGGAGAGTTAAAACAATGGGTATTTTAGAGAGATGGTTGGGTGAAGCGGGGGGGAAGAAGGATCTGCACCTCCTTTTGTTTATTGGCGGTCTGTACAGCCTTAGCGTTGCTTTATCCAATACATTCGTTAATGTGTACTTGTGGAAACAATCCGGTCAAATTGTTGATATTGCCGTATATAATCTAACCGTGGTGCTTTTTCAACCGCTTACCTTTGTCTTTGCTGGCAGGCTGGCGAAAAAAGTGGATCGAATCATTGTTTTGCGTCTAGGTGTTATCTTTTTGGCCCTATTTTATTTAACTGTCCTTTTGGTCGGCACACGGGCAACGGATTTCCTTTGGCTGCTCGGTGCACTATTAGGAATAGGTTATGGGTTTTATTGGCTAGCGTATAATGTATTGACGTTTGAGATTACTGAACCGGAAACTAGAGATTTCTTCAATGGTTTTTTAGGGATTTTATCATCCCTTGGGGGGATGGTGGGGCCTATTCTTTCGGGGTTCATCATTTCGAGGCTTGAAAAATTCACGGGATATTCCATTGTATTCGGCTTGTCTTTGTTATTGTTTTCCGTTGCGGTGTTTCTTAGCTTTTCGTTAAAAAGACGTCCAGCCCATGGGAAATATTTTTTTCTTCGGATATTGAAAGAACGTAAAAAAAATCGTAATTGGCTATTGATCACTCGTGCACATTTTTTTCAAGGGATACGAGAGGGTACATTCATGTTCATCATTTCGATCACCGTTTTCATTCAGACGGGTAGTGAACTTGCCTTAGGGAGCTATGGTCTGTTAAATTCAGCCATATCATTCGTTGCGTATTTTTTTGCTTCTCGATATATAAAACAGCCGATGCGAAAGAAAGCGATTCTTATTGGAGGAATCCTGTTGTATGCAGGGGTCTTATTGATTGCAATTGATATCACATTCGGAAAGCTTCTCATCTATGGGGCGATTGTTGCTACCGCTTATCCTATTCTTTTGGTCCCATATATATCATTGACTTATGACATTATAGGCCGCGCTTGGAAAGCAGCAGAAATGAGGATTGAATATATCGTAGTCCGGGAACTGTTCGTACATTTTGGAAGGATTGTATCCATATCAGGATTCATTCTTTCAGTCATGTTTTTCGACCTAGAGCAAGTACTTCCGATTTATCTGTTAATCGTCGGGGCCGGGCATACGGCTATTTATTGGTTTGTACGGAAAATCGATATCATTGACCAAGATTGAAAAGAGGCCATAAAGGCCTCTTTTCAATATCCATGACTTACGGTTTAGGAATTATGAGCCGTAAGTCACATTTTGTCGAAAATTGGTCAGATGTTTAATATTTCTAGAACACTAAGGTAGAAAAAAATATAAATGTTCTATAGAATAGTAAAGGACTATTATGACTATGTAAAAAGGATGTGTGGCTTAGTGTGAATAACAAGAAAAAGAAAAAGACGCATGTGCCTTTCAGATTGAATATTCTTTTCTTTTTAGTGTTTGTTTTGTTTTCCGCTCTCATTTTACGCTTAGGTGTTGTGCAGATTGTGTATGGCGATGATTACCGGCGTGAGATTGAAAGAACAGAGGAAGTGACCGTGAATAATTCGGTGCCCCGTGGGAAAATGTATGACCGAAATTTAAAATTGATGGTAGACAACCAACCACTGGATGCAATTACATATACACGAAAGCAAGGTACGAAACCAGCAGAAATGTTGGAAACGGCTGAGAAACTCGCGAAGTTGATCGAAAAAGATACGAAAAAAGTGACTGAGCGCGATAAAAAGGATTTTTGGATTTTGAATAATCCAAAGCTGGCCGAGAAAAAGATTACTGATAAAGAGAGAAAAAAAGTCGAAGAGGGCGAGCTGGAAGAGAGTGATTTGTATAAGCTTCAGCTCGAAAGGATTACGGAGGAAGAATCAAAACTTTCGAAAAAGGATATGGAAACGCTTGCCATATACAGGGAATTTGCTAGCGGATATGCGCTTACTCCGCAGATTGTGAAAAACAAAAAAGTGACGAAGGAAGAATTCGCCAAAGTGAGCGAAAACCTTGATTCACTCCCTGGGGTCGATATATCAACGGATTGGGATCGTTTTTATACGTATAATAAAACCCTTAAATCGGTATTGGGTAAAGTTTCTTCGTCTGAAGAGGGATTGCCTAGTGAAAGTCTGAACTATTACCTGGCACGTGATTACAGCCGGAATGACCGAGTAGGTAAGAGTTATATTGAGGCACAATATGAGGATATTCTTCAAGGGCAGAAAGCAAAAGTAAGGAATGTGACCGATAAATCAGGAAATGTCGTCGATTCCGAAGTGATTACAGAAGGTTCGCGAGGAAAAGATCTTATATTGACGATTGATATGGATTTACAACTTGCAACAGAGGAAATCATTGAAAAGCAATTGATTGCCAAGAAGAAATTGGGTAACACCAAGTTCTTGGATAGAGCTTTTGTCGTTATGATGGACCCTAATACTGGGGAAGTTTTAACGATGGCTGGTAAGAAATATGAAAAGGATCCGAAAACAGGGAAATCTTCCATAGAGGACTTTGCATTAGGGAATATTACGACTTCCTATACGATGGGTTCTTCCGTAAAAGGTGCAACTGTTTTGACCGGTTATCAACAGGGGGCCATCCAGCCGGGTACTTACTTTTATGATACGAAGCTGAAATTCAAAGGTACCCCCCCTAAAGGCTCATATACTAACTTCGGAAACATAAATGATTTGACTGCCTTAAAAGTATCCTCGAACGTTTATATGTTTAGGACAGCGATTAATATTGCCGGTGCGAAATATGTGCCGAATGGGTCATTGAATATTAGTTCAAGCGCATTTTCAACCATGCGTAATTCATTTGCCCAGTTTGGCTTGGGTGTCCGTACGGGGATTGACCTCCCGAATGAAATGAGTGGATTCAAAGGTTCTGAAACGTCTCCAGGTAAGCTGCTTGACCTCGCAATCGGACAGTATGATACGTACACACCAATGCAGCTTGCTCAGTATGTTTCAGCCATTGCGAATGGTGGAAATCGCATGAAGCCGCATATGGTTAAAGAAGTCCGAGATCCTGTCGATAATAATGAGGAATTGGGGCCTGTTGCTGAAGACATTTCACCGACAGTCATAAATCGTCTGGATATGAAGGAAGAGTGGATAGAGCGTGTGCAGAGCGGTTTCGAGAAAGTAACGATGGAACCAGGCGGAACAGCCTATACGTATTTTGGTAAGAAACCATATACGGTAGCTGGTAAAACCGGAACGGCGCAAGCGTTCTATGATGGTCCGAACCGAACGGATTATAGCAAGCCTCAAGATACGATGAATATCACGTTGGTCGGCTATGCACCCGCTAAAAACCCGGAAGTTGCTTTTGCTGTTGTTGTCCCGTGGGCGTATCAGGGCCATTCGGGTCATAATATGAGTAAAGAAATTGGCCAAGAGATCATGGATACTTATTTCAACCTGAAAAAAGAGCGGGCTAAGAAGGAGAATACTGAAACCTCGACTGATTTGAAAGTGGAGAATGGTAAAGACGTTCAAAAAGACCAGGCTGAAGTTAGAAAAAGTCAGGAAAATGAATAAAAAGGCTAAAAACACGTTTTTGGGTAAAACCGAAAACGTGTTTTTTTTGGTTTTTAGGCAACGATGAGTTCAGTTCTGGCAACTTTACAATTCGTACACAATAATTTACTGAATATTTACATTTGCTTCAAACGGGGTTTACAGTCTAAAAGTATGATGTGTTTGTAGGACAAAATATTCATATAAAATTCTTAGGGGGATTTACAAATGAGACGTTTCAAGGGTATGGCAATGACTGTAATGATGGGTGGAGTAATTGCAGTTGCGGCGGGTTGTGGATCCGATGATACTAAGACAAGCAGCAGTGAAGGAAAAGGGTCAGGCCAACTGCAGGGAGAAGTGATTACGGATGGTTCCTCAACGGTCTTTCCAATCATGGAGGCAGTTGCAGAAGAATATATGGGTACACAACCTGATGTAAAAGTATCAGTTGGATCATCAGGAACAGGCGGAGGATTTAAGAAATTCATCGCTGGTGAAACGGATTTAAGCAATGCATCCCGCCCGGTCAAGGAAGAAGAAAGTACGATGCTTGATGAAAAGGGAGTTAAATATACAGAGTTGAAATTGGCATTTGACGGCATTTCAATCGTCGCCAATAAAGATAATGAATTCATCGATTCACTAACAGTTGAAGAACTTCAAAAACTGTGGGTTGATAATGGAAAGGTGAAGAAATGGTCTGATATACGTCCCGAATGGCCGAATGAAGAAATTAAATTCTACTCTCCGGGAACAGATTCAGGCACATATGATTATTTCAATGAAGTGATCCTTGAAGAAAAACCAATGGTGGAAAATGCTACGCTTTCAGAAGATGATAATGTTCTTGTAAAAGGTGTAGAAGGTGATAAAAATGCAATTGGATTCTTCGGTTTTGCCTACTATGCAGAAAATAAAGATAAGTTAAAGATCGTTTCCATCGACAACGGCAAAGGTGCTGTTGAGCCAACACATGAAACGATTAAAAGTGGGGAGTATGCCCCATTATCACGTCCGCTATACACATATGTAGCTAATAAGTCGGTAGCTGAAAAAGAACAAGTGGCAGATTATACTCAATTCGTCATTGAAAATGCTGGAGAGCTTGCTGAAGAAGTGGGGTATATCAGCCTACCGGAAGAAGAGTATAAGAAAGATCTTGATAAATTGAAAGAACTGGAAAAATAATCGATATTACAGGCTACTGAAATCCCGTCTTGACTCGTTTAAGGCGGGGGTAACAGCTTGTAAATCCAAATATTGCGTATCTGAAATGGAGGATGCAAGTTGGAACTGAGAAAAACAGAAAGCTATTCTGTACAGCAAATGATCCTGGAAAAGAAAAGGAAGAAAAAAGTAAATATAGAAAAAATCATACCTAAGTTATTGTTCTTTACTGCGGCAATTTCTGTTTTTACTACAATCGGGATTATCCTGACGCTTATATTTGAAACATTCATCTTTTTTGACAGAGTTTCCATCGTCGAATTTTTTACAGAGGCTAAATGGCTGCCATTTGCATCTACCCCTTCGTATGGGATTATGCCCCTTGTCGTTGGAACATTGAAGATAACAGTGATAGCGGCGGTGGTTGCAGTTCCAGTAGGGCTTGCAACAGCCATTTTCTTGAGTGAATATGCATCAGAGAATACACGGAGAATCATCAAGCCGATTTTAGAAGTTTTAGCTGGGATTCCTACTATCGTTTACGGCTTCTTTGCCTTAACTTTTGTAACACCGGTTTTGCGGGATCTATTTCCTTCCCTTGACATGTTCAATGCCTTAAGTCCTGGGATTGTTGTAGGTATCATGATCATGCCTATGATAGCCTCTTTGTCGGAAGATGCCCTTGTATCAGTGCCGAAGTCGATTCGCGAAGGTGCATATGCTTTAGGGGCAACGAAACTTGAAACGACAATTAAAGTGGTATTGCCAGCAGCCATTTCAGGAATTGTGGCATCCATCGTTCTTGCTTTATCCAGAGCGATAGGGGAGACCATGATTGTTAGTGTTGCAGGTGGCTCTACTCCAAATATGAGCATGGATGTCACTTCATCGATCCAAACGATGACCGCTTATATCGTACAGGTCAGTTCGGGGGATGCAGGGTATGGGACAACGATTTACTACAGCATATATGCGGTTGGAATGACACTGTTCGTCTTTACGCTTGTCATGAATTTACTGGCGCAGTTCATCTCTCGCAAGTTCAGGGAGGAATATTAAGACATGAAACTGATAAACAAAAGTCATGTTGCAAAAAAAATGCCCGTTAGGCTGGCTGTTAACACGATTTTTAAAGGATTATTCTTCTTGGCAACATTGGTTGGCCTCATTGTATTGGCCATCTTATTTTATCGGATATTCACTCAAGGAATTGGTCATCTGAATGGGGATTTCCTTCAGAATTTCGCTTCCAGGAAACCAGAAGATGCTGGTATAAAAGCAGCTCTAATCGGTTCAATATGGTTGATGGTAGTCGTGGCTCCAGTTTCCCTGCTGCTTGGTGTCGGAACGGCGATTTATTTAGAGGAATATGCCAGAAAGAATTGGATCACCACTTTTATCAAAGTGAATATTTCCAATCTGGCAGGTGTCCCATCAATTGTATTTGGACTGCTGGGCTTAACGGTTTTCGTGCGGGCGCTAGCCTTGGATCGGTCCATATTGGCAGCAGGATTGACTATGAGTCTTCTCGTTCTCCCGGTCATCATAGTAGCTGCCCAAGAGGCCATACGTGCCGTGCCTCGTGATTTAAGGGAAGCTTCTTTTGGAATGGGTGCAACAAAGTGGCAGACCATACTGAAAGTGGTCCTACCGGCTGCGATACCTGGCATTTTAACTGGTGGAATACTTGCTTTGTCGAGGGCAATCGGTGAAACGGCACCATTGGTGGTGGTTGGCATACCAATGTTCATCGCCTTTTTGCCTCAAACGGTCATGGATACATTTACAGTGCTGCCAATGCAAATTTATAATTGGACATCTCGTCCACAGGAGGAATTCCAGCAGGTTGCTGCAGCGGGAATCATCGTTTTGCTCATCCTGTTAATTTTCATGAATTCAATAGCGGTTTTAATTCGAAATAAATTCCAGAAAAGATATTGATGGGAGGAAGGAAGCATGAATATGACCTTAACGAAAGAAACAAAGTCACCGGCAATCGGGTTCGAAAATGTCGAATATGTGGACTTGCCGGAAAAGGTATATGAAACGTCCAATCTCAATTTATGGTACGGAGAAAACCATGCTTTGAAAAATATTAATCTTGATATGCATCAAAATGAAGTAACTGCCATCATCGGGCCTTCAGGATGTGGGAAATCCACCTACATCAAAACATTGAACCGAATGATTGAACTGGTCCCGGATGTTAAAACGACCGGTCAGATTAAATATAGGAACAGGAATATCCTCGATCAGTCCTATAAGGTGGAAGATTTAAGGACACAGGTGGGGATGGTCTTTCAAAAGCCTAATCCCTTTCCAAAATCAATTTATGAAAATGTTGTATACGGGCCAAAGATCCATGGTATCAAAAATAAAAAAATCCTTGATGAAATAGTTGAAAAGAGTTTAAAAGGTGCAGCCATTTGGGATGAAGTGAAAGACCGCCTTCATGAAAATGCATATGGACTTTCAGGTGGACAGCAACAGCGCCTTTGTATCGCCAGATGTTTGGCAATCGAGCCGGATGTCATTTTAATGGATGAACCGACTTCTGCTCTTGATCCGATTTCCACTTTGAAAATAGAAGAATTGGTCCAAGAACTGAAAAAGGAATTCAGCATCATCATCGTTACCCATAACATGCAGCAGGCAGCACGTATCTCTGATAGAACAGCCTTCTTCTTAAATGGGGAAGTCATCGAATATTCTGATACCAACACCATCTTCTCTAATCCGAATGATAAAAGAACAGAAGATTACATTACCGGACGCTTCGGTTAAAGAGAAAGGGAGATGCGATAATGATCGTTCGTGAAAATTTTGAGCTTCAATTGAAAGAATTACAGGAGAAAATCGTGAAGTTGGCTAATTTAGCTTCAGGGGCGATATCAAAATCATTTACCGCACTGGAAAACAAGAATGTTGAAGAGGCTCTTGAAGTTATTGATGATGATACAATAGCTGATTTGCTGGAAGAGGAAATTAATGACTTTGCGATTTTACTGATTGCTAAGCAACAGCCAGTTGCGATTGATTTGCGGCGTATCATCGCTGCCATAAAAATAGCTTCAGATATTGAAAGGATGGCGGACTTTGGCGTTAATATCGCTAAATCGGCCATCCGAATCGGTGACCAGCCATTTATTCTGCCTTTAACACCTTTAAAGCAGATGCATGATATTACCCTAAAGATGATTGAACTTTCGATAGAAGCATTTGAGAAGGAAGATGTTGCTCTTTCAAGGGAAATCATTGAAATGGATGATGAGGTAGATCGTTTTTATGGAGAAATGCTTCGAGGTCTCCTTCGGCTTTCAGATGAAAAAAACCTTCAGCAGATCACACAGCTTTCCTTAATTGCCCGATATTTAGAAAGAACGGCAGATCATACAACGAATATCGCAGAGAATATTTATTTCCTAGTAAGAGGGAGATATATCAGCAGGAATGAATGAACCCATCCCTAATTGAAATAAAGAGAGGCTTTTTCTCGGACATCGTCCATTTAAAAGTCTCTCTTATTCATTAATTTGTCAAAGTTTTGGCCAATTGTCTATATGTCATATTATTCGTAACCACAAACTCGCCGATTTGAACTTTTTTTGCGAAATCATGTTCATTCATATAAGCTTCAAATCCTGCAGCATCATCGATGACCTTTTCCTTGGAAAGCTTATTGGCAATTTCGGTTGTGGTCATATTCGCTTTCACTTCCATTGTATAGGAGACGATGGAGTGATCTTTTTTTGAAGCTCCTTTCTCCTTTATTTCTTTATCCGCATCCTTTGACTGATGGACAGTTCTTTTAGCTTCCTCGATAGGAAGTGATACGACAAATCCCTCATTCTCGAGCATTTCCTTAGCTGCCTCCGTAGTCGGAGTGGTATCTTCCATTAATCCGGTACCATAATAAAAGCCTGTAAAGATTGTTGTTGTAAGGATGATACCGGCGGAAAGGCCTTGCAGTCTTGCTTTATTCATCTTTATTCACCCCGCAATCTTTGTTGCTTGATCACTGAAATGGTTTGTTCCTTTGTTAACGAGGATTGTTTTGCGATTTGGTCCAAAGAAAGACCTTGGCTATATAAGGATAGAACCTGGCTTTTTAGAATTTCATGAATGGGTTCGATATCATTGGAAGTGACAGGTGATTTAGTCTTTAAAGGAGGAATCGGGTCATCCTGGATAATGAATTCCTCTTCAAGAATTTTCACTTTCTTCTTTAATTGGTAGATATCCTGCATATAGGTTATGGTCATCTGTTCTAAATCCTCTTCTAATTTGGCAACTTTATCTTTACTGATAAAGGAAATGATAAGAAGGATGATTGCTAATGAAAAAAGAAGGATGATAAGGGTTTCCATGTTTACACCTCAGAAGATAATTTTCGACATATACTTATATTTTACACATATTTTAAAAAAATTGGAGATTTTCATATTTTTATATCTTCGGATATGGCAGTAAACTACATTAATTGTCTGTTTGGTTTCAAATTATTGTCGAAAAGCCTCATGACTATCGATGAAGAAAAAAATTCAGGCATGAAAACGGGAAAAAAACCTTTGAAAGATAACTTACATAAAATTCGACAAAAAGTGTTTATTGTCCATCAGCCAATTCAGTGCTAACATAAAGATAGAATAAACGGAAAAAACGGAAAAAACGAAATATTATGAATAGTTAAAATCGGTGAACCTATAAGAAAATGGTGTGCAGATTCTAAAGTGGAAAGTTTCACTGTCAGCGCCTAACGATAAGTTATATAAGGATAAAGAAGGGGAAGGGATGATATTATGAATTCGCTATTCGCATATATGCCGCAGGATAACCAGGATCTATATCGTAAGGGATTAAAGTCTGGGTTATGGATGGATGAGAGTTTTGATTGGTATCCTGAGGAAGACATGATGAGTCATCCTAATGGAGAAATCCGGACACTTTCGCAAACTTATACCCAGGGTCAGGTGACCTTTTCGAAGTTCACTATTAGGAATACTTCATTTGAGACTAAGCGTCCTAAAGTGTTTTTTCACTATGAAAACGCTTTCGAAAGACAGGCGGTGGCTTTTTACAGCCCGAATGAACGGGCGATTTTACATGTAGCACCTCAATCGATTGCCTTACTGGGTGGATTGGTGAAAGGGAAAAGCATCTCTCAATATTGCATCCAAGGTAAGGGAAGCCTTTATCAAGAAGGATGCTTCAAATCACTGAAAGAAGGGCTCCTGGCTTATTCACCGCTCGCTAAAGGGGAAGTTACCAGCGTGTTTACATTAGAGACGGAAATCTTACCAAAGGAATGTGTGGAAGCTGTGGCTTGGGTCATTCATGCTGAAACGAAAGAAGAAGCGAAAGTCATAAATAATCAGCTCCTTCTGACGATGCAAAACGTGACCATTTAAAATAAAAAAAAGTTAATGTTGGTTTTCCCAAAAAACATACTAGCAATTCGCATTGAATAATGATATTATAGAAAAGTCCTATGTGAAAAAGTCAATATGTTTGGAGGGAAATACACAATGCGCGTAAATATTACATTAGCTTGCACTGAATGTGGAGACCGTAACTATATTTCTAAAAAAAATAAACGTAACAATCCAGACCGTCTTGAGCTTAAAAAATACTGCTCAAGAGAAAAACGCAGCACGACTCACCGTGAAACAAAGTAAGCAACAGGATTTTTCCTGTTGTTTTTTTTATGCATTTTTTTAATACCTTCTTTCTATCCTTCCTTTAGGTCCGTTGCCATTTAGTGAATATATTCAGAATACTAATGATTAGGCAACTTCCCGCTTCGTATTTTCGTAAATGAACAAATATTATGAGATAATAATAGAAGTAGACTAAAGGAGTCGGAAGAGATGAGAGAAAACAAGAATAAGCTCCGCAAAGAAGTTAGGTCCCGTTTAATGGAGCTGACCAAAGTGGAACATGAAGAACTATCGAACAGAATCGCTGAAAACTTATTTTCACTGGAGGAATGGAAAAAAGCTAAAACCATTGGCATCACCATCTCCATTCCACCTGAAGTTCCGACGGTACGGATCATTGAACAAGCATGGAGTGAAGGAAAAGAAGTGGCAGTGCCAAAGTGTGACCCTGAAAAAAAGACAATGGAATTCAAAAAGATTTCCTCCTTCAATCAGCTGGAGTCTGTTTATTATGGATTGCTTGAACCAGTGGCTGAAACTGCCAAGGCTCACAAAGAGGAATTGGACGTATTGATCGTACCCGGTCTGGCCTTTACCAAAGATGGGTATCGCCTAGGCTTTGGGGGCGGCTATTATGACCGCTTCCTCTCTTATTACCGAGGTGCTACAATGGCCCTTGCATATGAACTTCAATTTTTGGATGATCTCCCGATAGAGGTTCATGATATAGCGGTCAGCAAACTTATTACCCCTTCAAGGGTTTTACGCACGTACGCCCATTAGAAGAAAATTATTAATTATCATTTTTAGCTCATAAAAATCCTGTCCTGTATCAAACTAATGTTAGGAGGGATTGTTATGCTTCGATTAATTATTCAAATCTTCTTGGTTGGTTTAGTGGTTTATGCAGGTTATCAAAACCGGTACCGCCTAATAAATGCTGTGCTGTCTAACGGCATACTGAGAAGATTTCTAGTGACTAAGTCCTTGGATATGCCAATGTTCAGGGATAAAATGATGCAAAGCATGTTCAGTCAGACCAAATGATGATGCCGGCATCTTAAAAAGGAACCTGATCAAGGGTTCCTTTTTTTTATAAGGAGGGGGAGAGTGGAGGGAAACAGTCTCCTTTTTACTTTTTTCATGATTTCGTCTATAGTTTTAATTAAAGAAACAGGAATTTTAGAAGCTTAAGATTCATTGGAAAGTGGGGAAGGCATTGGGATTTAAAGAGGATTATTTGTTTTGGGAAACCATAAGGGAATTGTCGGCCCATTATGATTATCGAATGATCACTGTCACGGAAAACCATCAGGAGATTTGGCTTGAGAGCGATAAGAATAAGGAGTTTCCAGTCATCAGGCTCATTCGACATGACTTGGATTGGGCTAATTGGCTGAAACGTGATATCGACCGAACACTGCAGAATGGGGAAAGGATCAGAAGGAAATTATACAAAAAGCCCATAGACATACTAAGTATCTATGTTAGTAAATTTGCCCCGGTCGATGATCATGACTTTAGTTTACAGGTGGCTTCCTTTAAAAAAACGAATGTTAACACGTTTATTCTAACTTGTGAATCAATTCATGATTCATTGCAAAACCTTGAGCATGTTTTGAAAAAACCACTTTCAATTCAAGTTCTTAACGAAAATGAAATAGATGAGGAAAAGGTTCTTGCAGTAAAGAAAGACGCCATCTCGGAGTCAGTCAAAAAGGCTAAGGCTGAGCAGAAAGTATTTCAAAATGCCAATAAGCCATTCTTTACATATATATTCATAGCGATACAAATAGCTGTGTTCATCTTGATGGAGTTTAATGGAGGCAGCACCAACTCCAAGACTTTGATTGAGTTTGGCGCTAAATATTCTCCTTATATCATACAAGGGGAATGGTGGCGGTTCTTTACACCGATGATCATCCATATTGGGTTTATTCATTTACTGATGAATACATTTTCATTGTATTTGATCGGTGCTGAAGTAGAAAGGATTTACGGTAATGCCAGGTTCCTTTTTATCTATATATTCGCTGGTTTCGCCGGAACTCTAGGCAGCTTCATCATGACCCCGAATCTTTCGGCAGGGGCGAGCGGAGCCATTTTTGGCTGTTTTGGGGCCCTTCTGTACTTTGGCATCGTCTATCCGAAATTATTCATGCGCTCGATGGGCTCAACAGTGATCGCGTTAATTATCATTAACTTGATATATGGGTTCACCGTTTCGGGAATTGACAATGCAGGGCACATCGGAGGGTTGGTTGGCGGGTTCTTGGCTGCTGGAGTGGTCCATCTCCCAAAAACCAGGAATCTCTTTCGGCAGCTGGCTTTTTTTATAGGAACGGCGATACTGACCTATGGCCTGCTTCAATTTGGTTTTACCCATCAGAGCAGTACAGCTATAGATGATAAAACCATGGCCATGCTAGCCCAGAAGTATATTGATGATGAAGAAGAAGATAAAGCGGAAGAGATGTTATTCAATTATGTGGATGAAAACCCAGATGCACCACTATCGCTTTTTATGCTAGGTAATTTATCTTTTGATAAAGACGACTTATACAAAGCAAGGGATTATTATGAAAAAGCGATTAAAAGCAATCCGGATTTGCATGAAGCCCATTACAATCTGGCCTTAGTCTACATGAAGCTCGAATCATTTGATCAAGCTAAGGAGCAAGCTGAAAAGGCTATTGAGCTTGCCCCGGATAAAAAGGCATATAGTAAACTGCTGGCAGAAATTGAAAAGCGATTATAACTTTTGACGTAGCATGATTGGGGTACCGTCTTTCAGTGTAAACAAGACAAGTATTTCACCCTGATTCTTCGCCATAAGCAATTGGGGGATGGTACTACCTTGTGGACTCACAATGGATCCATCCTCCTTTTTAATTCCTAACACATAATTTTTATAAAGCCCCTCCCACAGCTTTCCCACAATTTCTTCCCGTTTGAAATGGGGGAAGGCAGAAAGCCATTGATTTTTTTTTGAGGGCAGGTCTGTCAATGAGATGATATTGTACTGATCCAGATTAACTTGAAATGCTTGACCGGCTTTCTCCAAACCATTTTTAACCGTTTGATCGGTCAAGCCGTCCAGCGTTTTTTTCCATTGAATCTGTTCTTCTGATAGGGGACGATGGAAATATTGAAAAGCTGGTGACGTTACTGTATAAAGTTTATCTTTACTGAGCTGCTGGGCACTGGTGAAAATTGTGTCACTTGGATGAACCTCGGCATAATGAAAAGTTACCGCTTCGTAACGCCCGCTCTCGCTTTCTTTAGATTTCGCTTTTTGAGAGAGTTCTTGTTTATTTTGCCGCCAATTTTTTAAAGCTCCTGACAATTTTCCATTTTTGTATAAGAGCGATACATCCTGACGTAAATAAGCAGGCTGGTCCAACGCAGAATTCACCTTCCAAGTGATGGAATAGGTGGAATCACCGGTACCCTTCGGTGTCAGATGGGTGGAAGCCTGTGTAAAATGGAGCGAGGAATCGATGGGAAAAAAAATAATGGTTTCCTCTGCCTGTCTATTTGAAAAATAAAGGATGACAAAAATGGTGGTTAAGACTAAAAAGACGGTATACTTCAATTGTAGTTTCATTTTTCCCCTCCGTTTTCACTTATGATGAATGATTTTTAAAAATATTAAGCTGTTCCAAATTTTCAAATCAAATCGAGAGAGTCCGCATTAGGCGTTCACATTCCTGATATTTCATCATATGAATAGAGTTGGACATGTATGAGGGGGATGGGTAAAATTATCAAAAGAGGAAATGGGCGCTTGTTACAAAGAGGCTGATTCGATATACTTTCCTATAGAAAAGACTAAAGAGGCGAACTATGAAAACATATTATGATCTTCAACAATACTTGAAAAGATTCGGTACATTTATTTATATTGGTGATCGGCTGGCCGAGCTTGAACTGATGGAAGCTGAAATCAGGGAAATCCACCGTATGCAGATGATGGATACGAAAGATTATCAAATGGCGATCCTTTTAATTAGGCAGCAATTGTCTCTTGAAAGGGAAAAAAAGAAAAAAATTTGATAAAAAAGGTGAGAATGATGGAAAAGTGGCTGATGGGTGTAGATTTAGGCGGTACAACTACCAAACTGGCTCTGATCAATTCATATGGAGAGATCATTCATAAATGGGAAATCAGTACGGACATCTCCGATAAGGGCAAATTCATTACGATTAACATAGCGAAAGCGATTGATGCGAAGCTCGTGGAACTTAATGAACCGAAGGGTAAGATAGTTGGGATAGGAATGGGTGCCCCCGGCCCTGTGAATTTTGTAAATGGTTCCATATATGAAGCCGTCAATCTAGGCTGGAAAGACTATCCTTTAAAAGATTTATTGGAAGTGGAGACATCTCTCCCTGCGGTGATCGATAATGATGCCAATATGGCAGCTTTGGGAGAAATGTGGAAAGGTGCGGGTAATGGCGCCAAAGACCTCGTTTGTGTCACTTTAGGTACGGGTGTAGGAGGCGGGATCATCCATAATGGGCAAATCGTCCATGGTATTAGTGGAGCTGCTGGAGAAGTGGGTCATATAACGGTCGTAACGGACGGCGGGGCACCGTGCAATTGCGGCAAGACAGGTTGTTTGGAAACGGTCGCCTCTGCAACGGGGATCGTCCGTATGGCTTTAGAGGCCTTGAATAATGCCGATGAAAAGTCAATGCTTCAGCAGAAAGTCGACGAGGGAAATGTGGTTACTTCCAAATTGTTATTCCAATGCGCTGCAGCAGGTGATCCTTTGTCCACGGCTGTGGTAGATAAGGTAGGCAATTACTTGGGGTTAGCACTATCACATGTTGGGAATGTGATGAATCCCGATAAAATCGTCATTGGTGGGGGCGTTTCACAAGCGGGGGACATTCTGCTTGATACTGTCCGTTCTGCCTTTGGAAAATATGCATTCAAACGGGTCAGTAGATCAACGAAAATCAGCCTGGCAACACTAGGCAATGATGCAGGGGTAATAGGTGCAGCCTGGCTTATTAAAAGCCAATTGAATACTTGATCCGTTGCTTGGCCCTGTGGCAAACAGGGGTGCAAGAAAAATAGATGGAATTTTCAAAAAAAGACAACTTTAAGGGGCAGGTCCAATCGTTCCTGTTTTTGCATAGTGGGGAGAAGAGAGCCATGACCCATGATTGAAACGCTCTGAATCATAGCGCCAGCGCTTCTTCAATGAGGAGGGACCGGGATTGAAAAGGGTCTTCAAAAATCAAGGATACTCATTGTTTTGGGTCGTATTAATATCACTTTGGCTTAAAACATACATTGCTTATAAAACGAGTTTTGAGATGGATATTGAAAATTGGGTCCAGGAGTTCATATTATTCATCAATCCGGTCAGTTTCCTATTACTTACTCTTGGCGTAAATATATTTTTAAAAGGAAAAGGGCGGACAGCATACTTACTGATTATGAGCTTTTTCATCACCCTTGTCCTGTTTGCGAATCTTGTTTTTTTTCGCTTTTTTAATGACTTTTTAACCATTCCCGTTCTTTTTCAAACGAGCAATATGAGCGCCCTCGGAAGCAGTGTACATGAATTGATCAATCCGGGTGACCTTTTGTATTTTGCCGATATTCTGTTCTTGATGCTTTTGGTGAAATACAAACCGAAAATATTCCACGACCGTTCATACAATCCACAGGATCGTAAATTCTTTATGTTAATGGCTTTGGGAGTGACATTCTTTAATCTAGCCTTAGCGGAAGCGGAGCGTCCTGAACTCCTGACACGAACGTTTGACCGCGAAATCCTCGTTAAGAATATAGGTACGTACCATTATCATCTCTATGATGCAATATTACAGACGAAATCATCAGCTCAACGCGCTCTTGCGGATGGCAGTGAATTGGCGGAAATTGAAAATTATATCCGTGCCAATCAAAAAGCGGTTAATGATGATCTATATGGTTTGGCAAAAGGCAAAAATGTGATTCTTGTATCATTGGAATCCACTCAAAGCTTTGTCATCAATAAATCAGTGAACGGGGAAGAAATCACTCCTTTTCTGAACGAATTCATTAAAGAGAGCTATTATTTCAATAACTTTTATCACCAAACTGGCCAGGGGAAAACCTCTGATTCAGAATTCATAATTGAGAATTCCCTTTATCCTTTAGGTAGAGGTGCAGTATTTTTCACGCATGCCCAAAACGAATACAAAGCCACCCCCGAAATCTTAACGGAAAAAGGTTACTATACGGCTTCCTTGCATGCCAATAGTAAAAGCTTTTGGAATCGTGACATGATGTACGATTCACTTGGGTACCAGCGGTTTTATGATAGTGATGAATACAATGTCTCTGAAAGGAATTCCATCAATTGGGGTTTGAATGATAAATCGTTCTTCCAGCAATCAATCGCTCACTTGAAGGGTATGCCGGAGCCTTTTTATGCCAAACTCATTACGTTGACCAATCATTTCCCATTCACTTTGAATGAAGAAGACCGAACATTGGAACCATACGATTCGAATTCCAAAACCGTGAATCAGTATTTTCCAACCGTACGTTATACGGACGAAGCCTTGGAACGATTTATCGGCGATTTGAAACGTGATGGAATATATGAGAATTCGATTATTGTATTATATGGGGACCATTATGGTATTTCGGAAAATCACAACTCTGCCATGAGCCAGTTCCTCGGTAAGGAAATCACGCCGTTCGAATCCATCCAACTTCAGCGTGTCCCGCTGATCATACATGTCCCCGGACAGAAGGGAGAAACGATTTCCACCGTTTCCGGTCAAATTGATGTAAGGCCGACTCTCCTGCATTTATTGGGGGTTGAAAATGATGATTATATCGAATTCGGCAAAGATTTATTTTCCGAAGAGAAAATAGAATTCACCGTTCTTCGCGATAGCAGTTTCATCACGAAGGATCATCTGTATACGATGGATACCTGCTATGATAAAAAGACCGGAGCGACGACGGACAAGGGTCCATGTGAGAAGTATTTGGAAAAGGCGAAGCAGGAACTCGATTACTCCGATAAAATAATATATGGAGACTTGCTCCGATTTTATGAGCAACATTGAAAATGGAAACCTGGAATCCAGGTTTTTTTGTTTTTGTGAGGAAAATCGGGACCATTAAAGGAGGATCGCCATTCAATTTGAAACACGGGAGACTCCCTGAACATCTTTCGGCCTTTCGTTTCATAAAGATTAAACAATGAAAGGGGCGGAGGCTGAATGAAAGTTGTGAGCAGAAGCGGGGATGATTTGGCATATTATAGTCAATTGTTCCAAGTTCCACGAGGCTTGATTGAGGATGCCAATCCCTCCATTACGGGAGGGATTTTGCCAAATGGCATGGAAGTGCAAATACCGGGGTTCGTTATTCAGGAAGAGTCCCGGCTAGATATCGCTTTTTCCGATATCGCTTTACAATATCAATTGCCAATCGATGCGATATTGTTGTTGAATCAAGGTGAACAAAAACCATTTTCCGTACCCGTCAGAGTCATGCATCCCATGCTTGTCACTGAAAAGCCCTATGATTATCAAACACTTCTTGACGACCTTGATATTCTTTCTTTTCATTACCCCTTCATAAAAGTTGAATCGATTGGGAGGAGTGTATTAGGAAAAGAACTTCTTGAGGTGAGGGTCGGTAAAGGTGATAAGGTTATACATTATAATGGTTCATTTCATGCAAATGAATGGATCACTTCGGCGGTTTTGATGAAATGGCTAAATGATTTGCTGTTGGCAGTAACGAATGATCGTACATTATGCGGAATGGATTGTATGCCTTTCTATCGGGATGTTACTATTTCGATGGTTCCAATGGTGAATCCCGATGGTGTCGAGCTAGTCCTAAAGGGGGAGGAGGCGGCAGAGGGGAAAGTAGATGTATTAAAAATGAATAATGGTAATCCTGCCTTTTATGCTTGGAAAGCCAATATCCGTGGTGTAGACCTGAATAATCAATATCCGGCCAATTGGGAAATTGAAAAGCAAAGAAAGATTCCTAAAGCCCCTGCTCCGAGGGATTATCCAGGAGATATCGCGTTATCTGAACCAGAAGCATTGGCCATGAAGGAGCTGGCAAAAAGGCGGAATTTTGAAAGAGTGCTAGCACTTCACACACAGGGAAAGGAATTCTATTGGGGATATGAAGGACATGAACCTGAACAGGCAGCGAATGTTGCAAGGGAGTTTGAGGAGCGCAGCGGATATCGGGGGGTTCAATACGTTGATAGCCATGCTGGGTATAAAGATTGGTTCATTCAGGAATTCAAACGTGGCGGATTTACAATTGAGCTGGGAAAGGGCATCAATCCACTTCCCTTATCCCATTTGCCTGGTATATATGAAGATACCGTTAAGATTTTGATGGCAGGCTTGTATATGTGATGACATTTTTCTAAGGAATATACTTCCAAAAAAATACAAGGTAATTAATCGCCACTTTTTCTCTTTTTTACTTTATAATGAAAGTCGTAAGGGTTCGATTGTAATCCTTACGCTCTTTCTAATGTCTCGCTCACATATGCCAGGCGTTTATTTTTGAAGTGGGAGGTGTGTGGGGATTAAAGTATCCAAAGCAGCACTTTGTATGCGGCTTTCCATCTGTAAGATGTTGTGTTTCGTCCCATTATTTATCTCCACTATCCTTCTTATCACGGCTTGTGAGCCTTCCAAGGACCTTAGTAAACCCGTAAATGATACGGAAAAAGAACACTCCCAATCTAAACTGGAAACTTCAGTAAGCAAATTAAAGGTCCCAACTGCAGAAACGGAAAAAATCGAAGCCATTTATGGATGGCTGGATTCTAAAACCATTTTATATTCTGTGAAGCGGGATGGTAATGAATTATCCCAGTTGATGGCATGGAATATGGAAACGAATGACACTTCCGTTTTCTATCAGCCGGCTTTTGCGTTTTCTGAAGTATCAATCAGTCCGTCTGGTACGCATATTTTGGTATCGTCCTTCACTTCTTCGGGGAAAGCATCAATCACAATACTTGATAAAACAGGAAATCCGCTTTATTCGGTTTCGATCCCAGCTTATGAATTAGCTTATGAGTGGAATTCATTTCAAGATGGCATGTTGTTTTTATCGAGTTTTTATGAAGATTGGACATACAGCAGCTATGTGTTGAAACCAGATGATCAAACGATGGAACCATTGGACTTTCCGCAGCCCTTTGCACAATGGGCAAGTGAAAAGGAATTGATGTTTCTCGATTGGAATAGGGAAGAACCTGCTTTGACGGCTCCCTTAGAAAGAAAGGCGCTGAATGGTGATGGGGCGGACAGCCTTATGCTCGATGTCATTCACTTTAAAAAAATGAAACAAGCGCTGATGACGATTCAAGTGGAGACAGAAAAACAAGATCGGGGTACATATGCATTTTATGATTCAACAAACAAGCCGATCCACTCTTTTTCCGTGCCACTATTGAAAAGCTTTTCAGATTGGGTGATTCCATCTTATGATATCAATGAAAAAAAACAGGAATTCATAACGTTTATTCCTAATGAATCAAAAGATGCAGACCAATATGAGGGAAGGTTTACCTTAACTAAATTAAATTGGGCAAAAGGCACACAAGAAGAATTGATGAAGGATATGGAAAATGAACCATTAAGCTGTTCGCTTGATGGCAACCTCTGCTTATATGGATATCAATTTGAGAAAATCATTGATATGAAAACCCATCAAATACAAAGATTGTTCAAACAAACATAATGACCTAAAACAAAAGCTCGCCGGATGGCGAGCTTTTTCTTTAATGGGCAACAGGAAAACCGCTGTTGATGACAGTCATGACAGTGAACCAGCCAAACACGACTGCACTGCCGGCTGCAAAAATGAATCCTAAGAAGTTTCTCTTTTTTAATGTGGTAAATACAGCTGCTAGCCCTAGAATAGCCACAAGTCCGAAAACAACCATTAATATCATATCAAAACCCCCTTTTTCCGTAATGAATACCTAATCTCTAATAATATACCCAGAGAATAAAGCAACTACCAAAAATATGTAGAAAAGATTGCATTTGTTAATATCTTAATATTTTTTTAATTATTTGTCGAGGCTTAAAAGGTGATACTTCTATGACTTGAGTAAACTGGATTAACATTAGCGCGTGAATTGGTGTAAGATGTAGATAGAAAATCATATTGGAGTGATGGAAATGAAATGGACACAAATTCCTCTAGGACCGCTGCAAACGAATTGTTATGTAGTTTCCAATGGACAGGATTGCATCATTTTCGATCCGGGTGAAGAGCCTCAGAAAATCATACAGTACATACAGACAAAAAAATTAAAGCCTTTAGCGATTTTATTGACACATGCACATTTTGACCATATCGGTGCTCTCGATGCTATTCGGGACCATTATGAGATCCCAGCATATATTCACGAAAAAGAGGCCAAGTGGCTGCTTGATCCCGCTTTAAATGGTTCCCAAAACTGGTTCCCTGAAAATCCAATGCGAATGAAGCCTGCCGATCATATCCTGGCAAATGAGCAAGAACTTACTATTGGTGGATTCACTTTTGAAGTATTCGAAACCCCCGGACACTCTCCAGGGAGCGTTTCGTATTATGTGAAGGAGGAACGTCTCCTCTTTTCAGGGGACGTCTTGTTCCAGGGCAGCGTTGGCAGAACCGATTTAATAGGCGGAAGCGAGGCAGTGCTGTTGAAAAGCATTGATACGAAGCTGCTGACACTTCCTGATGATGCCATCGTTTTTCCGGGTCATGGGCCTGTCACGACCATTTTAGATGAAAAGAATACCAATCCCTTTTTGAGATAATGACTTTTGCAGGTGCCATATATGGCACCTGTTTTATTTTAAGTTCTTATAATGTAAAAATATTGAAATGGTTCATTTTCGGAACTATACTGAATATAATAAATGTTTTGTCTATTTTCGTGATTTGGGAATGGCGGGTGATAAAAAGGCTCACGGGAATTTACGGGCCTTCCTGGGAGTGGAATATTTCTTACTTTTGAAAAATGAATGGTGTTATGAAAAATTGAACATTTTATGAACTTTAAATATATGGTTTGAATAACCTTTTGTGCATGATTGTCGATAAAGAAACTAATTCATGACAAAACACATAGCTTTATAAAGAAAATGGAAGATTTAAGTTCCAATAATTAGAGACGGAGGCATTGTGTTGAAAGATCACTTGAAGGAATTGATTGCAAACAGCCCCCAAAAGGGAATTTCCTATCATGACTATATGGATGCTGTATTGTATACACCAAATATAGGCTACTATGTGCGCCCAAAAATGAAGATTGGCTCAAAAGGGGATTTTTATACGTCCGGTAATGTTGGGGATGCATTTGGGAGGTCACTGGCCAGATGGTTCGTTTATTTGATAAAAATGTGCGGAGTTTCACCAAGAATCATCGAAGTAGGCGCAGGGGACGGTAAGTTGGCTTATGATATCCTCGTTTTCATTAAAGAAACGGAACCGTTGATATGGGAATCTCTGACTTATATCCTTGTGGATGGCAGTCCGTATCATAGAAAGATTCAGCAAGAACGTGTGGGGATGTTCAAACAGGCAGTTTCTGCTTCCAGTTTAGACAAATGGACGAATGTAAATGGAATCGTCTTTTCAAACGAACTCTTCGATGCTTTGCCTGTACATGTCATTGAAAAGTATGAAGGAGCCCTTGTAGAGATATTCGTCACTGAAAAGGAAGGCGATTTGGTGGAAGTGAGGGAACCATTGATCAACCCTGACATACTCTCTTACCTTACAGAACGGACTATCACATTAATTGAAAAACAACGATACGAAGTTCCGCTAAAAATGGTCCAGGAATATGAGAAGATTGTTTCCCGTATCGAATCGGGTATTCTCCTTACAATTGATTATGGTTATACCGAAAGGGAATGGAAGGAGCCAGCTCATCTTCATGGGAGCTTGAGGGGCTATTATCAGCATGAAATGATGAAAGATGCACTTATGTATCCAGGTGATATGGATTTGACGACACATATCCATTTTGACACATTAATCGAAATTGGAAAAAGAAGGGGGGTTTCCGATCAGGGGCTTTATATTCAAAATGAATTCCTGCTTAAAACTGGGATCCTTGAGGAATTGAAGGATCACAAAGAGACTGATCCATTTTCCGAAACGGCGAAGCGTAACCGTGCAATTCGGGGGCTAATCTTTCCAGGGGGATATAGTGAACATTTCAGAGTGTTGCTTCAATCGAAGAATTTAGCTGAAGAGGCAAGGGTCCTTCCTGAATGAGGACAGGTAAAAACCCATGAATCAAAATTCATGGGTTATGTAATATTGCTTGTTCTTAATGCGCAGTACCCGGAGTCATCATAAATACGCTCCAGTAGGAAAATCCTGCAAAGAAAACGGTAAGATAGGCGCCGAAAACATAAATATACATGCGCTCAGATAATTTCAAATAACTTAAAAGTACAAAAAAGCCGGTTTGTGCAAAGAAAAGTAAAGACGTTTGATGCATATGGCCAAGATAAAAGAAAATTGCCATAATCCCTGTCCAAAATCCACATACTCTGAACATGCGTTCCATCCGAATCCCTCCTTATGTCTAGTCGTGTACATTCTAAATAATTATAAATGAAATTGTAAGGTAATGTAAAGGATGCCTTTTGTTTCTATGTGAGAACCGATGCCTGATAAGAGCATGTTGTGCAATTAGACATCATATTTTCTAATTCCACAATATTGACATTGTCAAACAAGGCTTCGAACATACCTTTTAAAAATGAATTGTGCATGGAACAGATTGTACCTGGCTCTACTTCGGTAACTTCCTTAAATGGGCAATTGAAGATACGAAAGTATATTTTATTTTCTTCTTCGCTAGCTTGTATTTCGGGTGATAACCCAGCAATGCTGGCAGCATTTTTAAGCATGTTGACTCTTTCCGAAAAAGCAAGTCTATCAATCGGCGTTGAGTTCAAGGCTAGTTGCTGATTGATCAATTCCTCTCCGAATACTTTTCCCGTTTCATAAAGAGCTTGTTTTCCTTGTTCCCCTAATTTCATCATCGTCTGGATTGCAATCCTTGAAAGCAGCTGATAGTCCCTATATGGAAAATGAAGCTGAATGACTTTATCAGACAAACGATAAAGTCTGCTAGGGCGGCCGCCTTTCCCCGTCTTACGGGCATCCGAGGTCAACAAATCCACATCCTCCAGTTTTGACAAATGTAGACGGGCAACATTTGGATGGATTTTAAAGGTATCGGCGATTTGCTGTACCGATACATCCCCATGATTGTCCACAATATGTTGGTATATATAATATCTGGTGGGATCTGCTAACACGTTTGTTACTTTTAACGTTTGTTCCATTATTTCCTCCTGCGGTTCCATAGTTTAACTATGTTCATTATAATGCAGACAGAAAAAAATGGAATAATAGATATGATAAAGTCCCTTTAGTTTTAAAAAAAATTCACAATTTAAACGGTTTTAAAAGGTAAAGTGGTGTACAATGATTATACAAATATTATACAGTTATTGTAAGGATTATAAATATATACAAAATGTGAACGGGGTGGATTAGTATGGAACAGTTAACTTTCTTTTCGTACCCAAGTTGTACATCTTGCCGAAAAACAAAAAAATGGTTAAAAGCCAATCATGTTTCCTTCGATGAGCGACATTTATTCAGAGAGACTCCAACAGAAGCGGAGTTAAAAAGAATTCTTGAATTGACAACGGAAGGACTTGATGAAGTCTTAGCAACAAAAAGTGAAGCTTACAAAGGCTTACATATTAATATTGACGAAATGATGATTTCTGATGTCATCCAATTATTAACAAAAGAACCAAGGTTATTAAGAAGGCCCATCCTCATTTACGGGAAAAAACTGGTGATTGGTCATAATGAGGACGCATTAAGAAATTTGGTTTCACAAAGGCTTGATTTGAAAATGAGCATGTAAATCAATTCTCGAAATTTTTTCGGGGATTTTTTTTATTGATAAGCAGGAATTTGTCGTGGATTGTCGAATTTATCCAACAAGAAACATAGGAGGTGATGAATGTTTTGATATCGATTGAAAAGACCGCAGAAAAAATACTTACCAGTGCCATACTGTCATCGGCTTCGGATATCCACATTTTTTTTCGCAGGGAGGGGCCCCTCATCCAATTCAGGATAGACAATAAGCTCGTTCCTCAGGAAACCATATCATTCTTTGAAGCTGAAAGGCTGATAGCCCATTTGAAGTTCCTTGCTGCAATGGATATAGGCGAGAAAAGGAGGCCACAGAGTGGTGCAATCACCATCAATTTGGCTAACCAAGTGGTTGGACTCCGCCTTTCCACTTTACCCACTGCCTATCTCGAAAGCTTGGTCATCCGCTTAATACCCCAACAGAATATCCTTCCTCTAGAACAGTTATCCTTATTTCCAAACACCGTTCAAAAATTGATTGCACTTCTGAAGCATTCCCATGGCATGCTCATATTTACCGGTCCGACCGGCAGTGGAAAAACCACGACACTATATTCCCTGCTTCATCATGCCCATGAGATGATCAATCGAAATATCATATCACTTGAAGATCCCATTGAAAATGTATCCGAAAAGGTACTGCAAGTCCAAATCAATGAAAAGGCAGGCATTACTTATTCTGTCGGACTAAAAGCTGTGCTAAGGCATGATCCAGATGTGATTATGGTTGGGGAGGTCAGGGATGCCGAAACGGCCAAAATTGCAGTTCGTGCCGCATTAACCGGTCATTTGATACTTACAACCATGCATACAAGGGATGCACAGGGCGCTATCTCCAGGTTACTTGAATTTGGTGTCAGCCTGCTTGAAATTGAACAGAGTTTGATTGGCGTGACAGCACAGCGACTGGTTGAATTGAAATGTCTTCCATGTAAAGGCGACTGTGCTATTGCTTGCCAAATGACTGCCAGGAATAAAAGGGCAAGTGTGTATGAATTGCTTTATGGAAAAAGCATGGCCAATGTCCTCCGGATGATGGGGGATGAAAAAGTAAAGGGTACGGTCAGCTACCGCCAATTGAAGGATGAAATAGGGAAAGCGATTGCAATGGGCTATGTGGATTCACGGGAATATGAACGGCTGGTATACGATGAAGCAAAAAAGTAAATGGAAGCTAAAAGAACAGGCGGTCTTTATTTCGAAATTAGGGGACTTATTAAGTCATGGTTATCCCTTGGCGGACGCATTGCATTTTCTCGAATTTCAGGAATCGAAGAAGAAAGCGGAAGATTTCGCTCAGGCCATAAAGGATTTAAGGAATGGATATCCGTTGCACCAGGTGCTAATCCACCTTAATTTTCATCCGCAGCTTGTAAGTTATATATTTTATGGAGAGCAATACGGCGACCTGGATCGGGCGTTGAAAGAGGGAGGGCAATATTGGAAGAAAAGAACGGAGGATATGGATAAAGTAAAAAAGTTAATGGTATATCCCGTATTCTTAGTCTTTTTTGTAAGCATCGTTTTTTATATACTTCAGAGTGTTCTCCTTCCTAAATTTCAGGCGATCTATTTCACGATGGATGTCGATCAGAATGTAATCTTGAAATTACTGTCAGCTTCTACATTCATTCTCCCAGTCCTCCCCTTCATTTTCCTCGGATTGATCCTATTCCTGTATGTGCTCAAACGATTTTGGTTCAATGGATTATGCCCATTAAGGCAGCGGCGGATTTTGATGGGCATTCCGATATTCGGGACCTTCATCAAGTTATACGAAACTTATTTCTTTGCAAGCCAAGTCAGTGGCTTGCTTTCCGGAGGACTATCCATTAACGAAAGCATCAAATTATTCTCTAAAAATCAGCAACAGCCTTTTTACCAAAAACTATGCTCGATCATTAAGGATGATCTGACCGAGGGAAGATCGCTTGAAATGATCTTTCAGGAGCTCCCCTATTTCGATGGAAACTTACCGGTGGTTGCTGCAAATGGTCAAAAATACGGCAGGCTGGATGCGGAGCTGCATCATTACAGTCGTTTTTTACTCGAGAAAATTGAAGAGAGAATGAATGCAATATTGAAAATCATTCAGCCTCTTATGTTTTCCTTGATAGGTCTTATGATCGTTTCCATTTATTTAGCGGTTTTGTTGCCAATGTTCTCTCTGCTCGAAGGTATATAGGATTTAGTATTGCATTCTGGAGGTGAAATTGCTCTGAAATCACCTGGTGTCAGATGGTTTCAGGAGCAGGATGATATGATGAAGAAAATGATGAATGAACGAGGTTTTACACTAATTGAGATGCTTATTGTTTTACTTGTAATATCTATTCTTTTGATTATTACAATCCCAAATATCACAAAGCATCAAGCCACTGTCCACTCTAAAGGGTGTGAAGCATTCGTGAAGATGGCTCAAGCGCAGGTTCAGGCATATGAGATTGATAATGCTAAACTGCCTGTAAGTATCGATGAATTGGAAAGCCAAGGCTATCTCAAACAGACATCTTGTCCTAATGGGAATGATATTAGTTTGGATAACAAAGGAAAGGTAACGGTCGTTGAGTAGGAGAAAAGTGAATATACGGCATTCCAATGGGGGGTATACCCTGTCTGAAACCCTTATTGTCCTCGTTATTTTTATACTCCTGATTTCCATAAGCCCAAATTTATATCCAAGCTTCACTAAAGGGATGGAGATCAGGTTATTCATCTCTCAATTCCATGAAGATCTTTTCTACGCACAACAGTATGCCATCAGTCATGAGAGCTTGATTTACCTCCATGTTGATAATACCAATAAGGTTTATAGCGTTTCGTCTTATAAGGACGGAACTCTTCTAGAGAGAAGCATACCAGAGGATATACAGTTTTTAAGTGGAACATTAGGGTTTAGCTTTCATTTTAATCAGTATGGAAATACTTCAAAAGCTGGAACAATGATGGTTGATACTTCAAAAGGAAAGTACAAATTGGTCCTCAATATCGGTAAAGGGAGGTTCAGGATTGAGAAATTGTAAGGGTTACGTCTACCTTGAGATTATTGCCGCATTTTCCGTTTGTATTTTCATGGTCCTTGCCATTTTACCAATTCTTGAAGAGTTATTGATGGATCGGAAAGATATTGTCGTAAGGACAGAAGCCCACCATTTATTATATGAAAGATTGACGGCGTTCATGGATGGGGAGATACAAGCAGTTGGTCAGGAAATCATTTACAAAAAAAGATCCTATGAATTGGTTTGGAAGGACCATGGGGATTTCCCGGGAATGATTGAAGGGTGTGTACGTTATGAAGATGAATCGGGTAATCTGGAATCCATTTGTGATGCTGCGAAAAAATGATGGCTTTACGATGATCGAAATGCTTTTTTCTTTAATGATTTTAATGACGACGTCCCTTTTTGTTCTACAGCTTTTTTCTATCATTCACACCCAAATGGGGTCCGTTGATAAATTGCATCCTAAAGAGTGGGAGGTCTTTACCATGCAAATGAAGCAGGAGGTCCGGAGTTCCAAAGATCAGGATGTAATGGGAAATAAATTATATTTGCTTTCAGGTGAGCAATTATCAGCGTTTGAACAATATGAAGATAAGGTCCGAAGACAAGTGAATGGAATGGGGCATGAGGTCATCTTGCAGAACATTTCGGAATTCCGGGTTGAGAAGGATGGCGGTGTCATTGTGATAAATATAACGGATAAAGCAGGGACTACTTTCAGTCGAAGATTTCATCCTTTCTTTCATAATGTGAAGAAAGTCGATGAATAATCAAAAAGGAGTCGTTCTCCCGATGGTAATGATTGTAGCAAGTGTTTTCATCATGTTGACGATATTAATGATCGATCAATTTATCCTCGATAAAAGGTTTTATAAAGAAGTGGAAGAATCGCTTGTGGCCGACCATCTTGTACATCTCGCTGTTAAGGATGTGACGGAAGAGTTAGGGGAAGTGATCCCGGAAATCATTCAGGGGGAAATCTCATACCCAAATGGTATGGTGCGGTATACCTTGACGAAGCAAGACGGTCCTTACGTCTATATCGAGTTTTCTTCCACAACTAAAAATGGCCGCGTTGGCAGGGTCATCATTCAATACGATAAAGAAGCGGGGAGAGTGATAGAATGGATAGAAAAGCAGGCTATGTAATACTCAAAGATCAACTCTCTTTTTAAAACGCTGACCCATTTTCAACGATTTTACGTGTTTAAGGAACAAGTGAAGGATTAAAAGAAGCGCTAGCAGGGCATACTTTTCATAGGGTGATTTTATATGTCTACAAACGCTTATATTAAATATCTGACGCAACAGCTTGTCGAGTATTTTAATCTGACCAAAAAAGAACGAAAAGAAAAGCGCCGTCATAGAAAAGAGGATAAAAATCAGGGTATATCCCATTGGTTTGGCATTGTCCCTTTTGCTTTGTCGATGTTCGTAAGGAAAAATATCAAAAAATAAAACAGATGTCCTAAACTTAGGACATCTGTTTTTTAGCATCGTTTTTACTATCCCAACGCCCTATCTGAAAGGTAAAATAAACCTCCGTTGATGATCGATATTCGGATGTTCGGTTCATATTGAGCTTTTAAGGCTTCTTTTTCGGTAAAATAACTTTCACTTTTTTCGTCCATATCCTTGTAAAAATGCTCCAATAAATTTAAGTCATTCTGCCAGCGCAGCATGGCTTCTTCCGCCCAAGAATGGTCATCATCCTCGAAACTCGTTCTAATGTATGTATCGAGTCTTGCCAATCCACTCTTCGGCATGATGAGCGGTGAAAGCGTAAAGGAGTAATCCGGTATTTTGGGGGTGACCTTAATCGGTAAAACCCGATGGTGAAATCCTTCCATGATTTCGCCCGAGATTAAATTCAATCCAATGGACATAAAAGTATCTTTTTTACGATCGCATTGATAGGATACTTTCACATTCAGGGTAAGCCAAGGAAACAATGGATTATTCCTGCCCATTGATTGAGGAGTATCCTCAAAAAGTCTAGTATACCCTGCTAGCTTTTTTGTTGATTGAATAATCTGATGGAGGCGAGGGGAGCCAAAATGAATCATTTCTCCCTTTAGGTCGGGTGGGGCTTGTTCTGGATCGGTAATGAAAGTCATCTGGGCTGGGTTCGGAATGCCACCCGTTTTTTCCAGGTAGTGCCAATAAAAGGGCCGGTTCATTAATTCTTTATCCATTTCTATCGTTAGTTGAACTGTGAGGTGGGTTGGTTTATTATCCAGTATTTCACAATCATTGGCGTTAAAATAAGTTATTAAAAAATCATGAATTTCCTGTTGCTGCATGAACCTCACCTTCCTTCATGGATTGAGCGAATTGGATCAACGATGAAAAATTATCCATCTTGACTTTCATTTCGCCCTCTGTTTTGGACTCGCCGACCACATCAATTAAATATTCTTCAATGTTGTTAATATCCAGTTTGGTTAGAATATCATCTAATTCACCAATTACTTTTTCAAATAAATTAATTTTTTCGTATAGTAACTTTAGAATATGTTCTTCAACAGTATTTTTCGTGGCAAAGTTGTAAATTCTGACATCTTCTTCTTGTCCAAGGCGGTGAATCCGCCCAATTCTTTGCTCAAGCCTCATGGGGTTCCATGGCAGGTCAAAATTAATCAAGTGATGGCAGAACTGAAGGTTTATTCCTTCCCCGCCAGCTTCTGTTGCAATTAATACCTGTATTTTCTTTTGGAATAATTCTCGCATCCAGTCTTTCTTTCCACGTTTAAATCCGCCTCGAAAAGGGACTGAAGAAATTCCATTCTGTTGCAGATACCATTGTAGATAAAGCTGAGTCGCTCGGTATTCGGTAAAGATAATCACTTTGTCATCAATTTTCTTGATCAGTTCCAAAGCTTTTTCAGCCTTGGAGTTCTGAACCGTTTCATTCACCTTTGAAAATAAATCATCAAGCTTTGCCAAAAAGTCAGGGGTAGGCTGGTCGTATTTGGCTTTCATGTTTTTTAAAGTATAAAAGACCGCCTCTCTGCTGCTGCAGGCTTCTCTTTGGAGAGTGAGAGCAGAAAAGGAGCTTCCTTTTGTTCCATCAGAAATAGGTTTGAATTTGGAAACAGCATCGTACAATGCTTGCTCGGTTGGAGAAAATTCAATGGTGATGGTTTCCACATGCCTTTTTGTCCATTCAATACCAGTATCGGCCCTCCGGTTTCGAATCATAACCGTGTTGACCAATTCCTTTAGGTGTTCATCTTCAATTATGTTCCGGCCTTTCCCTTTATATTTTTCCGAAAAGAGTGAGGCATTTCCTAAGTGGCCTGGTTTCAATAACGAAACGAGGTGAAAAATTTCTTCAACTTTATTTTGAATGGGAGTAGCTGTCAGAAGTAAACAAAATTTCTTTTTCAGATTTTGGACGAATTCATAGTTTTTCGTCTTATTATTTTTAAGTTTATGAGCTTCGTCAATGATGATGAAGTCATATTCCTGATTGAAAATGATATCACGATGTGGTGCACGTTTCGCTGTATCAATGGATGAAATGACCACATCACAGGAGTCCCAGACATAACTTTTTCTCTGAACGACTGCCGGAATATGAAACTTCGTATTCAATTCAAAAGCCCATTGTGTTACAAGGGAAGCCGGTACAAGGATCAATACCTTCTTTACAAGGCCTCTGATCATATACTCCTTGAGGATCAAGCCGGCTTCAATTGTTTTTCCGAGCCCTACCTCATCTGCTAAAATAGCCTTTCCATTCATCTTTTCGACCACTTGCTTTGCAGCTTCCAATTGATGGGGAAGCGGGGTTAACTGAGGAAGGTGCTTGGGTGCCTGTAAACCTTCAAAATCAGGGATGATGAGATTTTCCTCCATTTGAACCGCCAACTTATATAGTTCCCAATTTCCCCATGGACCGTCATTATCCATCTTTTGTAAAAACTCGTCATTCCATTCAGAATTGAAGGATATATTGATTTTCATAGAAATAACTCCCTCTTAAATCATAAATTCCTTAATATAAGGTCAAAACCCGAACATTTCATATGTGAAGTAAGAAAAATATTTCTCTTCAAAAGATATTGCAGAGATAAGTTTCTTAGGGTAGGATATAAGTATATTTAGAAAATTCCAATTTCCAAACGCTAAAAAGAATCTTTGTATCGATGGCAGTTCGCGTTTTCTTAGTATGGGCTATAGGCACCTGCTTTATCCAAAATTTACTGAAGGAGATCATTCAAACGGTTTCTGAAGTTTTTGGAGATTTGGCAGAGAAGGCATTCCAAGATGCTCAAAGGTTTTACTAATGGGTGGGGCTTATTCACTTAATTTCATTGGTAGACCATTATATGCGGGTGAAGATAAGGGGAGAGACTACGGATGTAGCGCCGAAGGAGCAAACTTAGCAGTGAATCTCTCAGGCAAAAGAACTCTTATTGGACGCAACTCTGGAGAGCGCCGCCCGTTTGGGACGGCCACCAAAGGGGAAAACCTATTATATAGGTAAACTTTCAGGTTTCAGGACAGAGAAAAAGCTCAAACGGGCTTTCTCTGTCCTTTTTTGTGCTTTTTTCACATCATGAATCAGGATATCTGATGCGTAAGGACAAAAAGCTTTTGATAATGAAGCCAATTTAATTTTAAAAAATCTGAGGGGGGTCATTTTTTGACCAATTTAAAAAGAACACCACTATTTGAGGTTTATCGTGAATGCGGAGGGAAAACGATTGATTTTGGCGGCTGGGAACTTCCTGTCCAATTTTCGGGTATAAAGGACGAACATGAAGCGGTACGTACAAAAGCGGGTTTGTTCGACGTTTCGCATATGGGGGAAGTTGATGTTAAGGGTCCTGGGAGTCTTTCCTTTTTACAGAAGATGCTGACGAATGATATATCAAAGCTGCAAACGGGCGGTGCCCAATATACGACTATGTGTTACGAAAACGGCGGGACGGTTGATGATCTCATCGTTTATAAAAGGGCGGAAGACGACTATCTGCTCGTGGTCAATGCAGCGAATACAGAAAAAGATTTCGATTGGCTGCAAGCTAATCTAACGGAAGATGTCCAAATTACGAATGTATCGAGTGACTATATACAGCTAGCACTTCAAGGACCATCTGCAGAGAAGATATTGCAAAAACTTTCGGAAAATACTACCTTAAGTGAAATTGGATTTTTCAAGTTCAAGGAAAATGTCATGATAAATGGTATCTCCACGTTGGTATCCCGTACTGGATATACTGGTGAAGATGGTTTTGAAATATATAGCGACAGTGAAAACGGCCCTGCCCTTTGGAAGGCGATTTTGGATGCCGGAAAGGAAGAAGGGATACAGCCGATTGGTTTAGGTGCTCGTGATACACTGCGTTTTGAAGCGAAGCTGCCGCTGTATGGGCAGGAGCTTTCAGCGGACATTACTCCAATAGAAGCCGGGATTGGTTTTGCGGTAAAAGTGGATAAGGAAGCCGATTTTTTCGGGAAAGCCGTTCTTGCTGAACAAAAGGAGAAAGGGGCACCCCGCAAGCTCATGGGAATTGAAATGATTGACCGTGGCATTCCTCGTCATGGGTATAAGGTTTACAGCGGGGACAAAGTCATTGGGGAGGTCACGACTGGTACCCAATCACCAACGCTGAAGAAAAACGTAGGATTGGTACTTATCGATAAAGAATATTCGGTGCTGGATGCGGAAGTTGAAGTGGAAATCCGTTCCAAACGTTTGAAAGCCGTTATAATACAAACACCTTTTTATAAAAAACCACGTAAATAGAGGGGAATGGTCATTAGATGAAACATCGTTATTTACCCATGACAGAGCAAGATAAACAAGAAATGCTGGAAGTTATAGGGGTACCTGCTGTTGAAGAACTTTTCAATGATATCCCTGAAAGTGTTCGCTTTCAAGGAGAATACGATATCAAACCTGCTAAATCGGAACCTGCATTAATGAAAGAATTATCAAGGCTTGCTGCCAAGAATGCGGATCTTAAAAACTATGCTTCCTTCCTTGGTGCGGGTGTCTATGACCATTATGCACCGGTCATCGTCGATCACGTTCTTTCCCGTTCTGAATTTTATACGGCTTATACACCTTATCAGCCTGAAATTTCACAGGGTGAGCTGCAGGCCATCTTTGAATATCAAACGATGATTTGTCAATTGACGGGTATGGACGTAGCTAACTCCTCCATGTATGACGGCGGGACTGCGCTAGCTGAGGCGGCCATGCTTGCTTCAGGTCAGACACGGCGCAAGAAGATTCTCATTTCAGGAGCAGTTCACCCTGAATCAAGAGAAGTTGTGAAGACATATGCGAAAGGGCAACGCGTGGAAGTGATTGAAATTCCTTATAAAGACGGTGTGACGGACATGGCTGCTTTAAGGGAATTAATGAATGATGACATTGCAGGAGTGATTGTTCAATATCCGAATTTTTTTGGTCGAATAGAGCCATTGAAAGAAATGGAAGAAATCATTCATGGCGTCAAGTCCATGTTTATCGTTTCCAGTAATCCGCTTGCACTTGGGGCTTTGACACCCCCTGGTTCACTCGGTGCAGATATCGTGACGGGAGATGCTCAGCCATTTGGCATACCAGCGGCATTTGGTGGACCTCATTGCGGATATTTTGCCGTCACGAATAAACTTGTAAGGAAAGTCCCGGGCCGACTCGTCGGTCAAACGGTGGATGAAAATGGAAAAAGAGGGTTTGTGCTAACGCTTCAAGCTCGTGAGCAGCACATTCGCCGTGATAAGGCCACATCCAACATTTGTTCCAATCAAGCGTTGAATGCCTTGGCAGCTTCTGTTGCAATGACAGCGCTTGGGAAAAAGGGTGTCAAAGAAATGGCCGTGCAAAATATTCAAAAAGCGCATTATGCGAAAAAAGCTATAAAGGCAAAAGGGATAGAAGTGATGTTCGACGGTCCTTCATTTAATGAATTTGTCATTAAACTGCCTGCTTCGTTTTCAGAAATCAATAAAAACCTTTTTGAAAAAGGGATGATTGGCGGTTTTGATTTAGGTACGGTTTATCCTGAGCTGAAAGACCATATGTTGGTTGCGGTAACGGAACTTAGAACAATAGAAGAAATCGATGCACTTGCGCAGGAATTGGGGGATCAACATGAATAATCAAGATCAATCACTCATTTTTGAAATCAGCACTTCCGGTCGAATCGGGTACAGTCTGCCAGAAATGGATGTTGCAACTATTCCGCTCGAAGAAATTCTTCCTGCCGACTACATCCGTGAAGAAGAGGCAGAGCTTCCTGAGGTGTCCGAACTAGATATCATGCGTCACTATACAGCACTTTCCAAACGGAATCATGGGGTGGATTCGGGTTTTTATCCGCTGGGTTCATGCACGATGAAATATAATCCGAAAATAAATGAAAATGTGGCACGCTTTAACGGTTTCGCCCATATCCATCCATATCAAGACCCGACTACAGTCCAGGGAGCCTTGGAACTATTATTTGATTTGCAGGAACATTTAACGGAAATCACAGGGATGGATCTAGTAACATTACAACCTGCAGCAGGTGCACACGGTGAATGGACAGGATTGATGATGATTCGCGCTTTTCACGAAGCGAATGGCGATACAGAACGGACGAAAGTGATTGTACCTGATTCTGCACACGGTACGAATCCTGCCTCTGCAACTGTTGCCGGACTTGAAACGATTACAGTGAAGTCCGATGAAAATGGGTTAGTCGACCTAGAGGATTTAAAGCGTGTTGTCGGACCGGATACGGCGGCCTTGATGCTGACGAACCCCAATACATTGGGATTGTTTGAAGAGAACATTTTGGAAATGGCACAACTTGTCCATGATGCCGGTGGGAAGCTTTACTATGACGGAGCCAATCTGAATGCAGTGCTTTCAAAAGCACGCCCGGGTGATATGGGCTTTGATGTGGTTCACTTAAATCTCCATAAAACATTCACAGGTCCGCATGGCGGCGGCGGTCCGGGTTCCGGACCTGTAGGGGTAAAGTCGGATTTGATTCCCTATTTGCCTAAACCGCTTGTGGTCAAACAAGATGATCAATTCGTTCTTGATTATGATCGCCCGCAATCCATTGGCAGGGTAAAACCTTATTATGGGAACTTCGGGATAAATGTGAGAGCTTATACGTACATTCGTTCAATGGGTCCTGATGGTCTTAAAGCCGTCACAGAGAATGCGGTCATCAATGCCAATTATATGATGCGCAGATTGGAACCTTATTTTGACTTACCATATAATCGTCATTGTAAGCATGAATTCGTATTAAGCGGACGCAGGCAAAAGAAATTAGGGGTCAGGACACTAGATATAGCCAAAAGATTGCTGGATTTCGGGTATCATCCGCCAACCATTTACTTCCCGTTGAACGTTGAAGAAGGAATGATGATAGAACCGACTGAAACGGAGTCAAAAGAAACGCTGGATGCGTTCATCGATGCTATGATCCAGATTGCCAAGGAAGCGGAGGAAACTCCGGAAATCGTTCAGGAAGCCCCGCATACAACCGTTATAAAGCGGCTTGATGAAACTCTTGCTGCAAGAAAACCGATTCTGCGTTATCAAGCCTAGCCTGATAGCTTACATGAAAAAATCCCTGCCTGTCGGCGGGGATTTTTTCATGTTTATGTATCCTGTGAAAGAATTTATCAAAGTCCAAGAGCCTTGATGTACATGAAGGGCTTCTTGATCAAAAAGAGCCCATGCGAAGATGGGGCCTTATTTCTTTGCTTTGATTTTACCGGTCCACATTTTGAAACCGCCCTTTAGGTGAAAAAGTTCCCTGTAGCCCTTTTTGTAAAGCATGGCTGCAGCTCTTCCACTGATGATTTCGCTTTGAGCGTACAAGTATACAGGCTTGTCCGGCCTAATTTCGACCAAGCGAGTTTTCATTTGCGTCATAGGGATGTTTCTTGCGCCTAAGATATGACCATTATCGAAATCATTCGGTTCCCGCACATCGATTAGCTGCACTTTTCTGTAGTTAGCGATAAATTCGTCCTGTGTTAATGTTTTAACGATTTTACGCTGGCGGTACCAATTAAAAAGTGAATAAGCAATAACCACTCCTATGATGATGAGCAGTGTATATAATATTTCCAAGCATAAAAACCCCCTTCTACCTAAACGATTACAGACAATCCTTATTATATAATTGCTTTACCCAATAATCAAAAAGAATTTTCATCAAATTCTTTATCGACTTGATAGCACTTTCTTTTTTAGAGTGTTAAAGTCTGTTAAACTACTACATGTGAGTTTTTTAGTGGGGTATAAAGGAATTACTGAAAAACAGTCTATTGAAATGAGGGGTAAGGATGACTAAGGAAAAATGGGGTTTTATAGATTCTGGATATTGTTCACCGGCTTTTAATATGGCGCTGGACGAAGCACTGTTAAACTGGCAAAGCAAAGGGGAAATTCCGCCAATCATACGCTTTTACGGTTGGAATCCAGCGACATTGTCGATTGGTTATTTTCAAAAGGCAGAAGCGGAAATCGATATGGAAGAGGTCAAAAGGCAGGGTCTTGGTTTTGTTCGCAGACCAACAGGAGGACGAGCGGTACTGCACGAGCATGAATTGACTTATAGCGTAATCGTTCCAGAATCTTATCCAGGAATGCCATCTACCGTTACTGAAGCATATCGTGTCATTTCTGAAGGAATATTAATGGGGTTCAGGAATCTTGGATTGGATGCTTATTTTGCTGTGCCTCGGACCGAACAGGAAAAAGCGGCTTTAAAGGCGCCAAAGTCTTCAGTCTGCTTTGATGCTCCAAGCTGGTATGAACTGGTTGTTGAGGGCAGGAAGGTCGCTGGCAGTGCACAAACCAGGCAAAAGGGCGTCATCCTTCAACACGGGGCCATTTTGCTTGAACTAGATGATGAAAAACTCTTTAGCGTATTTAAATTCTCAAATGACAGGGTTAAAGAGAGAATGCAAAAGAATTTAAAAAACAAAGCTGTTGCCATAAATGACATTGCCGGAAGAAAGATTACCATCCCTGAAGCAAAAGATGCTTTCGAAAAAGGTTTTGCCGATGGACTTTCGATTGATTTAGAGCCATACGTCCTCACCGAACAGCAATTGCTGGAAGTGAAGGCCATAGCAGAAAGCAAATATGAGAGCGATGAATGGAATTTCATGAGATAGGAAAAGCAGCAGGATAATTAGAGTGGATAATAAAAAAGTTTTTTCAGATTTGTTTGACCAAATAAGCTATTCCTTGCAGGGATAAGCCCTAAAAGGCATGGGGAAAAAGCAAGGTCCAAATTAATTGAAATCTGATGAAAAATTATTGTAAATCGACATTTTCCTCCCTTTTGCTAACTATATTAATTGATTTATCGTTTGACAAAATTAAATGTTATTCAAAACAAACACAATATATAGTAGTTGAAATATTTAATGCGACACTATATATTGATTTTTGGGTTTCGCTATGATAAATTTAGGGTACTTGTGAAGCGAAACGGACATGTAAGGCTACATATAGATTTTTGCGGCAGCAAGAACGGATCTTGAAACATATAAAGGAGAGGGAATTATGTCGGTTGTAATAAAAGAAGCTTTAAAGGTTGATCTAGAAAGGTTGAATAAGGATATTTCTTTATTTCCCCAGGTTCACCCTGTAACTGCTGATATGAAAATGGCGCATAAGGGCGTGTCCCGTCTAGTCATGCTTGACCGCTATTCTTTTAAGGATACTGAAAAAATCACACTCTCGGCAGGCGATTTCGTAGTGTTGACGATTAAGGAAGATCCGAAATTCCCTGCAAGGGGTCTCGGTTACATCGTTGAAATAGATTGGGAAACGAAAAAAGCCAAAGTATTGGTGGATGAAGAATTCCGTGGCGTATTGGATAATCCGGAAGAAGTGGAGACGGGGATTGTAAACCGTCCGCTGGATATTATCGAGAAGCCGCTTGAAATATACTATGAACAAATTGCGAAACGTAATGCAACGGGCTTGGCTTCAGTGGAAACCACGGAAGAAAAAAGAACGGAATGGTTCAATAAATTCTATGAAGAATTAAAGAACCTTAATTTTGTTCCGGCAGGACGGGTATTATATGGTGCTGGTTCCAATACGGATGTTACTTATTTCAACTGCTATGTGATGCCATTCGTACCGGATTCACGTGAAGGGATTTCAGAACACAGGAAACAAGTGATGGAAATCATGAGCCGCGGAGGCGGAGTGGGTACGAACGGATCGACACTGCGTCCAAGAAACACTCTGGCAAAAGGGGTTAATGGAAAATCCTCGGGTTCAGTGTCGTGGCTTGATGATATCGCGAAATTGACGCATCTTGTTGAACAGGGCGGTAGCAGACGCGGTGCGCAAATGATCATGCTTGCTGATTGGCATCCGGATATTGCAGAGTTCATCATTTCTAAAATGCAAAATCCAAGAATCCTTCGTTACCTAGTGGAAAACACTAAAGATGAGGCGATCAAGAAATATGCGACGGATAAATTGAAATTCACGCCGCACACCGAACAGGAAACGGCTATGTATCAAGGAATCATCAATTATAAGGAAATTCCCGGTCTAGGTGGATTTAGTGAAAAAATCATTAGGGATGCAGAGGAAAAGATCCGTACAGGCGGAACGTACAGTGTCCATAATTCCGATTTTCTGACTGGCGCAAACATCTCGATATGCTTGACAAAGGAATTTATGGAAGCGGCAGAACAAGATGCGGAATACGAATTGCGTTTTCCTGATGTTGAAAGCTATGATGCCGAAGAAATGGCTACTTATAATCAAGAATGGCATAAAGTCGGTGATGTTCGCCAATGGGAGAAAATGGGACACAAAGTCCGTGTTTACCGTAAAATCCGGGCTAAGGAGCTTTGGAACTTAATAAACATTTGTGCAACATATTCTGCAGAACCAGGTATTTTCTTTATCGATAATGCTAATGAAATGACAAACGCCAAAGCATACGGTCAACAGGTCGTAGCTACGAACCCATGCGGCGAACAACCATTGGCCCCATATTCAGTATGTAACCTTGCTGCTGTCAATTTGGCTGAAATGGCTGATAAAGATAGCAAAACCGTTAATTTCGAGAAACTTAAGCAGACCGTCGAAGTCGGTGTACGTATGCAGGACAATGTCATTGATGCAACTCCTTATTTCTTGGATGAAAACAAAAAACAGGCACTGGGCGAGCGACGGGTTGGACTTGGTGTAATGGGTCTGCATGACCTGTTGATCTACTGTGAAACGGAATACGGATCTGAAGAAGGAAATATTCTGGTTGACAAGGTGTTTGAAACGATTGCGACTACAGCCTACAGGGCATCCGTGGAACTTGCTAAAGAAAAAGGCAGTTTCCCGTTCCTGATCGGATCAACGGAGAAAGAAACCGATGAGCTTAGAACGCGTTTCACACAAACTGGATTTATGGAAAAAATGCCGGAAGATATCAGGGAAAGCGTTGCTGCATATGGCATCCGTAACTCTCATTTATTGACAGTGGCTCCTACAGGAAGCACAGGAACGATGGTTGGGGTATCAACAGGTCTTGAACCATATTTCTCCTTCACGTATTTCCGCAGCGGCCGTCTGGGCAAATTCATTGAAGTTAAGGCTGATATTGTACAGGAATACTTGGACCGTCATCCAGAAGCTGATACAGAAGAGCTTCCAAAATGGTTCATTTCCGCTATGGAATTAGCACCTGAAGCCCATGCGGATGTTCAATGCATCATTCAACGCTGGATTGACAGCTCAATCAGTAAAACGGTCAATGCTCCAAAAGGATATACTGTCGAACAAGTTGAAAAAGTATATGAACGTCTATATAAAGGCGGAGCAAAAGGCGGTACAGTATATGTGGATGGCAGCCGTGACAGTCAGGTTCTCACGCTCAAAGCGGAAGAAAACCAAATGGACGAACAGCTCGAAATGGACGAATTGACAGATGTGGAAGTAAAGAAAAAAGTCGTATTGGTCGATACGATAAATGAACTGCGTTCGACGAATGTTACGATTGGGTCGGAAGTGGGCAACACTTGCCCGGTCTGTCGTAAAGGTGAAGTCCAGGAAATGGGCGGATGTAATACTTGCACGAATTGCGGAGCACAACTAAAATGTGGGCTATAAGCTAATAAAAGGGAAGTCGTTAAGTGTGCTGAAAAGCTAATCTTAACGGCTTTTTTCATATATGTAGGATAGTAACAGTCTGTTCAATTACATACCAATAGGGAAGACCGAATCATGAAGAATTCGGTCTTCTTTTTGCGTTCAATCAACCATTTTCATTTTGTTGACCTATTTCCTTTTCGGCCAGATATTGGTTTCCATCCTTTAATACCGAAAATTCATCGACTGAGTCTCCAGGGATATTCCTGGGATTAGGATATTTATTATCTGTTTGGACGGTAATCGTTTGTTTCCCCATCCCGTTTGTCAAGAATTCTCGTTTATTAGCCATTTTGCATCTCCTTCATTTGGATTTCCAATTAAAAACAATCATGAGGATAACAGAAAAAAGAAAAACTATCCTTATTAATTAGATTGTCTAGTTCGATTGAAAGTATGAACAAATCCATAAAAGAATGGAGAACGAAATGAAACCATTTATGCCACAGTTAGTATATATCGAGCCGAGGGCATTGGAATACCCGCTTGGCCGGGAATTGAAAAAGAAATTCGAGGATTTGAACATTGAAATTCGTGAGACCACATCACATAACCAAATTAGGGATCTTCCTGGAGAAAATGATCAGCAAAAATATCGTGTCGCCAAGTCGACGCTTGTGGTGGGCATCAGGAAAACATTGAAATTCGATTCTTCAAAGCCATCTGCTGAATATGCCATCCCTCTTGCTACCGGGTGTATGGGGCATTGTCATTATTGTTATTTACAGACGACACTCGGATCAAAGCCATACATTAGGACATATGTGAATCTCGAGGAGATTTTTGAGGCAGCCGAAAAATATATCAATGAGAGAAAGCCTGAAATTACTCGTTTTGAGGCGGCCTGTACTTCAGATATCGTTGGAATTGATCATTTGACACATTCGTTAAAAAGGGCTATAGAATATTTTGGAAAAAGTGAATATGGGGTTTTAAGGTTCGTAACTAAATTTCATCATGTCGACCACCTGTTGGATGCTGAACATAATGGAAAAACGAGATTTCGGTTCAGTATAAATTCACGTTACGTAATAAAGAACTTCGAGCCCGGAACTTCGAGTTTCGAGGAAAGAATGGAAGCGGCACGTAAAGTGGCAGGTGCCGGATACCCCCTGGGTTTTATCGTAGCTCCAATATATCGTCATGAAGCATGGAAGGAGGGCTACCATGAATTATTCGAACGGTTAAGTGAGGCGTTAAAAGGGGTGGATATCCCGGACTTGACTTTTGAACTAATCCAGCATCGGTTTACTGGACCTGCTAAAAAAGTAATTCAAAAAAACTATCCGAAAACAAAATTGGAACTGGACGAAACGAAGCGCAAATATAAATGGGGCCGATATGGAATTGGCAAATATGTTTACCAAACCGAAGAAGCCGCAGAACTGGAAACGGCCATTCGTGGGTATATAGCGGGATTTTTCCCTAAAGCGGAAATTCAGTATTTTACCTGAGGCAATTTTTCATATAAAACTGTCATAAATCGCTCTAATCCCGCTTAGAAATGTAAAGACCGGATTAGGGGAGGGCAGCTATGATTATTGACGGCGTTTTTTCCGGAGGCGGGATTAAGGCATATGGTTTAGTAGGAGCCTTGCAGGAATTGGAGGAGCGTGGATTTGTATTTCAAAAGACAGCTGGAACAAGTGCAGGTTCCATTATAGCAGCTTTTATAGCAGCTGGTTATACAGGAAAAGAAATGGAAGAGGTTTTTCTTGATATAGAATTAACTAGCTTGCTTGATAAGAGGTGGGGCCTATTACCTATCCCACTTGCCAAGTGGCTACTTGTTTATTGGAAATTAGGTTTATATAAAGGGGAAGCCTTGGAAAAATGGGTGGCCGCTAAACTTGCCGAAAGGAATGTAGTCACCTTTAATGATGTGCCACCGAAATCTCTCCGTATCATAACCTCCGACATTACACATGGGAAATTGGTGGTACTGCCTGATGATTTACCTAACTATGGAATTGATCCGATGACTTTTCCAGTGGCCAAGGCAGTAAGAATGAGTTGTAGCATTCCCTATTTCTTTGAGCCAGTCAAACTTTATGTCGGAAAAAGCAGGGTCCTTTTTGTGGATGGAGGTGTGTTAAGCAATTTTCCAATGTGGTTATTCAATTCAGATCAAGTAAGAAAGGAACGGCCGGTCATAGGCTTGCGACTAAGTGTTGAGGAGATATGGAAACCGCATGAAGTGGATAATGCGCTTGAATTGTTCTCCGCACTATTCAAAACGATGAAAGATGCCCATGATGCACGTTATATTTCCAAGAAACACGTCCAGAATATTGTTTTTATCCCGATGAAGGGAATTTCTGCAATGGATTTCAATCTGAATGATGAAAAAAAGGGAGAATTGATGAATCGGGGCAGACAGTGCACGAAAGAATTCCTTAAGAGATGGACATATTAATAAACATAAAAAAATCGGGCTTTTAAAAAGAAGCCCGATTTTTCTTTTTATTCTTTTTTCCTTCAATGACTGTTAAGTGACTATCCGTTTTCTTTCTCACTTTTATTTTTTTTGATGATTTTGCTGCAGAAAAGCTAGCCACATTATCCTTTTTCGAAGTTCGGTTTTTTAGCCTTTTTTTCGATTGGCGTGCAGCCTTTCGGAATGCTTGCTGCTCTTTTTTAACTGGTTTTCCCTTTGTTAATCCGGTATAAATCATATAAATAATCCCTGCGACAATGGCTATTATGAGAATGTTTCTAAAAAAGCCAATCGGGTCATTAAATAGTCGGCTCATTAGTCCGAGGACTCCGAGGGCAATGATTCCGTATATCATGAAAGATATGAAACGTTTCAACAAAGACACCTCCTTAAGAGCATCATAAGCATTTTTTGCTTATTTTAAACATTCTTCATGTAAAATACTTGAAATTAATGAAGATTATTCACTTAATTTAGTATATGATTTTTCATAATCAAAATGTGTATAGGTGCTTTACACAATAACGTCGGATTCTAAACCTTTTTCGGTCTCTTTTTCCATCCTCAACAATTCATGGAAGGATGCCAATGCGACTTCGACTTGATCGTCGGTAGGGGCTTTGGTTGTCAATAACTGAAGCCAAAGGCCAGGATAGCCAAGGTAACGCAGAATTGGAATATCTCTTACTTTGTTGGTCAACTGCAATACCTCGAAGGCAATGCCAAGCACTACGGGGATAAGCAAAACGCGATCCACGACACGCAGCCATAATGGATCGATCGGAACAAGCATATAGACAAACATGCCAACAATGACTGTAAATAAAATAAAGCTGCTGCCACAGCGATAATGAAGGCGTGAACTTGCCTGCACATTTGCTACGGTCAATTCTTTTCCGCTTTCAAAGCAATTGATCACCTTATGCTCTGCACCGTGATACTGAAAGACCCGCTTGATCATTGGAGTCATGGATACCAAGTAAATGTATACCAGTAATAATATCAACTTGAACAAGCTTTCGATTAAAACCTGTTCCATTCGGCCACTGAAGATGGGTCTTGTCAATGCGGCAAGAAATACTGGAACCAAAGTGAAAAGCAGCTTCCCGAAAAGGAAGGAAAGCACACCGATTACGGCAACTCCAAGCCATACACTTAATTTAGAAGATTCTTTAGTTTCCTTTTTCTTTTCGTCCTGCTTTTCCCCTTCTTCTTCTTCATACTGTTCAGTGGAAAAGTTCAGATGTTTTGAACCGACGGCACTTGACTGAATCAGTGATACGATACCCCGTAGAAACGGTACTTTTTTTAAGCGGTTGACAACAGGTTTCGATTTACGCGGCAGATGATAATAGACAATCGTTGAATCTTTGCGGCGTACCGCAGTGACTGTGTGATGTTTGCCGCCAAACATGACGCCTTCCACAACAGCCTGCCCTCCATAAACGGGTTTTTGGACCTCAGACATTTCTACACCAACCTAATAGTTATTCACGTAGCTCTCTCATGGGTGCTAACATGTTTATTATCAAGTATCACAAGGGAGAAGACAGTCTCCAAAATTTAAGTGACGGCCTTATCCCTGCAATTACTTTATGAATGTTAAATCACAGGAAGGTAGTATCCTGTGTACATTATAAACTTCAACAGAGGATGGGTATTTTCCTCTGAAAAAAGTACATTATTTATGATTTAATCATACAGAAAAAATCACAAAACCTCTAGTGATTCTCCTCCCTAAGAATAAAAAAAAATAGTTCTATTTAACAAAGGGCATACTACGTAGCGGAGGTGCTTGATATGTCTTCTAATATAAATGGACAAATTCAACAGGAAAATCAAAGTGCGATCTACAATGTACTAGCTATCGGTTTTGTTGGGGGGGCTGCAGCAAGCTTTATCGGAATCATAGCCCATTATGTTAATTTTATGGGGTTTAGCCCAAAATTCATACTTACTTCGTGGTCGAATATGGCCTGGATCGATCACTGGCTTGGTACGGTAATGACCATACTTTTGTTCGGAATTCTTTCCGTGGGGATTGCTTTTATTTACTATAGTCTTTTTAAAAGGATGAAGAGTATTTTTTCGGGGATTTTTTTTGGAGTGGTTTGCTGGGTTTTGCTGGTATTTGTTCTGAAACCGATGTTCGCCGATTTGCCAACCATTTCAAAAATGTCGTCAAATACGATTATAACCAGTGTCTGCATTTTTATTTTATACGGTCTTTTTGTAGGGTATTCTATATCATATGATCATCAGGAATATCTACGTCAAAAAAACAAGGCCGAGAAGCAATCGGAAAGCTGATTGCTTTCTTGGTTGTAAAAAAGTAGTAAGACAATTTGTAATTATGATAGAATGTTCATGGAAAGCATTCTTTTAATGATGAGCAGGTGTTTGATGTGACAAAAATCTTATTAATCAATGGTCCGAATTTAAACCGCTTGGGGAAGCGGGAACCTGCGCATTATGGATCCTCGACACTTGCGGATCTGGAAGCTCTATTACTGCAGCAAGCTCAAGGGTTAAATGTGGAACTAATCTCTTTTCAAACTAACCATGAAGGAGCGATTATCGACAAGCTCCATTGGTCAGAGGATTATGGGATCGACGGGATTATCATTAATCCTGGAGCTTTTACTCATTATAGCTATGCGATTCGTGATGCAATAGCCGGAATTGATGTTCCAGTTGTGGAAGTGCATATTTCGAACATACATGCCCGTGAAAGCTTTCGGCATGAATCGGTGACCGCGCCGGTATCGGCGGGACAGATTGTCGGCTTGGGGATACACGGATATGAATTGGCGTTGCAGGCGATCACAAAGATTGCAAAGGGGAGAAATTAAATGAATAGACTAATGCGCTTAAGAGCCTCAATGGAAAAGGTGGGCATTGATGGTTTTTTGATCACCAGTACATATAACCGCCGATTCATGACCAATTTTACGGGAAGTGCAGGCGTCGTCCTGATTTCCCAAAATGAAGCTAAATTCATCACTGATTTCAGATACGTGGAACAAGCAGGAAAGCAGGCTACGGACTATGAAATCGTCCAACACAAGGGCACCATCACCGAAGAGGTCGGTAAGCAGGTAAAAGAGATGAAAATCGGCACACTGGGCTTTGAGCAAGAGCATCTGACTTTTGCCACATATAAGGCATACGAAGCGGCCATTGAAGGACAACTTTTGCCGGTGTCTGGAGTTATTGAGAATTTACGCTTGATAAAGACTTCATCAGAGATTAAGATATTAAAGGAAGCGGCTGCTATTGCTGACGCTGCCTTTACACATATTCTGGATTACATGCGTCCAGGGATTTCAGAACTGGATGTATCCAATGAACTTGAATTCTTTATGAGGAAACAGGGGGCAACTTCCTCTTCCTTTGATATTATCGTTGCATCTGGCGTAAGGTCCGCTCTCCCGCATGGAGTTGCTACGGATAAAATCATTGAAAAAGGCGATTTTGTCACATTGGATTACGGAGCATACTATAACGGGTATGTGTCTGACATAACTCGGACATTAGCAGTTGGCAAGCCGAGTGAAGAACTTATTAACATTTATGACATTGTTTTAGAAGCGCAACTGCGCGGAATGGCTGGGATTAAACCTGGGATGACGGGCAGGGAAGCGGATGCACTAACTCGTAATTTAATTGAAGAAAAGGGATTCGGGCAGTATTTTGGACATTCGACTGGACATGGAATCGGTCTGGAAGTCCATGAAGGTCCTGCATTATCTTTAAGGTCTGATATCATTTTAGAACCAGGTATGGCCGTAACCGTCGAGCCGGGCATTTACTTACCGGGTGTTGGCGGAGTTCGGATTGAAGATGATACAATCGTTACAATTGAAGGTAACGAAGCACTTACTCATTCAACGAAAGAGTTAATCATTCTGTAAACATGTACATGTAGGAGGACAAATTTATGATTTCTGTAAACGATTTTCGCACGGGTGTTACGATTGAAGTAGATAATGGGATTTGGCAGGTTATCGAGTTCCAACATGTTAAACCTGGTAAAGGTGCAGCTTTTGTACGTTCTAAACTTCGTAATCTTCGTACAGGTTCAATCCAAGAGAAAACATTCCGTGCTGGTGAAAAAGTCGCTAAAGCACATATCGAAAACCGCAAGATGCAGTACCTTTATGCAAGTGGTGATAGCCATGTATTCATGGATAACGAAACATATGACCAAATCGAGCTGCCAGCTTCAAGCATTGAGCGTGAATTGAAATTCCTTAAAGAAAATATGGAAGTCCATATCATGACTTTCCAAGCAGAAACACTTGGGGTAGAGCTTCCAAACACTGTAGAACTGGAAGTGGCGGAAACTGAGCCGGGAATAAAAGGCGATACATCTTCAGGCGGAACGAAATCAGCCGTACTTGAGACGGGCCTTTCGGTTCAAGTTCCATTCTTCATCAACCAAGGTGACAAATTATTGATCAATACAAATGAAGGCTCTTACGTATCACGTGCATAAATGAAAGATGGCCGAGATTAATATCTCGGTTTCAGTTGTAGACAAAAAGGTTTCGGAATGGTCTCTCATTCCGAAACCTTTTTTATTTTTTATGGGATTTGACTTCATGATGACGCAGATGATCTGCTTCTTCCATATATTCTTGCCAAATATGGTGTGTCACTACTTTCTAATGGTCTTTACTTTCGGTACACTGTGATAAAAATGAACAAATCGCACAAAAGGATATTTGTACTCACGATAGCCCTCTTTAATCTCTATTTTACAAGCTGGCACCAGTTGATCTAAAGTAATCATTTCAAGCTGGTCTCGCTGAATAGAATCATGTTTTAAAAAGAATCCTTATCACCTCAAGTTTTTTTCATCCTTCTTTTTTAAAAAGACTGTAGGAAGGTGTCTATCTTAATGTTAAACCAAAGTTGATTGGGAACGGAAGGTACGAGACTTCTGCGGGAAAAGCGTGCCCTCGGGTTCCAATCAACGTCCAAATTGTACAAGCCATAAAAAAACTTAGACAAACTCGCTTTCTTCGAATTTGTCTACAGCCTGAGACCGAGATTGATTTCGCGGTCTTTTTTTTGTCTTTTTTAGAGGCCAGAAGATATAAAAGATCTGTTTCTTTATTAGCCTGTCATCATTACGGTCTGGTCGGCATATATTTTATTGAAAGTGGTGTATACAGGAGGATTGTCAAAATGGAAACGATTCTTTCATTTTTACCGAAAAAATTATACGAGCAACTCCGGGGCATGACACCGATGATGATTGAAAAGATGGAAGAGCTGCGGATTCGCGTTGGAAGGCCGCTTGAGGTCATTGTAGGTGGGGAACCTTTCTTCTTTTCCTATGAAGTGACCCATTCGGATGCAGATCAATTATTGAATCAAATCGGTCAATTTTCGTTATATACACTTGAGGAAGAATTAAAGCGGGGATATATAACTATAGCGGGCGGACACCGGGTGGGTCTTGCTGGCAAAGTGATCCTGGAAAATGGGTCGGTCAAAGCGATCAGGGACATTTCCTCATTCAATATTCGGATTGCACGTGAAAAGATAGGTGCTGCTGAACCGCTAACATCTTATTTATATAATGGGGAATGGCAACATACAATGTTGATCGGTGCTCCGCAAACAGGAAAAACAACCGTATTGCGTGATATTGCAAGAATGATATCCAGTGGAAATGAAAAACGGGGAATTCCCCCTCAAAAGGTGGGAATAGTGGACGAGCGCTCAGAAATTGCCGGATGTGTTCATGGGGTGCCGCAGCTCGAATTTGGAACAAGGGTGGATGTGCTCGATGGATGTCCTAAAGCGGAAGGGATGATGATGATGATCCGTTCGATGTCCCCGGATGTATTGATCGTGGATGAAATAGGCCGCGCTGAGGATACACAAGCTGTGCTTGAAGCAGTGAATGCAGGTATTAAACTCATAATAACTACACATGGCCATACATTGGGTGAAATTAAGAAGCGGCCTTTTATCGCTGAAATATTAAAGCAAAACATCTTTGAACGCTTTATAGAATTACAGAGAAGCAAATCCGGAAAAAGGAGCTATAAAGTCCTTGATACGGCGGGGGTTCCTATTTACTTAAGAGAAGGTGTGAAACCGCATGTTTAAGATAATTGGAGCAGCGATAATCATTATTACAACGACATGGGCGGGTTTCGAAGCTGCGAAAAAATTAAGTATGAGGCCTCGTCAACTAAGGCAGCTGAAAGTCGCTATGCAGTCGCTCGAAGCTGAAATCATGTATGGTCATACACCTTTGAAAGAGGCAGCGAGGAAACTGTCTAAGCAGATGGCCAAACCTTTATCCATCTTTTTCGAGACCTTTGCAAATCGACTCGAGTCAGGTGAGACCACCGTCAAAGAAGCATGGGATGATAGTTTGAAGAAAATATGGCAATCCCTTGCTTTAAAACAGGGGGAATTCGAGATACTTTCACAGTTTGGGGAGACGCTTGGAAAAAGCGATAAATATCATCAGCAAAAGCAAATCATGCTAACGATGGCACACTTGGAAAGGGAAGAGAGCGATGCGCTCGACCGACAGGGAAAGTATGAAAAAATGATGAAAAGTCTTGGTTTTTTATCAGGGCTATTATTGATCATTTTGCTGATGTAGGAATATGTGGGGGGAATGAAAATGGGCATTGATGTGGACATCATATTTAAAATAGCCGGTGTGGGGCTAGTTGTGGCATTTCTTCACACGATACTCGATCAGGTTGGGAAGAAGGAATATGCCCAGTGGGTGACACTTTTCGGATTTATCTATATTTTATTCATGGTAGCTTCTGTAGTGGAGGATTTATTTCAAAAAATTAAATCTGTATTCCTATTTCAGTAAGGGAGGGATTCGCGATTGAAATCATAAAAATCGTGGCCATTGCCCTAGTTGCCACCTTTTTGGCCCTGATCGTCAAAGAGCAAAAACCAAATTTCGCATTCCTGCTCGTCATTTTTGTAGGCTGCTCCATTTTTCTTTTTTTAGCGGATAAAATATACGAAATTATTTTAATGTTAGAAAAAATTGCAGTGAATGCGAATGTAAATACCGTATATCTAGAGACCATCTTAAAAATAATCGGAATTGCCTATATTGCCGAATTCGCTACTCAAATTACAAAAGATGCAGGGCAAGGGTCGCTCGCTTCCAAAATAGAATTGAGCGGGAAAATCTTGATTCTTGCTATGGCGATTCCGATTTTGACGGTCATTATCGAAACGATTTTACAGATGCTCCCAAGTTAACGGATTACTCCTACTAGTCAATGAGGTGAATGTATGAAGCAGCGGATGCCTTACTTATCCATTCTATTCGTTTTACTCTTTTTTTTGCATACATCTATTGGACAAGCTGCCGAAAATCCTGAAAATGGTGAAATCGATCAAGAGCCGCTTATGCAGACCGAACTGGTACAAGCCCAAATAGACAGGCTGGGTGTCGATGAGCTCAAACAATATTGGGATGACATCGTTACGGAATATGGTGGGTTCTTACCGGAAAGCCAGAAAGGGAGCTTCATGGATTTTGTAAGCGGCGATAAGAAATTCTCCTTTGACCAATGGATAAAGGGGATTACAAAATTCATTTTTCATGAACTGCTTGTGAATGGTAAGCTGCTGGGCTCACTCATTTTATTAACCGTTTTCAGCATGTTCCTGCAGTCTTTGCAGAACGCGTTCGAACAAAGCTCCGTTAGTAAGATCGCTTATGCAATCGTTTATATGGTGCTGATCATTTTGGCACTTAACAGTTTTCATGTGGCGATAGAATATACAAAAGATACGATAGATTTGATGATTTCCTTTTTAATGGCGCTCATCCCTTTGCTCTTGGCCTTAATTGCCGCTTCAGGCGGACTTGTATCAGCAGCTTTCTTTCACCCGGTCTTAATGTTTTTAATGAATACAAGCGGAATCTTGATCCAGTTTATCGTCCTCCCTCTATTATTCTTTGCAGCGATTTTAAGCATTGTCAGCACGCTGACCGAACATTATAAAGTGACACAGATGGCACAACTTCTCCGTAATTTTGCTATCGGGATACTAGGTGCATTCATGACCATATTCCTTGGTGTCATATCCGTTCAAGGAGCATCCTCCGCTGTAGCAGACGGAGTGACGATCAGGACGGCCAAATTCGTGACAGGTAACTTTATACCGGTAATAGGGCGCATGTTTACTGATGCAACGGATACGGTCATTAGTGCCTCCGTTCTGCTGAAAAATACAGTGGGCTTGTCAGGTGTCATAATTCTCTTGCTCATAACCACATTTCCCGCAATAAAAATCTTGATGATTTCTTTTGTTTATAAATTGGCAGCGAGTCTTTTGCAGCCGCTGGGCGGAGGGCCTGTAATAAAATGTCTTGACGTTATAAGTAAAAGCATGATTTATATTTTTGCAGCACTGGCCATTGTCTCACTCATGTTCTTTTTAAGTATCACAGTAATTATCGCCTCTGGAAACATTACACTGATGGTTCGTTAAGAAAGGAGGAGGGCTTGGTGAGTTTTTTAGCTGGCTGGGTATCTAACATCATCATATTTGTATTGCTGGCTACTGTGATCGATATGCTTCTTCCGAATTCAGCTTTACAGAAGTATGCCAAAATGGTAATCGGACTTTTACTGATTGCGATCATCATCACTCCTATATTGGGATTATTCAATAAGGATTTCGACGAAATCCTCTCTGCGGCTACAAGTGAATTTCAAGATCAGAAAAAAAAAGATTTAGGAAATTTGACAGAAATGAAGAAAAAAGAAATACAAGCTACCCAGGGTGCATATATTTTAAAACAAATGGCTGTTGACTTACAGGCAGAAGTGGAAGAGGAGCTGATGGTGGATTATAACATGAAGATTAGTTCAATTGATGTAGGAGTCAAGAATGAGGAAGAACCGAGCCCTGATGATTTGCAAAACATAACCATATCATTGGAAAAGGCAGAAGGGAAAGCAGACTCGGGGATAGAGGCAGTAGCGAAGGTTGATATCAATGCAGAGAAACCATCCTCTTCGAATGCTGCCAATCTGGATGTTGTAAAAAGGTTTCTGGCAACAAGTTGGTCCGTTGATGAAGAGATCATTGAAATCGCCGGGGAAAGGAAGTGACTGAGTATTGAACAAAGATAAAGGTCCATTATCCTGGCTGCAAAAACTATTAAATAAAGACCCTGACCAAAAAGAGCCTAAGGAAAAAAAACCTTCCCTGTATGTCTATGCTCTAATAGTTGTCCTTTTGGGAGCGGGAATTATGATGGCCGGGAATTTGTTAACCAGCAACCAGACGGGACAAACACCTGAAGTGAAGACTGTTTTCAATAATGATAAACAGGACGATAAAGGGGATGTTGAAACATTCGGCCAGAAGAAATCCGAATTCAAGACAACAAAAGATTATGAAATATATCTTCAGAATGAAATGAAGGAAGCGCTTGAATCCATCGCAGGCGTCAAGGATGTAAAAGTCGTAATCTATGTGGATGCATCCGAGAAAAAAGTATTTGAAAGAAACAAAGTCACCCAAAAACAAGTCACACAAGAAACCGACAAGGAAGGCGGCAAAAGGACGGTTGATGACACATCGGTTGATGATCAGCTTGTGTTGGTCAAAAGCGGTGAAAAAGAAGGACCGATCATTTCGGAAACGAAAAAGCCTAGTGTACGAGGAGTCCTCGTAGTCGCTAAAGGAGCCGAAAACATTCAAATAAAGAAGTGGATCATCGAAGCTGTCACACGTTCACTGGATGTACCGAGTCACAGGGTTTCTGTCATGCCTAAAAAATAAGGGGGAAAATCTACATGTTATTAAAAAAACAAACCGTTTGGTTATTGACTATGCTAAGTCTTGTAGTTGTACTTTCAGTCTATTATTTAACAGCTCCTGAAGAAAATGCCGCCGATATGACGGCAACAGAACAAATGGAAAAGGCAGAAAATAAAACAGAAAGTAAAACAGAAAGTAAAACAGAAAGCAAAGCAGGTACAAAAGGGGAAAATAAAAGTAAAAAAGAAAGTGCCAAAAATACAGAAGGTTCTTCTGTAACCATTGCATCAGGGGATGAGTTTGAATCGTTAAGGATGCAGATTGAAGATGAACGGGCGAAGCTGAATGAAGAATTGACTGCAAAGATGGGCAACACAGAGCTTTCTGCTGAAGAAAGAGACGAGGCCTATGCGAAAATCGAACAATTAAGTGAAACGAAAGTAAAAGAAAATATCATCGAAAACTTAATAGTGGCCATGGATTACAATGCCGCGCTTGTCCGTGTGGATGGAACGGATGTAAAGGTGAGTGTCAAGGCCGATAAACAGACGAAAACAGAGGCCAATAACATTATCCGCCTCGTAAGGAAAGAAGTGAGCGATGCACAAAATGTAGTGGTCGACTTCCAACCGGAAAAGTAATCTCACATACAGATGAAAGAGCTGATACACAACAGTTCATAATCATGAAAATGTGAAAGTCCCCCTTAATAAAAAAAGGGTGACTTTTTTTATTAAGCTTTTTTTCGTGATTATACAAACGGGAAACTTTAGAGGAAAAGTTTTTTTATGTCTATTTATATCAAGAACTCAAATAGAAATGGTGATTATAATTCTCCGTAATATTCTAGAAAAGTAATTATACTGGAATTTATTGCTGGTTTTTCAAGGGTGATTGGCAAAATTCAACTGAAAACGCTGAGGGGATTCAGTTTAAAATTATTCACAATATTATAATAAAGGTGTAATATAGAAGTATGGATATCAAGCTGCAACTAATCTATCATTGAATTTGTATAAGCTAATATTGTATGATGTTAGAAGCTGGTCATAAACTTTTCAATTTTCTAAAGGAAACAATATTTTGAGAAAGTTAAATATCTGTTATAATACAGATGAGGCGTGTATTCAGGTTTATTCGCTTTCGCATGGGGAAGCGACTACTTTGTGCATATATGGACAAGGTAGGATAAGCTAAGGGTAAAAGGTTACATAAAATATTATTGCCTCACAAACTCATATTAAATTAGACAAGGGGTGCCACAAAATGAAAGTGCAAGAAATTCGTGAAATAATTAAGCTAGTCGATCAATCAAATATCAGTGAATTCGTTTTTGAAAATGAAGGAACGAAAATTAAATTGAAAAAAACTGAAACGGGTACAGTATTACAACCAGCAGCTGCTCCAGAAGTTGTTCAAGCCAATGCAGCTGTAGAGGTCAAGCCCGCAGCGGCCCCTGCCCCTGTAGTGCCAAAAGCTGTTGAACCTGCAAAACCGGCTGCTGCCGTCACCGAACAGGAAAATTTACATAAAATCACTTCTCCGATGGTAGGGACATTCTACCAATCTCCTGCACCGGATTCTCCTGCATACGTAAAAGCAGGTGATAAGGTAACAGGGGATTCTATTGTCTGCATCGTGGAAGCTATGAAACTTTTCAATGAAATCGAGGCCGAAGTAACCGGTGAAATCGTTGAAGTCCTTGTAAAAGAAGGTCAACTTGTAGAATATGGCCAACCATTATTTTTAGTAAAACCGGAATGAGGAGCTGTTTCTAAATGATTAAAAAGGTATTGATTGCCAATCGTGGGGAAATTGCAGTCCGAATCATCCGGGCATGCAAAGAATTAGGAATCGAGACTGTAGCGGTCTATTCAGAAGCGGATAAAGAAGCATTACATGTTCAAATTGCTGATGAAGCATATTGCATCGGTCCTAAATTATCAAAAGACAGTTATTTAAATACTACGAACATAATCAGTACAGCCAAGAAAACGGGATCCGATGCGATTCACCCTGGATATGGATTCCTTGCTGAAAATGCTGACTTTGCTGAGCTATGCCGTGAATGTAATATCATTTTCATCGGTCCTAGCCCAGAAGCCATCAATAAAATGGGAACAAAGGACGTAGCAAGGGAAACCATGCGCAAAGCTGGTGTACCGATCGTTCCCGGTTCTAAAGGCATAATTAAAGATACGGATGAGGGTGTAGCCCTAGCTAACGAAATGGGCTATCCAGTCATCATCAAAGCTACTGCCGGCGGTGGCGGTAAAGGTATCCGCGTCGCAAGGACCGAAGAGGATCTCATTAAAGGCATAAGCATCACGCAACAGGAAGCCGCGACGGCATTTGGGAATCCAGGTGTATATATTGAAAAGTTCATTGAGGACTTCCGTCACGTTGAAATTCAGGTCATGGCAGATAACCATGGCAACGCCATACATTTAGGCGAGCGTGATTGTACGGTTCAGCGCCGTTTGCAAAAACTTGTTGAAGAAACTCCATCTCCAGCCCTTGATGGTGAAACACGGGCGGAAATGGGGCAGGCTGCAGTTACGGCTGCTCTTGCCGTTAACTATTCAGGTGCAGGCACAGTTGAATTTATTTATGACTATGTGAATAGAAGATACTACTTTATGGAAATGAATACACGTATCCAGGTTGAGCACCCAGTTACAGAAATGGTAACGGGCGTGGATTTGATTAAAGAACAGATCAAAGTTGCTTCAGGTGACAAACTTTCACTTTCACAAGAAGATGTGACTTTTAACGGATGGTCTATCGAATGCCGGATCAATGCAGAAAATCCAGAAAAGAATTTTATGCCTTCCGCAGGTAAAATTCATATGTATTTACCCCCAGGCGGCTACGGAGTGCGTGTGGATTCTGCGGCATACCCTGGGTACTCGATACCGCCGTATTACGATTCCATGATCGCTAAATTGATTGTCCATGCACCGACGAGGGACGAGGCGATTGAGAAGATGAAACGCGCTTTAGGCGAGTTTGTCATTGAGGGAATCAATACGACAATTCCTTTCCATATTAAGTTACTTCAGCATGAACAATTTGTTTCCGGAGAATTTAATACCAAATTCCTTGAAATATATGATGTAATGAACTCATAATGTAAAGGAAGACAGGAGGTGCTTTTGAATGAGTGAAATGGAAGGCCAATTACTCGAAATGAATGATTATAATAGTGGGCTTGGTAAAGTGGAGATTGCGCCTGAGGTGATAGAGGTAATTGCGGGTATCGCTGCATCGGAAGTTGAAGGTGTTGCACATATGCGTGGGAATTTCGCTACAGGTGTTGTTGAAAAGCTTGGTAAAAAGAATCACGGTAAAGGTGTTAAAGTGGACCTAACGGGAGAATCCATCAAAGTCGAACTTTATTGTGTCATGAAATTTGGTGTTTCAATTCCGAAAGTTGCTCAGGAAGTGCAAGATAACATTCGTGAAGCTTTGTTGAATATGACCGCTATCGACGCGGGCGAAGTGAACATTCATGTAGTAGGCATTGCGTTTGAAAATGCTAAACAAGAAGCGGATCACGAACAAGAAGTGTAAGTGGCTTCATTCGATTCACACCTGCAAAAACCCGGCAAAAAGCCGGGTTTTTGTTTTTTTGAATGTATACTCCATGATATCCCGTTTTTGGAGCCTGCTTATAATATTAAATTTAAATGAACATAATAAGGCGGTGTCTGGAAGTTTCCCTTTAATTCAAGGGTGATTTCTGTTAGAGTGTAAAAGGTGAAATATGAGCATGAAAGCTAGGCATGAGCTTTTTGACACTTTAAAAAAGTATGGGACTTTGTTGGCCATTTAACTGGAAATGGATCTTGAGATGTTGTCTTGAATCAAGGTGTTTGAGTCTTTTGGCCTTAATTTTAGTGAAGATTAGCTTGAATTATAAAAAAATAGCGAAAATCTTAATATTTTTGAAAAAATGTTATTTAATGTTCGTTTGTTCTAGCATTTTCATATATAATAGTAGATGTTAAAGGAGTAAGATTATGAAAAGAAGAGTAGCCCGTGAAAAATCCCTTCAAGCACTATATCAGATAGATATTGCCAAGTCGAATGCAGAAGAAGCAATGGAAAGCGTACTGGATGGTGCTCCTACTGATGAATACTTCAAGAAATTAGTAATGGGAATAACGGAAAATCGTGAACAACTTGATGCAATGATCAGGGACAATTTAGAGAACTGGACGTTGGAAAGACTGGCGAACATTGATCGGAATTTACTGCGGATCGCGGTTTATGAAATGGTTCACAGTGAAGATGTTCCTGTAAGTGTTGCAATGAATGAAGCTATTGAAATTGCTAAGAAATTCGGTGATGATCAATCAAGCAGCTTTGTAAATGCCGTTTTATCCAAAGTAAAGGTGAAAAGCGGCAGCTAAGCTGCAGCTTTGAACGAGGATTTTCTCAGCAATTTCTTTAGTAAATTATTTTGGGAGGAATATATATGTCAGCTCAAATCATTAATGGTAAAGAAATTGCAGAGTCAGTTAGGCAGGAATTGAGCAAGGAAGTGCAGCAGTTACGTGAAAAAAATATCGTTCCGGGTTTGGCTGTAATCCTTGTGGGCGACAATCAAGCTTCACAAACCTATGTACGCAATAAGCAAAAGGCCTGTGAAGATTTGGGCATGCATTCTGTATTAATTAAAAAGCCAGCGGAACTATCTCAGGAGGAATTAATTCAGAGCATTGATGAATTAAATCAGGATGACAGCATTCACGGTATATTGGTGCAGCTTCCGTTGCCTGGACATATTCAGGAAAAAGCGATCATTGAAGCGATTTCCCCCGAGAAGGATGTAGATGGATTCCATCCGATTAATATTGGGCGGATGATGACCGGGCAGGATGCCTTTTTACCTTGTACTCCATACGGGGTCATGGTGATGCTTGAGTATATCGATTATGACCTTGAAGGTAAGCATGTTGTCATCGTAGGGAGAAGTAATATCGTCGGAAAACCAGCCGGACAAATGTTTTTAAATGCGAATGCAACCGTTACTTACTGTCATTCAAAGACAAAGGATCTTGCGTATTATACCAAGCAAGCTGATGTCGTTGTGGCTGCTGTCGGCAAGAGGGACACGATCACGAGTGAACATATTAAAGAAGGTGCAGTCGTCATTGACGTTGGAATGAACAGGAATGAAGAAGGGAAGCTTTGCGGTGATGTGGCGTTTGATGAAGTAAAAAGTAAGGCTTCATTCATTACGCCTGTTCCTAAAGGCGTTGGTCCCATGACGATTACGATGCTTATGAAGAATACGGTCAAATCTGCTCAAAAAGCACTTGAACAGAACAAGCAAGCATTGAAAAGCTGAAAAAAGCGTTAAATTATTTTAAAGAAGCGGACCTCTTGTTTTATAATAACGGGAGACCGCTTTTTTCCATTCATAGATTTAATCAAGTTTTAAGTGTAACCTATAGATGACTTTCTTTAAATCCGATTCCATCGGAAGGAGACATTATATGAGCAACCAACAATATTTGAGTGTATCGGCTTTAACGAAATATATCAAAAGGAAGTTCGATGCCGATCCCCATTTGCAAAATGTATACATAAAAGGCGAAATTTCGAATTTTAAACAACATACTAGCGGACATATGTATTTTACTCTAAAGGACGAGAAGGCCCGACTCTTATCCGTTATGTTTGCCGCCAATAACAAAGGGATGAAATTCCTCCCTGAAAATGGAATGAAGGTACTTGTTAAGGGCGATATATCATTATATGAAGCGGGCGGACAGTATCAGCTATATGTGAAAAGCATGGCACCTGATGGTGTGGGGGATTTGTATCTTGCTTATGAACAGCTGAAGAAAAAGCTGGAGGCGGCAGGTTTGTTTTTGGCCGAACATAAGAAACCGATTCCACAGTACCCCAAGTCTGTGGGAGTTATAACTTCACCGACCGGAGCCGCACTAAGAGATATTCTGACAACGATCAAGCGGAGATATCCAATTGCCAGAATTATCGTTTACCCTGCACTTGTGCAAGGGAATAATGCCGCTAAATCGATTGCCAAGGCAATTTCCATGGCTAATGCAAGGGCGGAAAGCGATGTGCTCATTGTCGGAAGGGGAGGCGGGTCGATCGAGGAGCTATGGGCCTTTAACGAGGAGATAGTGGCTGAATCGATCTATGATTCTGATATACCGATTATTTCTGCTGTCGGTCACGAAACCGATTTTACAATTGCTGATTTTGTCGCCGATATGCGGGCTCCTACACCGACTGGTGCAGCAGAGTTAGCAGTTCCCCATCTGAATGAAATACACGAACGTCTGATGAACCGTAAGAATCGCTTGACCCGCTCCATTCGTGAAACGGTGAATTTTGAACGCACCCGATTGACCAGGATGGAGAGGTCTTATGCTTTTCGCTATCCACATAAAATGTATGAACAGAAGCTTGAACAGCTAGATAAGACGATGGACAGGCTAGGGAGGTCCAGCACGCGTTATTTCATGAAAAAGAGAGATGAGCTTAATCAGATCAACGATATTCTGAAAAAGCAGCATCCTGAACAAGCGGTGAAGAAATCCAAAGATGAATTGCGGCAGCATGCAAAAGTATTACGGAGGGCGATGGAAGCCATCTATCGGCAAAAATCACAGCAGTTCGTTCATATTACAGCCACGTTGTCTGCCCTCAGCCCATTAAAAATCATGGAACGGGGCTATGGATTGGTTTTTGCTGAGGATGAGACATTAGTGAAAAGTACACAGCAAGTAACCAAAGGGGATAGAATAGCCGTTTCCATAAAAGATGGAACCCTTGAATGTGAAATTAAAGAAATAAAGGAGCGAATGGAACCATGACAAAAAAACAGGAAGCTACATTTGAAGAAGCAATGGAGAATCTCGAGAAAATTGTGGAACAGTTGGAAGAGGGCGATGTGCCCTTAGAAGAAGCCATCTCCATATATAAACAAGGAATGGATTTATCCAGGCTTTGTCACTCTAAGCTTAAGGCAGTTGAAGATCAATTGACTCAAATTTTACGCGAAGATGGGGAACTTGAAAACTTCGCTGTTCAGGAGGAAGAATAACATGGGTACAGCGTCCTTTGATATGTTTTCTAAAGAATATAAGGCGATTATAGAACGAGAAATCGTTGAATATGTCAATAAGCTTGAAGCTCCGGCTGTGGTCAAAGAAGCCATGATCTATTCATTGGAGGCAGGCGGTAAACGGATTCGCCCATTATTGGTCTTTGCAGTTCTGGAGGCCTTTGGGAAAAACTTGAGGATGGGGATACCTGCAGCTGCTGCCATTGAAATGATACATACATATTCGTTGATCCATGATGATCTCCCAGCGATGGATGATGATGATCTCCGCCGGGGAAAACCGACGAACCATAAAGTATTCGGTGAGGCGCTAGCAGTACTGGCAGGTGATGCCCTCCTTACATATAGTTTTCAATTGGTGACGGAAATGATTGATCCCGAGGTGACGGCTGAAATGAAGCTGAACCTTGTATGTGAAATTGCTAAGTCTGCCGGAGCCGAAGGGATGGTTGGAGGTCAAGTTGCCGATATGGAAGGTGAAAATAAACAGTTGACCCTCCAGGAATTGGAGTATATCCATGAACATAAAACAGGGAAGTTATTGACTGCTAGCATCCTTTCCGGAGCTATATTGGCCGGAGCGAATGAAGAACAGCGACTGCATTTACGTGACTTTGCATACCACCTGGGGCTTGCTTTTCAGATTCGGGATGATATTCTGGATATTGAAGGATCAGTCGAGTTGATCGGCAAGCCAGTTGGCAGTGATGAGGGAAACCACAAAAGCACATACCCTTCTTTACTTACTCTTCAAGGGGCAAAGGAAAAGTTGGAACATCATATTGAACTTGCTCATGCCGCTTTAGGAAAAACAACCTTACAAACGGGTTTGTTGAATGAGCTAACTGATTTAATCGCGAACCGTAACCATTGATTGTGGCTAAATTTGTTATCAATTGAGGTTTTATGGTATACTCATTGTGCAAAAATATGTGAAAACCCAAATGAATTTTTTAATTGAGATACGTGATAAAATAGGTATATTAAGCCGCCGAAATCACCTGGGTGTTGGCGGCTATTTTTTAACTTAAAACCAATTTTTCGGTCAAGTCTTCCATATAGACCTCTTTTATGAGGCTTTGTTTTTGCTTACGACCGAAAATGACAGAAAGTGAGTGGTCCTGTTTGGATCTTCTATCTATAAAAGACCCTTCTTTTTTGAAGAATATGAATAATGAAGAACTAGTCGAGTTAAGTGTGGAAATACGTAAGTTCCTTGTGGAAAAATTATCGGTGACCGGTGGGCATATTGGTCCCAATTTAGGTGTAGTCGAGTTGACTATAGCCTTGCATAAAGAATTCGACAGTCCGAACGATAAAATTTTATGGGATGTCGGACACCAATCCTATGTCCATAAAATCCTGACTGGCAGAGCAGGAGAGTTTAATACCTTAAAGAAATATAAAGGTCTTTGCGGCTTTCCTAAAATGATTGAAAGCCCCCATGATGTTTGGGAAACCGGTCACAGTTCGACTTCTCTTTCAGCTGCAATGGGAATGGCGGCTGCCCGTGATATTAAAGGTGAAAAAAGTTTTATTTTACCTGTCATCGGGGACGGGGCCCTAACAGGCGGAATGGCGCTAGAAGCGTTGAATCATATCGGTGATGAAAAAAAGGACATGATCGTTATCCTGAATGATAATGAAATGTCGATAGCCCCTAACGTAGGAGCTTTACACACGATATTGGGAAGATTGCGGACAGCAGGTAAATATAACTGGGCAAAAGATGAATTGGAATTGCTTTTGAAAAAAATTCCTGCAGTCGGTGGTAAACTAGCGGCTACCGCTGAACGCTTGAAGGATAGCATGAAGTACTTATTGGTCTCAGGAATCTTTTTTGAAGAACTCGGTTTCACATACCTTGGACCAGTTGATGGTCATAATTATGAGGAATTGCTGGAGAATTTAAGATATGCCAAGAAAACGAAGGGACCCGTACTGCTGCATGTCATCACAAAAAAAGGCAAGGGTTATTCACCTGCCGAGTTGGATACAACTGGAAATTGGCATGGGACAGGCCCATACAAGATCGAGACGGGCGATTTCGTGAAATCCCCTAGTAAAGCTCCTGCTTGGAGTGCCCTCGTAAGTGATACGGTCAGCAGGCTCGCCCGTGAAGATGAACGGATTGTCGCGATTACACCTGCAATGCCTGTAGGTTCGAAATTGGTGGGGTTTTCTCAAGAGTTCCCAGAGCGTTTCTATGATGTAGGGATCGCCGAGCAGCATGCAGCAACTTTTGCAGCTGGATTGGCAACGCAAAAAATGAAACCATTCCTGGCTATTTATTCAACCTTCCTGCAAAGGGCTTATGATCAGGTGGTCCATGATATCTGCCGACAGAATCTAAACGTATTCATAGGGATCGACCGTGCCGGATTGGTTGGTTCCGATGGTGAAACGCATCAAGGGGTATTCGATATTGCTTTCTTACGCCACATTCCTAATATGGTGTTGATGATGCCGAAAGATGAAAACGAAGGCCAGCATATGGTCAATACGGCCTTAAGCTATAATGATGGTCCGATCGCTATGCGTTTCCCTCGTGGAAATGGTTCGGGAGTTGAAATGGATACTGACTTAAAGCAGATTCCAATCGGATCGTGGGAAGTTCTTAAAGAAGGAACCGATGCTGCCATCTTAACGTTCGGTACAACCATCCCCATGGCTCTTGAAGCTGCAGAACTGCTTGAGAAAGAGGATTATTCAGTTAAGGTGATCAATGCCCGGTTCATTAAGCCTTTGGATGAGAACATGCTAAGCAGTCTCCTTGGTGAAAAAATGCCTATCTTGACTATAGAAGAAGCGGTTCTACAAGGTGGTTTTGGTAGTTCTGTACTTGAATATGCTCATGATCAAGGTTTTTATGGGGCAATTATAGATCGAATGGGAATACCTGATTATTTCATTGAACATGGCAGTGTCGATGAACTTCTTGAAGAAATCGGTTTAACGACAGAAACAGCGATCAAAAAGATTAAAATGATAACACCCAAAAAAGAAAAAAGGGCCTGAAAATATGAAAGTGATGAAAGAAAGAGTAGATGTATTACTTGTAGAACAAGGCTTGGCCGATACGCGTGAAAAAGCGAAGCGTATGGTTATGGCTGGTCTTGTCTACGCAAATGAAGAGAGGTACGAAAAACCGGGTGAAAAAGTGCCGGTCGATCTTGAATTTACGATCAAAGGAAAAGTTATGCCTTACGTTTCAAGAGGCGGACTTAAGCTTGAGAAGGCCTTAAAGGACTTCGATTTACAAGTGAACGGAAAGATCCTGCTTGATATCGGATCATCAACTGGAGGGTTCACCGATTGTGCCCTGCAAAATGGTGCCACAATGTCTTATGCACTTGATGTAGGCTATAATCAACTTGCGTGGAAGCTTAGGCAGGATGAACGGGTAAAAGTAATGGAACGGACGAACTTCCGTTATGTTACACCCGCGGATCTCGATGGGGAGATGCCGAACTTTGCAAGCATTGATGTTTCATTCATCTCGCTAACGTTAATTTTACCGGTGCTAAAGACACTCCTCGTTCCGAATAGCGACGTCGTTGCTTTAGTTAAACCGCAATTCGAAGCTGGGAAGGATCAAGTGGGTAAAAAGGGGATTGTTCGTGATCCCAAAATCCATAAACAAGTGTTGGATAAAATCATTTCTTTTGCGAAAAAGGAAGGCTACGATATTAAGGATGCCTCCTTCTCACCGATTACCGGCGGTGATGGAAATATTGAATTTTTACTTCATTTATACTGGCAAGGGCCAAAAGATGATGGTGCAATATTGCTTTCGAAAACGGTTGATGACATCGTTGGGGAAGCCCATGCCCAATTTAAAAAAGAATAGCTAGAACTTTTGTATGGCTCCTTTGGCTGAATGGTTGGCTAAAAGGAGCTTTTTAACTTTAAATGGTCCTGTAATACACTTGAATCATTTAAGGGCGAATACATAAAATAGGTAGGAACAAAAAATAGAGTTGTTATGCATTTTAGAGAAAAAGTTGTACAATTGCATAAAAATCCGATAACATTAATATTAGCCACTTCAGAAAGCGGTCTATTTGCACGTACGGATGATACTTGAAGCAATCCATTTTGGGCAGGTTGCTTAAGTATGATATAAAAGTGATACTCCATTAAATGAGCAACAGTTGAGAAGAGGTGCTTCTACTTATGAATAAAGGACAACGACATATAAAAATAAGGGACATTATTACGAATAATGATATAGAAACCCAGGATGAGCTAGTTGAAGAGCTGAAATTAGCTGGATACAATGTAACTCAAGCCACTGTTTCAAGGGATATTAAAGAGCTTCACCTTGTTAAGGTCCCTTTATCGGATGGAAGGTATAAATATAGCCTGCCAGCCGATCAACGTTTCAATCCACTTCAAAAATTAAAGAGAATCCTGGTTGATGCATTTGTACGCATTGACGCAGCCAATAATTTACTGGTAATGAAGATGCTCCCGGGTAATGCCCAGGCAATCTGTGCATTGATTGATAATTTAAATTGGCAAGAAATACTCGGGACGATCGGCGGCGATGATACTTGTTTAATTATCTGCCGTTCTGAGGAAGATGCAAAGATCATTTCCGGCAAATTCTTGGACATGCTCTAATAATTTTGTGAGGTGACCTAGTTTGTTAACAGAACTATCGATTAGGAATTTTGCTATCATAGACAGCCTGTCCGTTTCTTTTGAGAAAGGCTTGACTGTCTTGACCGGAGAAACAGGGGCAGGGAAATCAATTATTATAGATGCCGTTCACCTTTTGGTAGGGGGACGTGGTTCTGCAGAGTTCATACGGCATGGTGAGTCGAAGGCCGAAATAGAAGGATTATTTCAAATCGAAGATGAGAAACACCCGGTCTTTGCCAAGGCAGAAGAGTTTGGCCTGGATATGAATGACGGTATGGCCATCCTTCGAAGGGATATTTCACAGAGCGGTAAAAGCGTTTGCAGGGTAAATGGAAAACTTGTAACGATTGCCATTTTACGCGAGATAGGACGGACATTAATAGATATTCATGGTCAGCATGAACATCAGGAATTAATGGATGAACGGCTCCACCTTCCTCTGCTGGATCAATTCGGTGGAGAAAAAATCGCATCGGCACTCACGGAATACCAAAAGCTATATAAACGTTATGAAACCGCTTCTAAACAATTAAATAGTTTGAGTCAAAATGAACAGCAAATGGTCCATCGCCTTGACTTGATCCAATTTCAATTCGATGAAATCCAAAAAGCTGATTTGAAACTTCGTGAAGATGAAGAATTAATGGAAGAGCGGAAGAAAATTAATAATTTCGAAAAAATCCATGAAGCGCTGCAAACGAGTTATAATGCTTTAAATGGTGAACAGCATGCAATAGATTGGCTTTCCGTAGCCATGAATAACCTGGAAGAGGCGGCAGGGCTTGATGAAGGTTTAAAAAACAGCTCCGAGACCGTTTCAAATAGTTACTTCCTTCTTGAAGAGGCAGTATCGAACATCCGAGATCAATTAGACTCTTTGGATTATGATACAGAACGTGTTGAATTCATTGAAAGTCGCCTTAATGAAATAAATCAATTAAAACGTAAATACGGGCGGTCCATCGTGGAGATCCTGGAATATGGTGCCGGCATAGAAGAAGAAGTCGAAAAACTGCTAAATAGGGAAACACACATAGCAAAGCTTGAAAAGGAAATGAAATCGATAAAGGCCGATTTAATTGTTGAAGCGAAGAATTTGTCTGATCTTCGTCAGACATTCGCTCAGCAGTTAACCAAAAAGATCCATCAGGAATTAAAGGATTTATACATGGAAAAGACAATTTTCGAACCCCATTTCCTTCAAACGGCTTATACTTTCGATGAGCTATCAGATAGGGGCATTAATCAATCGGGGCTGGATTCGATGGAATTTTATATTTCCACCAATCCGGGGGAACCGTTAAAACCCCTTTCTAAAATTGCATCGGGCGGAGAGCTGTCGAGAATCATGCTGGCTTTGAAAAGCATTTTTTCCAAGCACCAAGGCATTACGTCGATTATATTTGATGAAGTGGACACAGGTGTGAGCGGAAGGGTTGCACAATCCATTGCTGAAAAAATCTATAAAGTGGCAACGGGGTCTCAAGTGCTGTGCATATCCCATTTACCACAAGTGGCAGCTATGGCGGATACTCACCTTTTCATAGCGAAAAATGTAAGGGCTGGACGCACGAATACTTCGGTAAAGCCTCTAATCGAAGCTGAAAAAATAAAAGAAATCGGCAGGATGATTTCAGGAGTCGAGATTACGGATTTGACGAAGCAGCATGCCAATGAATTAATCCAGCTGGCCAAAAGGCTGAAGATTACATCTTGATGGGCCTGTAAGAAGGTTATTTAAACTTATCATAAGCATTCATTGTAAAGCTATCCAAAAACGGATAGCTTTTATTTTGTGCACCTGTTATAAATGACTGTCCTGAGGGCTAAATTAAAGGTGTAGCCATAAAGTTTCAGAGAGCGAGGAGAGTGAATGGATTGAAATTTGTATGGATAAACAGGATCATCGGTGGAATTCTCCTTGTTTCGCTATTAACATTAGGGTTATACCAGCCATCTCGTGAATATTTTTTAATTCCAAATCATCTTGTACTATTTGAAGGAAGTCAATATAGTATTTCCAAATCATTGCCTGTTTCTGCAAAAGCTTCGGGATCCAGTGATGGGATTTCGCTTCATGATGAGCAAGCTTCAATTACGCTTGGTGCTGAGAAACCAGGGACGAATGAAGTGTTACTGGATGTAGCAGGCTTGCCTGCCAAAAAGGTCGACATTAGAGTGATAAAAGACTTTAAAGTCATGCCTGGAGGCCAATCCATTGGAGTGAAGCTTAATACCCTCGGGGTGCTCGTAGTAGGTCATCATCTTATTGATACTGCGCAGGGGAAAAAATCACCAGGAGAAAAAGCGAAAATTGAAATAGGTGATATTATTACAGAAATCAATGGTCAGACGATAAAGAAGATGGGGGATGTAACCCCTTTTGTTCAACAGGCAGGTGAAAAGGGTGAGGCGTTGAATTTGGTCATCAACCGTGAGAATGAAGTGCTTCATAGTACCCTTTTACCATTGAAAGATAAGAATGAAGGAACTTACAAATTGGGTTTGTATATCCGTGATTCAGCAGCTGGCATCGGAACGATGACGTTTTATCACCCGAACTCGAAAAAATATGGCGCATTGGGACATGTCATTTCCGATATGGATACAAAAAAGCCGATTGTTGTAAAAGACGGACAGATCGTTCAATCGACTGTCACGTCCATCGAAAAGGGAAGCAATGGTGATCCGGGAGAAAAATTGGCACGCTTTTCTTCTAATAAAGAAAAAATCGGGAATATCAATCGCAATAGTCCCTTTGGGATTTTTGGGAAATTAAATCAAGATTTTAAAAATGGGATTAATGACAAGGCGCTCCCCATAACCCTTTCCCATGAGGTAAAGGAAGGACCAGCAAAAATCCTGACTGTTGTGGATGGTTCCAAAGTAGAGGAATTCGATGTGGAAATCGTCAGTTCCATACCACAGAAGTTTCCAGCGATTAAAGGGATGGTCTTAAAAGTGACGGATAAAGAATTGCTTCAAAAAACGGGTGGGATCGTTCAGGGAATGAGCGGAAGTCCCATCATACAAAATGGGAAATTAATCGGTGCAGTTACCCATGTATTTGTTAATGATCCTACAAGTGGGTATGGAGTCCATATCGAATGGATGTTAAACGAAGCCGGTATAAATATATACGACAAAGATAATTATGAAAAGGCAAGCTAATGAAACCGGGTATCCTTTGGATGCCCTTTTTTTATGAAAAACAAAGGTCATGGGTAGGAATTAAATATGATTTCTTCAAAAAATAGATGTTTTTTTAAAACGATGTGATAAAATGAAAACGAAATGAAGATTTTTCGACAATCGGTTCATTCGAATAGCAAACGAAGTCGAAAACAAGAGATATCCGGAGAATAATATTGAATTCCTTATATTTTTTCAAAAATAAAAGGAATTTAGTTTCCATTGTCGAAAAGTTCAATTACAATAGAATTTAGTCATATAGAAAAAAAGACCAATTGTAGTTGAGGAGGAAATCAAGCGTGAAAAAAATTAAGGTGTGCGTTGTAGATGATAATAGAGAACTTGTTGGCCTTCTGGAAGAATACATTTCTGCACAGGAAGACATGGAAGTAATTGGGGTGGCACATAACGGTCAAGATTGCCTGGGTATGCTTGAAAGCGTTGATCCGGATATATTGATCCTCGATATTATCATGCCTCATTTAGATGGGTTAGGTGTACTTGAAAAACTTCGTGAATTAAAACGAGGTGCTATGCCTAATGTAATTATGCTTACTGCCTTTGGTCAAGAAGATGTCACAAAAAAAGCAGTTGATTTGGGCGCGTCTTACTTTATCCTGAAACCTTTTGATATGGAAAATCTAGCTAATCATATTCGTCAGGTAAGCGGTAAAGGGCAGGCGGTTTTAAAAAATCATAGTCAGTTTAGCTATCGTCCTCAAAATGAACCCAAGCCTAAAAACCTCGATGCCAGCATCACAAGCATCATTCACGAAATTGGCGTGCCTGCACATATTAAGGGCTATTTGTATTTAAGGGAAGCCATATCCATGGTATATAATGATATTGAACTATTGGGATCGATCACCAAAGTTTTATATCCGGATATTGCAAAAAAGTACAATACTACAGCAAGCCGTGTAGAACGTGCAATCCGACATGCGATTGAAGTGGCCTGGAGCCGTGGCAATATAGAATCGATTTCATCCCTTTTCGGTTATACCGTCAGCATGACTAAGGCAAAACCTACAAATTCCGAATTCATTGCTATGGTGGCCGATAAGCTCCGTCTCGAGCATAAAGCATCTTGACAGGGGTAGGGGAAACGGTTGTTAAGATTCAGGGTAACAATTGACCATATAAAGGCTAGAGCCGCTAAATATAAATAAGAACTCTCCGTCTGGTGGTATGGGGACAGGAAGAAGTTGCTTTGTGATTTTTTATAATCGGCAACTTCAATTTTTTACGCTGCCGATTAAAAAAATTAAACGCCTTTTATTTATTGGATTTTGCAGGAAGAATCCAATAAATAAAAGGCGTTTTTGTTTGGATGAAAAAGCAGGATTTTCATTATATGAATCATTAATTTTTTTAAGTTTAGCTACATAGGTCATTTTTCTTAATTTTTAGCTTATAATTATAGGTATATATATCTATATGAAGGAAGGGAATTAGATGATTTATGAAAAGAACGAGCATTTTATATTAGAAACGGATACTGAAATGGTTTTTATCACCGTTTTTCAAAAAGGCTATTCCATTCTTCAATTGAATCCTATCCTGTTGGATTTTCCGCAGATCATGCTGGAGAACGTCAAGGATTTGAAGGATGCACTTTCAGAGGCAAGCGGGGAAAGAGTTAAAGTAGGAAGACTGAAACCGATTGCGGAGTTGGACATAGCTGCTGATAAAATGACCGCAAGTGTAAAACTCAATTGTTCAGAAAACTATCTGAAAGAGAACCAATCAGTAATTATGGATAATATTTTAGAGAACCTTCAAAGTGAAAATATTTCCGAAGGGATTTTATTGAATGTATTGCAAAATGAACTGAGAATCAAAGATCATACAGTCATTGCGAAAGGAAAAGAACCAGTCCATGGCAATGATGCAGTGGTTACCTATTTCAAGCGCTCGGACAGAAAACCAGCGGTACGCGAAGATGGAAAAGCTGATTATTATGATATGGGTTTTCTTGATAAAGTGAAAAGGGGGGATTGGCTGGGGGAAAAGAAACCGCCTTCATCTGGGGAGATGGGGAGGCTAGTTACCGGGGAAATTGCCTTGCCCAGAAAAGGAAAGGATAAGAAACTCCTATATGATCAAAAAACTGTAGCCGCTATCGAGGAAGACGGAAAGATCATTCTAAGGGCATTGATCGATGGTGTGGTGGAATTTAGAGAAGGGAAGATTGCGATAGGTGACCACCTATTGATTGACGGTGATGTAGGTAATAATACAGGGAATATCGAATTTGAAGGAAGTGTGACCGTTAACGGGACGGTCATCGATCATTTTTCCGTGACGGCTACGAAGGATATTTCCATTTTAAGTGAGTTTGGTGTGAGTAATGTGAAGGAAATCAAGTCAAAAGAGGGTGACGTATTCATTAAAGGGGGCGTATTTGGTAAGGGTGTGTCCAAGATATCGGCATCAAGGAACATCTTTGTGAAACATGCCAACGAATGCCACTTAACGGCAGGGGGGAATATACATATAGGATCATATTCGCTGGGGAGCTTCCTGAAAGCCAAGAATATCTTCACGGATGAAAAGAAGGGAAAATTAATCGGCGGCGTTATTGAGGCGGATGGAAAAGTTAGAGCGGCTGTGATCGGGAATCGTATGGAACGGAAAACGATAATTAATGTGAAGGGTTTTGACCGTAATCTTTTAAAAAAAGAATTGAATGATACTTTACTTTTATATAAATCAAAAATAATGGAACTCGAATCAATAAAGGAAAAGCTTGAATTGTATGATATGTTTCAGGGTCAAATTAATGTGGCGCAAAATTTTCAATATGAACAAACAGAAAATCGATTGGAGAGGTTGATGGCACAAATATATCAATTGGATGAGAAACGGAAGTCAATCATGGATATGCTTGAATCAAAAGGGGAAGGTGAAATTACGATTGGTCAAATGGCCTTTCCGGATACCTGCTTGCAAATCAAAAGTTTGGAAAAGAAATTGAGTTGTTTGACGAAAGGAACCTTCTATGCAGAAAATAATCACCTGCATTTTAAATAGTTTCCGATAAATGATTGATCAAGATGAAAATAATTTGCTGTGTCTGTTCATAAAATGGGGAAATAACGACTTTTGGGAGAGGTGGCAGATTTCATCATGACCTTAATCTTTGCACATCGAGGCTCGGCAGGAACACATCCGGAAAATACGATGGCTGCGTTCAAAGAAGCTGCACGTGTAGGGGCGGACGGAATCGAAACGGATGTCCAGCTCTCGAAAGATGGAGAAGTGGTCATCATTCACGATGAAAAGCTCGATCGGACCACGAATGCCTCAGGGTATGTAAAAGACCGGACCTTGATGGAGTTGAAAACACTTAATGCATCCCCAAACTTTAAGGGGAAATTGGGTAAAGAAAACATTCCGACGCTTGAAGAACTATTTATATGGCTTAACGATAATCAGCTTTATTGCAATATTGAATTGAAAAACACGCTTTTTCTGTATCCAGGCTTAGAAGAGAAAGTCATAGGGCTCATCCGTGCCTACGAAATAGAGGAAAGGATTATCCTTTCATCTTTCAATCATTATAGTTTGGTTAAATGTCATCAATTGGCACCAGAACTGGAAACGGCCCCGCTTTATAGGGATGGTCTGTATATGCCGTGGATATATGCCAAGGCAATAGGCGGGAGCGCAATCCATCCAAATATCCGGGCTGCCCCTGATTTTGTTATTCAAGCATCGATGAGCATGGGTGTCGCTGTACGGCCATATACCATCAATAAGGAAGCCGAGATGAAAAGATTATTCAAATTGGGGTGCAGTGCCATCATAACCGATTTTCCTGAGGCAGCCGTACGGGCCAGAGAAGGACTTAAATCGAGATAAAGAAAGAAGGTGCCATAATTACATGGCACCTTCTTTTTTGTGTTTAAAATTTATTGAACCTGCTTTGGACCTTATTTTGTTTTCGATCTCGATGAAGGACGAAGCCTGCGATAAAGGCTATCCCGGCAATCGCTAAAAGCAGTCCGATTAAAAATTGCAGCCAAAGGACTGGATAGGGAGGCTGTAAAATACCGAACACCATGTCCCTCATTATTTTTATGCCATAGGCAGCGAAGGCCCCGGGTATAAAAAGAATCAAAAAAGCGATTAAACGTTTCATGCTGTCAAATCCCTTCCGAAAATTCCATCTTTTAAAAATGATAATAGATATAAAATATTTGTCAAGTTTCGGGAATCTAGAAAATGACTGGAAGCTGGTGGCTTTTTTTAAAGGATTCCAATATGGTAAAATGAGGTGTAGAGTATGAAAAAAATTGCAGAGATAGATTTAATAAATGGGTAATTATTCTTGAGGGGGGATGGCTCATGCAAAAAGTCATGATAGTAGGGGGAGGAGTGGGAGGGACAACCGTGTTGAAACTCCTTTCGGAAAGCGAAGTATTCTCAATTGTTTGTATGGCTGATACAAATGAATCCGCTGAAGGGATGCTTGCTGCAAAAGAACGAAGGATTCCTACAGTGACTAATTGGAACAAGGGATTGGATGGGGATTTGGACATCATTTTTGATACGACTGGAGATCCGTCCGTCTATAAAAAGATAAAAAGGGATATGGATGATCAAACTATACTCATTCCTGGAAGTGTCGCCCTCATTATGACTAAGCTGTTTGAAGAGAAAAATCGGTTAATTAATAAATTGGAGAATGCCTCGGCAAAAATGGATTTGATCTTGAATACGACCAGCGAAGGGATGGTGGTGATTGATCAGGAGGGATTCATCATCATGTTCAATGATAGTGCGGAACGAGCATCTAACACAAAGCGCGAGGACGTGATTGGCAGACATATCAAAGATCTCTTCCCTTCAACTGGATTACTTCGAGTGATGGAAATGAATAAAAAAGAAGTAAATCAGGAAATCGCCCTTACTAATGGGATGGAGCTCATAACGACAAGGATTCCTCTGGTGAATGCCGATCAGGAAATCATAGGGGCTTTTTCCGTGTTTAGGAATAAAACGGAAGCTGTGCAATTGGCGGAGCAGATCACGGATTTAAAAGAGATACAGACGATGCTCCAGGCAATCATTCAATCCAGTGATGAAGCCATATCGGTTGTGGATGATCAAGGGAGGGGACTATTGATCAATCCGGCATATTCAAGAATCACTGGCTTAACAAAGAACCAAGTGATTGGTAAGCCAGCTTCCATCGATATTTACGAAGGTGATAGTATGCATATGAAAGTGCTTCAGACAAAAAAGCCTGTTCGGGGTGTCAATATGCGTGTCGGCCCAAAACATAAGGAAGTGATTGTGAATGTAGCTCCAATCATTGTGGATGGGTGCTTGAAAGGGAGTGTTGGCGTCATTCATGATGTATCTGAAATTCAAGCGTTGACTCACGAATTGAATCGGGCAAGACAAATTATCCGGACATTGCAGGCTAAATATTCCTTTGATGATATAATAGGAGCTTCCGAAGAGATGAAGCTTCCGATTGAACAGGCGAAATTATCGGCAAGGACACCTGCTACTGTCTTATTGAGAGGGGAATCAGGGACAGGAAAAGAATTGTTTGCACACGCCATCCATAATGCAAGCGATAGGAAATTCAATAAATTCGTACGTGTAAATTGCGCGGCCATCTCCGAATCATTACTTGAAAGTGAACTGTTTGGTTATGATGAGGGAGCCTTTACAGGGGCAAGCAGAGGCGGAAAGGTCGGTTTTTTTGAAGAGGCAAATCAAGGGAGTATCTTTTTGGACGAAATTGGTGAATTGCCAGCCAACATTCAAGCAAAATTACTACGGGTTTTACAAGAACGGGAAATCATCCGAGTGGGGGGAACAAAGCCGATTCCCATCAATGTCCGTGTCATAGCAGCTACGAATATCAACCTTGAACAGGCAATATCAAGCGGATCATTCAGGGAAGACTTATATTTCAGGCTGAACCGCATGCCCATTTTCATTGCTCCTTTACGAAAGCGAAAAGAAGATTTGAAAGAATTGGCGGAGCATTTAATTCATAAAATCAATCAGGAGTATGGACGGAGCATAGAGGGAATCACTGCAGATGCTATACATAAGATGCAAATCTATAACTGGCCGGGGAATGTGAGGGAACTGGAGAATATTTTAGGACGGGCGATCATTTTCATGAAATTGAACGAGACGATCATTGATATACAGCATATTCCGGATTTTATCGAAGAGGTTCCATTAAAACAGGATAAATTATTAATGAAGCCTTCATCTGACTACGTATCGGGTAAGCCGCTCGCGGAGATAATAGATCAGTATGAAGCCGAAATTATTCAGCAAGCGATCTATACACACAATGGAAATAAAACACTTACGGCAAAAGCGCTGGGGATATCAGTTAGAAATCTGTATTATAAAATGGAAAAATTCGAACTGTGAAAATATTTGCATGCTAAATTTTGCACACTATGAAAAAAGTTGCGCGGAATTTTCTGATTTATTTTAATTTAAGTGAGAGTCCACTTCTAACATGAAATATTTTAAAATTTGTTATAGGCTATAGTTGTCCAACTTATTAACCAACATCTCCTTTTTTTGGTTAAAAAGGATCTCGCTTTTCAATTTATTGGCATGTTATTTGCATATTTAAAGGTGCATGGATTTTTCAAGGGAACCATTCCAAATGGGGAAAATATCATGTGATTAACGGATTTTATTTAAAATGAACGTAGTAACCAGTAAGAATGAGGAGTAATTTAGCGTCCTCATATCTGACACGAACGAATTAAAACATCTAGGGAGGATTCCTTTATGGAAATTTTTAAATATCTTGAGAAGTATGATTACGAACAACTGCTATTCTGTCAGGATAAACAATCGGGTTTGAAAGCGATTATTGCCATTCATGATACGACATTGGGACCTGCACTTGGTGGCACAAGGATGTGGACGTATGCTTCTGAAGAAGACGCCATAGAAGACGCTTTAAGGCTTTCGAAAGGAATGACATATAAGAATGCAGCAGCCGGCTTGAATTTAGGCGGCGGAAAAACCGTCATCATCGGCGATCCGCGCAAGGATAAAAATGAAGAAATGTTCCGTGCATTCGGAAGGTATATCCAAGGGCTGAATGGGCGTTATATAACAGCTGAAGATGTAGGGACGACGGTTGAAGACATGGATCTTATCCACGAGGAAACGGATTTTGTCACTGGGATTTCCCCTGCATTCGGTTCTTCAGGTAACCCTTCCCCTGTAACTGCTTATGGGGTGTACCGCGGTATGAAAGCTGCTGCAAAAGAAGCATTCGGCAATGATTCTTTAGAAGGCAAGGTAATTGCAGTTCAAGGCGTCGGGAATGTAGCTTATAACTTATGCCGTCACCTTCATGAGGAGGGCGCTAAACTGATCGTTACAGATATCAATAAAGAAAGCGTGGCCCGTGCAGTTGAATCCTTTGGGGCGACAGCAGTGGATCCTGATGAAATTTATGGGGTTGAATGTGATATCTATGCTCCTTGTGCATTAGGGGCTGTCATAAATGATCAAACAATCAATAAAATCAAGGCGAAAGTCATTGCAGGTGCAGCCAATAATCAATTGAAGGAACCTGTTCATGGCGATCAAATTCATGAAAAAGGTATAATTTATGCTCCTGATTATGTAATTAATGCAGGTGGAGTCATAAACGTGGCTGATGAGCTATTAGGGTATAATCGGGAAAGAGCGCTGAAGAAAGTGGAAACGGTTTATGATACCATTGAACGAGTCATGGAGATTGCAAAACGTGATCAAATTCCAACTTATAAAGCAGCGGACAGGATGGCAGAGGAGCGCATTGCTCGTATGAGGAATTCAAGGAGTCAATTTTTACAAAATGAAAAGCATATCTTGAATGGAAGAAAATGAATGTAGTTATACAAGATATAGGTTCCTGTGTTTTTTTAAAATAAACACAGGAATTTTCAACATGGATAACGTAATAAACATAGGGCAAGTAAAAAAGGTGACAATCGTGTAATTGTGAGGAGGAGTGGTTTTGGCTGAAGAATTTGACCTCGTTATCCTCGGAGGAGGAACAGGCGGGTATGTGGCAGCAATAAGGGCTGCTCAGTTAGGATTGAAAACGGCTGTCGTGGAAAAAGGCAAGCTCGGCGGAACGTGTCTACATAAAGGCTGTATCCCTTCAAAAGCACTTTTAAGAAGTGCAGAAGTTTATCAGACTGCAGTGAAAAGCGAGGAATTCGGTATTATTACCGGGGATGTAAAGTTGGATTTCCTTAAGGTGCAGGAAAGAAAGAATAAAGTGGTTGATCAACTCTATAAAGGTGTTCAGCACTTGATGAAACAAGGGAAGATAACGGTTTATGAAGGATTAGGACGTATACTTGGTCCATCTATATTTTCACCGATGCCTGGGACAATTTCCGTGGAAATGAATAATGGCAGTGAAAATGAAATGCTCATTCCTCAGAATATCATCATAGCTACCGGTTCGTGTCCAAGGACACTGCCAGGTTTGCCAATTGATGGGGAATTGGTGCTAACATCGGATGAAGCCCTAAAGCTTGAGAGTTTGCCAAAATCATTGATTATTGTAGGCGGGGGAGTTATCGGAATTGAATGGGCCTCGATGCTGAATGATTTTGGAGTTGAAGTAACAGTACTGGAATATGCAGATAGAATCATCCCGACTGAAGACCATGATATTTCTAGTGAGATGCTTCGTCTCCTAACTAAAAAAGGCGTCAAATTCGTTACAGGTGCCAAGGTATTGCCTGAAACCTTGAAAACGGATGTTTCAGTAACTATTTCTGCTGAAGTAAATGGATCGGTAGAGGAATTCACTGCTGAAAAAATGCTGGTTTCCGTGGGCAGATCAGCAAATGTTGAAGGGATCGGCCTTGAAAATACGGAAATTGTGAAAGAAAAAGGCTTTATTGAAACCAATGAATTCTTCCAAACGAAGGAAACACATATCTATGCGATTGGTGATTGTATCGGAGGTCTTCAATTGGCTCATGTTGCCTCCCATGAAGGTATTACAGCCGTTGAGCATATGGCGGGCCAAAAACCAGAACGGTTGGATTATTCGCTAATTTCAAAATGTGTGTATTCTAGCCCTGAAGCTGCAAGCGTCGGTTTGACGGAAGAGCAGGCAAACAAGGAAGGCTATGAACTTAAAATTGGGAAATTCCCATTCCGCGCAGTTGGTAAGGCCCTTGTATACGGGGAAGCGGATGGTTTTGTCAAAATCATTGCAGATAAGAAAACGGATGATATACTTGGTGTTCATATGATCGGACCACATGTTACGGATATGATTTCAGAAGCTGGACTTGCAAAAGTGCTTGATGCGACACCTTGGGAGGTAGCCAAGACAATTCATCCACATCCAAGTCTTTCTGAAGCAATCGGCGAGGCGGCGCTTGCTGTCGATGGACTTGCCATTCATTCATAAAGAATAAGGTCAGGAGGTTTTATGATGGTAGAAAAACGTCATGAACAATTAGGCTTAAATGAGGAAACGGTTTTAGATATGTACAGGACAATGCTTTTGTCCCGCAGGGTTGATGAGCGTATGTGGCTTTTAAACCGGTCCGGGAAAATTCCCTTCGTAATTTCCTGCCAGGGGCAAGAAGCTGCACAGGTTGGGGCAGCTTTTGCGCTGGATAGGCAAAAGGATTATGTACTGCCTTATTATCGGGATGTTGGTGTGGTTCTTACCTTCGGAATGACCGCAAAAGACTTGATGCTTTCAGGTTTTGCGAAAGAGGAAGATCCCAATTCCGGGGGACGTCAAATGCCTGGCCATTTTGGTCAAAAGGAAAATAGGATCGTCACCGGTTCGTCACCTGTAACGACACAGGTCCCGCATGCAGTTGGAATTGCCCTTGCCGGGAAGATGGAAGGTAAGGATTTAGTAACATTCGTAACGTTTGGAGAAGGTTCATCAAATCAGGGCGATTTTCATGAAGGGGCCAACTTTGCAGGTGTGCATAAGCTACCGGTCATTTTCATGTGTGAAAATAATAAATATGCGATTTCCGTTCCTATTTCGAAACAGCTTTCATGTGAAAATGTTTCCGATAGGGCGATTGGCTATGGGATGCCCGGAATAACGGTGGATGGCAATGATCCATTGGAAGTGTATGCTGCAGTGAAAGAAGCGGCTGACCGTGCACGAAGGGGAGAGGGGCCATCCCTTGTAGAAACCGTTTCATATAGGCTCACTCCACATTCAAGTGATGATGATGACAGAAGCTACCGGACAGCGGATGAAGTGGCCGAAGCTAAGACCAAGGATTCCATAAAGACATTTGGAGCGTATTTAAAAGAAGTGGGAATCATGGATGATGATCTTGAGAAACAAATGAATGATGAAGTCATGAAGATAGTCAACGAAGCTACTGATTATGCTGAAAATGCTCCATATCCGAAGGCTGAAAGTGCAATGAATCATGTGTATGCACAAAAGTAAGGGGGTAATAGAATGCCAGTGATTTCTTATATAGATGCTGTAACAATGGCAATGAGGGAAGAGATGGAACGCGATTCCCGTGTATTCGTATTGGGAGAGGATGTTGGAAAAAAAGGTGGGGTCTTTAAAGCCACTCATGGTTTATATGACCAATTCGGTGAAGCCAGGGTCATCGATACACCGCTCGCTGAATCTGCAATTGCAGGAGTGGGAATTGGAGCCGCCATGTACGGGCTTCGGCCAATAGCTGAAATGCAATTTGCTGATTTCATCATGCCTGCCATTAACCAAATCGTTTCAGAGGCAGCCAAGATTAGATACCGTTCCAATAATGACTGGAGCTGTCCTATGGTAATCCGTGCTCCATATGGAGGAGGAATTCATGGAGCTCTTTATCATTCACAATCGGTTGAAGCAATCTTTGCTAATCAGCCGGGCTTGAAAATTGTGATGCCTTCCACCCCGTATGATGTAAAGGGGCTGCTTAAAGCTGCCATTCGCGATGAAGATCCAGTGCTATTCTTTGAACATAAACGCGCATACCGCTTGATTAAGGGTGAGGTACCCGCTGACGATTATGTACTTCCCATCGGTAAGGCGGATGTGAAAAGGGAAGGGGAAGACATTACTGTAATATCCTATGGCCTTTGTGTCCATTTTGCTCTTCAGGCAGCAGAAAAATTAGCGGCAGATGGAATCTCTGCACATGTTCTTGACTTGCGCACTGTCTACCCTTTAGATAAAGATGCTATCATAGAGGCAGCATCTAAAACGGGGAAAGTTTTACTGATTACGGAGGACAATAAAGAAGGAAGCATTATGAGTGAGGTCGCAGCCATCATTGCCGAGCATTGCCTTTTTGATTTGGATGCTCCTATAAAAAGGTTGGCCGGACCTGATGTACCTGCCATGCCATATGCGCCTACGATGGAAAAACAATTTATGGTAAATCCTGATAAAGTGGAAAAAGCAATGAGGGAATTGGCCGAGTATTAATGACTGTTAAGAAGGAGGAACGATTTATGGCTATGGAATTAATGAAGATGCCTCAACTAGGCGAAAGTGTCACAGAGGGAACCATCAGTAAATGGCTTGTAAAGCCTGGGGATCATGTCACGAAATACGACCCGCTAGCTGAAGTGATGACGGATAAAGTAAATGCTGAGGTTCCTTCTTCCTTCACCGGCATCATCAAGGAATTGAAAGCGGATGAGAATCAAACGTTGGCAGTCGGGGAAGTCATTTGCTCGATTGAAGTTGAAACGGCAAAGACGGATAACGATAATGTAGGGCAAGCTATTTCTCATAGCGAAGAAAATACTGATGCACCTGTTACAAGAGATGTGCAGCAAGCGTCGGCGGAACCATCAAGGAAAGCTCGCTTTTCACCAGCAGTGTTAAAACTTTCCCAGGAGCATGGAATCGATCTTTCAAAAGTGAAAGGAACGGGGAATGAGGGACGGATCACCCGTAAGGACTTACTGAAACTTGTTGAATCCGGTAATCTACCTAAGGCGGATGACTTTTCCGCAATATCCGATTCGGTTCATGAAGAGATCACCCCTCCTCCAGTTAATCGCCAAACCAGTGCAGTAACAAACGTTACGGCTGCTACTGGCGACAAGGAAATACCTGTAACTGGCATCCGGAAGGCAATTGCATCCAATATGTTAAAAAGTAAGCACGAAATTCCGCATGCCTGGACGATGGTGGAAGTTGACGCAAGCAATATGGTGAAGTTGCGGGATAATCTAAAATCCGATTTTAAACAAAAAGAAGGCTATAATTTAACTTACTTTGCCTTTTTTGTAAAAGCTGTTGCTCAAGCCCTAACGGAATTTCCAGAGCTCAATTCCATGTGGGCAGGCGATAAAATCATACAAAAGAAAGAAATCAATATTTCAATAGCCGTTGCAACTGAAGATGCCTTATTTGTACCGGTCATAAAAAATGCAGATGAAAAATCAATCAAAGGTATAGCAAGGGAGATACAGGAACTCGCATCCAAAGTGAAGGCGGGTAAGTTAAAAGCAGAGGATATGCAAGGTGGCACGTTCACTGTTAATAACACTGGCTCATTCGGTTCTGTCCAGTCCATGGGAATCATCAATTATCCACAGGCAGCCATTTTACAAGTTGAAACGATTGTGAAACGGCCAGTGGTCATAAATGACATGATTGCAGTACGAGATATGGTTAATCTCTGTTTATCACTTGATCATCGTGTTTTGGACGGACTGGTATGTGGACGATTCCTTGCAAGGGTTAAAGAAATCATCGAAAAGATTTCCAAAGACAACACTTCCATATACTAAAATGAAGAAAAAGGAAGGCCATCAGGTTCCTTCCTTTTTTTTGTACTTCTTTTTTAGAAAAACATCGACAAAAATTTTATTTTTGCTATTATTTTATTGAGAGCTGTTCTAATACAGAGCAGGGGCTTTACTCTATTTAAAGAGACGAAAAAGGCCATCAGCTTCTCTTAAAACTCCTTGGCTAATTTCTATTGGCTTAAATTTTAAGAAAATTATGATAGAATGTTAGTATAATCCAGATCAAATTGATGGGAGGGTGGTTTTCTTATCTAAACTGACTGAGCGTTCGTTCTCCCGAAGAATGGATATGGCGATTGAGGCGGCAGACGATAAGAAAGCGATTACAGATGGAACTGAAAGATGTAAAAAACATAACCTTTCCTAAGCCTTCTTTGGAAGAGTGGAAAGAAGCTGCGGAAGTCAGTTTAAAAGGGAAAAGTGTAGAAAATTTAAAAACGAATACATATGAGGGCATCACTTTATATCCACTCTATACAGAAACGGCGGATTCAACGGCAAATGTAGCTGAATTGCCAGGATTCTTCCCATTTACAAGAGGAACGTTTCCAACGGGTTATTATGAAAAACCTTGGCTGGTCGTTCAACCTGTAAGCGGTGTCACGGCTGAAGAGGCAAATGAAAAGATGAAGGTCTCGTTCAAGCGCGGTCAAAATGTCGTGGCATATCCTGTAAGATTACTTGCTGAAGGAGCAAGGGCTGAAAAATTGTTTAAAGATATCCCATTAAGGGAAATCCCGGTTTTCATTGACCTTAAGGGAAAACAAAAAGGATTATTCCCGCAATTCAAAGCCGTTGCTGAATCGCAAAATGCCCAATTGACAGGCGTAGTTGCAGAAGATCCCATTGCAGAATGGCTCATTGGCGGTCAGCTGCCAGCGGATACGGATCATTACTTTGCAGACTGGCTTAAGACAATCCAAGATTATCAGAAGGTAGGCCGGGATTTAAAGACAGTCCTGATTAATACGGCAGTCTATCATAATGGAGGAGCTAATGCCGTCCAAGAAATCGCGTACGGATTATCGGCAGCCGTCCAATATTTATTGGAAGGGCAAAAACAAGGGCTTTCCATTTCTTCAGTTTCCGAAAGAATAGTATTCTCGTTTGCAGTGGATTCCAATTACTTTATGTCCATCGCCAAACTGCGGGCTGCCAGGAGGCTTTGGGCAGGTCTTGCTGAAGCCTTCGATACAGCTCCGGATCATTTTAAAATGGCCATACATGCTGTTACTTCCGAATTGACAGAAACGCTATATGACCAGCACGTCAATATTCTTCGGACCACAAACCAAGCTTTCGCTGCTGCTATTGGTGGTATTCAATATCTTCAAATTCATCCATTTACTCATGCAACTGGTGAATCTGATGATTTTTCAGAAAGAATCGCCCGTAACACTCATTTGATTTTAAAAGAAGAAACAAATATCACGACCGTGGTCGATCCTGCTGGCGGTTCATGGTATGTTGAGCAATTAACGGATGAATTGGCTGAAAAGGCTTGGGCGAAATTCCTTGAAATCGATGAAGCCGGAGGGATTTTAGAGCTGATTAAGCAAGGTACCCTACAGAAAGAAATAGCTGAAGTATACCAAGGAAGAGTTCAAAATGCTGCTTTCAGAAAAGAGAGTATCATCGGAACGAATGTATATCCGAACCCAACTGATAAGATTAAAAGCCCGACACTGGATAAACATGTGTCATATATGAAAGTTGAGAAGCCGGTTGGCATTACGCCAATCGCCTTGGAACGGGTATCCATTCAGTTCGAACAAATAAGACTGCGCAGTGAAAGTTATAAAGAAATAAATGGAACGGCTCCAACAATCGGTTTGATTAATTTGAAAAACCTTAAATCCTATAAACCCCGTGCAGATTTCGTTAAAAGTCTGGCTGCAGCAGGAGGTATTGAAACAGTAGGTAGTAAGGGGTGTCAAACCATTCAGGAAGCAGTCGATTTCGTAGCTTCGACCAATTTCCCTATCTATTGTGTTTGCGGCAGTGATGGTGACTACGCGGAATTAGGGACAATCACAATTAAAGAAATTAAAAATCGATTCCCGGAAATCAATTTTTATTTGGCTGGCAAGCAGCAAGAAGAATTGGAAATCACACTAAGTGAAGCCGGAATCAAAGATTTTATCCATATTAAAACGAACGTAATAGCGATTTTATTGGAATTATTGCATGAGCTAGGGGTGAACTGAAATGAAAAAACCGAATTTTTCTGCTATAAATCCTGCCAAGGCTAAGATTAAAGGGACGGTAGAAGCATGGAAAAAAGAAGCCGAAAAAGCCGTTGGGCAAAATATCGATAGTCTTCTGTTTGAAACCAATGAACAAATAAAAGTCAAACCGCTTTATGTTAAAGAAGATAATCGCGAATTGGAGCATATGGAAAGTGTCCCAGGTATCGCTCCGTTTACAAGGGGGCCCTATCCTTCGATGTATGTCAATCGTCCTTGGACGGTACGCCAGTATGCAGGTTTTTCGACTGCTGAGGAATCCAATGCGTTCTACAGACGTAATCTGGCGATGGGGCAAAAAGGGCTCTCAGTTGCCTTTGATTTAGCCACACACCGTGGTTATGACTCCGATCATCCACGCGTTGTCGGTGATGTGGGGAAAGCGGGAGTTGCCATTGATTCCATCCTTGACATGAAAATCCTGTTCAACGGGATTCCGCTAGATCAGATGTCCGTATCAATGACTATGAACGGTGCAGTATTACCTATCCTGGCTTTTTATATCGTGACAGCTGAAGAACAAGGCGTTACTCAGGATAAGCTTTCAGGCACGATTCAAAATGACATCTTAAAGGAATATATGGTCCGGAATACGTATATCTACCCGCCTGAAATGTCCATGAAAATCATAGCTGATATTTTTGAGTATACATCCAAATATATGCCCAAATTCAATTCCATTTCCATCTCGGGTTATCATCTCCAAGAAGCGGGGGCGCCGGCGGATATCGAACTTGCCTATACATTGGCTGATGGTCTTGAGTATGCACGTACGGGCATGAAAGCAGGTATTGATATCGATAAGTTTGCACCGCGCCTGTCATTCTTCTGGGCTGTAGGATTGAACTATTTCATGGAAGTGGCGAAAATGAGGGCGGCTCGTTTCATTTGGTCAAAACTGATGAAACAGTTCGAACCGAAAAATAATAAAGCGATGGCATTGAGGACTCATTCCCAAACCTCCGGCTGGAGCCTCTCCGAGCAGGATCCGTTTAATAATGTCGCAAGGACCCTGATTGAAGCTCATGCGGCCGCACTTGGACATACACAGTCCCTGCATACGAACGCATTGGATGAGGCCATTGCACTGCCAACTGATTTCTCGGCCCGCATTGCACGTAACACACAGCTTTATCTGCAGGAGGAAACTGGGATCACAAAGGTAATCGATCCATGGGCGGGTTCATACTATGTAGAATCGCTCACTAATGAATTAATCGAAAGGGCTTGGGCTCACATAGAAGAAATCGAAGGTCTTGGAGGAATGGCAAAGGCAATCGAAACCGGCCTTCCAAAAATGAGGATCGAGGAAGCGGCTGCAAAGCGTCAAGCTAAAATCGATTCTCAGGATGAAACGATTGTCGGCGTCAATAAATATCGTTTAAAAAAAGAAGATCCGATTGAAATACTGGAGATTGATAATACCGCAGTTCGCGAAAGTCAGCTTAAGCGTTTGAGCGAATTAAAAGCGAAACGTGATCAGGCAAAGGTGGATGAAGCTCTTCAGGCGCTATCCATGGCTGCTAGAACAGGCGAAGGTAACCTGCTTGAACTGGCTGTACAAGCTACAAGAGTAAGGGCTTCACTAGGTGAGATCTCCGATGCGGTCGAAGAGGTGGCTGGACGTCACAAAGCAACGATCCGTTCTATCAGCGGCGTATACAGCTCGGCATACTCAAAAGAAGCGGAAATTGAGGAAGTCGTCCGCATGACGGAAGAGTTCCTTGAAAATGAAGGAAGAAGACCGCGTTTGTTAATGGCTAAAATGGGTCAGGACGGTCATGATCGTGGAGCTAAAGTAGTAGGAACGGGGTTTGCGGATTTAGGCTATGATGTCGATATCGGTCCATTATTCCAAACGCCGGAAGAAACCGCCTTACAGGCCGTGGAAAATGATGTGCATGTTGTCGGAATGAGTTCGCTTGCTGCCGGTCATAAAACATTATTGCCACAGCTTATGTCAGAACTGAAGAAATTGGGCCGTGAAGACATCATAGTGATCGTCGGCGGCGTCATCCCTGCACAGGATTATGATTACTTAATGGAAAATGGCGCTTCAGCCATTTTTGGACCTGGTACAGTCATTCCGCAGGCAGCGAAAAAAGTGCTTCAGGAAATATATAATCGCCTCGGATATGAGGAAGTGGCCCAATAATGAGTGAAGACAAGAAGCCGGAATGGGTCGATCTTAACAATCAGGAAGGTTTTGCTTCTTCATTAAAGCCAGGTGTAGAATTAGCAGCCAGTCATAACAAAGCTTCAAAAAGCAAGTTCGTCAAAAAACAAAATGTAAGCATACCAATCCATGAATTTAAAGAGGGAATCATAAAAGGGGACAGGGCCAATCTTGCTAAAGGGATTACACTGATTGAAAGCAATGCTCCCCACCACTTTGATCCTGCACAGGAATTATTACATTCCATCCTTCCTCATACAGGGAACTCGATTCGAATCGGGATTTCCGGAGTGCCAGGGGCCGGAAAAAGCTCATTTATCGAGACGTTCGGATCCTACTTATGTGCCAGGGGCCATAAGGTTGCTGTTCTAGCCGTCGATCCAAGCTCTTCTATCAACGGGGGAAGTATCCTAGGTGATAAGACGAGGATGGAGGAGTTGGCAAGAAACCCCCGTGCCTTCATAAGGCCCTCACCATCCGAAGGCACCTTAGGAGGAGTTCACCGCAAAACAAGGGAAACGATGTTGCTTTGTGAAGCGGCAGGATTTGATGTCATCCTGATAGAAACTGTTGGTGTCGGTCAGAGTGAAGCTATAGTACGAAGCATGGTCGACTTCTTCATGCTCCTTGTCCTAACCGGTGCCGGGGATGAATTACAGGGAATGAAAAAAGGGATCATGGAACTTGTGGATGGAATTGTGGTCAATAAAGCGGACGGAGAGAACATTCCGTTGGCGATTAGGACAAAGTCCGAATATAGCAGAATCTTGCACTTCCTTCAGCCGGCAACAAAGGGATGGGCAGGAAAGGCATATACTTGTTCTGCCATAACCGGCAAAGGAATTCCTGAGCTTTGGGATGTATTGAATGAATTTTCCGATATGACCAAGGAATCTGGTGTTTTTCAAGAACGGAGAAGAATGCAATCTAAGGAATGGCTTTATTCATTAATGGATCACCAGCTTAAAACGATGTTCTATAAAAATGAAACCGTCAAAGGTCTTCTCCCTGTTCTAGAGAATGAAGTGATGTCAGGGAATAAAACGGTCACTGCTGCTGTTAAGCAAGTCTTTCAATTTTTTACTGATACATTCAAGTCAAATTAAACAGTCAAATTAAACAGCAAAGGGATGGGGCATGAATCGTTTCTCATGCCCCATCCCTTTGTAAGAAGTTTTCTTGTTGTTACACACATGGTTCCCGCTTCTTTTTCGTTTTAAACATGTTTTGGATCCGCTTTATCCAGTTTAGCAGGTAAATTTATTGAATCACGAAGTGGCAATTGTTATGATAGGATTGAAGAGAAAACTTGGAAGGGGCACATACCATGAATATGGATTTTAATTTTTTAATGAACGACGTAGTCAAACAGGCTCGCGATGAGATTAAGACTGCTGGATATACAGAATTGATTACTCCCGAGGAAGTAGAAGAGGTATTTGCACAAAAAGGAACGACACTTGTTATGGTCAACTCCGTTTGTGGCTGCGCCGGGGGAATAGCTAGACCTGCAGCAGCTCATGCGATTCATAATGATAAACGCCCAGATCAGCTTGTAACTGTTTTTGCTGGGCAAGATAAGGAAGCGACGGAAAAAGCCCGTGATTACTTCGAAGGGTATCCGCCTTCATCCCCATCATTTGCATTGCTGAAAGATGGAAAAATCATCACTATGATAGAACGCCATGAAATTGAAGGGCATCACCCGATGTCTGTAGTTGAAAAATTACAAGACTACTTCGATCAATATTGCGAAGAAGTGTAAGCCATAGCCATAAGCAAGAAAACCCGCCCAATCGACGGGTTTTTTTTATTCATGAATCCGCATAAATAAGGAACATTTAGGAAAGAAGATAGATAAAGAAGCCAGATATTTCCCCTCTGGAGGAAAAGTGCGAACCGGAGAAGGGGAATCGTGAGAATATTAAGAAAAGTAAATCTATTATTTACGTTATTGAATAATTATTAGAGTGTGTTAAAATACACATTAGTGTATGAATATTAGTTATGCAAATAAATTAATTAATATAACCTAAAACCAAATTTAATAACAAGAGAATTGAAAATATGATTTTGGAGGAATAATAATGAAGTTGAAAAAGCAGTTAGCATTGTTGCTTACTTCTGTGTTATTAGTAGGTATTTTAGCAGCATGCGGAACATCTGAGAAAAAAGATAAAAACACAGCTGGCAAAGAAGACAAAAAGGTCCTGGTAATGGGAACATCTGCGGATTATCCGCCATTTGAATATGTTGAAACATCTAAAAGTGATGAAATAAAAGGATTTGACGTTGATATCGCTAAAGCAATCGGTAAAAAATTAGGTTATGAGGTTAAAGTGAAGGACATTGACTTTAATAGTCTTGTTCCGGCTCTGGAAAATAAATCGGTCGATTTCGTTATCTCTGGAATGACTCCAACAGAAAAACGTGAACAATCCGTTGATTTTAGTGATATATACTATACAGCTAAAAACATGATCATCACGACAGAGGACAGTAAGATCAAAACTGTTGAAGATTTAAAAGGGAAAACGGTAGGGGTACAGCTTGCATCCATTCAGGAGACATTGGCAAACGACTTGAATAAATCCAAAGATATCGGAATGAAAATTGAAAAACGGAATCGTATTCCAGAGGTTGTTCAAGAAATGTCCACAGGACGTTTTGACGCCGTGATCATGGAAGATACTGTTTCAAAAGGCTATTTGAAAGATAATAAAGATTTGGTGGGCTATTTGATCAAATCTGGTGAAGAAGATGCCGGTTCGGCAATCGCTTTCCAAAAAGGAAGCAAGTTAACTGACGAATTCAATGCCGAATTGAAAAAAATGTTAGAGAATGGTGAAATGGAAAAATTAATACTAAAATGGTTCGGTGGCAGCGAAACTGAATAATACAGAGAGAGGAAAAGCGTTCAGAAGGGATGCAATATGCCTTCTGAACGTTTTTCCGCGCTTTATTTATCATTAAATGAAGCAGGAGGAAGGCCCATGATAACGGTCTTTATAAGAGAGGATGAATGGAGTGAATCTGGAATTTGATAGGATTATACCCTCCCTTCCATATATCCTGGAGGGAATACCGACTACACTAAAGGTTGTAGCGGTTGCGGCTGTAATCGGTTTTGTTTTGGGAATAGTATTATCTATACTTAAAATCAGTAGGATCAAACCCTTAAATTGGATTGCTGACTTTTATACATCCATTTTCCGCGGTACCCCTTTAGTGCTGCAATTAATGTTGATTTATTTTGGTTCACCACAAATATTAGGGATTCAAATCGAAGCATTCCAAGCAGCATTTTTAGCATTCGGGCTAAATTCTGCCGCATACATCTCTGAGATTATCAGGGGGGGCATTCTAGCGGTAGATAAAGGACAACGTGAGGCTGCACTTGCACTTGGGGTTCCTTATTCAGGGATGATGCTAAATATAATACTTCCGCAGGCCATCAAGAATATCCTGCCGTCCCTTGTGAACGAAGTGATTTCCTTAACGAAGGAATCAGCCATTGTCACAATTATTGGGCTGGGGGATATCATGCGCCGTTCTTATATTGTCGGCGGTGAGACATATAAATTCTTCGAGCCGATTTTATTTGCCGGTCTCATTTATTATGTGATGGTTATGGTTCTTACCATCTTAGGCAAAGTGATTGAAAGGAGAATGAGACGCAGTGATTAAAATTGATGAGCTCAAAAAAAATTATGGTAAGCTCGAGGTATTAAAAGGCATCAGCACCGAGATAGGGCAGGGGGAAGTGTTAGCGATCATCGGCCCATCCGGTTCGGGAAAATCAACTTTCTTGCGTTGCATCAATATGCTTGAGACTCCAACTGATGGTCAAATTTGGTTTAAAGATGAAAACATCACTGAAAAAAAGACCAATATCATGAAAGTGCGTGAAAATGTCGGAATGGTTTTCCAACATTTTCATTTATTTCCTCATAAAACCGTCCTGGAGAATCTGACATATGCACCGATGAAGGTGAAAAAATTATCAAAAGCTGAAGCAGTAAAACAAGCTCGGGAGCTCTTGACTAAAGTCGGTTTGGCCGATAAAGAATCGTCATATCCGAATCGTCTATCAGGCGGACAAAAACAACGGGTCGCCATTGCACGGGCATTGGCAATGAATCCGGAAGTGATGCTTTTCGATGAGCCGACTTCTGCGCTTGATCCTGAGATGGTAAAAGAAGTGCTCGAGGTTATGAAGTCACTGGCACATACTGGGATGACCATGCTTATCGTAACGCATGAAATGGGATTTGCCAAAGAAGTGGCCGATCGTGTACTTTTCTTGGACGGGGGTCTGCTCGTTGAAGAAAGTGTTCCGGAAGAATTCTTTTCCAATCCGAAAAGCCAGCGTGCAAAAGACTTCTTGGAAAAAGTTTTATAAGCCAAGGCAAATAGTATATAATTATGAAAAAAAGGTAACGAATAGGTTACCTTTTTTTATTTTATTCCTATAATGTATTTTTGCATGAATGTATTTTAAAAAATTGGAAATTTCATTCACAAAGGACTGTAAAAACATCTGAAATCCTGATAGTATTATAATAGATAGCGAAAGAGCCAGGTGATACATAACAATGTTTAAAATCGGATACAGGACGATTAAAACTGCTTTGGGGGTTACCCTGGCAATTATTATTGCACAAATGCTTAACCTGGAGAATTTTTCGGCTGCGGGAATCATAACGATCTTATGCATTCAAGTTACAAAAAAGAAGTCGGTGTATGCCTCCTGGCACCGGTTTTTAGCTTGTTTGATCGCAATGGTCTATGCATCCCTATTGTTTCAGTTCATCGCGTTCCATCCGCTGATAATAGGATTGATCCTTTTGATTTTCATTCCTACGACAGTTGCCTTGAAGATTAATGAGGGAATTGTAACGAGCAGCGTCATCATCATGCATCTTTATGGATCTGGCGACATCACTTTTTCCTTGCTGATCAATGAAACGATATTAATTGCCGTTGGAATTGGAGTGGCACTTGTCATGAATCTGTACATGCCCAGTGTCGATGAAAAGCTGCTTGCTTATCAGGAAAGTATCGAAACTAACTTTAGTGCGATCTTGATGGGGATTGTCCGCTATTTAAGGGATAATGATCACACATGGGATGGTAAGGAAATTACTGAAACAGCCAATCTTCTTAACCAAGCCAAAAGCCTTGCTTTCAGGGACGTGGAAAATCATTTCTTAAGGGAAGAAGACCTGTATTACCATTATTTCAAAATGCGTGAAAAGCAATTTGAAATAATTGAACGCATTCTTCCTCTAGTCACGAATATTCCATTGGTCGTCAAGCAAAGCGGGATAGTGGCTGATTTTATTGAGGACCTGGCAGAAAACGTCCATCCACAAAATACGGCCATTCTTTATCTGAGGAAGCTTGAAGAAATGGAGATGCATTTTAGGGGAATGGCACTTCCACAGACACGGGAAGAGTTTGAATCAAGGGCCGCATTACTGCAGCTCATGAAGGAAATGGAACGCTATTTATTGTTGAAGCATTCCTTCAAGGGGTTACCTAAGCTGGCCAATAACCGAATGAAAAAGAGGCACTTGGCTTAAACTAAGCAAAAAAGTAAAGGAATTGATATAAATGAAATGGATCCTTTCTTTGTTGCTTATGCTATCTTTGTGGCCGTTACAGGTACAAGCCCAACCTCAATCGGTTAAGCCGGGAGATCCTTTTATCATCATCAATAAAGCCAACAATAAATTGGCGTTCATTGATGATAACGAGGTCAAGGAGATTCTGCCGGTCGGCACTGGGAAGAGTCAGGAATTGACACCTGAAGGGATTTTCACGGTTAAAATAAAAGCGGTCAATCCCTATTATCGAAAAAAGAATATTCCGGGCGGCGATCCCAGGAACCCTTTGGGATCGAGGTGGATTGGATTTGATGCACGAAATACCGATGGCAGGATTTACGGGATACATGGTACGAATCAACCGTCGTCAGTTGGTAAATTCATTTCAAATGGGTGTGTACGGATGCATAAATCCGATGTAGAGCGTTTGTATGAAAAAGTCCCTATCGGCACAAAGGTGTTAATCACCAAGTCGAACAATGATTTCAAAACTTTGGCAAAGAAAAACGGAGCGATAAAATAAAAAGAGAGGGAAGCTTTTTTGCTTCCCTCTCCATTCCGATATCTATTACAAAAGAAATGCTATACCTGATAATAAGGTCGTCAACAACATCGAGATAAGCATTAAATACACGACGATTTTTCTTATTTTCTTGTTTCCCATATGCTCTCTCCCTCAAACAGTTTAATTGGTTTTATTTTAACGTGAACATTTAGTAGAAACAAGTAAAAGTATAATGTTCATATTATTCCGAATCTTGAAAGGCTTGAATGGAAGATTAGTAGATTTTAAATAATACATAACATGGGGGAATGAATGATGATTAAAAATATCGATCATATCGGTATTGCCGTCAAGTCACTTGATGAAACCTTACCACTTTACACGGAAACACTGAACTTGGAACTTGAAGGAATTGAGACAGTGGAGAGCCAAGGCGTAAAAGTGGCCTTTATCTTGGCAGGCAATACCCGTTTGGAGTTATTGGAAGCGTTGTCACCGTCAAGTCCAATCGCCAAATTCATTGAAAAGCGCGGTGAAGGGATTCATCATGTGGCCCTTGGCGTCGATGGTATCGAAGATCGAATTAAAGAAATTAAAGAATCAGGATTGCGCATGATTGATGATTCATCAAGAAAGGGAGCTCACAAAGCAGATGTTGCTTTCGTTCATCCCAAGTCTACTGCAGGTGTATTGTTTGAGCTTTGTGAACGAGCCGGATCAAAGGAGGAGCAGGAATGACAGACATATATGAAACGATCAATGACTTATATGACAGACGTCGCAAAGTGGAAATGGGCGGCGGTGAAGATAGAATCGATAAGCAGCATGAAAAGGGCAAACTTACTGCAAGGGAAAGAATCGAACTTTTAGTTGATCCGGGAACTTTCATTGAACTTAATCCTTTTATCAAACACCGTAATACCAATTTTGGCATGGATAAGGAAGAAGGACCTGGAGAAGGGGTTGTTACCGGTTACGGAAAGGTAAACGGCCGCGACATTTATCTGTTTTCGCAGGACTTTACTGTATTTGGCGGTGCACTAGGGGAAATGCATGCTCTGAAAATTGCCAATGTTATGGATTTGGCAGCGGAAAATGGAGCCCCCTTCATAGGTTTGAACGATTCTGGTGGAGCCCGTATTCAAGAAGGTGTTGTTTCCCTTGACGGATATGGACAAATATTTTATCGGAACTCCATTTATTCAGGCGTCATTCCACAAATTTCTGTTATTATGGGTCCTTGTGCAGGCGGAGCCGTATATTCTCCAGCCATAACTGACTTTGTCTTCATGGTTGAAAAAACGAGTCAAATGTTTATAACAGGACCTAAAGTCATTGAAACGGTTACGGGCGAAAAGATTTCATCTGAAGGATTGGGTGGAGCGGCTGTACATAATACCATAAGCGGTAATGCGCATTTCAAGGGAGCGACAGAAGAACAAGTATTGGCCGACGTTAGACGTCTCCTGAGCTATCTTCCACAAAACAATGAAGAGAAGCCGCCGGTTTTGGAAACGGACGATGGAGATGACTACCGTCCGGACTTAACGGATGTAGTCCCTTATGAAGGGATACGTCCATATGATGTTCGGAAAGTATTGGAGCAAATTGTCGATGAGGATTCCTTCATGGAAGTGCAAGAGGGCTTTGCGAAAAACATAGTGGTCGGCTTAGCGCGAATCAAAGGGAAATCAGTGGGACTTGTCTGTAACCAGCCAAAAGTATTGGCAGGGGGACTGGATATTGATTCATCTGATAAGGCTGCCCGTTTTATTCGTTTTTGTGACTCGTTTAACATCCCGTTAATTACATTTGAAGATGTTTCAGGCTTCTTCCCGGGCGTTAAACAAGAACATGGCGGGATAATCCGTCACGGTGCAAAGCTGCTATATGCTTATTCAGAAGCAACAGTGCCAAAATTGACAATCATCCTGCGTAAAGCATATGGAGGAGCTTATGTGGCCCTTAATAGTAAATCCATCGGTGCTGATCTAACGTTTGCATGGCCAAATGCCGAAATCGCGGTAATGGGTTCTGCTGGAGCGGCAAACATCATTTTTGCCCGAGAAATTCAAAATAGTGAAGACCCTGATGCGACTCGTGCAGCTAAAATAGAAGAATACCGTGATAAATTCGCTAATCCATATGTTGCTGCAAGTCTTGGAATGGTAGATGATGTAATTGATCCCCGGGAAACAAGGATTAAGATCATTCAATCACTTGAAATGCTTCGCAACAAAAAAGAAAAACGCCCATGGAAAAAACACGGCAATATCCCGTTATGATCCAACTGCAAGGAGCCCGAAATATATTTATTTTGGGCTCTTTTCCTTACTGGGAAGAATTCATTATTAACGTAAACCATTTATATGTTATCATTCACCATTTTGAAGGAGAATGACCAGCATTCCATTTAAGCAGGGTTTCAATTTCACATTATTTGCCGGGGCACCGCTTTTAGAAGTATAATTAAAGAGGAAAACTTTTTTGGAGGTTTTATTTTATGATTAATGAAGAACGTTTAGTTAGTGAATTTATGGAATTGGTCCAGATTGATTCCGAAACGAAAAATGAAGCAGCCATCGCCAAAGTGCTGAAAGAAAAATTCGAGGCACTGGGTGTAGAGGTTTTTGAAGATGATACAACAGCAGTTACGGGTCATGGTGCAGGCAATTTAGTATGTACCTTAAAAGGAATGAAAGAAGGCGTGGATACCATTTATTTCACCTCCCATATGGATACGGTTGTACCAGGTAATGGAATCAAGCCTTCCATCAAAGATGGATACATAGTGTCAGACGGAACGACCATTTTAGGAGCGGATGACAAAGCTGGATTAGCGGTCATGTTAGAAACGCTTAAAGTGCTGAAAGAACAGAATATCGAGCACGGGACAATCGAATTCATCATAACAGTCGGTGAAGAATCTGGCTTGGTTGGGGCAAAGGCATTGGATCGCTCACTTATAACGGCAAAATTCGGGTTTGCTCTTGATAGTGATGGAAAAGTGGGCAATATCGTCGTTGCTGCACCTACTCAGGCGAAAGTGTCTGCGATAATTTTAGGCAAGACTGCTCACGCTGGTGTCGCCCCTGAAAAAGGAGTTTCGGCTATTACGATCGCTTCCAAAGCAATCTCAAGAATGCCGTTAGGCCGTATCGACGAGGAAACGACAGCCAACATCGGACGTTTCCAAGGTGGACAGCAAACCAATATTGTTTGTGACCATGTTGAAATCCTTGCAGAAGCAAGATCCTTGATTCCTGAAAAAATGGAAAAACAGGTGGCGCGAATGAAAGAAGCATTCGAGACTGCCGCCATTGAAATGGGCGGACGTGCTGAAGTTGAAGTTAACGTCATGTATCCTGGTTTTAAATATGGGGCTGGCGATCATGTAGTCGAAGTCGCAAGAAAGGCAGCAGAGAAAATCGGTCGTCCGTGCGAGTTGGTTAAAAGCGGCGGCGGGAGCGATGCCAATGTTATTGCAGGGTTTGGGATTCCTACTGTCAATCTCGCAGTGGGCTATGAAGATATCCATACTACGAATGAAAGAATACCCGTTGAGGAATTAACGAAGCTTGCTGAAATGGTTGTCAGTATCATCAAAGAAGTATCCGGGGAATAATTAAATCGAAAAATAGATGGGAAGAGAGAGTTTCCTGAGTAAATCAAAGAAGGTAGTCGTATTCTTGTTGGGAATGAGGAATGTGCTTTACTGATTTTAATCCGTGATTTCCATCGAGAAATCTGATGCCATATCCTTGATTCCCTCCTCCCTGTCAAGGATTTGTTGCTGGAATGCCTAAGGTCAGGAATGGATTGTTACCACTGATTTATGATTGAGGTATTATATCCAGGTAAATCAGCTCCCGGCAATGATGAACAGAGGTGGATTGCAAAATGGACGGATGTCCTCCCCATCGGACTCATTGTTCAGCAAGGCAATCATAAACTGAATATATGCAGGGTGTTGCCAATGTGGGTAGCCGTTTGGTTACGATCATTGATCCTCAAAAATTCGTATCATCTTTGTTCAAGTATTGCTGGAATTTAATGTACAGTCATCAATGACATGATGGCTGTTTTTCTTGGATTTGTATCATCTTTCACAGTGGTTACCAAAGATAAATAAGGGTACCTTAAAAGAAATGGTTTTTTATTGGCCCTATTATCCGGTGTTTTTTATTTTTACAAGGATGTGACGGTCAATCATGAAGGACATGTATCCCAAAAATGGCAGGGTCATTCTCCATGTAGACATGAATAGTTTCTATGCATCAGTTGAAATGTCATATGATGTTTCATTGAAAGGCAAACCGCTTGCGATTGCAGGCAATGTTGAAGAGAGAAGAGGTATAATCGTCACCTGCAGCTATGAGGCGAGGAAGTTCGGGGTTAAAACGACCATGCCGATTTGGCAGGCGAAAAAACTATGTCCTCAATTAGTCATTCAGAAACCGAATTTCGAGCGTTATCGAAAGGCATCACTGGCTATTTTCGATGTATTGAGGCAATATACAGAGATGGTTGAACCGGTTTCGATAGATGAGGGGTATCTGGATATTAGTGAATGCGCCGAATTGGGTTCACCTTTAGATATAGCCAATAGCATTCAGGAAAGAATTTTGAATACGATGGATCTCCCTTGCAGCATCGGGGTTGCCCCTAATAAATTTTTGGCCAAAACTGCCTCTGATATGAAGAAGCCAATGGGAATCACTGTATTAAGGAAAAGGGATATTTCGGAAAAGCTCTGGCCTTTACAAGTGGGTGAAATGCATGGCATCGGGGATAAGACCTCGGAAAAGCTTAAAACCATCGGCATAATGACAATCAGGGACCTTGCATTTGCCAATGATAGTCAATTGAAACAGCTTCTTGGGATAAATGGCATCCGTTTGAAAGATAGGGCTAATGGAATCGACCCCAGGGTTGTGGATCCCGAAGCGATTTTTGATCATAAAAGTATTGGGAACTCAACAACTCTGCCACATGACTCCACAAATCAAAAAGAATTGATCGGTGTATTGGAAAAGCTTTCTGAGAGGGTAGCCATCCGTTTGAAAAATAAACGCCTGCTTGGTCAAAAAATAGGTGTGACGATCCGTTACAAAGATCGCCGCACTATAACGAGAAGCAGGACGGTTTCTAATCCTGTTTTTGAAAAAAAGGATATCCTGGATGGCGCTGCAGATCTCTTTATGAAAAATTGGAATGGGGAAGGGATCAGACTCCTTGGTGTCACTGCCTATGATGTCATAGAGAAAGAGTCAGCCTTCAAACAGCTGGATATTTTCTCCTTTCAAGAGGATGCAGCAAAAGAACCTCTGTATGAAGCGATGGAACACTTGCAAAATAAGTACGGAGAAAATATTATTAAAAAGGGATTACCCTTGAAAAACCGTTCGATTGGAACAGACACTAGCTTCAGCAAAGATTTCTTTGAGCAATCCAGGAGAAATGAGCCTTCTTTTGACAAAGAATAGCGTATAGGCTGTGTAAAGATATAGAGAAGGGAAAGATGATCATGACAAAACAACAGATTGGCGTTATCGGATTAGCGGTAATGGGCAAGAACCTTGCATTTAATATTGAAAGCAGAGGATATTCAATTTCCGTTTATAATCGCTCAGGATCAAAAACGGACGAAATGATGAAGGAAGCGGAAGGCAAAAACGTAACGGCCGCTTACACGCTTGAGGAATTCGTCCATTCTTTGGAAACACCACGCAAAATTTTATTGATGGTTAAAGCTGGTGATGCGACAGATGCGACAATCGAGCAATTAAAACCGTTACTTGAAAAAGGGGATATCGTTATTGATGGAGGGAATACCTTCTTCAAGGACACTCAGCGCCGTAATGAGGAATTAAGCAAGCTTGGCATCCATTTCATCGGTACAGGCGTCTCAGGAGGGGAAGAAGGGGCTTTAACAGGTCCGTCCATCATGCCTGGTGGTCAAAAAGAAGCATATGAACTGGTTGCACCGATCTTGAAGGATATTTCAGCTAAGGTCGATGGTGATGCTTGCTGTACGTATATCGGACCGGATGGAGCAGGTCATTATGTGAAAATGGTACATAACGGTATTGAATACGGCGACATGCAGTTGATTTCCGAATCTTATTTCCTTTTGAAAAATCTTCTTGGACTGTCCGCTGAAGAATTCCATGAAGTCTTTAGTGAATGGAATGAAGGGGAACTTGATAGTTATCTAATTGAAATTACTGCTGATATTTTCAAAAAATATGATGAAGAAACTGGCAAGCCGATGGTCGATATCATTTTAGATAAAGCGGGCCAAAAAGGAACAGGGAAATGGACGAGTCAAAGTGCGCTTGATCTTGGTGTTCCGCTTCCAATCATTACGGAATCCGTATTCGCCCGGTTTATTTCAGCAATCAAAGACGAGCGCATTGAAGCGAGTAAAATCCTTCGTGGTCCAAAAGCCGAATCATTTACAGGCGACAAAAAGGCTTTGATTGAAAGTATCCGAAAGGCACTTTATATGAGCAAGATCTGTTCATATGCACAAGGATTTGCACAAATGAAAGCAGCATCAGAAGAAAATGACTGGAACTTGCAATATGGAGAAATTGCGATGATTTTCCGTGGCGGCTGTATCATTCGTGCACAATTCCTTCAAAAAATCAAGGAAGCGTACGATCGTGAAGCGAACTTGAACAACCTGCTTCTTGATCCTTATTTCCAAGGGATCGTCGAAAGCTATCAAGGAGCTCTACGTGAGGTAGTGTCAACGGCAGTGATGAACGGAATTCCGGTTCCTTGCTTGTCATCGGCACTTGCTTATTTCGACAGCTATCGTACAGAAACGCTGCCAGCTAACCTAATTCAAGCCCAACGTGACTATTTTGGAGCTCATACTTATCAACGCATTGATAAAGAAGGAACGTTCCATACCGAATGGATGGAAAAATAATAAGTTCAAGCCGGCTAAAAGGGAATTCCCTTTTAAGCCGGCTTTTTTTAAAACTATCTCCGATGCTCCACAAGGTTATGACCCCTAATACAATATGTGCCACCGAAACCAAATACCGTATTAGCCACCATTTTGTTTGAGCGCCGGTTCTGCTTCATTGCATAACCAGCAGCTGTCACGGCTGTTCTCAAAGCTGTTGGAATTAATCCTTCACGAATGTCCATTCGTTTAATCCCCCACATTGAAGTTAGTGGTGCTATCACTGGCACCTTTTCTAGTGTAACCTCAGCAAGACCTTACCATTCTTTTTCAAAGAGTCCAAAAGGTTGGAAATGGTAAAAATGAACTAGGTGTAAATAGTGTCGATTCATTTCCCTTTTTATGGAAAGTGTAGTATGATGTATGTCATTCATCCATCTTTTTAGGTTTAACCACCTGCGGAAAAAGGAATAAAACATTGAAGGACCATAGGATACAGTAGGTAGATATGAGAGAGAAGGAGCGGATGACTAATGTTCATCATCTGGTTGGCTGTAGCCATTTTTTTATTATTCATTGTCTTAGAATTTGGTGTTTCATTTTGGCTTAATTCAGAAAAAGATGAAGAAATGTCTAAGCCCAAGGAAATGTTTCATATTATCCGGGAGAAATTGGTCAGGAAGAATGTTTCATGAATGAAGAAGGGATGCAGATTCAAATCTGCATCCCTTCTTGATATCCTATCAATCATCATTATTTTCGTTATTCTTGATTTGCCACCAAATATGTCCATCTTCTGCAAGGAGTTCATCGGATGCAAGTGGACCTGTGGATCCTGCTTCATAATTAGGGAAAGATTCTTCTTTAGTATTTTCCCATGCATCGGAAATGGTATCGACGAACTTCCATGAGAGGGCAACCTCGTCCCAGTGTGTGAAGTTTGTAGCATCTCCGCGCATACTGTCAAACAATAGCTTTTCATATGCCTCAGGAGAATTGATATGCTCGATCCCCTTGTTGGAGACTGTCAGCTTCATTGGCTTCGTATTCGATGTCGTCCCGGATTTCTTGACATTTAAGTATAGTGTGATGCCCTCATCAGGCTGGATATGGATAACGAGCAAGTTCGGGTTCAACGTTTCTTCTGTTTTATAATATAGATTCATTGGGATATCTTTGAATTGAACAACGATATTCGTTGATTTGACATCCATTCTCTTACCGGTACGGATATAAAAAGGTACACCGGCCCAACGGAAGTTATCTATCATCAATTTACCAGCAACATAGGTCTCTGTGTTGGATTCGGGATTTACATTATGTTCATTGCGATATGCCGGAAGTGTTTGACCGCCTATCGTTCCTTCCCCATATTGGCCTCGTACGAAGTATTGATTGACTTCGTCCACTTTCATAGGTCGAAGTGAACGCAATGCCCGCACTTTTTCGCTTCGGATCTCTTCGGTTGTCAAAGCGATCGGAGGTTCCATGGCAAGCAAAGCAACCATTTGCAGCAGATGGTTTTGGACCATATCCCTTAGGGCACCGCTAGTTTCATAATAACGCCCACGTTCTTCAACGCCAAGTGTTTCACTTGAAGTAACCTGGATGTTAGATATATATCTGTTATTCCAAAGCGGCTCGAATAGGGCATTTGAAAAACGTATGACCTCAATATTTTGAACCATTTCTTTTCCTAAATAATGATCGATACGGTAGATTTCATCTTCAGCGAATGCAGTTCGAATCTGCTCATTCAATTTTTGAGCAGTTTCGAAACTGTGCCCAAATGGCTTTTCTATGACCAGCCGCTTATATCCAGTCGAATCAGTCAGGCCTTGAGCTTTAATCTGTTCGGCAATCGTTCCGAAAAACTCAGGTGCCATCGCTAAATAGAAGATCCGGTTTCCTTCTAATTGATACTGTCCGTCTAATTTTTCAGCAATGTCTTTTAACTGCAGGTATGATTCCGAGCTAGTTACGTCATGGGAGTGATAATGGAAATGAGAAATGAATTCGTCTACCTTTTCTTCCGCATGTCCGAACTTAAGTATGGAGTCCTTGACACTAGTTTGAAACTCTTCGTTCGTCAATGATCTCCTTGCTACTCCAACGACGGCGAATTTATTGATTTTCTCTTTTTGAAATAGTCGATATATGGAAGGAAACAATTTCCTTTTCGCTAAATCTCCGGTAGCACCAAAAATCATGATCAATGCTGTGGGTTTATTGTTTTCTGTCATGTTAAAACCTCAACTTTCCGTTAAATCTGTCTATAAAGTTGGAATTCCCGAATGTGTACCAATTTCTAATTTTACGTTTAGCTTTCCCTCAAAGCAATCAATTTGCGCATTTTTTCTCATATTTCATTAAAAGTTTAATGTCGTTTCGGTTTTAATGGGTCATAAATGAAAGAGCACCTTTGGTTATGCTATAGTTAAGTTATAAAGTATTTGCAACGGAGGTAGTATCGTGGATTTTGTTTTTTTAGGTACAGGCGCTGGCGTTCCGGCTAAAGCGCGCAATGTGACATCAATCGCCCTTCAATTATTGGAAGAGCGAGGGACGGTTTGGTTATTCGATTGTGGTGAAGCAACACAGCATCAAATTTTAAAAACGGCAGTCAAACCGCGAAAAATTGAAAAAATTTTCATCACCCATTTGCATGGTGATCACATCTTCGGACTCCCTGGGTTTTTAAGCAGCAGATCTTTTCAGGGCGGAGTGGACAAATTGACCGTATATGGTCCCCATGGCATTGATGCATTTATTAAGACGAGCTTACAGGTGAGTGGCACTCATTTAAAATATCCATTGGAAATCATTGAAATAGAGGAAGGCGTAGCATTTGAGGACGAACAATTCACAGTGACGGCCATGTCGCTTGATCATGGCATTTACAGTATCGGTTACCGGATTGTGGAAAAGGATCGTCCGGGAAGTTTGCTGGTCGACCGGCTGCTGCAAGAAGGTGTGAAGCCGGGTCCGCTTTTTAAAGCATTGAAAAATGGACAAACAGTCAGTCTCGATGACGGCCGTATCTTAAATGGGAAGGATTATATCAGTGCCCCGCAAAAAGGCCGTATCATCACGATTCTGGGTGATACACGAGTGTGCAACAATGCTCTCATTCTTGCTGATTCGGCGGATTACCTTGTTCATGAAGCTACATTTTCAGCAGAAGAATCTGAAATGGCATCCGCCTATTATCATTCGACCACCGTCCAGGCTGCAGAAACGGCTTTGAAAGCGGGAGCTAAGCATCTAATCCTTACCCATATCAGCTCACGGTATACTCCAGAGGATTCGGAGAGGTTAAGAAAGGAAAGCGAAGCTATCTTCGCAAACACGATCATGGCTGAAGATCTAATGGCCATTAAAGTTCCTTTATATTCAGAGGAATAGGGTAGCTGAAATCAAAGCGAATGTTTGATATAATTAATCAATTGTTCATTGGATATTTAAAGGAGTGTAAATATGACTGACCAAAATAACCTACATACTAAAGCAATGGATTTTCTCTTAAAAACAAGCCGGACTTTTTTCATTCCAATCAGCTATCTTCCAAAGGGATTACAGGAGGCAATTGGAGCTGCATACCTTTGCATGCGTGCCATCGATGAGATTGAGGACCACCCCGATCTGCCTGCAGATACTAAGGTTAGCCTGTTACATGCTCTAAACGAGCTGCTTGGGGCGGATCATAGGGAAGAAGAACTTCAATCGTTATTTGAACCATATAAGGATGATCTGCCCGAAGTGACCCTGCTTCTTTCGGACTGGATTCAATTTTGTCCTCCCGGTGCTAAAGCCAAAGTCTTGGAATCGACAAAGGAAATGGCCGGAGGCATGGCAAAATGGGTTACTAAGGACTGGCAAATTCATAATGAAGAAGAGCTCGATGATTACACATATTATGTTGCGGGTTTAGTTGGCGTCATGCTGTCTGATATGTGGAACTGGTACGATGGAACGGAAACGGACCGTGAACTTGCCATCGCATTTGGCCGTGGACTCCAAACGGTCAATATCCTGCGTAACCGTGAAGAGGATGCAGAACGTGGTGTGAACTTTTATCCGGATGGCTGGGGTTTCGATGAGATGCTTGCCCATACGGAATATAATCTTGCATTAGCTGATGCGTACATTGGGGAAATTGAAACGAAAGAGATCATCCAATTCTGTAAAATACCTTTGGAATTGGCAAAAGCCACATTGAAGGCCTTAAAAGAAGGCAAAGAAAAAATTGATCGTGCTACAGTTACCGAAATTGTTAACCAAGTAGTCGAACACTGATATTCCATTAAGCTGCTGTGAAAGGTATCATACCTTTCACAGCAGCTTTTTTTGATGTTTTACATCCAAAGATCAAAAAATTCTAAAAATTTAAAAAATATATTGGAATAATTGGGACTAAACGATTATAATTTAGGACATAAAAGCGAAAATGCTGGCTTCGTTAGAAAGACATAGTCTTAAATAAGAAAAAAGGCGGGGGGAAAATATGAAAAAGAAATTATATTCAACTGCAGCTATGACATTGGTCGCAGGCTTATTACTGGCTGGGTGTGGAAATGACAAGGAAAAAGATACGGCGAAGGATGAAGGCGGAAAGGATACCTTCAACATTGGGGTATCACAATTCGTTCAGCATGATTCTTTGGATCAGGCATATGAAGGATTCCAGGCGGCATTGAAGGATAGCGACATCAATGCCAAATATGATCTCCAAGTTGCACAGGGAGATCAAAACAACAGCCAGACGATAGCCAATAACTTTGTTGGGGATAAAGTGGATCTGATTTTTGCGAATTCCACTCCTAGTGCTCTAAGCTCTTTAAATGCGACCAAGGATATTCCAATCGTTTTTACATCGGTTACCGATCCTGTTGCGGCGGAGCTTGTTAAATCTTTGGAAAAGCCAGGCGGAAATGTGACGGGTACGACAGATTCCCATCCTGAAGCCATTGCAAAGTCAATGAAATTCCTAGCGGATGAACTTGGTGCCAAGACAATTGGAACTGTTTATAATACAGGGGAGCAAAATTCTGTCGTCCAAATAAAAAATGTAAAAGCGGAAGCGAAAAAAGCTGGATTGAAAGTTGTGGAGGCATCTGTCTCAACTTCTGCCGAGGTTAAACAGGCAGCGGAATCATTAATCGGAAAAGCGGATGCTTTCTATATCTTTACTGATAATACAGTTGTTTCGGCACTGGAATCGGTCATTTCTGTGGCAAATGATAAAGATATCCCTTTGTTTGTCGGCGAGCTGGATTCTGTGAATGCGGGTGGTTTTGCAGCCTATGGCTTCAGTTACTATGATATAGGTTATGAAGCGGGGCAAAAAGCGGTTGAAATCCTGAAGGATGGTAAAAAACCTGGAGATATCCCGGTTCAATATCCACAAAAACTGAAATTGGTCATCAATGAAAAGGCAGCAAAAGATATGGGTGTTGAAATAAAAGAAGAATGGAAAGCAGATGCTGAGTTTGTAAAATAAACTCTGCTTTTATTCGGGGAAGGAAGGAAAAAATGTTCTCAGCCTTATTCAACTCTTTTGAGTCGGGAATGATTTATGCGATCATGGCACTCGGTGTCTATTTAACATTCAGGATTCTTGACTTCCCGGATATGACAGTGGAAGGCAGTTTTGTGACAGGGGCTTCCGTTGCCGCCATTATGATCGTTAACGGTTTTTCGCCGATCATAGCCACGTTGAGTGCCATGGTTGCCGGGTTCATTGCTGGCACATTAACGGGGTTCCTGCATACGAAAGGGAAAATCAATCCACTCCTGGCAGGTATCTTAATGATGATCGCACTCTACTCCATCAACTTAAGGATCATGGGCGCATCCAACATTCCGTTGCTTTCCCAAACAACCATCATCACGAATATCCGGGATGCATGGGCTGGCACAGGAGTGGACAATGTGTTGAATGGTCTTTTAACGATCGTGGGTCTCGGTGATAGCCTGCCAAAAACGTGGGCCATATTAATCGTTATGCTGATTGTGGCTGTAGTCATTCAAGCTGGAATGTCAGCTTTTTTAAAAACGGAGATCGGTCTCGCTTTACGGGCGACTGGTGATAATGAAGCAATGGTCAAGAGTTTTTCTGCCCATACCGGAAATATGAAGATCCTGGGACTTGCAATCGGAAATGCATTTGTGGCTTTCTCGGGGTCCTTGGTTGCCCAATATAACGGTTTTAGCGATATAGGAATGGGGATTGGAATCATCGTCATCGGATTGGCATCCGTCATAATCGGCGAGGCTTTATTTGGGGCAAAAACGATTGCACGTGCGACACTTGCGGTTATTGGGGGAGCGATCATTTATCGAATCGTCGTAACTTTGGCACTCCGTGTAGATTTCCTTGATACAGGTGATGTTAAATTAATTACGGCACTTATTGTGGTCGGTGCACTTGTCATTCCGAAAATTTCCGATAAACAAAAGGAAAAAAACCGGAAGAAAAGGCGGCTCAAAGAAATACAATTGCGTCATGGTGGGACTTTATCGAAAAGGGGGGGAGAATATGCTTCAGTTAAATCAGATTTATAAGGTCTTCAATGAGGGGACACCGGATGAAAAGTTAGCCCTTGGAAATCTTGAACTGCATATGACTAAAGGTGAATTTGTAACAGTCATCGGAAGTAATGGAGCAGGTAAATCGACGTTGATGAACATGATTTCCGGTAAGATTCTCCCTGATGCCGGTGAAGTCATCATTGATGGGGAAAACGTATCGGCAATTGAGGAACATGCCCGTGCTAAAATGATTGGCCGCGTTTTTCAGGATCCGATGCTGGGGACGGCACCACATATGACGATTGAAGAAAATATGGCGATTGCATATGGCAGAATCAACAGAAGAGGTTTGGGCTTCGGGGTGACAAAAAAACGGAAAGAGCTTTTTAAAGAATGTTTGGGTACCCTTCACTTAGGCTTGGAAAATCGGATGACTGCAAAAGTGGGGTTATTATCAGGAGGGGAGCGCCAGGCACTATCATTGCTCATGGCGACCTTCACCGATCCTAAAATCCTGCTTCTTGATGAACATACAGCAGCACTCGATCCTTCCAGGGCAGAGCTTGTTACAAATCTGACGAAGGAAATCGTTAAAAAGAACCAGTTAACGACGTTGATGGTGACCCATAATATGCAGCAGGCCATCGATCTTGGAAATTCCTTGATCATGATGGATAAGGGACAGATCATTTTTGAAGCCAGAGGCGCTGAAAAGCAGAAGCTAACCGTTGAAAAACTGCTTAACGAATTCCAGCGCATCAAAGGCGAAAAAATGCTCAATGACCGTGCAGTGTTGATTTAAGGATGATGAAAAGGCCCGACCCAGGTGAGATTAACCTTGGGTCAGGGCCTTTTATTTTTGGGGTAATTAATCAAATCAGGTCCCTATTACTGAATGAATGTCGAAGAAGGACTTGAACCTAGGAAAAATGGTTATGGTGGGGTGCTCATTAACGATCTTGAATATAATCGATGTTAATCGCTGTCGGCTGTGCTCCATGTTGAACTATCATTCTTTCTGTTATTTCCAAAAATCATTTTTATGAATGGCCTTTTCTTCGTCTTTTTAGTGGCAGCAGCTTCTTCAGCCGCGAGGAAATAATCAAATGGCTGAATAATTGGTGTTTCTAACGCTTCGATACGAGCTTCGAGCTTTTTAACGAGTTTGTGCATTTCTTCCATTTCACTTCTGTGCTGTAAAAGTTGATAGGATACAACATCGTCCGCTTTTGTTTTCAGTCCATTTTCAAGCCTGACGACCCGTTCTATCAGTTGATCATGTTCTTTATTCGTTTCGGAGTGTTTCTGGACGGTTGCTTTTCTAATCTTTTTCTCTGATATACTGACCTTTTGGAGAATGATGCCCTCGTTCAGCTGATCTTGGATTTTTCTCAATAATGCAATGTCTTCCTCTGAAAACTGATAGTGGCCAAGCTGATTCCGTTCTACTTCCATGTTCAATTGGGTGACCCAGCGTTGGATCGTACTATGGGAAACATTCAGTAACCGGGCAACTGCACTTGTATTCATCGAGATTCCCCCTTTTGTTGTTGAATTCGATAAGTATGAGGCATTTCCTTTACAGATGACAAAACAAGTATTCATTCGGCAAAGAAAGTGGATTTCCTACGTAATTTGCATGAGGATCGATCCGAGAAGGAAATCCTTTTGGAGTCGATTTTGGCAAATGGTGAGTCTTTTTAGGAGATTTAAGAAGCATTTGTGATAATGTGCTTGATTCAATCAAGTTAAAAAGGGAAAAATGACTCAAATGTCGAATTACCCTTTGACAATGAAAAAAGGAGGACTAGTATGAACAGGATTAACCTTGTAACTCTAGGTGTTAAGGATATCAATGAATCCTTGAGGTTTTATCGGGATGGGTTGGGATTCCGCACATCGATTAAAGAGGAAGAACCAGCAATCGTTTTTTTTAATAATGCAGGAACGAAACTTGCTTTGTATCCTTTAGAGGAGTTAGCAAAAGACATCAATGAGAAAGCACCGCCTAAGAAACATGGTTTCCCGGGTCTTACACTCGCTTATAATGCTAAATCAAAAGAAGAAGTGGATGACGTGATCAACAAGGCTGAAAAGGCTGGGGGAACGATCGAGAAATCACCTCAAGATGTTATTTGGGGAGGATACAGCGGATATTTTTCAGACCCCGATGGTTACTATTGGGAGGTTGCGTATTCGAAGGATTGGAGTTTTGATGAAACGGATATGCTCATTATAAAGTAACGCGCATTGCGGAAGGACTGGAAAATCAAAAGACTTGGACCTTTCCCTATGCCTTCAGGAGTTGGATCATAAAAAAAGGGCTGTTGCCTTGCCACGGCCTATACGGAGTGCTAGTCAACAGCTAGTAATCATGTGCCTTTTTACTGTGAAACTACATGCTTGGCAAGTTCTTTACTTATTTGATTGCCCATTCGCTTCGATTGCTCAGTCGCCTCTTGTACACAGGCAATGAATGCTTCTTGCACCTGATGTGCTTGAAGTGCTTTCAGACCTGCTTCAGTCGTTCCGCCTGGTGAAGTTACTTCCTTTCTTAGCTCAGCAGGCGTTTTAGGTGATTTCTGTAACATATCGGCCGCACCCATCAGTGTCTGGAGAATCAATTGTTTCGCGGTTTCAGAATCGAGACCTATTTTTTCTGCTGATTTTTCCAATGCTTCGACCAAGTAATATATATAAGCCGGTCCGCTTCCTGATAAGCCTGTTACCGCGTCTAGCTGGGCTTCGTCAACGACTGCTACGGTTCCTACCGTTTCAAAAAGGGTAATCGCCGTTTGTAATTGTGATTCTTTCGTGTGACCATTAGCCGCAAGGGCAGTTGCTGATTTTCCTACAGCTGCCGATGTATTAGGCATGGCACGGACGATCGAGAACTGTTTGTTGGCGATTCCTTCCAAGCTTGTTGTATGAACCCCGGCCACCACAGAAATGAACAGCATTTCTTTGCGAATGTATTCTTTTATTGATTGCATCGTTTTTAAAATATCTTTCGGCTTCACCGCTAGTACGACAAGATTTGCATTCTGTACTAATTGCTCCAGCGATCTTGTGGCAGTTACACCGTATTCTTTTTTTAAGTAATCGAACCGGTCATCATTGGATTTATTTGTTACAAAAATATTTGCTGGATCAATTACTTGTTGAGTCACCAGCCCCGAAATGATTGCTTCTGCCATCGATCCAGCCCCGATAAATGCGATTTTTTTCATATTTCTCGCTCCTTTTTCTTTTGAATTTTCGGTCTTTTTTAAAAACAAAAAGACCCCTCATCCAATAAAGGACGAAAGGTCTAGCTTCCGTGGTACCACCTTTGTTCAACTTTTCCATAACAAAAAAACAGAAAAGCTGCACTTGAATCCTCTAACGCGGGAATTACGTCAGGTTTTCCTGAAGGCTCATAAGGTAGGTTCAATAATGAGGGGGCGATGAAGCCTTTCAGCACTTCCGAGCTTCACTCTCTTTACGCCATCAATAAATTTACTTGGCCTTAATCAAAGCCATGCCGTCTTTAATTACTTGTGATTATGAAGGATAGATCAGTACTCTGTCAATGATAATATATGCATGGACGACAAAAAATAGACATGAATTATGTGAAAATAATGACAGTGATTAAAAATACATGTAAAATGGTAATTATACCTACATTTTCTTGATAAGTGTACTAAGAATCCCGTCTAGCGTATAAAAAGATTTATATAAATATAATTTCTAAGGTGGAAAAGATTATGGCGAATTGGAATGGAGATATCGCAAAACTTGCATTGCCCACACCATTTGCAGTGGGCGATGTGAATGTTTATGTTGTTAAAGGGGATGCTTTAACCCTAATTGATACTGGAGTTAAAACAAAACGATCAAAGGAAGCTTTGATTAACGGACTTGGTGATTTGGGTCTGGAACTGACTGATATCGAACAAATCATTTTAACCCATCATCATCCTGATCATGCTGGTGCACTCGATTTCTTTGAAAAGGAAATCCCTGTTTATGGACATAAAAACAATCAGCGCTGGCTGACTATCAGTGATGAGTTCCTTGAAACCCATAATCGTTTTTTCCTTGATTATGCCACGAAGTTTGGAGTGGCAGAAGAGCTGAAAAATAAACTGATCCATAACCGCGGCGAAATCAGTTTCCTTAGTCAACGGAAGCTGCGTGGATATTTGGCTGAGGGGGATGAGCTTCCTGGTCTTCCAGGCTGGAAAGTGATAGAGACTCCAGGGCATGCGCAAAGCCATTTATCCTTTTACCGGGAAAGTGACGGTATCATGATCGCGGGTGATCACTTGCTTGCTAAGATTTCACCTAATCCTTTAATGGAACCTCCTTTACTTCCGGGCGGTAAGAGGCCTCGTCCGTTACTGCAATACAATGCATCACTTCAGAAATTATTGGATTTTTCCATTTCCACTGTATACTCCGGACATGGAACTGAAGTGGAAGGAGATGCGGTTGCCGACTTGATTCAATACAGATTCGATCGGCAGCATAACCGGGCCATGCAGGTGAAAAGCATGCTTCAAGATAAGCCTTTATCGGTTTTTGAAGTGTGTCAGCAGCTTTTTCCGAAAGTATACCTTGAGGAAGTGGGCCTGACACTTTCGGAAACGGTCGGTCAGCTGGACTATTTAGAAGATTTGGGTGAAGTCGAAACAGAAATCCAATCAGGGGTCATTCTGTATTCAATCGCTTAATGTTCGCAAGGAGGCTCACTTTTTTGAATAAGTTACAAGGGAAAGTTATTGTTATTACCGGTGCTTCCGGAGGGATTGGCAAGGAAGTTGCAATCCAAAGTGCAAAGCAGGGAGGCCGTCTCGTCCTCTTGGCCAGAAGTCTGGAAAAATTACAACAGCTAAAGAATGAACTAATCAACCAATATGGGATTGATGCATATGCCTATAAGCTCGACGTTGCAGATACTGATCAGGTGACAAGGGTATTTAATGACATCCATGAGCAAATAGGTGAAGTGGATGTGTTGGTCAATAATGCCGGTTTCGGCACGTTTAAAGAAGCGCAGGATACGGAATTAAATGAAACGAAAGCAATGTTTGCTGTTAACGTCATTGGATTAATGGCCTGTACAAAGCTGGTTCTTCCTTATATGAAGCGGAGAAAATCGGGGCATATCATCAATATCGCTTCACAGGCCGGTAAAATTGCCACTCCTAAATCAACATTGTATTCTTCGACCAAGTTCGCAGTTCTTGGCTATTCAAACGCACTTCGGCTCGAGCTGATGGAAGATCATGTTTTCGTGACCACCGTCAATCCTGGGCCCATAGAAACGAATTTCTTTAACATTGCAGATGAATCAGGGACATATTTAAAGAATGTTGAAAAATTCATGCTTAAGCCTGAAGATGTCGCGACTAAAATCGTAGCGGCGATGCTGACCAATAAGAGGGAAATCAATCTCCCTGGCTGGATGAATTTAGCTGGGAAATGGTATAACATGTTTCCAAAGATCACCGAATCTTTAGGGAAAAAAGCATTCTTCAAAAAGTAGCTGGACTTACAAGGTGAATAAGGTCAGCGATAGATAAAACAAAGGGGGAATGTCATTGGACATTCCCCCTTTGTTTTATAAAAAAATTTGAATAAATTGGTAACCATTTCATTGGGAAAACCGTCTATTTTTTAGGAGGGATTTTCATGAAGATGATCGTAAACCTTTTTATATATATAATTGTTGCCTTTATTCTGGCTAGCTGTCAATCTTCTGATAGGAACATGCATGAGGCCATCGATAAGGGGGAAAAAGGTTTCATTACAGATCTTGACGATAAAAGGATTTTGGTTAAAGGGACATACTACAAGGTGACCAATGATACATATATTCAAGATCAACATGGGAATGACCTCGATTATGCTGACCTGGAAATCGGGATGAAAGTGAAACCATGGCACCTGGGCGGGGTCAAGAAAACATTTCCTGGGAAAGCGGAAGCGGAATTGATTCTTGTTTTGACGGATGCAGAAAGCTTAGCCGAACAAAGGGCGGTCACTGCTGCCATCAATCATGTCAGCAAAGCGGAAAGTCAGCGATTCATGGTTCTCCAGGTCAGCCATTTGCCCTCAGAACATGTATATAATATCGAAATGATGAATCGTTCCAACTTAGATTCTTCATTCATGGTGACAGTTGAGGATTTAACGGATGAAATACTATATATAAAATAAAAGAAATGAATAAAACCGGACTGAATCATTTGGAATTCTGTCCGGTTATTTTATGGGAATCCGCTCACACGAATGAGCTCACGTCCTGGATTTTATAAAGTTTTCGCACCTAAATATTTTGGTTTCCAATAAGAATTATCCATATCCGCGATGGCTATTCCTTTTGAAGATGTAGCACTAATGAATTGACCATTTCCGATATAGATCCCAACATGTGATACTCCTGTTCTTCCAGAAGAAGTATCAAAGAATACAAGATCACCTTTAGATGGTGAAGATACTTTTAACCCTGTATTTGAATAGAGCAATGATGTTGTACGCGGTAAGGTAATTCCTTGTGATTTCTGGAATACATAATAAATGTAGCCTGAACAGTCGAATCCAGTTGGTGTTGTCCCGCCCCATTTGTAGGGTTTGCCGATTAAGGTTTTTGCATAGCTGATTAGGCTTGTATTATTGACATTATAAACACCAAGCGCATTAAATGTGCCTCGGCCGGCAATTCCGTCGGCAGTTAATCCTTTAGCTTTTTGGAAGTTTTTTACTGCAGATGTAGAATACGTGCCGTAATATGTAGTCAGTGAACCTGAATATGTGAAATAACCTTTGGTTTTTAAAAGTTGTTGTAGTTGTTTGACATCGTTGTGTGTCATTCCGGGTCTGAGGGTTTGATCTCCGATATTTGCAAAGGCTTGCAGTGGGGTTAGCATCATGGCAGATGCAACAGCAGCTGAAGCGATCCATTTCTTCATAATTTTCATTTCCTCTCTATCTATCTCTCTTTTATTCTTAACAATATTATCCTACAATACCATTATGACAATTAGACATAATTTTGGTTACAATTTAATTACAAAAAATGAGTAATAAGACTAAAAACAAATAGACGAAAGACTCTTGAAAACATCGAGTGGAATTTTGAAAAATGAGCCTTTTGATTCATTTAGGATTATTCAAGTTCCTAATTGATCTGTTTTTTAAAAACTATATGGATACAGAGTTTAAATTTGGTATTTCACCCGTTTTTAGGGCCTATTATATTTTTCAAGGAAATTACATTAAAAAGTAGAAATTTGTATGAAAACTTCCATTGAATAAGAACGTATATTCGGTTAAAGTTATGAATATAATAAAAGCGAACGTATATTCTTGTTAGGGTGAAGAAATGATGGATTATGGGACAATGCCGAAACAATCAATTATGTGTATCGATATAAAAAGTTTTTATGCAAGCTGTTCAGCGGTCATGCTTGGTCTGGACCCACTCGATTGTTATCTGGCGGTGGTTGGTGATTTGGAGAGGACGGGGAGCATTGTGCTTGCGGCTTCCCCAAAGATGAAGAAGGAATTTGGCATCAAGACAGGTTCGCGGAGGTTTGAGATTCCGAATGATCCAAGGATTGTCGTCGTTGAACCCAAAATGGCGACCTATTTAAGGGTCTCAACGGAAATCACCCGCTTGTTCAACCGTTATGTGCCCAAAGAAGCGATTCACGTGTATAGTGTGGACGAAAGTTTTGTGAAAGTCGATGGTGCCGCTTCTTTATGGGGAGATGCCCAGGTGATAGCTGAAAAGATAAAAGATGAAATCGAACGGGAATTACAGCTCCCCTGTGCCATTGGAATTGGTCCGAACATGCTTATGGCAAAACTTTGCCTTGATTTGGAAGCCAAGCATAAAGGGATTGCGGAATGGAAATATGAGGATGTGCCGAACAAACTTTGGCCGATTGCCCCGCTTCGTGAAATGTGGGGAATCGGCAGGCGCGTAGAAAAAATCCTTCATGGAATGGGAATATTCACGGTCGGGCAGCTTGCCAATTATGATCTTGAATTACTTGAAGCGAAGTTCGGAATTATGGGCAATCAGCTTTACCACCATGCGTGGGGAATCGATTTATCGGATATGGGGGCAACAATCATCGAAGGGCAAGTCAGCTTTGGCAAAAGTCAAATCCTGCTAAGGGATTATAAGGAGGAGCATGAGGTCAAGCAGGTCATGCTGGAAATTTGCGAAGAGGTTGGAAGAAGGGCACGTACCCACCGCAAGGCAGGGAGGACGGTCAGCTTAAGCATTGGTTACAGCAAGGATGAGTTTGGCGGAGGTTTCCATCGTTCGCGTTCGATCAGTGAACCGACTAACATTACGATGGAGTTATATAAAGTTTGCCTGGAGCTTTTTCATGAGAACTATAAGCAAAAAACGGTTCGGAGCATAGCGGTCACACTCTCGAATATTGTGGATGATAACGAAATGCAGCTGACTTTATTTGATGCTTCGCGCTGGAAAAAGCGGGAATTGAGTTACACGGTTGATCGAATCCGCCATAAATATGGACCCAAATCGTTATTGCGTGCAGTTTCGTATACAAAAGCGGGTACAGCCGTTTACCGAAGCAGGCTGCTTGGTGGGCATAAGGCGTAAGGTCGACTTTGAAGGGAGGGAAAAGAATGATTCGTGATCGCGGCCGTATCAAATGGACATCGATGATGTTGCCGGAGCATGTGAAGATGCTCCGGGATTGGGTGGTGGAGGATGGCCATGAAACGAAGCGCATCCTTGATGAGCAGCAACTGGAAGAAATGAATGCGGTAATGGGGGAAGCGATGGAGGAAAGAAAGGATGTCACGATCGCTCATTATGAAGGAAACCGGTATCAGCTGTTAATCGGCAGGATCCATTATTATAATGAGCTCACCCAAAAGCTTCATATCGTCGATCGCTTTCAGCAGGCTCACTATATCAAGCTTTCCGATATAGCGGATGTAAGGATAATGGAATGATTAGCGGAAGGGTTGTTCTCAAGGGAGCCTTTCATTTTCGAAATGATATCGGTCCTCTTTAATGCATTTTCTTCTTGGTGAAAGGGAATCATCGGGGCAAAAGAGAATCTGGGCGATCTTGCAGAAGGAAGCAGTTTCATTAACAGAAACATTTTTATCGTTTATAATGGGGGAATGCAAAGACATCGGGAGGCATGAAATCATGTATATTGAATGGACGGAAAGAGCGGCTGAGAAAATAGCCGATAAGGTTCAGGGAAAAGAAGGATATTTACAGTTGAAATATGATACTGATGGCTGTGGCTGCGTGGTAAGTGGTGTGACGGCGCTATGGCTGGTCAACGAACCTGAAGAAGGTACCGAAAAAGCGGAAACGAACGGAATTCCCTTATATGTGGAGAAATCAAAAATGATTTTTCTGGATGAAATCATGAAAATAGACTTTGTTCCGGAAGCGAACAGCTTTCAATTAAAAAGTCCGAATCAAATCTTAAATCCGAGGATGAGCTATTTTAATAAAATCTAAGAAGCAAAGAGGGAATCGTGGATACCCTCTTTTTTCTGCTCAGACAAGTTTGAGAAACTGATCGATTTGATCTTCATATTCTTTTGGATTTTCATTATAAGATTGAGCGTGGGCCCCTTTTTTAGCGATGTACAGCTGCTTTGGGCCCTCCTTTGCTGCATATAATTCCGCTGTCATGGAAGCGGGAATGAAGCTGTCATTTTCACTATGGATGAAGAGCACGGGGGTTCGGATGTTTTTCATATAATCGATGGGGGACACTTCATTTGTCCAATATCCATCACGGAGTTTGATGAACGTACGCCCAAGCGGAAACACGGTCCAAGAGGGAACTGGGATTACAAGCTTGAGCTGGTGTTTGATCTGATCCTCGAAATTTGAAAATGGACAGTCGGCAATGTAAAAATCAGCACCATCTTCAAGCATTCCGGCATATAAAAGCATGGTTACGGCCCCCATGGATTCTCCATGAATACCAATATGAAGATCGGAACCTTTACGTCTTTTCAATTCATCGATTACGGCCTTCAGGTCGAATTTTTCATAATGTCCATAACTGCTCGTCTTGCCACCGGACTCCCCATGCCGACGATGGTCATAAATAATGGCGTTGAAGCCACGCTTAAGAAAAATATTCATGTACTTAATCGAATTGACTTTGTTTTCCGTAACACCATGAGAAATGACCACCCATTTATTGGTATCATGCGGTTCGATGAACAAGCATTTCAAGGAATATCCGGATGGTGAGGATACCCAAATTTCTGTTTTAGGCAGATTATCAAAATCCTCCCTGATCAGGCGTTTAGCCATGATTTCACGATTCTGGATAAAATCGGTTTCCTTCTTTTTCATGTACATAATCCGATTGGAAAAAAAAATGCCGACGCCGATGATATAGGTTAGGATTCCAGCTATTGCAAACCACCATTTTTTCATGAAGGGTCCTCCTCGGTTGATTTTCTTTATTTTACCATGAGGGAAATGGGAAAACACTGTTTGAAAACCATAACGAGGAAAACGGCAGTCGTGATATAATAATTTCAAATAAATGGCCAGGAGGTTTTAAGGATGAAAAAGAAACAGCCGCGAAATCAAAATCAAAGCAAAAACCAAGATAAAGATTCATCATCATTGAAACTTGGTGATATGATCAATCAAGATATCATGTCCCAGCTTCGTCAAAAGCAAAAGGAACTGAATGAGGCTGAACAAGAGAAAAGGGCAGTAGAGGAAGAAAGAAAACGCGAAGAAAGAAAGCAGCGGGAGAAGAACAAATCATTCGAGGAGCTATTGGGTGAAAGCAATCTAAACTGGAAGAACTATAAATGAAGAACGGGGAGCAGTTTAAGTTTTAAGAGGGCTGGCTCCCTTTTTCTGTTCAGGAAGACCATTCCTCGCTGATATTCCTTTATTTTATAAAGTATAACGATTATATTAAAGATAAGTTCGATATGCTCTCATATCGGATGGACTACTATTAGCTGGTGATATGATGCAAAGTAAAATAGAAAAAGTACTGGAAGACCAATTATGTTTTCTTCTTTATGCAAGTTCAAGGGAAATGACGAAGAAATATAAACCTCTGCTTGATAAACTCGAAGTGACATATCCTCAATATCTCGTTCTTCTTCTACTATGGGAACAGGATACACTTACAGTAAAAAAGCTAGGGGAGCTGCTTGCCCTCGACTCAGGAACGCTTACCCCCATGTTGAAACGAATGGAGCAGAATGGCTTGATTGTCCGTGAACGTTCCATTGAAGATGAACGGTCTGTCATGATTAAGTTGACGGAAAAGGGACTTGGTTTACAGGAAGAGGCCTGTTTCATTCCCGATCGCATTTCGGCTATGTCGGGTGGGGATAAGAGGGTGGTTGAAGATTTGAAAGCTTCGCTGCTCCAACTATTGAAAACATTAAAGGAATTGTAGCAAAAAAGACGCTTGGGAATCCCAAGCGTCTTTTTATCGGGTTTAATCTACCTCTATTTCGAAGGCGACGTCCACATTGCCGTTGATTGCTTTTGAATAAGGACACATTTGATGTGCTTTATGAACAAGGGTTTCAAATGTCTCTTTATCAATCCCGGATCCCTTCACAGCCAAAGTTACAGCCAAGCTGTACTGATGCATCTCACCCATCAATAGACTGACGTTTGCAGTGACTTTGGAATCGAAAGAAATGCGTTCAATTTTACCAACTAATTGCAAAGAACTATCAAAACATGCAGCATATCCAGCAGCAAAAAGCTGTTCCGGATTAGATGCTTCAGGCATCTGTTTAGCCCGTGTCGTTCCGGGCATCGCCATATCAACCGTGAAATTGCCGTCAGCAGAAATAGCCGTACCTTCTCTTCCGCCATCGACTGTTACGGACGTTGTAATTAATGTTTTTGTCATCATTTTTCCCCCTATCTTTTACCTTTTTAATTGTGTACAACTAAATTGTACAACACCATTTGTGGAATGGCAATGAAAAAAGTTGAAAAACAATAATGATGGGAAACTTGAAAACGGTACAGAAGCAGTATGGCGAAGTAAACGATAAAACGATGGAACGGAAATAGGCTGCCCATCCCGTCGGTTAAACGAGGTAGGCAGCCTACAAACGTCCTTTGAAACAATCAATTCAGTTCATCATTTTTTATTCCCGGTGACTTTCATATTTGTTCGCTTTGGTCAACTGCTTCAAGATATCAAGCTCGGTTTTGGACAGTGAGGAGCTGTTAGCAGCCTGGCAGTTTTCCCGGAGTTGCTGTACCGAACTTGCGCCTGGTACAACGGTAGCGACGCTTTGATGGGACAATACATATTGAAGTGCCGTTTCATTAAGCTTCCTATCAGAAAGTTTGTCCTTTATTTGCGGAAGCAAATCTTTAAGTTCGTGATAACTATAGTCAAGGTATCCATCCTCGTTTGCCTTTTCGAGCATTTTCTCACTAAGCAGCCCTTTAGCAAGGGGCCCACGGGCGATGATGCTTATCTGTTTGTTGGCCAAAAGGGACATCCATTCTTCTGGGCGGCGATCGAGTAGATTATACTGCATCATAACGGAATCAAGCTCAGACTTTTTAGTGAATTCCTTGATTACATTCGGACGAATTGAGGAAATTCCATAATATCGGATATATCCTTCTTTTTTTAGCTCTTCAAATGCTTCTGCCGTTTCTTCGATATTGTCTGACGTGGTGCCTCCATGTAACTGATAAAGGTCAATATAATCAGTTCCCAATCGTTTTAAGCTATCTTTTACTGCCGTTTTAATATAAGCGCTAGATGGATCCCAGCTCCAGGCATCCTTATTTTCATTCCAACGGTTTCCGACCTTGGTGGCTATGTATACCTTATCACGGACCGATTTTAAATTCTTTCCGACGATTTCTTCATTCATACCGAAATCATATAAGTCAGCAGTATCGAAATAATTGATTCCTTCATCTAAAGCGGCCTGTATGATTTCGGATGCCTTATTTTCAACAGTCCCCAATGACATGCATCCGAGCCCGATTTCAGATACTAGCATTTCTGAATTGCCTAGTTTGCGTTTTTTCATGTTATCCACTCCCTTTACATTCATTGTAAAGGAGAAATCCATTCCACTCAAAGAATTCACTTGATCCGTTTTAAAGGAGTGGGTGGCACCTGGTGTATGTCGGCAATCCAATCATTGATATAGACATATTGATTTTGCAATTGTTTTAGTTTTTGAATGATTTCCCAACTCTTTCCGGATAAAGTAACGCTTTTTTCAAATACGTAAACTTTCATTAAATCGCCCTCCCTCTCTATTATGGTAAAATGTATGAGGAATCATGCTGAAATTAGAACAAGGAGTGGTCAGGATGAAAAAATTTGAAGAAAAAACGCTGTCTTCGGAAAAAATCTTCACAGGAAAGGTAATCAGCCTGCAAGTGGATGATGTAGAGCTTCCTGATGGGAAAACGGGTAAACGTGAAATAGTGAAACATCCGGGAGCAGTTGCCATCATAGCTCTTACGGCAGAAAATAAAATCATCATGGTTGAACAGTACCGTAAAGCCCTGGAGAGAAGTTTGGTGGAAATCCCTGCAGGAAAGCTGGAAAAAGGCGAAGAACCGGTCCTATCGGCAAAACGGGAGCTTGAAGAGGAGACAGGTTATGAATGCGAAAAAATGGAGCACATCATATCCTTCTATACATCCCCAGGTTTCGCCGATGAATTGGTTCACCTGTATGTGGCCCACAATTTGAAAAAGAAAGAAAATGCGGCCCCGCTGGATGAAGATGAATTTGTCGAGATGATGGAACTCACGTTGGAGGAAGCCCAAACTTATATGGCTGAAGGGAAAATCCAGGATGCCAAAACGGCATATGCCGTTCAGTATCTGATGTTGAAAAAGGCGATGACTTCATAAATGAAAGAGTTTTACGCTGACCTCCATATCCATATTGGCAGAACGAGAAGCGGAAGGGCCGTGAAAATAACAGGTGCTAAAACGTTAACCTTCAGCAATGTGCTGCAAGTGGCAAGTGAAAGGAAGGGCCTTGATCTAATCGGGATAATCGATTGCCATTCTCCTGAAATTATCGAAGAGATCGAAGCGGGGATACTAAATGGTGAAATCACGGAAAAGATTGAAGGCGGTCTTCAATACAAGAATACAACCATCATTCCAGGCTCGGAGATAGAAATTTATGATCAGAATTGTAATGGACCAATCCATGTCCTCGCCTATTTTCCCACTTTAAAAGCGATGAAGGTATTCTCATCATGGATGAGCGGCCATGTTAAAAACATCACATTAAGCTCGCAAAGGATTTATTGTGATGGAAGAACGTTACAAAAGATGGTGAAGTCACTGGGCGGCCTGTTTATCCCGGCACATGTTTTCACCCCATTTAAAAGCTTATACGGGAAAGGGGTACGATCCAGTCTGACAGAAGTATTAGACCCAGAGCTAATTGATGCCATCGAACTTGGTTTAAGTTCAGATACAGAAATGGTCAAGGATATCGAAGAGTTGGAATCCTATGTATTCGTGACAAATTCTGATGCGCATTCACTTGGGAAAATCGCTCGTGAATATCAAAAAATCCTGCTTGAAGAACCAAGTTTCAATGAGTTGGCAAAAGCCCTTCAAGAAAAAGAAAATCGAAAAGTAACCGTCAATTATGGATTGAATCCCTTATTGGGAAAGTATCATCAAACCGTATGTTCAGGGTGTTTACACCAGGTATTGAGGGATAGTGAAAAATGTCCTGAGTGTGGTAATAAGTCGATTATAAAAGGGGTATCATCCCGGATCAAAGAACTCTCCATTTCCAAAGTGAACGGAAGATATGGGAGGAGGGAAAGACCGCCATATATCCATCAAGTACCACTTGATTTCATCCCAGGGCTTGGACCTAAATCCATGGAAAAGCTGCTGGTGGCATTTGGAACCGAGATGAATATCCTTCATGAAGTAACGCTTCAACAGCTCATGGAAATCGTTCCTGAAAAATTGGCGGGCTACATCGATTCTGCCAGAAAAGGGACGCTTTCTTTTGAAGTGGGGGGCGGAGGCAAGTATGGAAAGGTCAAAAAGGAAAGCTAACAAAAAAAGTCCTGACAGATGAGATGGCTAACTGTCAGGACTTTTTTTAGTATGTTGTTTTTGCATAAATGGAGGTGTCCCGCAATTCCTTGCCATCTGCACTAAGACAGTCATACCGCAAAGTTCCCTCAAAGGCGTACCCTAGCTTCTCGGGAATCCGTCTGCTGGCAATATTATTAGGGTCACAGCGGATTTCGACCCGCTTTGCACCATAATGGTAAAAAGCGAATTTAGTTAACTTCTCTATCGCTTCCGTTATGTACCCTTGTTTACTGTACCTCGTATCAATCCAATAGCCAATTTCGAATTTAGGGATATCCCAGTTAATTCGGTGCAGACCAGTGGAGCCGATGAATTGATCGTCTTCTTTCCTATAAATATGGAGTCTGATATCTTCTTTTAAAATAAAGTCCGCAAATGATTTCAGAACATTCTGTTCTGAAATTTCCGAAGAGGCATCCTGATGGGCAAATGGCAGCCATTGTTTCAATTCATGTTTAGAATGGACAATGGCTTCGTAAACGTCAAGGCCGTCACCAGGCTGACAAGGCCTTAGATATAATCGTGGGGTTTCAATCTTCTCTGGGAAATCCATTAATATAGCTTTCATATCCTGCCTCCAAATAATTATTATGGAAAATTATAACACAAATGAAGGTTAAGCTGTTCTGCTGATGGGAAAGTTTTCTTAGCATAAATGAGAGAGTGAAAACATAGATTCTAGTAAGTGGAGTTGGGAGGATGAAAGATGAAAAAAAGATCTGTCGTACAAAATGCCGTAATGAAACATATTAACGAACATTCCTCATTATATGTCTTTATCACTGTGCTTTTTTTGATGGGTGTCATTTTTGGGGCAGTACTGGTGAATAGTTTGAGCTTTACCCAAAAGGAGGACTTGTTCTATTATTTATCGCAATTTTTCGGACAAGTTTCCAAAGGTGAATTTGCATCTTCGCATGATATGTTCAGCCAAAGTATTATGCATAATATAAAATATATCGGCGTCATCTGGATTCTCGGAATATCGGTCATAGGTTTGCCGGTCATCTTGGTTTTGTTATTTATAAAAGGAATGGTTGTTGGATTCACAGTCGGCTTTTTAGTCAATCAAATGGGATGGAGTGGGTTTTTATTATCGTTCGTCGCCATTCTGCCCCAAAATATATTCATAGTCCCGATATTCATCGTGATAACCGTCCTTGCCGTTTCACTATCAATGAAAATGATCAGCCGGATTTTCCTTAAGCAGGTCCGTGATCCGCTGAAGCCGATAATATCACGGTATATTTTCTCGTTGATTTTGTCGGGGTTATTTTTGATAACAGCTGCTTCATTTGAAGCGTACCTATCCCCTTCTTTAATGAAAAATGTCATAAGCTTATTGGGTAAGTGATGGAAAGTTGCCGTTCCCGTAATTTTTTTTATCATTAACAAGAAATCTATTTTGACAGTTTTCCCTCTTTTGATATAATGGATAAGATAGCGGCGCGGGAGGGAATATTAGGTATGGAAATAGAAAACAGAATTGATAGGATAAAAAAGCAGTTGCACTCGTCCAGCTACAAATTAACGCCTCAGCGAGAAGCGACCGTCCGCGTTTTACTTGAGCATGAAGAGGATCATTTAAGCGCAGAAGACGTTTACCTCCTTGTTAAAGAAAAGTCGCCGGAAATTGGATTGGCAACAGTTTACCGTACGCTAGAGTTGCTGACTGAATTGAAGATAGTAGATAAAATTAACTTTGGAGACGGGGTTTCCCGTTATGATTTAAGACAAGAAGGGGCTGCGCATTTCCACCATCATCTTGTTTGTGTGGAATGTGGCGCGGTAGATGAGATCCAAGAAGACCTGCTTGAAGACGTTGAAGACATTGTGGAACGCGACTGGAACTTCAAGATAAAAGACCATAGATTAACCTTTCACGGCATTTGCCATCGATGTCATGGCAAAGAAGAAAATAAAGGTGAATGAAGTCGGACCTTTTCCATTTAATGGAGAAGGTTTTTTGCATTTTTAAAAGGCTAAAAACCTATTGCCAGGCATCTTAAGAAAAAAATCGGGATGAAGGAATGAATTTTCTCACGTAAAGCCTGTTTTTGCTACGTATAAAACTTGTCCTGTTGGGCATAGATTGATACAAAGGATCTAATGGGAGGGGAAAGATGATGAAAACATCCTTATCGCTTGTTTTGCATACGGCTAAAGTGATGGTACTCTTTGTTAGCTTCACTGTTCTTTTTTATATAGGAATGGTATGGTTGAATCAGGAATATCAAAGTTATCATCGTTATGATGAGCCCAAAGGTATGGCCGTAAAAGTATCGAAGGCTGTTGATACGGGTGATGATGCATGGCTTGAACGCTTAATGTTGTTTTATTTAAACGGGGAGTAATGAATATGGAGAATCAAATTAGGGATTTCATTCATTTTTTAACCATTGAAAAAGGACTTGCCAAGAATACGCTCGTTTCCTATGAGCGCGACTTAAGATCATATTGGAGCTATCTGAAAGATGTCGAAACCATTAACGACTGGAATGATTCACGGCGGGTGAACATCTTGCATTTTCTCGTCCATTTGAAGGATCAAGGGAAATCATCGAAGACGGTAGCGCGTCATATTGCCTCCATTCGATCTTTTCATCAATTTCTTCTAAGGGAAAAAGTAACTGATGAGGATCCGTCCATACATATAGAAACGCCAAAACCAGAACGAAGCCTTCCAAAAGTATTAAGCATGGAAGAGGTTGAAGCATTATTGGAAGCCCCGAAGATATTGGATGAATTCGGATTACGCGATAAGGCGATGCTGGAACTGATGTATGCGACAGGTATGCGTGTCAGTGAATTGATATCCATGGATGTGGGGGATGTCCATGCATCGATGGGTTTTGTCAGGTGTGTAGGGAAAGGAAATAAAGAGAGGATCATTCCGATTGGGCAAACGGCATTGAGTGCCATTGAACATTATATGGAAGGGTCTCGAGGGAGGTTGGCCAGCCCCAAGCACAGGACGGATTCCCTTTTTTTGAATCATCATGGCAACAGGCTGACAAGACAGGGATTTTGGAAGATTCTAAAAAAACTTGTAAAATCGGCACAAATAGAAAAAGAAATTACACCACATACACTGCGTCATTCTTTTGCGACACATCTATTGATGAATGGGGCTGATTTACGTGCCGTCCAAGAAATGCTGGGTCATGCGGATATTTCGACAACTCAAATTTATACACATATTACGAACGTACGGATCAAGGATGTATATTCAAAATTCCATCCGCGAGCTTAAAAAATAGTAGAATGATAGAAAGGTTGTGAATTTAACTGCGAGACAGTTAAAGGAAGCAGCCTTTTTTCGATATGGACTGGGCTGTCAAATGGATGCTGACGATTCTCGCGCACATCTGATGACAGTTTGTTTCATTTCGAAATATATTATTTGTCTCAATCATGGGTAATCGTTTACAATGTAGAGAGGTCAGACTTCTGACGTTCTCGTGATTTCATTTAATTGAAGAGTATCTGAGCAGAATAAGGGTATTATAGAGAGTATAAAAAGTGATTTACTATTTTAGGAGGAATGACTCATGAAAGGAAATTCAGCGTTTAAACGTATATTTGTTGTGGTTATGGATTCAGTTGGAATTGGCGAAGCACCTGATGCCGATTTATTCGGTGATAAAGGGGCGGATACACTTGGCCATATCGCTGAAAAAATGAATGGATTGAAAATGCCGGTTCTCGCAAAATTGGGTTTAGGAAATATCCGTGAAATAAAAGGGATTGATAAGGCTCAGCAACCTCTCGCATACTATACGAAAATGAAAGAAGCATCTACAGGAAAAGATACGATGACTGGGCATTGGGAAATAATGGGATTGAATATTTCCACCCCATTCCGTGTATTTCCCGATGGTTTTCCGGAATTATTAGTCAATGAACTTGAGGCAAAAATGGGTCGTGGAATTATTGGGAACGTCCCGGCAAGCGGAACGGAAATCATTGAAAGACTTGGTGAGGAACATATGAAAACGGGTGCGTTGATTGTATATACATCAGCTGATTCCGTTTTACAGATTGCTGCACATGAAGATATCGTTCCGATAGATGAATTATACAAGATTTGTGAAATTGCTCGTGAGGTGACAATGGCTGATGAGTTCAAGGTTGGACGCGTGATTGCCAGACCTTTCACGGGTGAACCAGGCAGCTTCAAAAGAACGCCTAACCGCCACGATTATGCATTGAAGCCTTTTAACCGGACAGTAATGGACGAATTGAAGGATTCTGGATATGATGTTCTCGCAATCGGGAAAATCTCGGATATCTTTGATGGGGAAGGCGTCACTGAATCATTAAGGACCGTATCTAATATGGATGGAATGGATAAATTAATCCAAACGATAGAACAGGACTTCAATGGATTAAGTTTCATTAACCTAGTCGACTTTGATGCTTTATACGGCCACCGCCGCGATCCTGAGGGATACGGAAAAGCATTGGAAGAATTCGATGCTCGGATGCCGGAAGTCCTTGAAAAACTGAAAGAGGATGATTTATTGATCATCACTGCCGATCACGGGAATGATCCCGTCCATGAAGGAACCGATCACACACGTGAATATGTCCCATTATTAGTTTATTCCAAACAATTTACAGAAGGTGCCGAGCTGCCAATTAGAGATACATTTGCTGATATCGGGGCGACGGTCGCTGCCAATTTTGATGTGAAAATGCCTGCCTTCGGGAAAAATATATTGGGCGATATAAAATAAGGGGAGATTAAAAGATGTTTAATAAAATAGAGACAGCTGCGTCATTTATAAAAAATAAGATTGAAGGCTCCCCGGAGATAGGACTGATTCTTGGTTCTGGACTTGGAGTATTGGCGGACGAAATTGAAAATCCCATAACGATTCCATACCACGAAATCCCGGAATTTCCGGTATCGACTGTTGAAGGACATGCTGGACAGCTTGTCATTGGTCAATTAAGTGGCAAAAAAGTTGTAGCAATGCAGGGGCGTTTTCACTTTTATGAAGGATACTCCATGGAGAAAGTCACATTTCCAGTACGTGTAATGAAACTTCTTGGAGTTGAGCAGTTAATTGTAACGAATGCTGCGGGAAGCGTTAATGAAAGCTTCGCACCTGGTGACTTGATGCTCATTACGGATCATATTAATTTAATGGGGGCAAACCCATTGATTGGTCCTAATGAAGAGCGTTTCGGCCCTAGGTTCCCTGATATGTCAGAAGCTTATAATAAAGGCCTTCGGACACAAGCTAAAAAAATAGCATCAACACTCGGGTTGGATATTAAAGAAGGTGTCTATATCGGAAATACAGGACCGACTTATGAGACACCTGCCGAAGTGAAAATGGCAAGGATCCTTGGCGGGGATGCAGTTGGTATGTCGACAGTTCCGGAAGTTATCGTAGCTAGACATAGCGATATGAAGGTGCTAGGAATATCATGCCTTACCAATATGGCCGCAGGTATTCTGGATCAGCCTTTGTCGCATGTAGAGGTAATTGAAACAACGGAAAAAGTGAAAAGCAGTTTTCTGGAATTTGTTAAGCACATCGTTAAAGACATATAAAACGATCCAAAAAAATACAAGTACACCCTTTTAGAGCGGTGTCTTTAAAAAAGTGGGGATTCTAATATGAGAATGGTAGATTTAATCGAGAAAAAGCGTGATGGAAAGGCTCTTTCTACTGAAGAAATACAGTTCATTATCAAAGGGTTTACCGATGGATCGATTCCGGATTACCAAATGAGTGCTTGGTCAATGGCTGTTTATTTCAAAGGGATGAATGAGCAGGAACGTGCTGATTTAACCATGGCAATGGTCGAGTCGGGCGATCAAATTGATTTATCGATGATTGAAGGAATTAAGGTCGATAAACATTCAACAGGCGGTGTAGGTGATACCACAACACTAGTACTTGGACCATTGGTTGCTGCTGTAGGTGTTCCAGTGGCAAAGATGTCAGGACGGGGTCTCGGTCATACAGGCGGTACGATCGATAAGTTGGAGTCTGTACAAGGTTTTCATGTCGAAATAGAAAATGACGAGTTCATTCGACTTGTAAATAAAAATAAGATAGCTGTCATTGGGCAAAGTGGCAACCTGACCCCAGCGGACAAAAAGTTATATGCATTGCGTGATGTTACGGCTACCGTTAATAGTATCGGTTTGATTGCCGGCTCGATTATGAGTAAGAAAATCGCTGCTGGTGCAGATGCGATAGTACTCGATGTTAAAACGGGAGCAGGCGCTTTCATGAAAACTCTTGAAGATTCCGAAGAGTTAGCGCACGCGATGGTGAGCATTGGGAATAATGTGGGACGAAACACGATGGCTGTCATTTCCGATATGAGCCAACCGCTGGGTTACGCAATCGGAAATGCTTTAGAAGTGAAAGAAGCCATCGATACGCTTAAAGGGGAAGGACCGGAAGATTTAACGGAACTTTCTTTAACGCTAGGAAGCCATATGGTATACCTTGCCAAAAAGGCAAGCTCGCTTGAAGAAGCAAGAACCCTGCTTGAAAATGCGATCAAAGATGGTTCTGCACTTAACTCGTTCAAGGTCTTCCTAGAAGCGCAGGGAGGCGATGGTTCGGTTGTAGATCAGCCGGAAAAACTTCCTCAGGCTGCTCATACTTTCGAGCTGGAAGCGAAAGAGGACGGATATGTATCGGAAATCATCGCTGATGAAGTAGGAACGGCAGCTATGCTTTTAGGAGCAGGCCGGGCGACAAAAGAATCAGAGATAGATTTGGCAGTCGGGCTGATACTTCGTAAAAAAATCGGAGAAACCGTTGCAAAAGGTGAATCCCTTGTGACGATTTACAGTAATTTTGAAGATGTTTCAAAGGTAAAGGAAAAATTATATGAAAGCATTGCGATTTCAAAAGAGAAAGTAGAAAAACCTACTTTGATCTATAAAGAGATTATGGAATAAATATTTTCAAAAAAAGGCCGCTCTTTATTTAGAGCGGTCTTTTTGTCTGTCCCAATGAATGTTTAAAAGAGGCTGCCCATGCGCAGCCTCTTTTATTTTTTTGTTAATTCATTACTCGTTATCCATTATATGTTCGAAATTCATCTTTATTTGTATAAAAATGGGTTTGATGGAAAAAATAAATGATATAAAGATTGGAGGGTATGGAGATGAAGCGGATTCTTTCTCTATTTTTAACCGTATTAGTAGCAATGGGTTTTAGCATCCCACATACAGAAGCAGCTGAAGAAAAAGGTGTCGAGTTGGCGGCCAATGCTAAATCCGCTATTTTGATTGAACGGGATACTGGTACTGTTCTATATGATAAAAATGCAGATGTTCGCCTTTCACCGGCAAGCATGACAAAAATCATGACGATGCTGCTGATCATGGAAGCGGTCGATAAAGGCGAACTTAGCATGAAGGAGAAAATCAGGACTAGTGAGTATGCGGCATCGATGGGCGGTTCCCAGATTTTCCTTGAGCCAGGTGAAGAGATGACTGCAGAACAAATGCTTAAGGGCATCTCGATTGGTTCGGCGAATGATGCATCGGTCGCGATGGCTGAACGTCTTGCTGGTTCGGAAGAAGAGTTTGTTAGGAAAATGAACAAAAAGGCGAAAGACCTCGGATTGAAAAATACAAAGTTCCAAAACGCAACAGGCCTTCCTGTTAAAGATCATTACAGTTCGGCCCATGATATGTCGATCATGGCGAAGGAACTATTGAAATACGATACGATTACAAGGTTCACGGGTACATATGAAGATTATCTCCGTGAAAATACCGAAAAGAAATTCTGGCTTGTCAACACGAACAGATTAGTGAAGTTTTACCCTGGAGTGGATGGACTGAAGACAGGATTCACAAATGAAGCGAAGTATTGTTTGACAGCAACAGCAAAAAAAGGGAATATGCGTGTCATTGCCGTCGTTTTCGGAGCCGTTTCTCCAAAGGAACGCAACGCCCAGGTCACCAAGATGTTAGATTATGCATTTTCACAATACATCACATATCCGATTTACAAGCGCGGCGAGGTGTTAGGTGAAGAAAAGGTAAGTAAAGGCCATAAGAAATCCGTGGTGGGAGTGACAAGTGAACCTATTTCAGTTTTGACAGCCAAGAACGGAAAAGCAAAGGACTTTACAAAAAAAATCACTATTGATAAAGATTTGAAAGCCCCCATTAAAAAAGGTGATCAAATTGGTACGCTTGAATTGAAGAAAAAGGGTAAAGTTTATGTCGAATCTCCGATTGTCGCGAAGGAAACTGTTGAAAATGCCAGTTGGTGGCAAATGTATAAAAGGGCTTTCGGCATGTTTACTCAAGCTAAATAGAATAAATTGTCGCAATGCCTGTTAATCGTACTAATTTAGGCGAAAAACCACTAGTTTTGCCTGTAAGAAGGAATCGGCAGGTGAAAAAGAGAATTTGACTCTTTATAAGACAGTGAAGGAGGCTGTATATAGTGAGTCTTACGATTAATATGGAGGCGAAAAACCGAGTATTGTGCATTCGTCTCAAAGGTGATTTAGATCATCATACAGCAGAAAAATTGAAGAACCAGGCAGAGGCAGCCATTCAAAAGCATAACATCAAGCATATTATCCTTAACATGGAAGAATTGCATTTTATGGACAGTTCAGGGCTCGGAGTTATTTTAGGGCGGTATAAGCAGGTAAACAAAAAGCAAGGTGAAATGGTGGTCTGTGCAATTTCTCCAGCGGTAAAGCGGTTATTTGAGATGTCAGGGTTGTTTAAAATTGTTAAAATGGAACTATCCGAAAAAAACGCTTTGCAAAGACTGGGGGTTGCCTAAGATGAAAAATAAAATGGAAACAAAATTTTCTGCACTAAGCCAAAACGAATCTTTTGCAAGGGTAACTGTTGCAGCTTTCATTGCCCAATTGGACCCTACGATGGATGAATTGACAGAGATCAAGACTGTCGTGTCAGAGGCCGTTACGAATTCGATTATCCATGGGTATGAGAGTGACCCGGAAGGCTGGGTCTACATTTCAGTGGTCATCGAAGGCGATACTGTGGAATTGACCATCCGTGATGAAGGACTGGGCATTGAGGACGTCGAGGAGGCTAAACAGCCGTTATTTACGACAAAACCCGAACTTGAACGTTCCGGTATGGGATTCACTATCATGGAAAACTTCATGGATGAAATCAATATAATTTCCCATAAGGGCGAAGGTACGATCATTCGATTAAAAAAGCACTTAACTACAAGCAGAGCTTTGTGCAATTAAGGGAGACTTGCATATGGATGTGGAGGTTAAAAACGAGAAGAGCAAGAAAGGCCAGCCCCATTTAAAAGATGAGGAATTGCGGAATTTAATCCAACGCAGCCAGAGCGGTGACCAAGATGCAAGGAACCTGATTGTCAATAGCAATCTTAGGCTTGTATGGTCAGTCGTGCAAAGATTCCTCAATCGAGGTTATGAACCGGACGACCTTTATCAAATTGGCTGTATTGGCCTGTTGAAGTCCGTGGATAAATTTGACTTATCGTTTGAAGTGAAATTCTCAACGTATGCTGTGCCAATGATTATTGGTGAAATCCAACGTTTTATTCGTGATGACGGAACGGTTAAAGTAAGCCGGTCTCTAAAGGAAATGGCGAATAAAATTCGCAGGGCCAAAGAGGAGCTTTCCAAGACGTATGGCCGCGTCCCGACTGTCAATGAATTGGCGGAACACCTTGAGCTGTCGCCAGAGGAGATCATCATGGCCCAAGAAGCTAGCAGGAGCCCTTCATCCATCCATGAAACGGTTTACGAAAATGATGGAGATCCCATTACTCTTCTTGACCAGATTGCCGACCATAACGAAACATCTTGGTTTGATCAAATCGCTTTGAAAGAAGCCATACATGAATTGAATGAGCGCGAAAGGCTGATTGTTTTCCTGAGGTATTATAAAGATCAGACGCAATCGGAAGTAGCGGCAAGGCTTGGTATTTCCCAAGTTCAGGTGTCAAGGCTGGAAAAGAAGATTCTTCAGCAAATGAAAAACCACATGAATCAGTGATTCATGTGGTTTTTTTTTGGCTGGAGATAAATCTCGATTTTAGGAAAAAGTAAAAGTAATTCCCTTAGTGATCCGGGTAGATAAAAATGAAAATATGAGTGGATTCATTTTTTTAGTTGAAATTAGAATTAAAAACGAATATTATAGTAAAGGTCGTGTTTTTCATTCGTTTTTTATCTTTCTTTCAACGAATAATTGATAAGGAAAAGCGTCGATGCAGTACAATTTTAGGACACCTTGTCTTTACGTGCAAACGGTTGTCGGTGTTTCCTTTAGATCTGGAGGTCTAAATATGTTTATGGAAAAGTTTTTCTCCCTAAAAGAAAATGGGACGGATGTCCGTACAGAAGTAATGGCGGGTGTTACGACATTTTTAACTATGGTTTATATCCTTATTGTGAATCCGGCTTTATTGTCTTCAATCGGAATTCCATTTGAACAGGTTTTCATGGCAACGGTCATATCAGCGGTGATCGGTACTCTTATCATGGGGCTGGTAGCAAAATACCCGATTGCGATAGCGCCAGGAATGGGTTTGAATGCTTATTTCGCCAGCGTAGTGGGGGCTCAGGGCCTCTCATATCAGACCGTATTCGGTACGGTTTTCATTGCGGGTTTGCTATTTCTATTAATTAGCGTGACAAGCTTGCGTAAAATGATAATTGATGCGATTCCTAACTCATTAAAATATGGAATCACATCTGGAATTGGTTTATTCATTGCGTTTATCGGATTAAAAAACGCTGGAATCGTTGTACCTAATGAATCAACGATGGTGACTCTTGGCGATTTGCATCAGCCTGGAACCGTTTTAGCGTTAGCAGGCTTATTCATTACCTTGATTTTTATGGCCCGTAATATTAAAGGGGCAATTTTTATTGGTATGATCATTACGGCAATCATTGGCTACTTTATCGGTTTGCTCAACTTTGATGGAGTCTTATCTGTACCTCCAACACCGGTATTTTTCGATATCGATATTGCCGGGGTCTTCACGCATTCTTTATATTCAGTTGTTTTCGCCTTTTTACTTGTGACGATCTTTGATACGACAGGTACCTTGATTGGCGTGACGGAACAGGCAGGATTAACGAAGGATGGGAAAATCCCTCGTGCAAAGAAAGCATTTTTAGGTGATGCGATTGCGACGACAGTCGGCTCGATGTTTGGAACAAGTCCTTCAACGGCTTACGTTGAATCGAGCACAGGAGTAGCCGCAGGCGGACGTACGGGGTTAACTGCTACTGTTGTGGCAATCCTGTTCGCTGCATCCATTTTCTTTTCTCCATTAATATCGGCAATTTCTTCAGTTCAAGCAATCACAGCTCCCGTTTTGATCATCGTAGGATGTTTCATGATGGAAGGCCTGGCTAAAGTCAATTGGAAAATTTTCGATGAAGCATTTCCGGCATTTGCAATCATTTTAACGATGCCGCTTACTTCAAGCATATCTACAGGGATTGCGATCGGTTTCATAACATATCCCCTTATGAAGGTATTCAGTGGAAAAGGAAAATCGGTACATCCGCTCATTTATATTTTTGGATTAATATTTTTGGTTCAGCTGATTTTCTTCCCCACTCATTAATTTATAATGTCAACAAAAAGACACGCTGTCATTGCAGCGTGTCTTTTTGTTGTTATTAATTAGTAATATCTGGACATGGGTCACTTCTTGCATTTTCAATCTGTTTCCAATCCATACTATTAGCATAAGGAAATAAAAGGTCGGGATGTGATGAAAGTGGCAGTTGTATATATCAGGATGAGGAACCGTTTACAAGTAAATGGAAATCAAACGGTGAGGATAAAAGATATTGCAAGGGTAATCGGACCTGAAGAAGTGATTCAAATCATCGAGGACATCATATTATTAACGGTCAAAAAGGAAGATAAGAATATTATTGTCATTGATTTGGCTCAAGTTATCATGGCAATTCGTAAAATGGATCCAACTATTGAAGTGGAGACATTCGGGCCCTCCCAAACGATCATCGAAATCATTCTCTCGAAAAAGAAAATGTCATTCCTGACTTTCGCCTTAGTCTGGTTCCTGTTGTTTGTCGGCGGCGGGATGACCATCATGAATTTTCATGTGGATGTAAGTATGGGGGAAGTGCACCAAAGAATCTTCACTATAATAACTGGAAAAGTGGAAGAAAAGCCATTGCTGATTCAAATCCCATATAGTTTCGGCCTTGGTATGGGCATGATCTTATTTTTTAATCACTTTTTTAAAAAACGCTTCAATGAGGAGCCTAGTCCGCTCGAGGTTGAAATGTTCAACTATCAGCAGGATTTGGACCGTTATGTAACCATGAATGAAAATAAGGAGAACGTGCGCCATCTTGATGACAGGTAAAATTATCTTCGGAATCTTTGTCGGTTTAGCCGGAGGTTTCGCAACAGGTGCCGGTTTTGTAGCGTTTTTAACTGTACTTGGGGTGATTCCGAGACTGACTCAGCTGACAAAAACAATGAAAATGATACATTTCTACGAAGGGGCCATCATTGCCGGCGTTGTCGCAGGAACATGGTTCGGATTACAGGAAACGGAACTTTCCCTCCCGAAATTTTTGTTAATTCCGATCGGCTTGGCTGACGGGATCTTCAATGGGATGCTTGCTGCTGCCTTAACTGAAGTCCTAAATGTATTTCCGGTTCTGTCTAAGCGAATCGGTATTCAAGAGAAAATCATTTATCTGTTAATGGCACTTGTATTAGGGAAAATAGCCGGATCATTATTCCAATGGATTTATTTTGTCGATTTATAAATTAAAGAGGTAACTATTCCTGATGATGAAAGGTAGGCCCAAGATGGTGACCAAACGAAAAGTGATATTGATTACGGATGGAGATGAGTATGCTAAACGGGCTGTCGAGCTTGTAGCCAAGGAAATTGGGGGAAGATGTATCTCCATGTCCCAAGGTAATCCATCACGATATACGGGCTTGGAGCTTATTGAATTAATAAAAAAGGCAAAGTATGATCCCGTATTGGTCATGTTTGATGATAGCGGTTTTATCGGTGAAGGATCAGGCGAACAGGCAATGAAGGTAGTTGCCAGACATCCTGATATTAATGTCCTTGGCGTGATAGCGGTCGCTTCAAAGACTAGAAGGGAAGAATGGACCAAGGTGGATATCTGTATTGACCGGGATGGTAATTTGACACCGAACGGGGTGGATAAATACGGCGCCGAGGAATTTGAAATGGGCAAGATTACAGGAGATACAGTGTATTGTATCGATCAATTACATGTTCCCATAGTAGTGGGGATAGGGGATATCGGAAAAATGTCCCATCAGGATGATTTTAAAAGAGGAGCACCGATCACAAAGCTAGCGGTGGAAATCATATTGGAAAGGAGTGATCATGATGACTTCAGAAAAACCTCAAAATATGAAACCGATTCCGAATAGGGTAGCGGAAGTTGACGCGTACATGGAAGAGAAAGTAGGTCTGGGTGTCAGCTTCGATTTAGGAGTAAGAAGGATAAAGGTCTTAAGAAAAGATGTCCATCTTTACTATATAAATGGCCTGACGGATACAGAGTACATCATTGAAATCCTGAACTCACTAATCCATAATAGAAATACTGAAATCATTAGTTCAAAAGTTTTTGATGTAATCAAAGGCTTGCTCGTACACCAATCAGTTGAAGAATTAGCGACGATGGATGAGCTAGTTGATAAGGTATTATCAGGATTAATAGTCATCGTTGTCGATGGTAAACCAATAGGATTGGTTGTTGATGTCAGGAGTTATCCCGGAAGACAGCCAGAAGAACCCGATACGGAAAAAGTCGTCCGTGGATCCAGGGATGGTTTTGTCGAAAACATCATCGTTAATACAGCGATAACAAGAAGAAGAATCCGGGATGAAAGATTACGATTTGAAATGCTGCGCGTAGGGGAACGTTCGAAAACGGATATATCCATCGGCTACATTAAAGATATTGCCGATCCTGATTTAATAGATATCGTTCGTAAGGAATTGAATAGCATTGAGGTTGATGGCATAACGATGGCTGATAAAACGATCGAAGAGTTCATCGTCAAGCAAGGCTATAACCCATACCCGCTTGTAAGGTATACGGAACGGGCTGATGTAGCGGCAACACATTTACTTGAGGGGCATGTTCTGATTTATGTGGATACATCTCCAAGTGTCATCATTACGCCGTCCACTCTTTTCCATCACATGCAGCATGCCGAGGAGTATAGGCAGTCACCTGCTGTTGGAACGATGGTGCGCTGGACACGTTTTCTAGGGATATTCGTTTCGTTATATTTGTTGCCGATATGGTTATTGTTTGCTTTGGAGCCATCGCTTTTACCGGATAAGTTAGAGTTTATCGGACCGAATGATAAAACGCATATACCAATTGTGGTCCAAATCTTTATTTCCGATATAGGAATAGAATTCTTAAGGATGGCAGCCATTCATACCCCGACCCCGCTTTCTACGGCAATGGGCTTGGTTGCGGCAGTTTTGATTGGACAGATAGCGATAGATGTTGGCCTATTTGTTCCTGAAGTGGTTCTCTATGCTTCCGTAGCGACAATCGGCACTTTTGTCACTCCAAGTTTAGAATTGGGGGTTGCGAATAAAATTTCCCGTTTAGTATTGATTGTGTTGGTTGCTATCTTTAAAGTGCCTGGCTTAATAATAGGCATCACACTCTACCTTATTTTGCTTACTAGTATAAAAACGTTAAATACACCTTATTTATGGCCGCTTATCCCCTTTCAGCCAAAGGGCTTGTCACATATTCTATTAAGAAGACCTTATCCAGGAGCTGCGGAGCGTCCTAGTATTGTGCATCCCCAGGATAAATATAGGCAGCCAAGAAAATCTTAAGGTTGATGTTGTCGAAAAGTTGTGTTAATTTAATTTTATTCGGAAAAAGCGGTAAAGTTTAAGGCTTCACAAAGAGATAGAGCGCTTATGGCTCTTTGAGGTTAAACCAATCTGTCTTTCCCTTCGAACTACTAAGCAGTCATAGAGAACGATATTCAATGGGATAATTGATTGATTCGGATGAGGCTTGTTCATTTAGAAAACCCTTTTTCACTTACATCAGGGTTTCTTTATTGAGGCTGCCTCATTCTTATCAATCTTTAGTTTTAAGTCAGGAAGGTGAGGCTATCATGCATTTGTACGGAACCAGTGGTGTCAATGAACGGGGACATCTGGAGATTGGCGGAGTGGACACAATCGAATTGATCGAACAATTCGGCACTCCATTATATGTTTATGATGTAGAGCTAATTCGTGAACGGGCAAGAGGGTTCAAGAGAACTTTTGAAGAATTGGGGATCTCAGCCCAAGTTGCTTACGCAAGTAAGGCTTTTTCTTCGATTGCCATGATTCAGTTGGCTGATCAAGAAGGGCTTTCTCTCGATGTTGTCTCAGCGGGGGAATTGTTTACGGCGATTAAGGCAAACTTCCCAACTGAACGCATTCACTTTCATGGAAATAACAAAAGTGAAGAAGAGCTGCATATGGCTTTGGATTATGAAATTGGCTGTATAGTAGTCGATAATTTTTCAGAGTTGGCACTTTTGGAAGAAATTTGTACAAACCGTGAACAAAAGGTGAAAATCCTTCTTCGTGTAACACCAGGTATTGAAGCCCATACGCATGATTATATCTTGACAGGGCAAGAGGATTCGAAATTTGGTTTTGATCTTATTAACGGACAGGCGGAAGGCGCCCTTCGACAAGCACTGGAAAGTGAGTTTCTGGAAGTACTGGGATTGCACTGTCATATCGGTTCCCAGATATTTCAAACGACCGGTTTCCTTCTGGCGGCCCAAAAAATTATCGGCAAGTTAAATGATTGGCATGGTTCGATAGAGTTTCAACCAAAGGTATTGAATCTCGGGGGGGGATTCGGAATTCGGTATACACATGAGGACGACCCGCTACCGGCATCTCAATATGTAGAAGAAATTGTTAGGGAAGTGCAGAACCTGATTGCTGACTCTGATTTAGTGATGCCTGAAATCTGGATTGAACCTGGCCGTTCATTAGTCGGAGACGCCGGTGTGACCTTGTATAAGGTCGGTTCTGAAAAGGAAGTGCCTAATGTCCGTAAATATATAGCCGTTGATGGGGGCATGAGTGATAACATACGTCCAGCTCTTTATGAAGCGAAGTATGATGCAATTCTTGCAAACCGCCCACTTGACTCTGTAGAAGAGACAGTGTCTATTGCTGGGAAATGCTGCGAAAGCGGAGATATGTTGATTTGGGATTTACCATTGCCAAAAGCCGGACGCGGTGATGTCTTGGCAGTTTTTTGTACAGGGGCATATGGATATTCCATGTCGAATAATTACAATCGGATTCCGAGGCCGGCTGTCGTCTTTGCCGAAAAAGGAGAAGCCCGATTGGTCATCAAACGTGAGACGTACGAAGATCTTATCCATTTGGATTTGGCCCTTCATGAAGCGGCTGTCGTCAATAAAGAATAAAAAAAGGATGGCATGGGCCATCCTTTCAGTTTGTAGACAAAAGGGGGTCGGAATGTTTTAATTCCGGACCCCTTTTGAAATCCCCTTTGAATTTTGCTCAAGATTAAGAGATTGGGCGTCTACGAGTCCTCTATATTAGCCATTCTTGGACTTTATACAAAACCGTTGCAGTCTGCAGCCGCATGAAATGAATAGGCAAACTGTTTTGTTCGTTCATCTTTTACATAGTAGCCACTCTCAGAGTCAGTTGTATGTTCTTTAATCTCTTTGGTTTCTTCTTTATCAAATTTATCTGGTGGAACCTTTCCCTTGTTTTCACGATCTTGATTTATTTCTTCTTGAAGGCGTCCTTGATATGCTCTTGTTTCCTTACGAACGATTTTCTTTTCTAATTTTCGCTTATTCGCACTGGCTTTCAAATGTGTTGAATCAACGAATACGTGCTCTGCACTTATTAACTTCCTTTTTGAAGCTGTCATTAAGATAAGATAGCATCGTCATCACCTCAAGTTTTAATACTCCTATTTTAAAACAAAAAAGACTGTAGGCAAAAGCGGTTATATCTAGTTGTTAAAACAAAGTTGATTGGAGCGGGTGTGCGAGACTCCTGCGGGAAAAGCGCGTCCAAGGGAGACCCCACAGGCGCAAAGGCGCCGAGGGCGGACCGCCCGCGGAAAGCGAGTACCCTACGTTCCAATCAACGTTCAAATTGTACAAGCCATAAAAAAAAGGATGGCATGGGGAGGGCACTGAAAAAGTCCCTTCGGGCCAATAGAGGTAGATTTTCTCAGTTTATTCTGAGGAAATCTACCTTTTTTTGTTTTATAATCAAGGTAATAAATTTATGTGGGTGAGTACGATGATTCAAAAACAAACGTCTATGGTTTTTAGTCCTCATATGGCCATTTATGATGTAGTGGTTCCAAAGGA